>NZ_JBIARX010000018.1:0-132893 GCF_042890265.1 Streptomyces sp. NPDC002209 | reverse complement strand
AACACCCCCGACCCTTCGTCTGGACGAAGACCGCCGACGAGATCCTCGACAAAGTCGCCGCCTACTGCCACCGAATCTCTGACTCACGTCACTAGCGGCCCGGGTGGTCCGGGGAGAGGAAGACGATCACGCCCGTCTGCGTGCCCGGGCGGGGGGTGACCTCGTGCCAGCCCAGGCGGCGGTACGTGGCCACCGTGTCGGTCGCCAGGCGGGAGGTCAGCAGCCAGGCCCGGCGGTCCGGGGCGTCGGCGGTGATCTCGGTGAGCAGGGCCCGGCCGGTTCCGTGGCCGCGCGCGTAGGGGCGTACGGCGAGCTCGTCTATCTCCAGCGCACCCGTCAGGAGCTCCCGCACCCGCTCCGGGCCGAGCTGCGCCGCGACCTGCGCGTACCCGCGGGCCTTGGGGAAGGACGCCGGGGTGAGCCAGCCCGTGGCGAAGCCGTCGATGCCGGTCGCGGACTGGGCGAGAGCCGTACGGAAACCCCGGCGCCGGGCGTCGGACTGGAGGCGGACCGCGAACTGGCGAATGGTTTCTTCGTCCTCGTTCCACGGCGGGGCTGAGAAGACGTCGGCATAGGCGTCGACCAGTTCGTCCGCGAGGTCGAGGACGGCCTGTCCGTAGCAGATCACGATGTCCGAGCTCCTCTTTTTCCCGTTTGGGATGGGAGAGTCAATTTATGCCGGTCCGGTTCCTGGAGCGCGTATCGCACGGATCCGGCGAGTGTGCGACAAATCCCCTCCCCGCATTCCGTGTCGGGGGGACGCGCGGCGCGTTGAGCAGCCCGTGGACAGACTGCTTCGGGCCACCGGCCGGTGCGTGCTCGCCTTCCTTCTCGTCCTGGGTGTGGTGGCGCTGCTGCCGCGCGCCGTCAAGGACGCCGTGCCGGACGGTGTGATCGGCGGGGCCGTGCTCGTGCTGGGGGCGCTGGGGGCCCGCCGGGTGGTCAAGCCCCCGCGTTAGCCTCGTGGCACCGGCACTCGCAGGAGTAGTACACGTGAGATCGGTCAGATCAGACGACTTGAGGAGTGGGCAAGTGGGCATGGCGCGCGTACCGAGTTCCGCAGTGGCGGCCGCCGGACTGGTCGGCGGGTACGCCGTCGCCCGGTGGACCAAGAAGCGTCCGCTGGGCGGTGTCGTGCTCGGCGCGGCCGGGCTCGCCGCCGGGCGGGAATGGCACCGCCGCGGCGGCACCCCCGCGGCGGCCGGGCTCGGCGCGCTGTACCTCGCCGGCTTCGCGGGCGCGCACCCGCTGGCCAAGAAGGTCGGGGCCTGGCCGGCCGTGCTCGGGGCGGCAGCCGTCGTGGCGACCGCCTCCTGGGTCGTCGCCGACCGCGGCTGAGCCGAGCGGGCCGACCGCAGCCAGCCGACGCGACCCAGCCGGGTCTGCCCAGCCGGGTCTGCCCAGCCGGGTGGGCGCCCGGCCCGGCCGTGCGCGCCGGGCCGGCGTGCGCCGGCCGGACCCGTCCACCTGCCCGGCCGGCCGGCGGCAGGAGGCAGGACCGGCGTTCCGCGCCGGGGCCGCCTGCGCGGCTACGCGCCGAACGCCTGCGACACCGCGTAGATCAGCAGCCCGGCCAGGGCGCCGACCACCGTGCCGTTGATGCGGATGAACTGCAGGTCGCGGCCGATGTGGGCCTCGATCTTCCGCGACGTGTGCTCGGCGTCCCACCCGGCCACCGTGTCCGTGATCAGCGAGGTGATCTCGGCCCGGTAGGTGGTCACCACGTACACCACCGCGCCCTCGATCCAGCCCTCCACCTTGTCCTGGAGCCGGCCGTCCGTCGCCAGCCGCGCCCCCAGCGACAGCAGCGAGGACCTGACCCGCAGCCGCAGCTCGCTCTGCTCGTCCTCCGCCGCCGAGATGATCATCGACCGGATCGCGGTCCAGGCGGAGGCGATCATGTCCTGGACCTCCTCGCGCTGCAGGATCTCGGACTTCAGGCGCTCCACCCGGGCCCGGGTGTCCGTGTCCGACTGGAGGTCGGCCGCGAAGTCCGTCAGGAACCGGTCCACCGCCCCGCGCGCCGGGTGCTCCGGCATGTCCCGCATCTCGGTCAGGAAGCGGAGCAGTTCCTTGTACACGCGCTCGCCGACCTTGCGGTCCACGAACCGCGGGGTCCAGCCGGGCGCGCCGCCCTGGACGGCGCCCATCACCGAGTCCCCGTGCGTCACCAGCCAGTCGTGGGCCTTGACGCAGACGAGGTCGACGACGCGGCGGTGCCCGCCGTCCGCGACGACCTTCTCCAGGGTCTTGCCGATCCCCGGCGCGATCTCGGCGGTCTCGGCCCGCCGGGTGACGGCCTCGCCCACGACGGCCTGCACGTCGGAGTCGCGCAGTACGGTCAGGGCTCCGCGCAGCGCGGTGGCGAGCTCGGCCGTGACCCGGTCGGCGTGCGCGGGCTCGGCCAGCCAGCCTCCGAGGCGGCTGCCGATGCGCAGGGCGCGGAGCCGGGCGCGGACCACGTCCGGGGAGAGGAAGTTCTCGCCGACGAACTCCCCGAGGGAGATGCCGAGCTGGTCCTTCTTGGTCGGGATGATCGCGGTGTGCGGGATGGGCAGCCCGAGCGGGCGCCGGAACAGCGCGGTGACGGCGAACCAGTCCGCGAGGGCGCCGACCATGCCGGCCTCGGCGGCGGCCCGGACGTAGCCGGCCCAGCCGCCGGCCCCGGAGTGCTCGGCCCAGGTGGTCAGTACGTAGACCAGCGCGACCAGGATCAGCAGGCCGGTCGCGGTGGTCTTCATGCGGCGGACGCCGCGGCGGCGCTCCTCGTCGGCCTCGCTGAACACGAACGGGCCCCCGGCGGCCGGTGTGCCCGCCCGCGCGCGGTCGGTGGCGGCTTCCACGTCTTTCACGTACGACTCCTGCCTTCCCCCGGTGGCCGGTTTTGTCTGCATAGCATCCGACTCCCGGGAGGTCCGCAGAGTTCCCGGCGCGCCGTGACCGGGGTCCGGGTCCGGGTCCGGACGCCGTGACCGGGGTCCGGGTCCGGACAGGGTGACCGGGCTCCAGGGTCCGGGCTCCGGGGTCCGGGCTCCGGGCTCCGGGCTCCGGGCTCCGGGCTCCGGGCTCCGGGCTCCGGGCTCCGGGCTCCGGGCTCCGGGCTCCGGGGTCCGGCCTAGAGCTCCTTGCGTACCGCGCCGCCGTCCAGCCGCTTCGGACCCTTCTCGCCCTTGGCGCCCTTCGCGCCCTTCGGCGGCTTGACCTTGACCGCGACCCCGCCCCAGAAGGCGAGGCCGTTCACGATCACCCGCGGAGCGCCCGGTTCCGGCCGGTTCTCCAGGGCCTTGCCCTGGTCGAAGGCGCCCATGATGCCGATGCCCCGTACGTCGACCTCCACGCCCGGCGGGACCGTGATCTCGATACCGCCCATGACGGCCACGCAGGTGATCACGACCTCGCGCGCCGCGAAGTCGGCATCACGCAGGTCGAGTTCGCCGCCGCCCCAGAACGCCACCGCGTTGAACCGGCCGGGCACCGTCCAGCGGCCCTTTCGCTGGAACCCCGACATGACCGCGACCGCCGACGAGGAGGTCGCCGTGCCGCCGATCCGCGCCGGCCAGGACGAGTCCGGGGAAGCGGCCGGGGCCATGGGCCGGTCCGCGGCCCCGGCCCCGGCCACGGCCGGCAGGTCCCGGGTCAGGGGTTCGAGCTCCGCGTACGTACGCGACGCGTACGCCGCCTCCAGCCGCTCCTCGAACTCCTCCATGTCGATCCGGCCCTCGGCGACGGCGTCCCGCAGACGCTCCACCACCCGCTCGCGGTCGGCATCCGACGCCCGCATGGCCGGGAGCGGCTCGGGGCCCGTACCTTCCGGAACCGCTTTCTCCAGCGATGTCTTCTCCGGCAACGGCTTCTCCGGCCGCTCGTCACTCATGTGGGTCAGCCTATGCACAGAAGCCCCCCGGTTGAACGGCTCCGCCCCCGACCCGCACCCGGGGTCCGCCCCTGATTTCCCCCTACCCCCGGCCCGGCCGGGCCCTCGCCCCCGCCCCCTGGTCCCCGCCCCTCACCCCCGCCCCGCGTACATCCGCGCGATCACGTCCTCGATGTCCGGCTCCCGGACCGACAGGTCCAGCAGCGGGTACCGCGCCGCCACCTCCGCCACCAGGGGCGCCGCCGAGGTCCCCGCCGGGAACGCCAGCCACTGCCGCGGGCCGTCCACCTTCACCACCCGCGCCCCCGCCACGCTGATCTCCGGAAGCTCCCGCTCCAGGTCCACCACCAGCGTCCGCTCGCCGCCGCCCTCCCCCATCGAGTGCAGACCGGCCAGCGCCCCGTCGTACATGAGCCGCCCGTGGTCGATCACCATCACGCGCTCGCACAACTGCTCGATGTCCTGCAGGTCGTGGGTCGTGAGCAGCACGGTCGTGCCGAGCTCCGCGTTCAACTGCCGCAGGAAGCCCCGCACCTTCGCCTTGCTCACCACATCGAGCCCGATCGTCGGCTCGTCCAGGTACAGCACGTCGGGATCGTGCAGCAGCGCCGCCGCGATGTCCCCGCGCATCCGCTGGCCCAGCGACAGCTGCCGTACCGGTACGTCCAGCAGTTCGGCCAGGTCGAGGCGGTCCACGCAGCGCTCCAGGTTCTCCTCGAACCGCGCCGCCGGGATCCGGTACATCCGCCGCATCAGCCCGTACGAGTCCTTCAGCGGCAGGTCCCACCACAGCGTGGTCCGCTGCCCGAACACCACCCCGATCCGGTGCGCCAGCCGCATCCGCTCCCGCGCCGGGTCGATGCCCGCGACCCGCAGCCGCCCGCCGCTCGGGGTGAGGATGCCGGTCAGCATCTTGATCGTGGTCGACTTCCCAGCGCCGTTGGGCCCGATGTAGCCCACGACCTCGCCCCGCGCCACCTCGAAGCTGATCCCGTCAACCGCCCTGACCCGGCGTTTCTCCCGGCGCATCAGGCCCACCCGGCGCCGGACGTCGAAGACCTTCTCGACCCCGTCCAGCTCGATCAGCACATCCGTGCCACCCACAGCCGCTCAGCTCCCCGTACTCCGGTACGAACGAAGACCCGCACGCCACACCAGCGACGCGGGTACGAACACCACCACCGCCACCAGCGGGCTCAGGAACGCCACCCACCCCGGCAGCCCCAGCGGATCGGGCCGCCCCAGGACGTACAGGGCGGGCAGCCAGTTCACGAAGGCCAGCGGAACGACGAAGGTGACCCCGCGCAGCAGGTCCTTCCCGAACACCGTCGGCGGGTACTGGAGCATCGTGTTGCCGCCGTACGTGAAGGAGTTCTGCACCTCCGCCGCGTCCCCGGCGACGAACTGGAACGCCGCCCCGGCCACCATCACCGCCCCGAAGATCGCCGCCCCGGCCACGACCATCACGGGCATCAGCCACACCTTCCCGGCCGTCCAGTCCACGTCCAGCACCGCGACCGCCCAGACCAGCACCGCCAGGCCCTGCCCGATCCGCCCCACCCGCCGCAGCGCGAAGCGGTCCGCCGCGACCTGCGCGAGCACCGGGACCGGGCGCACCAGCATGGTGTCCAGCGAGCCGTCGCGGATCCGGACGCCGATCCGGTCCGTGTTGCCGAGGAGCAGGTCCGCGAGCCCCAGGGAGGCCGAGGCGGACCCGTACAGGAGGGCGATCTCCGGCAGCGCGAAGCCGCCGAGGACGTCCACGTGCGAGAACATGATCCAGATCGCGACGAAGTCGAGGAGCGTGATCGCCGCGTTCCCGAACGTGGAGAGCAGGAAGGACGTCCGGTACGTCATCGTCGACCGGATCCACATCGCCACGATCAGCCCGTAGCCGCGCAGCCCCTCCAGGGCCCGGTTCCGCGCCGGTAGCTCCAGCGGCCGTCCGGGCCGCGCCGCAACCGCCACCGCCCCGGACTCCGCCGCCCCGGACTTCGCCGCCCCGGACTCCGCCGACCCCGACGCCAGCGCGTCAGCCACCCTGGACCACCGCCTTCCGCGTCGCCGCCGACTGCAACAGCCGTCCCGCGCCCAGCAGTACGAGCACCCACCCCGCCTGGAAGCCCAGCGCCCGCACCGCGCCCCCGGCGCCGGCGTGCTCGCCCATCAGCACGTCCAGCGGCACCTGGATCATCGCCGACCACGGCAGGACGCGGACGATCTCGCCGAAGCCGCCCGGGAACACCGTCAGCGGCAGCAGCATCCCGGAGCAGAAGATCGTGACGACGACGGCCATCAGGTTGATCCCGGTCCCGTCCATCAGCCAGAACGCCGCCAGCCCCAGCAGGTAGCGGATCGCGAAGCTGACGACGAGCCCGAGCAGTACGGACACCAGGAACAGCAGCCAGCGCACCGGATCGGCGGGCAGTGCCAGCTCGAACGCCAGCGCCCCCGCGAGCAGCGGCACCACCCCGCGCCCGAGCAACTGGAAGCCCGCGCGCCCCAGATCGGCCGCGAGCCACCACATCTGCAGATCGGCCGGCCGGTACAGGTCGACGGCGATGTCACCCGTGCGGATGCGCTCCTGCATCTCCTCCTGGAAACCGCCGCCGATGAGCGCGCCCGCGGCGAGCAGCGACTGGCTCACCCAGACGAAGGTCAGCGCCTGCGCCTGGTCGTAGCCGCCGAGTCCGGGCCGCTCGTCCCACAGGGCGACGTACGTGTACGCGAGGATGAAACCGAAGACGGTGTTGGTGAACACCCCTGCCGCCGTCGCCGTCCCGTACGTGGCGTAGCGCCGGAACCCGCCGGCCGCGACGGCCGGATAGAGCCACGCCCTGCGAGCCGTTGCCTGGCGCACCGTATCCCCCCGATTTCCCCGGTCGTTCCTACGTCGGCCAAAGCGCGCGAGCTTAGTGCGGAGGGGCGATCCACGCGACCGGTTTACGCCCGTCCGAAGCGGAATGAGCAGTCATCAGGTAGACAGCACGGAGTACAGATGTGGATATTTCGTATGGCGTCGAGGAGTCCTGGCGATGAGCGACCAGTCACCACCACCGGGCTGGACCCCTCGTGATCCGGACGCCCCCGCAAGAACTCCCGCGCAGCAGCCGTCAGCGCAGCAGCCGCAGAAGCCGCAGAAGCCTCGGAAGCCGTCCGGCGAGAGGCAGTCGCGCAGAGCCGCCGACCGGGCCGAGCGGAAACGGAAGCGGACCGGCTGGCGCCGCCTCGTCCCCACGTGGCGCACGGTCCTCGCCGCCGTGCTGCTGTGCGCCGTGCTGGTCATCGGCGCCCTCGTGGCCGGCTACCTGCTGGTCCACATCCCGCCCGCCAACTCCGCCGCCACCGCCCAGTCCAACCTCTACCTCTACGCCGACGGCTCGCAGCTGGCCCGCGACGGCGAGGTCAACCGCGTCAACGTCCCGCTCTCGCAGATCCCCCGTACGGTGCAGGAGGCCGTACTGGCCGCCGAGGACCGGGACTTCTACTCCGAACGGGCGGTGGACCCCAAGGCGATGATCCGCGCCGCCTGGAACACGGCGACCGGCAAGGGCACCCAGTCCGGCTCGACCATCACCCAGCAGTACGTCAAGAACTACTACCTGGGCCAGGAACAGACGATCAAGCGGAAGGTGAAGGAGTTCTTCATCGCGATCAAACTGGGCCGCGAGAAATCGAAGGACTACATCCTCGAGGGCTACCTCAACACCAGCTACTTCGGCCGCAACGCGTACGGCATCCAGGCCGCCGCCCAGGCCTACTACGGCAAGGACGTCGGCAAACTCACCACCGCCGAAGGCGCGTACCTCGCCACGCTCCTCAACTCCCCCAGCGCCTTCGACGTCGTCGCGCACCCCCAGAGCCGCGACCGCGCGCTCGCCCGCTGGAACTACGTACTCGACGGCATGGTCAAGAAGCAGTGGCTGCCCGCGGCCGAGCGGGCCGCGACGAAGTTCCCCGAACCCGGCAAGGTCCGTCCGGCCGCCGGCCTCTCCGGGCAGCGCGGCTACCTCGTCGAGGCCGTCAAGGACTACATCGTCGAGAACAAGATCCTCGACGAGAAGACCCTCGCCGAGGGCGGCTACCGCATCACCACCACCATCGACAAGCGCCGCGAGAACGCCTTCGTCGACGCCGTCGACGAGAAGATGGTCGGCAGACTCGACCCGGAAACCCGCAAGGCCGACCGCGTCGTACGGGCCGGCGGGGTCTCCATCGACCCGGCCACCGGCAAGGTCGTCGCCATGTACGGGGGCATCGACTACACCAAGCAGTACGTCAACAACGCGACCCGGCACGACTACCAAGTGGCCTCCACCTTCAAGCCGTTCGTGTTCGCCGCCGCCGTCGAGAACGACTCCCGCACCCAGGACGGCCGCCTGATCACCCCCAACACCGTCTACGACGGCGACAACAAGCGCCGCGTCGTCGGCACCCGGACCCCCTACGCCCCCGAGAACGAGGGTCAGGTGTCGTACGGGAACATCACCGTCACCACCGCCACCGACCTCTCCGTCAACGCCGTCTTCGCCCAGATGGCCGTCGACGTCGGCACCGCGAAGGTCAAGAAGACCGCCATCGACCTCGGCATCCCCGAGAACACCCCGAACCTCGTCGCGAGCCCCGCCATGGCCCTCGGCACCATGCAGGCCAGCGTCCTCGACATGGCCCAGGCCTACGCGACCCTCGCCGACCACGGCCGCCACACCCCGTACACGCTCGTCGAGAAGATCACCAAGGGCAGCGACAGCATCCCGCTGCCCGACCGCACCCCGAAACAGGCCGTCAGCCGCGAAGCCGCCGACACGACCACGTCCATGCTGGTCAGCGTCGTCGACAACGGCACCGGTACGGCCGCCCTCGCCGCCGGGCACCCGGCCGCCGGCAAGACGGGCACCGGCGAACTGGACCGCTCCGCCTGGTTCGCGGCGTACACCCCGGACCTGGTCACGGTCGTCTCGATGATGGGCCAGGACCCCGACACGGGCGCCCTGGAATCCCTGTACGGGGCACTGGGCGAAGCCCGGATCGGGGGCGGCGGCTACCCGGCCCGGATCTGGGCGCAGTACACGAAGACCGCCCTGGAGGGCAGCGACCCGCTGGACTTCGACCTCGAACTCCAGCCGGGCGCCGCCCCGTCCCCGCCGCCGTTCGTCCCGAGCAGCCCGGAACCGACGCCGGACGAGAGCGGCCCGCAGTCCCCGCCGCCGCCGACCCGGCCGAGCCGCCCGAGCCGGCCGACACCGTCGGACGGCAACCAGGACCAGGGCGGCCGGAACCAGGGACAGGACACCGAGGGCGGGACCACGGAAGGCGACACGAGCGAAGGCCGGGGCAACGAGGGCGCCACCGGCGGGACGACCACCGGGACCACCGGCGCCGCGACATCGGGCACCACGGCCGGCACCACCGCCGGCGCCCTGGGCGGCGTCACCGGAGGCCGCCTGCGCAGCCGCCCCCCGTCGGAGTACCTGGAGTAGCCGGAATCGCGGGAGTAACCCGTTCGGGGGGCGGATCAGTGACCGGAGGTCGCCTTCAGCCCCACCACGGCGACCAGCAGCAGGCAGATGAAGAAGATCCGGGCGGCGGTGACGGGCTCACCCAGCACCGCCATGCCCAGCACCGCGGCACCGGCCGCACCGATGCCCACCCACACGCCGTACGCGGTACCGATGGGCAGCGTCTTGGCGGCGTACGAGAGCAGCACCATGCTGGCGACGATCCCGGCACCGGTGAACACGCTCGGCCACAGCCGGGTGAAACCCTCCGTGAACTTCATGCCGATCGACCAGCCGACCTCGAGCAGACCGGCGACGAGAAGCAGGACCCAGGCCATGACAGGCACCTCCGGAACGAGAGCGAACGGGGTGCGTCGTCTTGTCGTACAGCCACGGCTACCCGGTACGGCGCGTCTCGTCGGGGGTTCCCCACCACCGTAGCAAAGCGCAGGCAAAAGGGCCGGTGACCCCGGTCACCGGCCCTCTTCCACGATCGATCCGCTACAGGTACAGCCCGGTGGAGTCCTTGGACCCCTCCAGCCGCTCCGCGGCCACGGCGTGCAGGTCCCGCTCGCGCATCAGCACGTACGTCGCACCCCGCACCTCGACCTCGGCCCGGTCCTCGGGGTCGTACAGCACCCGGTCGCCCGGCTCCACACTGCGTACGTTCTGCCCGACCGCGACCACCTCGGCCCAGGCCAGCCGCTTGCCCACGGCAGCGGTCGCCGGAATCAGGATGCCGCCGCCCGAGCGCCGCTCGCCCTCCGGCGAGTCGGACTTCACGAGCACCCGGTCGTGCAGCATGCGGATGGGCAGCTTGTCGTGGGTGGTGGTGTTGGTGTTGTCGCTCACGCCACGAACCTACCCGTCCGCGCCCGGCCCGTGCGCCGCAGGGTCATCAGCGCTTGCGCCGTGCCGACGCCACGAGCAGGCCGACCACACCCACCGCGAGCAGCGCGACGGGCGCGATCCGCTCGAAGCGCGGCGCGCCGTCCTCGTGACGCAGGCCGTCCCGTACGTCCGTCAGGAGACGGTTCACGGCGACGACGGCACGCCCGGCGGTGTGGTCCACGGTCGAGACGACCCTGGCCTTCGCGTCCCCGATGATCGTCTTCGGGTGCATGCGCACGCCGATCTCGTCGAGCGTCTCGGCGAGCTGCTCGCGGCGGCGGACGATGTCCGCCTCGATCTGTGCGGGGGTCCTGGCTTCCGGCACCGCGCTGCCTCCGTCGTCGTGGTCGTCGTCGCATGGGGCGTAGTCCGCCATGAACAGTCTGTCAGCTTAGTCTCGGACCGTACCGATCCCCTCCCGAGGAGACTGTTGACATGAGCGAGCGACTCCAGCCGGGCGACACCGCCCCCGCCTTCACCCTGCCCGACGCGGACGGCAACGAGGTCTCGCTCGCCGACCACAAGGGCCGCAAGGTGATCGTGTACTTCTACCCCGCGGCGCTGACGCCGGGCTGCACGAAGCAGGCCTGCGATTTCACGGACAACCTGGCGGTGCTGGCCGAGGCCGGCTACGACGTGATCGGGGTGTCCCCGGACAAGCCGGAGAAGCTGGCGAAGTTCCGCGAGAAGGAGCACCTGAAGGTCACCCTGGTCGGCGACCCCGAGAAGAAGGTCCTCGAGTCCTACGGCGCGTACGGCGAGAAGAAGCTGTACGGCAAGACGGTGACGGGCGTCATCCGCTCCACGGTGATCGTCGACGAGGAGGGCAAGGTCGAGCGCGCCCTCTACAACGTCAAGGCCACGGGCCACGTAGCCAAGATCATCAAGGACCTGGACATCTGACCACCCCCGTCCCGACACAGCGGCCCGCACCATCCGGTGCGGGCCGCTCCGTTTATCGGACGAACCGCCCCGTAACCGTCCGACTATCGCCCCGTTACTCCGTACGAGAGCCGCACACGCGGCCGGGGAACGGAGGGGGCCCGAATGCCACTCAGCCCGTACACGAAGGAACGCCTCACGGAGGCGGCGCGCACGTCGAGGACCCTAACGGAGGCACTGGAGAAACTGGGGGTGGACCCTAAGAGCGGTTCCCGGCGGTACCTGCTCGATCGCATGCGGAAACTCGGTGTGGACACGTCGCACTTCGAGCGGGCGGAAGCCGTCAAGTGGACGAAGGAGGTCCTCGCTTCGGCGGTCGCCGAGTCCACGAACATGTGTCAGGTCCTGCGGCACCTCGGCCTCGAGGTCGTAGGGGGCAACCACACGCACATCAGCAGGCGGGTCAAAGCATTCGGCATGGACACCTCCCATTTCACACTGCCCTCACCGGCAGGACGGCCAAAGACCCGCCGGAGCCCGGAGACCCTCCTGGTCAAGCAGGAAGGTCCCCACGCCAGGCGCACACAGGGCGAGCAGTTGAAGCAGGCGCTGACCGCACTGGGTGTTCCGGAGATCTGCCAGATGTGCGGCATGCCGCCGACCTGGCAGGGGTACCCGCTACCGCTGGAGGTGGACCACGTGGACGGCGACTGGCGGAACAACCTGCCCCAGAACCTGCGGCTGCTGTGCCCCAACTGCCACTCCACAACCGACACGTACCGTGGTCGCGCCAAGGGGCGCCACTCATGAGCGGCGGGAACCGCTACACGCGCGAAGTCCTGGCGACGGCGGCGGAACGGGAGGAACTACGTGCGGCGGTCGCCGCGTCGTATTCGCTGGCCGAGGTTCTCCGGCGATTGGGCCGCCCCGTATCGGGGAGCCACCACCGGTCCCTGAAACTGTGGATCCAGGGAGAGGGCCTCTCCACCGCCCACTTCCTCGGACAGGCGCATCAGCGCGGCAAACAGGGACCGGTTCCCATGAAGTCCGCGGCGGAAATTCTGATCAGGCATGACGGCAGGCGGCGGACACGCACCCACCTGCTGCGGCGGGCGCTGCGTGAGGTCGGCGTGCCTGAGTGCTGCGACATGTGCGGGACGCCGCCCGAGTGGGGCGGGCGACCCATGACCCTGGAGATCGACCATGTGAACGGAGACTGGAGCGACGACCGTCGCGAGAACCTTCGGTTGTTGTGCCCCAACTGCCACGCGGTGACGGACACCTGGTGCCGGGGAGGAAGGCGCGATCGATGACGCCGCTTCCCCTGCACGGCGTGGTGCGCAGTAGAGTGTCCATGGCTCGCGCCCGTACGCGACCTGGTTAGCGGTGGTCTTTAGGTGGCCACGTATGTCGGTTCGAATCCGACCGGGCGTACCCATGACGAGGCCTGGTTCCCGAGACACGGGGACCAGGCCTCGCTGCGTCAGCCCAGGAGGGCTCGGATGAAGGGGACCAGGGCGCGGAAGGCCTGGCCGCGGTGGGAGATGGCGTTCTTCTCCGCCGGGGTGAGTTCCGCGCAGGTGCGGGTGTCGCCCTCGGGCTGGAGGATCGGGTCGTAGCCGAAGCCCCCGGTGCCCGAGGGGGCGTGGCGGAGGGTGCCGAGGAGGCGGCCCTCCACGACGCGTTCGGTGCCGTCCGGCAGGGCCAGGGCCGCCGCGCACGCGAAGTGGGCTCCGCGGTGTTCGTCGGCGATGTCCCCGAGCTGGGCCAGCAGCAGGTCCAGGTTCGCCTTGTCGTCGCCGTGCGTGCCCGCCCACCGCGCCGAGAAGATGCCGGGGGCGCCGTTCAGGACGTCCACGCAGAGGCCGGAGTCGTCGGCGATCGCCGGCAGGCCGGTGGCCTGCGCCAGGGCGTGGGCCTTGAGGAGGGCGTTCTCCGCGAAGGTGACCCCCGTCTCCTTGACGTCCGGGATCTGCGGGTACGCGTCCGCGCCGACCAGCTCGTGCGGCAGGCCGGCGTCGGACAGGATGGCGTGGAGCTCGGCGATTTTGCCCGCGTTGCGGGTGGCGAGGATCAGGCGGCTGGTCATGCCGCCCATTATCCGGCCCCCTCCGCGCGGGTGGCGGCTCAGCCCGGGGTGCAGACCTTCGACAGTTCCTTCGCCGCGTCGGCGACCGGCTGGATGTCCGGGTTGGGGTTGCCGTTCTCGATGGCCGTGCGGACGTTCTTCACCGCCGTGGTCATGGAGGAGACGGCCTTGCTCAGGTCGGCGTTGTCCGTCTGGTCGCCGACCTTCTTGAGGTTCGTCTCGATCTGGTTCAGCGCGTTCTGGGCGTCCTGCGGGCTGTTGCCGGCCTGGGAGACCGCCTGCTGGAGGTCGTTCGCGCCGTCCGTGATGGCCACCGCCGTGTTCGCGCAGTCCATCGCCGTCGAGATCGCGTCACAGGACGTCAGCGCCGGGACGGCGAGAGCCGCAGCCAGGACGACCGCCGCTATGCGGTGCTTCGGGTTCATGGTTCGGGTCTCCCAGGAATCGACACGGATGCGAGGACGGGCGCACGGCTTTGACACCGTGCGCCCGTATCCAGGGGGACGCAGCAGCGGCCCCCGTGGTTCTGGTCAGAGCTGGAGCGCGCCGAGCTGGATGGCCTCGAGGTCGGCGCAGCCGCCGGCGGCCAGGTCCAGGAGGGCGTTGAGCTCCTTGCGGTCGAACGGCTCGCCCTCGGCGGTGCCCTGGACCTCGACGAAGCGGCCGTCGCCGGTGCAGACCACGTTCATGTCGGTCTCGGCGCGCACGTCCTCCTCGTAGCAGAGGTCGAGCAGCGGGACGCCGTCGACGATGCCGACGCTGACGGCGGCGACGGTGCCGGTGAGCGGCTTGCGGCCGGCCTTGATCAGCTTCTTCTGCTGGCCCCAGGCGACGGCGTCGGCCAGCGCCACGTAGGCGCCGGTGATGGCGGCGGTGCGGGTGCCGCCGTCGGCCTGGAGGACGTCGCAGTCCAGGACGATGGTGTTCTCGCCCAGGGCCTTGTAGTCGATGACGGCGCGCAGCGAGCGGCCGATGAGGCGGGAGATCTCGTGCGTGCGGCCGCCGATCTTGCCGCGTACGGATTCGCGGTCGCCGCGGGTGTTGGTGGAGCGGGGCAGCATCGAGTACTCGGAGGTGACCCAGCCTTCACCGCTGCCCTTGCGCCAGCGGGGGACGCCTTCGGTGAAGGAGGCGGTGCAGAAGACCTTGGTGTCGCCGAAGGAGATGAGGACGGAGCCCTCGGCGTGCTTGCTCCATCCGCGTTCGATGGTGACCGGGCGGAGCTGTTCGGGCGTGCGGCCGTCGATGCGAGACATGCGTCCGAGCCTAGTCGGTGCGCGGATACGCGAAGACCCCGTCCGGGTGGGTCCGGTACGGGGCCTGGCGGCTGTGCGAGCGGGGGCTCAGCTCACACCGTGCTCACATCATGTCTTCGATGTCGGCGGCGATCGGGTCGGCGTCGGTGCCGATGACGACCTGGATCGCGGTGCCCATCTTGACGACGCCGTGGGCGCCGGCGGCCTTCAGGGCGGCCTCGTCGACCTTGCCGGGGTCGATGACCTCGGTGCGCAGGCGGGTGATGCAGCCCTCGACCTCTTCGATGTTGTCGATGCCGCCGAGCCCGGCGACGATCTTCTCAGCCTTGGTGGCCATGTGTTTCTCCCTGGGTTCTGCGAAGAACGAGTCTCGGCGGCCCTGTTCCAGCCAGCGCGGTCCGCTTCGTCACGGTAACCCACTGTTGGCCCAGCTACGCGAGCGCGGGTCCTGCTTCTGCCGAATGATGACGATCAGCAGCAACCTGCCCTCCGGGCGGGTGAATGCGACCGCACCACAAGTGGTCTACACCAGTGTGCCGCACCGGACGCACGTGCCCAAACGGGCCCGTCAGGGAGGACGCCGATGAGCGCGAGCAGCGCCGCAGCAGCACCGCAGCCGAAGTGGTGGAGCGGCTTGTACCCCGGGCTGCAGAAGATGGGGCGCAGTCTTCAGCTGCCGATCGCGGTGCTGCCCGCGGCCGGGCTCCTCAACGGGCTGGGGCAGCCGGGCGTCTTGGGCGAGGAGGGCCTCAACTGGACGATCGTGGCCAAGGTGATGGTGGCCGCGGGCGGCGCCCTGCTGAACGCGGACATCGGGCTGCCGCTGCTCTTCTGCATCGGCGTCGCGATCGGCATGGCCAAGAAGGCGGACGGTTCGACGGCCCTCGCGGCGGTGGCGGGCTTCCTCGTCTACCGGGGCGTGCTGCACGCCTTCCCCAACACCTGCCCGATCGGCACCAGGGACATCGGCCCCGGCTGCCTGGGGCCGAACAACACCTTCGTGGAGTTCACGTACCAGAACCCCGGCGTGTTCGGCGGCATCATCATGGGCCTGCTGGCCGCCTGGTTCTGGCAGCGCTTCCACCGGGTGAAGCTGGTCGACTGGCTGGGCTTCTTCAACGGCCGCAGGCTGGTGCCGATCATCATGTCGTTCGTGGCGATCGGGTTCGCCGCGATCTGCCTGTGGATCTGGCCGCCGGTCGGCAGCGCGCTGGAGAGCTTCTCCGACTGGCTGGTGGGGCTGGGCTCCTGGGGCGCCGGCATCTTCGGCGTGGCCAACCGCGCGCTGCTGGTGATCGGCCTGCACCAGTTCCTGAACGTGCCGGTGTGGTTCCAGTTCGGCAGCTACACCAAGCCGGACGGGACGACGGTGCACGGCGACATCAACATGTTCCTGGCGGGCGACCCGAACGCCGGGCAGTTCCTGACCGGCTTCTTCCCGATCATGATGTTCGCGCTCCCGGCGGCGGCGCTGGCGATCACCCACTGCGCGAAGCCGCAGCGGCGCAAGGAGGTCGCCGGCCTGATGCTGTCGGTCGGCCTGACCTCGTTCGTCACGGGCATCACGGAGCCGATCGAGTACTCCTTCCTCTTCGTCGCGCCGGCGCTGTACGCGATCCATGCGGTGCTGACGGGCGTGTCGATGGCGGTGACGTGGGGGCTGGGCGTCCACGACGGCTTCAGCTTCTCGGCGGGCCTGATCGACTACCTCATCAACTTCGGCCTCGCGACGAAACCCTTGTTGATCATTCCGATCGGCCTGTGCTTCGCGGCGGTGTACTACGTCGTGTTCCGCTTCGCGATCACGAAGTTCGACATCCCGACCCCGGGCCGGGAGTCGGACGAGGAGATCGCCGCGATGCAGGCGGACAACACCAAGGCGTAGGGCACGAAGGGGTAACGAACCCCGCACCGCCGAAGGCCCCCGGACCCACGGATCCGGGGGCCTTCCGCTTGTCCTGCGCCCGTCCTCCGCTTGTCGCGGACTTCCGGTCGCCGCCACGAGCGGAGTGTGGCGCAGGCCACAGGAAATCGAAGGTTCCTTATCTATCCCCGACCATGCTACAACTGGTCTACACCACGGATTGGTGTAGACCACGCAAGCCCGGTCCGGAGCTCGCGTACCCCCGTTCTGAGACGCCGCCATCCCCCGTTTGCACCCCCTGGGCGGCGCCTTGCCTTCTGGAGGAAGCTCATGTCCACAGCCACCGCTGCGGAAAAGAAGAAGGGCGCGGGCGTGATGGCTGTCATGCAGCGCATCGGCCGGAGCCTCATGCTCCCCGTTGCAGTGCTGCCCGCCGGTGCGCTGCTGATCCGCCTCGGCCAGGACGACATGCTCGGCGACAAGTCGCTGCCCGGCTTCGTCACCAAGATCGCAAGCTACATGGCCGCCGGCGGTGACGCGATCATCGGCAACATGGCGCTCCTGTTCGCCGTCGGCATCGCGATCGGCTTCGCCAAGAAGTCCGACGGTTCGACCGCGCTCGCGGCGGTCACCGGCTACCTCGTCTTCGCCAAGGTCCTGGGCACCTTCACGGACCCGAACCTGCCGCAGGTCGAGAAGGTCGTCGACCACAAGGTCGCCCTCGTGGACGCCCCCGTCGACGCGAAGGTCCTCGGCGGTGTCGTGATGGGCATCGTCGTCGCGCTGCTCTACCAGCGCTTCCACCGGACCAAGCTGCCCGACTGGGCCGGCTTCTTCGGCGGCCGCCGCCTGGTCCCGATCCTCTCGGCCTTCGCGGGCCTGCTGATCGGCATCCTCTTCGGCCTCGTCTGGCCGGTCCTCGGCACGGGTCTGCACAGCTTCGGTGAGTGGCTGGTCGGCTCCGGGGCCGTCGGCGCGGGCATCTTCGGTGTCGCCAACCGTGCGCTGATCCCGGTCGGCATGCACCACCTGCTGAACTCCTTCCCGTGGTTCCAGGCGGGCGAGTACAACGGCAAGAGCGGCGACATCGCCCGCTTCCTCGCGGGCGACCCGAGCGCCGGACAGTTCATGACCGGCTTCTTCCCGATCATGATGTTCGCCCTTCCGGCGGCCTGCCTCGCGATCGTCCACTGTGCGCGCCCCGAGCGCCGCAAGGTCGTCGGCGGCATGATGTTCTCCCTCGCGCTCACCTCCTTCGTCACCGGTGTGACCGAGCCGATCGAGTTCACGTTCATGTTCATCGCCCCGGTCCTGTACGCGGTCCACGCGGTGCTGACCGGTGTCTCGATGGCGCTGACCTGGTCGCTGGGCATGAGGGACGGCTTCGGCTTCTCGGCCGGCCTGGTCGACTACGGCCTGAACTTCGGCATCGCCTCGAACCCGTGGGGCCTGGCCGGCATCGGCCTCTGCTTCGCGGTGGTCTACTACTTCGTCTTCCGCTTCGCGATCACGAAGTACAACCTCCCGACGCCGGGCCGCGAGTCCGACGAGGAGCTCGCCGAGCTGGCGAAGGCCGAGGCCAAGTAGCCACGGCGCTGCGCCCGCGTACGGCGAAGCCCCCGCTCTCCCCGAAGAAGGGAGGGCGGGGGCTTCGCCGTAGGCGTGTCAGACCTCGTAGACGGCGCCCGCGTACGCGAGGTCGACCGGGCCGTCGTAGGCCGCGCGGGCGTCGGCCAGGTTCTGGAGGGCGTCCGTCCACGGCGGGATGTGCGTCAGGACGAGCCGGCCGACCTTGCCGCCGCGCGCGAACTCCCCGGCCTCGCGGCCGTTGAGGTGGAGGTCCGGGATGTCCTCCTTGCCGTGCGTGAAGGAGGCCTCGCACAGGAACAGGTCCGTGCCCTCGGCGAGCATCCCCAGCTCGGGGCAGACGCCCGTGTCGCCGGAGTACGCGAGGGAGCGGCCGGCGTGCTCGACGCGGATGCCGTAGGCCTCGACGGGGTGGGCGACCCGCTCCGTGCGGACCGTGAACGGGCCGATCTCGAAGCTGCCGGACTTCAGGGTCCGGAAGTCGAAGACCTCGCTCATGGAGCGCTCGTCGGGGACGTCCTCGTAGGCCGTCGTCAGGCGCTTCTCGGTGCCTTCGGGGCCGTAGACGGGGATGGTCCCGCAGCGGCCGCCCTCGTGCCGGTAGTAGCGGGCGACGAAGTACGCGCACATGTCGATGCAGTGGTCGGCGTGCAGATGGCTCAGGAAGATCGCGTCGAGGTCGTAGAGACCGATGTGGCGCTGCAGATCACCGAGGGCGCCGTTGCCCATGTCGAGGAGCAGCCGGAAGCCGTCGGCCTCGACGAGGTAGCTCGAGCAGGCCGATTCCGCGGACGGGAACGACCCCGAGCAGCCGACGACGGTGAGCTTCATGGAGCGAGAACCTCCGGGGACGGTCCGTGGACGGAATGCGGGCCGTGCGTGGGTCGAGCGTAAGGCGCGAAACGTCAGGTCGCTCCTCCGCGGCAGGCCGTTGTGGGGGGAATCACCTGTGCTGTCACCCGGGGGAGCGACGGTGGGCACGGGCGTGCCGGTGCACTGCCGTGCTGCGGGGTCCGGGCGCGGCTACCTTCGGAATATGGACACGTCCTGGTGGCCCGCGGCGGCCGCGGTGGTGGCCGTGGTGCTGGTGGTGCTGGTCGCGGGGCGTCGGCCGGGGACGGCCCGGCGGGCCCCGGCGCCGCACGGGCCGGGTGCGCCGCCGCGGCCGCGGGCGGGTGAGCTGTGGTGTCTGGCGGACGGGCGGCTGTGCCTGGTGCTGGCGGTGTCGTCCGTACGGGCCCACCGGGCGCGGGTCGCGTGGATCACCGGGAAGTACGACGACCGGCGGGCCGGGGTGATCCCGCTGCCCCCGGGGACGGTGGGGGCGCAGGGCCGGGCGAGCTTCCTGGAGGCGGACCGGCCCGCGGAGGTGTCGGTGTGGGAGTTCCGCAGCCGGCTGGGGGTGCTGGATCCTGCGGTGTGGGACGAGGTCAAGGGACTCGGAGGTGGCCGCTGATGGTGCGGGTGCGGCGGGTGTACGACCCTCCGGAGCCGGAGGAGGACGGCGTACGGGTCCTCGTGGACCGGCTGTGGCCGCGGGGCCTGGCGAAGGCGGCGGCGGGGGTGGACGAATGGCCCAAGGCGGTGACGCCGTCCGGGGAACTGCGGAAGTGGTTCCACGGGGGCGGGGGCAGCGCGCAGGAGTTCCGGGCCCGCTACGAGGCGGAGCTGGCGGCCCCGGAGGCGGTGGCGGAGCTGGACCGGCTGCGCACGCTGGCCGCGGCGGGCCCGGTCACCCTCCTGACCGCGGTCAAGGACCCCGCCTCGAGCCATGCCGCCGTCCTGGCGGAGCTGCTGTCCGGCTGACGCCCCGGCCCCCGGCGCGGGGCCGGGGTACCCGGGCCGCCGCGCCTCGAACGCCGGCGGGACAGAATTGCCGCCGGCGGGGCCGGACCTACGCCCAGAGCTGGCCCTGGAGGGTTTCGATCGCTTCCTCCGTCGTGGCGGCCGTGTAGACGCCCGTCGAGAGGTACTTCCAGCCGCCGTCGGCCACGACGAAGACGATGTCCGCCGTCTCGCCGGCGGCCACCGCCTTGCGGGCCACGCCGATCGCCGCGTGCAGGGCGGCGCCCGTGGAGACGCCCGCGAAGATGCCCTCCTGCTGGAGGAGTTCCCGGGTGCGGGTCACCGCGTCCGCCGAGCCCACCGAGAAGCGGGTCGTCAGGACCGAGGCGTCGTACAGCTCCGGGACGAAGCCCTCGTCCAGGTTGCGCAGGCCGTAGACCAGGTCGTCGTAGCGCGGCTCCGCCGCGACGATCCGTACGCCGGGCACGTGCTCGCGCAGGTAGCGGCCGACGCCCATCAGGGTGCCCGTCGTGCCCAGACCCGCCACGAAGTGGGTGATCGAGGGGAGGTCCCGCAGGATCTCGGGGCCGGTCGTCGCGTAGTGGGCGCCCGCGTTGTCCGGGTTCCCGTACTGGTACAGCATCACCCAGTCGGGGTGCTCCGCCGCCAGCTCCTTGGCGACCCGGACCGCGGTGTTCGACCCGCCCGCCGCCGGCGACGAGATGATCTCGGCTCCCCACATGGCCAGGAGGTCACGCCGCTCCTGCGAGGTGTTCTCCGGCATGACGCACACGATCCGGTAGCCCTTGAGCTTGGCCGCCATCGCGAGCGAGATGCCGGTGTTGCCCGAGGTGGGCTCCAGGATCGTGCAGCCGGGGGTCAGCCGGCCGTCCTTCTCGGCCTGCTCGACCATGTGGAGCGCGGGGCGGTCCTTGATCGAGCCGGTCGGGTTCCGGTCCTCCAGCTTGGCCCAGATGCGGACGTCGTCCGAGGGCGACAGGCGGGGCAGCCGGACCAGCGGCGTGTTGCCGACGGCGGCCAGCGGGGAGTCGTAGCGCATCAGACGGAGCCGCCGGCGACCGCCGGGAGGATGGTGACGCTGTCGCCGTCCTTGAGGGCGGTGGAGATGCCGTCGAGGAAGCGGACGTCCTCGTCGTTGAGGTAGACGTTCACGAAGCGGCGCAGCTTGCCGCCGTCGACGATGCGCTCCTCGATGCCCTTGTGGCGCGTCTCGAGGTCGGCGAAGAGCTCGGACAGCGTGGTGCCCTCACCGTTGACGGCCTTCTCGCCGTCGGTGTAGGTGCGGAGGATGGTCGGGATGCGGACCTCGATGGCCATGGCAGGCTCCAGTTGTGAGTAAAGCGGGAGGGGCTTAAGGGCGCGCGGCGCATGGGCCCCCGCGCGAGGGCCTGTGGTGCTCAGGCGGCAGGACAGATGCTGCTGGCGAGGCGGCACAGGTCGACGTGCAGCCGCGCCACAAGCAGCAGCCTGCCGGGCGTCTCGATGCTCACGTCGTGGGGAACCATGCGGTCATGTTAACGATTCCCGGTCCCCCATTTGGAGTGTGATCCCGCATCGTGGACGGAATCCGCTCACATCGTGGTCAGTAGGCCTCGACGACCTGCACTTCCTCCTCGGTGACGACGCCGTCGACGATCCGGTACGAGCGGAACTGGAACTCCCCGAGGCCGTCGGTGTCCGCCGTCGAGACCAGCACGTAGTGCGCGCCCGGCTCGTTCGCGTACGTGATGTCGGTACGGGAGGGGTAGGCCTCGGTGGCGGTGTGCGAGTGGTAGACGATCACGGGCTCCTCGTCCCGGTCGTCGAGCTCGCGGTAGAGCTTCAGCAGATCCTTCGAGTCGAACTCGTAGAACGTGGGCGAGCGGGCCGCGTTGAGCATCGGGATGAAGCGCTCGGGGCGGTCGGTGCCCGCCGGTCCGGCCACGACGCCGCACGCCTCGTCCGGGTGGTCCTTGCGGGCGTGCTCGACGAGCTGGTCGTACAGCGCCTGGGTAAGGGTCAGCATGAGCGACAGGATAAGCAGACGGGCCCTCCCGTACCGAGGTGTGGTACGGGAGGGCCCGGATGCTGGACACGGCCCGGACGGGAGCCGGTCGCGGGTCGGTCAGGAGACCGGCTGGGAGACGTCCTGGGAGGCGTCGCGGGAGACCTTGTTGAAGGCGGCTCCGCGCGGGTTGCGCTTCTTGAGCACCAGGTACGAGACGCCCAGGATCAGGCCCCACAGCGGCGCGCAGTACAGCGAGACGCGGGAGTCCTTGTCGATGCCCATCATCACGATGACCATGCCGATGAACAGCAGGGCGAACCAGCTGGTCCACGGGGCGCCGGGGGCGCGGAACGGGGACTGCGGCAGCTCGCCGCGGTCGGCCTTGGCGCGGTAGCGGATCTGGCAGACGAGGATCATGATCCAGGCCCACATGCCGGAGATGGTAGCGAAGGAGACGACGTAGTCGAAGGCCTTGCCCGGGGCGACGTAGTTGATCCAGACGCCCACCAGCATCAGCGCGGCGGAGAACGTCGTGCCCACGAGCGGGGTGCCGCTCTTGGTGAGCTTGGTGAAGAACTTCGGGCCCTGGCCGTTGAGCGCGAGGTCGCGCAGCATGCGGCCGGTGGAGTACATGCCCGAGTTGCAGGAGGACAGCGCGGCGGTCAGGACGACGAAGTTGACGATCGCGGCGCCGACGCCGAGGCCCATCTTCTCGAAGGCCAGCACGAACGGGCTCTCGCCCGCCTTGAAGTTGGACCACGGGATGACCGACATGATCATGATGAGCGCGCCGACGTAGAAGACGGCGATGCGCCACGGCACGGTGTTGATGGCCTTGGGCAGGGTCTTCTCGGGGTCCTTGGACTCGCCGGCGGTGACGCCGACCAGCTCGACCGCGAGGAAGGCGAACATGACGATCTGCAGCGTCATCAGCGTCTCGCCGATGCCGTTGGGGAAGAAGCCGCGGTCGTTCCACAGGTTGGAGACGGAGGCGGTCGCGGCGGCGTCGGAGAAGCCGACGGTGAGGATGCCGGCGCAGATCAGGATCATGCCGACGATGGCGGTGACCTTGACCATCGAGAACCAGAACTCGAGCTCACCGAAGAGCTTCACCGAGATCAGGTTGGCGGCGTAGAGGATGACCGTGAAGATCAGCGCGTAGGCCCACTGCGGGAAGCTCTCGTGGGTCCAGTACGACATGTACTTGGCCGCCGCGGTCACCTCGGTGATACCGGTGACCACCCAGAAGAGCCAGTACGTCCAGCCGGTCGCGTACCCCCAGAAGGGGCCGAGGAACTCTCGGGCGTAGTCCGAGAAGGAGCCCGAGACCGGGCGGTACATCAGCAGCTCGCCCAGGGCGCGCATGATGAAGAAGATGACCAGGCCCGCGATGGCGTAGGCCAGGATCAGGCTCGGGCCGGCCTTCGAGATGGCCTTGCCGGCGCCCAGGAAGAGGCCGGTGCCGATGGCTCCGCCGATCGCGATCATCTGGATCTGGCGGGCTCCGAGTGCGCGGTGGTAACCCTCGCCGCCCTCGGCCGCGGCGCCCTCTCCGGGCGTCCTGTCGTGCTGCTCGACCTGCACAGAGGTCATGTCTTGGTGCGCCTTTCTCCACGCCGACCCGCGCCTTGGAAGGCAGCGGATCGGGTCCTCGATCCCCCCGGATACGGATGGAGTTGCACCCGGCGGTCAGCCGGTTCAAGCAGGCCGGGGGACATGGGTGGCGCCCCGTCGGCGGTCGTGAAGATCTATCACGGGCTTACGGGTGGCCGGGGCGCGGAAAAGTGATCTGGGGCACACGGAATTCAGGACAAAGGTCCTGAAAAGAATCAGATCACCGCATCGCGGTGATCTGATCGTTATCCGGATTTGAGCGTCCGCTGAGCGAACGCCGCGCGAACAGTGTTCCTGCTTGAGGCTTTCCTGAGGGTTCCGAGGGTTCTCAGAGGGTTTCGATGAGGGTTTCCTGGAGGCCGCCGAGCCAGAGGTAGGCCATCACCATCGGCTTGCGCGGGTCGTCGTCCGGCAGCCGGAAGAGCATCGCGCTCTCGTCGTCCTCGGTGATGTCGAGACGGGCCGCGATGGTCAGGCGCAGGTCGTTGAGCGCCCCCAGCCAGCGCAGCGGGAGCTCCCCGGTGAGCTCGAGCAGGGCCGCCCCGTCGCCGCCGGGGGTGAGCGCGTCCAGGCTGCGCACGACGGCCAGCGCGTCCTCCCGCTTGTGGCTGCGCAGGTCGTTCTCGGTGAACCTGCGGAATTCCGCCGACCGGGCGGCGAGCTCCTGCGGATCCACCTTCCGGTCCTCGGGGCCGGGGCCGCCGTAGGCGTCGGGGAAGAGCCGGATCAGCGCAGGATCGGAGGGGCGTTCGGTGGGCCCCTCGTTGCCCTCGGCGAACAGCACGGCCAGCGGGTCGGCGTCCTCGTCGGGCTCGGGCGCGCCCGGACCGATGAGCTCCAGCAGCTGGACCGCGAGGGAGCGCAGGATGGAGATCTCGATCTCGTCCAGCGTGACGGCGGCACCGCCGCCCTCGAGGGCTTCGAACATCCCGGCGGACCGCCCCATCAGATGCGGTCCTGGGAGAGGGTCGCCCACAGGCCGTAGCCGTGCATGGCCTGCACGTCGCGCTCCATTTCCTCACGGGTGCCGCTGGACACGATCGCCCGCCCCTTGTGGTGGACGTCGAGCATCAGCTTGTGCGCCTTGTCCTTGGAGTAGCCGAAGTACGCCTGGAACACGTACGTCACGTAGCTCATGAGGTTGACCGGGTCGTTGTGCACCAGGGTCACCCAGGGAACGTCGGGTTCGGGGACCGCGAAGGTCTCTTCGGCCGACTCGGTGCGTTCGATCTCAATGGGAGCAACACTCACTCGTCCCATGCTGCCACTGCGAGGGGCCGGTCGCACAAACGGGTCCCGAGATCTCGTCACTCTGACGAAATGTGCGCTAGCATCCGTGACATGAACCCTGCGGACCTGGGCCTGCCGGTGGACGTGCCGTCGACAGCGCTCTTCACGGATCATTACGAGCTCACGATGCTGCAGGCCGCCCTGGCGAACGGCACCGCCGACCGCCGCTCGGTCTTCGAGGTCTTCACCCGGCGGCTGCCCGAGGGGCGCCGCTACGGGGTGGTGGCCGGCACCGGCCGCGTCCTGGACGCGGTGGAGAACTTCCGGTTCGACAGCGCGGTGCTGGAGTTCCTGCGCGAGCGGGCCGTCGTCGACATGCGGACCCTGGACTGGCTGTCCTCGTACCGCTTCTCGGGAGACATCTGGGGCTACCCGGAGGGCGAGGTCTACTTCCCCGGGTCGCCGGTCCTGCGCGTGGAGGGCAGCTTCGCCGAGTGCGTGCTGCTCGAGACGGTCATCCTCTCGATCCTCAACCACGACTCGGCGATCGCGGCCGCGGCCTCGCGGATGGCCTCGGCGGCCGGTGACCGGCCGCTGATCGAGATGGGTGCGCGGCGCACCCACGAGCTGGCGGCGGTGGCGGCCTCGCGGGCCGCGTACGTCGGCGGCTTCACCTCCACCTCGGACCTGGCGGCCGGCTTCCGGTACGGGATCCCGACGGTCGGGACCTCGGCGCACGCCTTCACGCTGGTGCACGACACCGAGCGGGACGCGTTCCAGGCCCAGGTGGCCTCGCTGGGCAGCGGGACGACCCTGCTGGTCGACACGTACGACGTGGCGGAGGCCGTGCGGACGGCCGTCGAGGTCGCCGGTACGGGGCTGGGGGCGGTCCGGATCGACTCCGGCGACCTGCTGCTGGTCGCCCACCGGGTGCGGCAGCAGCTGGACGAGCTGGGGGCGACGGCGACGAAGATCGTGGTCACCTCCGACCTGGACGAGTACGCCATCGCCTCGCTGGCGGCGGCCCCGGTGGACGCGTACGGGGTCGGCACGCAGCTGGTGACGGGCAGCGGGCACCCGACGTGCTCGATGGTCTACAAGCTGGTGGCGCGGGCCGCGTCGGCGGACCCCAAGGCTCCGCTGGTGCCGGTGGCGAAGAAGTCCACGGGCGGCAAGACCTCGATCGGCGGCCGCAAGTGGGCTGCGCGGCGGACGGACGCGGACGGGGTCGCGGAGGCGGAGGTGGTCGGGACCGGCTCGGTCCCGGCGCCGCTCGCCGACACCCAGCTCCTCGTCCAGCTGGTGAAGGCGGGCGAGGTGGTGGCCCGCGAGCCCCTGGAGGCGGCCCGCGAGCGCCACCGCGGGGCCCGCGCCGGCCTCCCGCTCTCGGCGACGCAGCTCTCGCGCGGCGAGCCGGTCATCCCGACCGAGTACGCCTAGAGAGGCTCGGGCCCGCCGGGGCGCCGCCCCCGGTTTCGGGAAGGGGCGGGGTGGGGGAAGAGCCCGCGCAGCGGCAAACACGACAACCGAAGGACACGCGACATGCACCGCGCACTGATCGTCGTCGACGTACAGAACGACTTCTGCGAAGGCGGCAGCCTCGCGGTCACCGGAGGGGCCGACGTCGCCGCCGCGATCACCGAGCTGATCGGCCAGGCCACGGCCGGCTACCGGCACGTGGTCGCGACCCGCGACCACCACGTCGACCCCGGGTCGCACTTCGCGCACCCCCCGGCCGAGCCGGACTTCGAGACCTCCTGGCCGGTGCACTGCGTCGCCGGTACCGAGGGCGTCGGGTTCCACCCGAACTTCGCGCCCGCGGTCGCCTCCGGGGCCGTCGCCGCCGTCTTCGACAAGGGGGCGTACGAGGCCGCGTACAGCGGGTTCGAGGGCGCCGACGAGAACGGCACCCCGCTCGACCGGTGGCTGCGCGACCGGCAGGTCACCGAGGTCGACGTCGTCGGGATCGCCACCGACCACTGCGTGCGCGCCACCGCCCTCGACGCGGCCCGCGCCGGCTTCGCCACCCGCGTGCTGCTCGACCTGACGGCCGCCGTGGCCCCCCACACCGCCGCGCGGGCGGTCGAGGAGCTCCGCGCGGCCGGGGTCGGGCTCGTCGGCGAGAGCCCCCGCCAGAGCCCGTGACGGACCCGGCAGGGCTGCTTGCCTAGTGGCCGAGCAGGGCGCGGATCGGGTGCCAGAGCTCCTGGGCCCGGTCCGGAGCTGCGCGCCACAGCAGCCCGTCCGGGTGGTGCAGGACGGCCGTGACCTCGTCCGGGGTCGGCGGCTGCGCGTTGCCGCGCAGGTACACCGCCCGCATCCCGAGGTTCCGCAGCCTGGTCAGGGCGCGGGCCCGGTTCGCGGCGTGGACCAGCACGCGGACGTTTCCGCCCTCGCCGGACGGCCTCGGCAGCGTGAGCGCGACCACCACGCTGCCGCCTGGCAATCTGACGAAACCTCCACCGGGCATGATCTTCAGCTCCCCCGTCAATAAGAAAACTCGCACCCGCATCTAAACGCGATCGGCCGCCGCCCGCTAGAGGGCGACGGCCGATCATGCTTTGACCTGCGGGTTTACCGAATTACTTGGCGGCGGGGCCGACCTCGACCGTCATCTGGAGACCGTCGTAGGTCTCCTTCGCGATCTTGATCTTGGTGTTGGTGTCAGCGACCTTCACCGAACCGGTCGGGTTCTCGTCGTAGTAGTACTTGCCCTTGTGGTCGTCGAAGACCAGGTTCGCGGGCTTCGGCTTCAGGAACAGCGACTCACCGTTCTTGTGCAGGGTGAACGCGTCCGTCGAGTACGCGCTGAACGGCGCGTCGTACGGCTGGATCTTGTTCCGCAGCAGGGTGCCGTCCGCCCACTTCATCGGCTTGGCGTTGGCGTCGATCGGGAGGATCAGACCCTGGCCCGGGTGCTGGCTGGTGTTGTTGTCCTTCTGGGACTTGTCCCACAGCCAGATCAGCAGGCCGTCCTGGTACGGGTAGTGCTCGACCCAGCCCGGCTTGGAGTTGGCCCAGCCGAAGTTGTACGGGCCCACCTTGAGGGTGGAGTCGTACGAGACGTAGCGGCGGTTCTCCGCGATGTAGTACTGCGGGTACTCCTTGGTGAACCCGGCACCGATGCGGGAGAAGCCCTTGCCGGTCCAGCCGTTGTCGCCGTTCTCGGCGCCGTCGGTGAACAGGTTCTGGCCGTCCGCGGTGATCGCGAGGGCGTCGGCGGTGAAGCCCTTGCCGCCCGCGCCGCCGTCCGTCTGGTAGCGGAAGCGGAGGTCGATCTTCTTGCCGGCGTAGGCGTCGAGCGGGAACTTCAGGTCCTGCCAGCCGCCCGAGGCGTCGGTCAGACCGGCGTTGCCCGCGGCGTCGGCCGGGATGGCCTTGCCATTGGCGGTGCCGTTCAGGACGGTCCAGGTGGCGCCGCCGTCGGTGGACACCTCGGAGTAGAGGTAGTCGTAGTCCTTCTCGATGTCCCACCAGCCCTTGAGGGACAGTGCGGCGGAGGACTTGCCGGTCAGGTCGACCGAGCGGGTGAGGGTGTTCTTGAGGTCGTCACCCATGTTGCTCCACCACTGCGAGGAGCCCTCGGCGGGAGCGACGATGTCGGTCTTGACCTGCTTCTTCGGCAGCTCGACGACCAGCGCCTGCTTGTCCTTGGTGTTGTACTCCGAGACGCCCAGCTTGTGGGTGGACTTCGTCGCGGCCTTGGCCGTGTCGTAGTTCAGCCAGCCCAGCTGGAGCTTGTCCCAGGCGGTCATGTCGCCCGGCATGTCGCCTATGGAGTCCTTGCCGTTGCCGAGCCAGGAGCCGGCGGACATCAGGGACCAGAAGCCGACCGAGTTCTCGCCGCCACCGGAGGTGTCGTAGAGGTCCGGCAGGCCGAGGTCGTGGCCGTACTCGTGCGCGAAGACGCCGAGGCCGCCGTTCTCCGGCTGCATCGTGTAGTCGCCGACCCAGATGCCGGTGTTGCCGATCTGGGTGCCGCCGGCCTTGTTGTTCGCCGGGCCGGTCTTGCCCGCGTCGGTGCCGTAGGCGTACCAGCGGTGCGCCCACAGCGCGTTGGTGCCCTGGACACCGCCGCCGGCCGACTCGTCCTCGCCCGCGTGGACGATCTGGAAGTGGTCGATGTAGCCGTCGGGCTCGTTGAAGTTGCCGTCGCCGTCGAAGTCGTTGCGGTCCCACTGGTCGTACTGGGCCAGCGTGGCCTTGATCTCGGCGTCGGTCTTGCCGGCCTTCTTCTGGGCGTCGACCCACGCGTTGACACCGTCGCGGACGGTGTCCCACACGTTGGCGCAGTTGGTCTGGCCGCAGTAGTTGGAGCCGTAACGGGCCTCGTTGTTCGGGATCTTGACCCAGTCGGCGACCTGGCCGTCGACCGAGTAGCGACCCGAGGAGGTCTTCTCGTAGTAGGTCTTCAGCGAGTCCTTGCCCTGGCCGGTACCGAAGTACAGGTCCTGGAAGTAGTCGCGGCTGAAGTCCTTGCGCCAGGCCGTGCTGTTGTTCTGCGCACGGTCGGGCTGGGCGATCGTGTTGTGCAGCGGACCGGGGGTGCCGCCGTACTTCGGGACGGCCGGCTTCGGGCCGTCCGGACCGTCCGGGTCGAACATGGTCGTGTTGTCGACCTGGTCCCCGAACTCGACGAGGATCGTGAAGATCTTGTCGGTCTTCTCGCGGCCGAGCTCGACGTACTTCTTGTCGTCGAGCTTGACGACCTTGGAGGCGCCACGCTGCTCGACGGTCTTCTTGCCCGACAGCACCTGGTCGAGCGCGGCTTCCCGCGCCTGGGCCTGCTGGTCGCTGAACGGGCCCTTCAGGTTGTGCTGGACCTGCTCCTTCGCGGGAGCGGTCGGGTCCTGGCGGTCCGCGGCGGGCGCGGTCGACGGCGCCTCGGAAGCCTGGGCAGTGACGAGGAAGGCGCCGGAAGCCGCAGTCGCGGCCAGGGTCACACCGATGGCTGCGGCGCGCAGCGCTCGTCGACGGCTGGAATTGCTGGTCACTTGATGTCGTTCCCCTCCCGCGGCCGCGACACAGGTCGGAACGTCTCCATAGGAGCGGGGGGTTCCGCGCGGCGCGCGTCTCAAGTGACGACATTTGACCGGAGAGTCTAAAGAAAAGACAGACCTTGACTTCTTCCTTACAACTGCACTATGCGGTCAGGGAGTTCCGCTATCCGGACGTTCCTCTGCCATATAGGACGAAGGGCGCGTCCTGACCACACTGTGGGACGGGTGGGTGAACCCGTGCGCCCCCCGTGCTCCGGGCACCGTGGGTTAGGTCACGCTTACTGGCGGTTCCGCTCGGGAATCCCCCGACGTAGAGTCGCTTGACGCGCGACCTAGTTGAGCAGACTCCCCCTCCCCGCCTTGAGGACGGATATCGCCATGCCGCGTCCTACTGCAGCCCAGCTTTTCTACGGGTCCGCCGCCGTCGTCGTGTCGACGATCGCCATGCTGCTGCTGTCGCAGACGAGCTCGGGGCGCGGGATCGCCGTCATCACCACCGCCGCACTGGCCCTCGGACTGCTCGTCGCGCTCACCGCCGCGAGCCCCCGCCGCCGCGGCCGGCACGCCGCCCCCGCCGGTACCCCTGCCGTTTCCCCCGGTGTTGCCGAAATCACGCCCGCGGCGGCCCCCGTGGACACGGTCCCCGCAGACGCGGCGGCCGCTCGGGTGCCTGAGCCCCGGGCGGCCGCCGTCGAACAGCCGGTGCACCACTGAACCGTAGCCCTTCACGGCCCGGTGCAACGTGAGTTACGTCGTCCTGACCACCACGGTCTTCCCGGCCTTGTCGTGCAGGCCCTGCTGGTACGGCTTGTCGACCAGCACCGAGATGAACAGCACGATCGGCCAGAGGCAACCGCAAAGGCAGCAGACCAGCCACGGCAGCCAGAGCGCGGCGGCGCGCGCCAGAGAGGCCTTGGACGTCGGGACGCTGCCGTCGTTGAGCATCGCGACGCGCATGCCCAACCACTTCTTGCCGGGAGTCTGGCCGCTGCTCTTGGTGAACCACCAGTCGTAGCCGACGTACGCGACGATCGAGATCAGCAGGAAGACGAGGCCGCTGCCGACGTACCACCCGTTCACGACATTGCTGACGTCCTCACCCTTGCCCGTGTCCACCTGGTAGAAATTCCAGCCGAGCGCCCAGCGGATGACGGCGAGGGGCACGGACACGATGATCAAGTCGATGAGGCGTGCGGCAAGCCTCCTGCCCGTGTCGGCGAGCGGGGGCATCCCGGCCAGCGGATCCGGCATGCCGCCACCGCCGAACGCGTCACCGCCTCCGCCGTAAGGGGGCGGTGGGGGCGGGTACCCACCACCGCCGCCGCCCGCACCGCCGGCACCGCCGCCGTACGGGCCTCCCGGGGGCGGGGGCGGCCCTCCCGGCGGCGGGCCGTACGGCGAACCGCCCGACGGAGGCGTCGGTTCCTGGGGCTTCTTGAGGAACGGGTCGTCCTCGGGCGGCTGGCCCGGCGGCGGCTGATCGGTACTCATGGCCCGAGTCGAACCCGGGTCCGCGAACCCCGCAACGGGACGGCGTCCGTTCGGGGGAAGGCGCCCCAGGCGGCCGGGCCGGGCCCGGCCGCGGCCGACTCAGCGGGCCACGTAGGTCCCGGCCGCCCGGTCGTGCAGGGCCCGGCGCCGGAGCTCGTCCCCGAGGCACCAGAGGCTGCCGGGGAGCCCGAGGAACGCGTACACCAGCCAGCGGCGCAGGGCAGCGCCGAACGTGGGCGGGCGGAGCGTGGCGGCGGACAGCACCCGGACCCCGAGGAGCTTCTTGCCGGGCGTGCGGCCCCAGCGGGCGGTGGGCAGCGCCTCGTAGAACACCCCGAAGAGCAGGACGGCGCCCAGGACGAGGCCCAGGTATCCGGCCGTGGTGGTGTCGAACAGCCACACGGTGGTGGTCCGGCCGCTGCCCTTCGCGGCGTCGACCTTGGCCTCGAGGTGGGCGGTGGCCGCGGGTACGAGGGGCCAGGCGGTCCCCGCCGCGACCGCGCCGAGTACGAGGGTGTCCAGCGCGCGGGCCAGGGCCCGGCGCACCAGCCCGGCGGGGCGGACGGCCCGCTCCGCCATCCGCTCGAAGACGGCCCGCTCGGTGGGCCGGGGAGCCGTGCGGCCGGCCGCCGGGGCCGGTGCCGCCGACGCCTCGGGGCCGTGCTCGGCCTCGGCGGGGACGGCCGCCCGGCGGGGGGCGGGGGCAGGAGCCGGGGCGGACCCGGCGGCGGGCCGGGCCCCGGACGCAGGGCGGCGGTCCGCCGGGGGCTGCTCGTCCGGCGCCGCCGGCGCCTGTGCGGACCGGGCTGGCGAAGCGGCGGCAGCCGGGGCGCGCCGTACCGGGGCCTCGGGCTCGGGGCGGGCCACCGGGTCGCGGCGCACCGGGGCCTCCGCCTCGGGCGGGGCCGCCGCGTCCCAGGCCGCCGGGGCCGCCGGCTCGGGCCGGGCCGCCACCGGCTCGCGCCGCGGTGCCGGGTCGCGCCGGAGCGGGGTCTGCGGCCATGAGGAGGTGAGCCCGGACGACCCGGCACCGGCACCGGTGCCGGGGGCGGCGGGCCACTCGGGCTCGACGGGAGCCGGAGCGGGCGCGGGCGCCGGAGCCGGGGCGGGCGCCGGAGCCGGGGCCTGGGCGGCCGGGGAGCGCGCGGACAGGATCCCCACGCCCTCGGCGGAGCCCCGCGCCGCGGCCTGCGCCGGGAACCGCTCCGCGGTCGCCGCCGCGGCGGACGGCGTACGGGCGAAGGACACCCCCGGCCCGCGCTGCGGCCGCTCGGCCGCCTCCAGCGGCTCCGGGCGCGGTCCGCGCCCCGGCGAGATCCCCGCCGAACGGGCGGGCGCGTGCCCCGCGTCGGGCTCCGGCGGCGGGTTGCCCCAGGACACCCGGTGGTCGCGGGGCCCGCCGAAGCCGGACTGGTGCAGCGGGTCGGCCTGCCAGGCGGGCGCCGCCGACGCCGGTACGGCGGGCCCTGCGACGGGTTCGGGTTCGGGTTCGGGTTCGGATTCGGGCAGCGCCTCGGTCACGCCGGTCTCGTCCAGGAACACCGGGCCCGTCTCCTCGGCCCGCGGGGCAGGGCGGCTCGTACCCGGGACCCAGTTGAGGCCGTTCCAGTACCGGACGAACCCGGGGATGGACGGATCGGGGTAGTAGCCCTCGCGGGCCGCGTGCTCGCCGTCACCAGGGGAGGCCGTCAATGTCCCCAACTCCGATCGTGGCTTGAGGCTTGTGCAAGGGGAGGACCATAGCCAAGAACCGTGCCCCTACAGGTCCGGTAACGGGAGAATCCAAGCCTTTGAGCGAACGCCGCACCCTACGGCCGTTTTCGGTCACCCGACAGAATCCGGCCAATCTTCGCTTCGGTGCGCGAAGTCGCGTCATACCCGGGCACATCGGCGCTCCCTCCGGGTGTGGGGCGCGAACGCGGCCCCGCGACACGAACCGGAGATCCCGAAGTGAGGCCGCCATGCACCACCCCGTCATCGAGCGCGAGCTGGAACTCAAGCTGGTCCTGTCCCCCGAGCGCAGCGTCGCCGTCCCCGCCCGGCTGGTCTACCTGACGGACGACCCGTACGCCGTCCACATCACCTTCCACACCGGCTCCAGCACCCCGGTCAACTGGACCTTCGCCCGCGAGCTGCTGGTCGAGGGGGTGTTCCGTCCGTGCGGCCACGGAGACGTCCGGATCTGGCCCACCAAGGTCGACAACAAGGCCGTCCTCTGCATGGCCCTGACATCCCCCGACGGCGACGCCCTGCTGGAGGCCCCGGCCGGCACGGTGTCGGCCTGGCTGGAGCGCACGCTGCGCGTGGTCCCGCCCGGCACCGAGGCCGAGCGGCTGGGCCTGGACGACGCCCTGGCGGAGCTGCTCGCGCCGACCCCGGCCGACGACCTGTGGATGCGGGACCCGTGGCCGTCGGACGAGTCGGCGGACGGTGACCTGTGATGCGGATCCGCCATCTCAGCCTCGTGCGTTCCATACCCGGCGCACGGTCAGAAGAGCTTGCCGGGGTTGAGCAGACCGAGCGGATCGAAGGCCTGCTTGACCGCGCGCTGCATCTCCAGCCCCACCGGCCCCAGTTCCCTCGCGAGCCATTCCTTCTTCAGGACCCCGACCCCGTGCTCGCCGGTGATGGTCCCGCCGAGCGCCAGTCCCAGCCCCATGATCTCGTCGAAGGACTCGCGGGCCCGGCGCGTCTCGTCCTCGTCGGCCGGGTCGAAGCAGACCACCGGGTGGGTGTTGCCGTCGCCGGCGTGCGCGCAGACCCCGATGAGCAGGTCGTACGTGCGGGCGATGGCGGCCGTGCCGTCGAGCATCTCGGCGAGCCGCGAGCGCGGTACGCAGACGTCGTCGATCATCGTCGCCGGGCGCAGGGTGTCCAGGGCGGTCAGCGACATCCGGCGGGCCTGGAGCAGCAGTTCGGACTCGGCCTCGTCCTCCGCGGGGACGACGGCGGTGGCTCCGGCGGCCGTGCACAGCTTCCCCACGGCCGCGAGGTCGTCGGGCGCGTGCGGGGTGTCGAAGGCGGCGAGGAGCAGGGCCTCGGTGGTGTCCGGCAGGCCCATGTTGCCGAGGGCGTTGACGGCCCGGACGGTCGTACGGTCCATCAGCTCCAGCAGCGAGGGCGTGAGTCCGGCCTCCATGACGGCGCAGACGGCCGCGCAGGCGGCGGCGGCCGAGGGGAACTCGGCGGCCAGCGCGAGCTGGCGGGGCGGCGCCGGGCGCAGGGCGAGGACGGCCTGGACGACGACGCCGAGGCTGCCCTCGGAGCCGACGAAGAGCCGGGTGAGGTCGTACCCGGCGACGCCCTTGGCGGTACGCCGGCCCGTACGCAGGAGCCGGCCGTCGGCGAGGACCACGTCGAGGCCGAGCACGTATTCGGCGGTGACCCCGTACTTGACGCAGCACAGGCCGCCGGACGCGGTGCCGATGTTGCCGCCGATCGTGCACTGCTCCCAGCTGGAGGGGTCGGGCGGGTAGTACAGGCCCTGCGCGGCGACGGCCCGTGAGAGCACCGCGTTCACGACGCCGGGTTCGACGACGGCGATGCGGTCGACGGTGTTGATCTCGAGGATCCGGTCCATCTTGACGAGGGAGAGCAGGATGCAGCCGTCGGAGGCGTTGGCGGCGCCCGACAGGCCCGTGCGGGCGCCCTGCGGGACGACGGGGACCCGTAGGGCGGTGGCGGTGCGCAGCACGTGCTGCACCTGTTCGACGGTGCGGGGCAGGACCACGGCCGCCGGGGTGCCGGCGGCGCAGAAGTTGGCCATGTCGGTGGCGTAGGAGGCGGTCACCTCGGGATCGGTGAGGAGGGCCTCGGCGGGGAGCCCCTCCAGGAGGCTCGCGCGCAGACGTACGGAGAGATCGTCGTCCATGACATCCATGAGCCCAGCGTGACACCGGGGGCCATCGGTGTGAACACGGCCGCGACGGGCTTCGGACACCTCGGCTAACTCATCATATTGACGCACAGTGACCCCATGCACCGTATCGACCGAATCGCCCGCATCGACGAGGAGGCGCAGCAGCCCGCGCCACCCGTGACCTTCACCGGCCGCAAGACGCTCGTGGCGGCTGCGGTCGCGGTGGTCCTGATCGCCGGGGCCCTGCTGATCCGGCCGGCCCGCCAGGGCGACGACGCGCGCCCGCCGGGGCCCACCGAGCGGGCCGCCTCGGCGGTCGGCATGGGTGCGCCGGCGGCGGCGGTGGACCTGACGGCGCTGGTCGCGGACCGGGAGAAATGGGTCGCGGGGCACGAGAAGGACGACGCGTCCTGGGCGGTGCTCGGGGCGGCGTACCTGGAGCAGGCGCGCCGGACGGCGGAGCCCGGCTGGTACCCGAAGGCGGAGAAGGCGCTGAAGCGGTCGCTGGAGATCCGCCCGGCCGAGAAGGGCAACTTCGACGCGATGACGGGCATGGGCACGCTGGCCAATGCCCGGGGCGACTTCGGGACCGGGAAGAAGTGGGGCGAGCTCGTACGGGCGCAGGCACCGAAGCGGTGGACGGCGTACCCGGTGCTGGTGGACGCGTACACGGGCCTGGGCGACTACAAGGCGGCCGAGCGGTCGATGGAGCGCCTGCTGGACCTGCGGCCGGGGCTGGCGGCGTTCATCCGGGCCTCGCAGGTGTACCGGGACCGCGGCTGGCGCGAGGACGCGACGATGGCGATGGAGCACGCGGGGGGTGCGGCGAAATCGCCGGCGGAGAAGGCGTACGTACTGTTCCGCCTCGGCGAGCTGGCCTGGGAGCGGGGGGACGCGAAGGAGGCGCTGCGCCAGTACGAGGGCGCGCTGCGGGCTGACCCGGCGCAGGCGGAGGCACTGGGCGGCCGGGCCCGGGCGCTGGCCGGGCTGGGCCGGGGCGGGGAGGCCGTCCGGGACTACCGGCTGGCGCTGGGCCGGGCGCAGGATCCGCGGCTGGCGCTGGAGCTGGGCGAGCTGCTGGATGCGCTGGGGCGCGGCGACGAGGCGAAGGCTCCGTACGAGATGCTGCGCACGGCGGCTGCGCGGGGCGCGGCGGAGGGGGTGAACGAGGCGGTGGTCCTCGGCCTGTTCGAGGCGGACCACGGGGATGCGGCGGTGGCCGTGCGGCGGCTGACGCAGGAGTGGTCGCGGCACAAGAACATGCAGGTGGCGGATGCGCTGGCGTGGGCGCTGCACAAGACGGGCGACGACGCGGGGGCGCTGGAGTACGCGAAGAAGTCGACGGAGCGGGGGGCGCGGAGCGCGGACTTCGCGTACCACCGGGCGATGATCGAGCGGAGCCTGGGCGACGACGCGGGGGCCCGGCGCCACCTGCAGGAGGCGCTGCGGACGAACCCGCGGTTCTCCCCCGCCCGGGTCCCGCTGGCGAAGGAGGCCCTCGCCTCGATCGGCCAGCCGCCGCCGGGCGGCCCGGAGAACATGCAGCCGACCAAGCCGTGGGTGGCCCCGGACCTCCCGAAGGCGGCCAAACCCAAGCCCCCGGCTCCGGCGGCGAAACCGAAGCCGAAGCCGAGTCCGTCACCGAAACCCGGCCCGGCCAAGGCCTGAGGCGACGACCCGGCGCCGCCGGAATCGGGCCGGCCGGCGGGACGGCAGAGCCCCCGGCGCCGACCGACAGCGCCAGGGGCCCGGGATTCGCGGCCTGGGGAGCCTAGAGGTTGCCGCGCTTCTCCTGCTCCCGCTCGATCGCCTCGAACAGCGCCTTGAAGTTGCCCTTTCCGAAGCCCATCGAGCCGTGGCGCTCGATGATCTCGAAGAACACCGTCGGGCGGTCCTGCACCGGCTTGGTGAAGATCTGCAGCAGGTAGCCGTCCTCGTCGCGGTCGGCCAGGATCTTCAGCTCGCGCAGCTCGTCGATCGGCACCCGCGTGTCACCGACCCACTCGCCGAGCGTGTCGTAGTACGAGTCCGGGACGGACAGGAACTGCACGCCCGCCGCGCGCATCGTGCGCACGGTCGCCACGATGTCGTTCGAGGCCAGCGCGATGTGCTGGACGCCGGGGCCGCCGTAGAACTCCAGGTACTCGTCGATCTGCGACTTCTTCTTCGCGATCGCCGGCTCGTTGATCGGGAACTTGACCTTCTTCGTCCCGTCCGCGACCACCTTCGACATCAGCGCCGAGTACTCGGTCGCGATGTCGTCGCCCACGAACTCCTTCATGTTCGTGAAGCCCATGACCTTGTTGTAGAACGCGACCCACTCGTTCATCCGGCCGAGCTCGACGTTGCCCACGCAGTGGTCGATCGCCTGGAAGGTCCGCTTGGCGGGCGCCGCCACCATCGGCTCGACGGCGACGTAGCCCGGCAGGTACGGCCCGGTGTAGTCGACGCGCTCGACCAGCGTGTGGCGGGTCTGCCCGTACGTGGCGATGGCGGCCAGCACGACGGTGCCGTGCTCGTCCTTCACCTCGTACGGCTCGTCCAGCCCGCGCGCGCCCTGCTCGACGGCGTACGCGTACGCCGCCCGCGCGTCCGGGACCTCGATCGCGAGGTCGATGACACCGTCGCCGTGCTCGGTGACGTGCTCGGCGAGGAAACGGCCGTGGTCCGTCGTCGGCTTGATCACCGAGGTCAGGACGAAGCGCGCGGAGCCGTTGGTCAGGACGTAGCTGGCCGTCTCGCGGACGCCGTTCTCCGGTCCGGAGTAGGCGACGAGCTTCATGCCGAAGGCGGTGGAGTAGTAGTGCGCGGCCTGCTTGGCGTTGCCCACGGCGAAGACGACCGCGTCCATGCCCTTCACCGGGAAGGGGTCTGCCTCACGCGCGGTGTGCGGGGTGGTGTCGAGGGTCTCAGTCATGAGCGCAGAGTCCCGCCGATCCACAAGCTGCGCAATAGTTTCATATTTGGCTGTACACAATGCCCAGCCGAGCCGGAGGATTACTGAATGATCTGTGCAGTATGACCACCCATCGCACCTACCCCGGAGGAACCATGGGCATCGACGAACTCGACGGCCGGCTCATCGTCCTGCTCGCCCGCGAGCCCCGCATCGGGGTCCTGGAGGCCTCGCGCCGGCTCGGCGTGGCCCGCGGCACCGTGCAGGCCCGGCTCGACCGGCTCCAGTCGAACGGGGTCATCCGCGGCTTCGGGCCCCAGGTGGACCCGGCGGCCCTCGGGTACCCGGTTACCGCGTTCGCGACGCTGGAGATCAAGCAGGGCCAAGGAGCCGACGTACGGGCGCACTTGAACGGCGTGCCGGAGGTGCTGGAGCTGCACACCACGACCGGGCACGGGGACATGCTGTGCCGGCTCGTGGCCCGCTCCAACGCCGATCTGCAGCGGGTGATCGACCGGGTCGTCGGCTTCGAGGGGATCGTGCGGGCCTCCACGGCGATCGTCATGGAGAACCCGGTACCGCTGCGGGTCATCCCCCTGGTGGAGCAGGCGGCCCACGAGGGCTGAGCCCTCCGGGTGATTCCCAGGGCTTCCAAAGAAGTGGCTGCAAAGAAACCCTTGCATAGAAGTCTTTGCAAGACTACGGTTGAGCCATGCCCGAAGAACCGAACACCGAAGAGCCGAACGCCGAAGAGCCCGACGCCGAAGAACCCAAAGTCCGTACGCTCGACGCCCGCTCCCTGCGCGGCCTCGCCCACCCGCTGCGCATGCGCATGCTGGCCGCGCTGCGCCGCGGAGGCCCGGCCACGGCCTCTCAACTGGCGGAGCGGCTCGGCGAGTCCAGCGGCGCCACCAGCTACCACCTGCGCCAGCTCGCCGCGCACGGGTTCGTCGAGGACGCGCCGGAGCACGGCAAGGGCCGCGAACGCTGGTGGCGGGCCGTCCACGACGGCACCCGCTTCGACGAGGAACTGCTGTACACCGAGGACCCGGCCACCCGCGGTGCGGCGGACCTCTTCCTGCACGAGATCGCGACGATCCACACGCAGGAGCTGAGCACCTGGCTCGGCACGGCCTTCGGCTGGCCCCAGGAGTGGCGGCGCGCCTCGGAGGTCAGCGACTTCACGCTGCGCCTGACGCCCGACCAGACCTTCGAACTGATCCACAAGATGCACGACTTGATCAACAGCTACCGCGACCTGCCGCCGTCGCAGGACACGAAGACGGTTCGCCTCCACTCGCACGTCTTCCCGCGCGCCGGCGAGTAGCCGCACCCCGCCGCCTCTCCTCGTATCCACCGCAGCCTCGTATCCACCGCAGAAGGAGTCCTGCCGTGCACGCCTTCCCGCCCGCCGAGATCCACGCCGAGACGCACGCCGCCCGTACCGCCGAACTCGCCGCCGAGGCCGCCGCCTGGCACCTCGCCCGCGAAGCCGCCCCGGCCGCCCCCGCCCTACGCAACAGGCTCGGCGAGGCCCTCGTCAGCGCAGGGATCCGGCTGATGCAGCCCGCCCACCTCCACGCCCGCATCCAGCACGCCGCATGAGCCGACGCCCCTTCGCCGCCGTCCTGGCCGCCAACACCATCTCCATAGCCGGGAGTTCACTCACCCTGATCGGCGTCCCGTGGTTCGTGCTCCAGACCACGGGCAGCGCCGGCCGGGCCGGGGTCGTCGCGTTCTGCGCCACCCTGCCCGTCGTCATCGCCGCGCTCGTCGGCGGCCCCGTCATCGACCGGATCGGCCGCCGCCGGGTCTCGGCGGCCTCCGACCTCATCTGCGCCGTCTCGGTCGGCGCGATCCCGCTGCTGCACTACGCGGGCGCGCTGGAGTTCTGGATGCTCTGCGCGCTGATGGCCGTCGGGGGTCTGGTCCACACGCCCGGCCTGACCGCCCGCGGCGTCCTGCTGCCGGACCTCGCCGAGCACGCCGGCACCACCGTGACCCGCGCGGCGAGCCTCTACGACGCGGTCTCCCGCGGAGCCCGGATGATCGGGGCCGCGCTGGCCGGCGTACTGATCGCCGCGTTCGGGGCCGAGTCCGCCCTGCTGCTGGACGCGGCCACGTTCGCCGTGTCGGCGCTGCTGGTCACCGCGTTCCTGCGCGGGGTCCCGGCCGCCGAGCCGCAGCGGGCCCCCGGGAAGATCTCCTTCGCCGGCTACCGGGCCGAACTGGCCGAGGGCTGGACCTTCCTCACCCGCACGCGGCTGCTGGCCGGCATCACCGTGATGGTGATGATGACCAACGGCCTGGACCAGGGCTGGTCCGCGGTCCTGCTGCCCGTGCACGGCCGCGAGACCCTCGGCGGCGCCACCGCGGTCGGCCTGCTCGTCTCCCTCTTCGGCGGCTTCGCGCTGCTGGGCGCCCTGCTCTACGGGCTGTGGGGCGAGCGGTTCTCCCGCAGGACCGTGTACACCACGGCCTTCCTGCTGTGCGGTGCACCCCGGTACGCGGTGGCCGCCTTCACCGACACCCCGCTGCCGCTCGCGGTGACGATGGCACTGTCCGGGCTGGGCGCGGGCATGCTGAACCCGATCCTGACCACCGTGCTCTACGAGAGGGTCCCGGACGAGCTGCGCAGCCGCGTCTCGGGCGTGACCACCGCGGGCTGCGAGCTGACCATGCCGCTCGGCGGGCTCTCGGCGGGCCTGCTCGTCGACGGGCTCGGGGCCACGCCGGCCCTGCTGCTGTTCGGCGGCGCGTACCTGCTGACCACGCTCGCGCCGCTGGTCTTCCCGGCCTGGCGCACGATGGAACGCGCACCGGAGCCGACCGGCCCCGCCGAGCTCAGCAGGACGGAACCGGCTCTCCCCGGGTCAGCGCACGCAGCGACTGCACCGCGTCCGTCAGCGAACTGACGGGGACCAGCCGGAGCCCCTCGGGGAGTTCGGACTGCGCGTCGGCGCACTCGGCCTGCGGTACGAGGAACACGCTCGCCCCGTCGCGCTGCGCGGCCTGGGTCTTCAGGGCCACGCCGCCGACCGCGCCGACCTTGCCGTCCGCGCTGATGGTGCCCGTACCGGCGATGGTGCGGCCGCCGGTGAGATCGCCCCCGCTGCCGTCGCCGTCGAGCTTGTCGACGATGCCGAGGGAGAAGAGCAGGCCTGCGCTCGGGCCGCCCACATCGGCGAGGTTGAGCTGGACCTTCACGTCCTTGGGGTCCTTGTGGAGGTAGCCGAGCGCGGCCTGGGTGGCCGTCGACTGCGACGTGGCCATTTCCTCCAGGTTGTGCGCCTCGATCTCCTTGTCGCTTCCGCCCGAGGGGTAGACCGCCTCCTTGGGCAGGACGGCCCGGCTGCTGTCGAACCAGTCGTCGACGAGCTCGGGCAGGGTCACGGTGGTGGAGGGACCGGTTGCCTGGATCGTGGTCATCCGCAGCTGGCCCGTGGTCTGCCGGGTCGGGGCGCCCGTCACGGTGATCACTGGCTTGCCGTCGCGGGCGCCGAGCACGTCGGCCGTGAGCCCCGGCTGGGCGATCACGAAGGGCAGCGGCGCGAAGGCCGCGGCGGCGAACAGCCCGAGCACGGGCACGGCGCAGACGGCCAGGGCGGCGGGACGCGGCAGACGTGTGAGGCGAGAGAGCACCCGCCCAATCTATCGGGCGCCCCCGAAGCCCCCGCGCCCCGCCATCCCGCCACCCCTCGCCGCAAGGCCCGGCGGATGGCTCGGCACGGGGCTCGGCGCGGGGCTCGGCAGGAGCGCGGCGCGGGGTTCGGCAGGAGCTCGGCGCGGGGTTCAGCAGGGGCTCGGCAGCGGCTGGGCGCAGGGCGTCAGCGCAGGGCGTCGGCGACCTCGCGGGCTGCGTCCACGACGCGCGGGCCGACCCTCTCGGGCACGGCGTCGGCCAGCATCACGACGCCCACGCTGCCCTCCAGTCCCGTGATGCCCACGAGAGGCGCTGCCGCGCCGCTGGCGCCCGCTTCGAGCTCCCCGTGGGTCAGCGTGTAGCCGGGCTCGATGAGCGTGCCCTGACGGGCCGCCAGAATGGCCCGCCCGGCTGCCCCGCGGTCCAGCGGGTGGCGGAAGCCGGGCCGGTAGGCCACGTGGTAGTCGGTCCAGGTCGGCTCGACGACGGCCACGGCGAGCGCCTCGGTGCCGTCGACGAGGGTCAGGTGCGCCGTGGCGCCTATGTCCTCGGCGAGCGACCGCAGCGCCGGCAGAGCCGCCTCGCGCACGAGCGGGTGCACCTGCCGCCCGAGCCGCAGCACCCCGAGCCCGACGCGGGCCCGGCCGCCGAGATCGCGGCGGACCAGGGCGTGCTGCTCGAGGGTGGCCAGCAGGCGGTAGACCACGGTGCGGTTCACACCGAGGCGGTTGGAGAGCTCGGTGACGGTCAGACCGTGGTCGGTGTCGGCGAGCAGTTTGAGGACTCTGAGTCCTCGGTCCAGAGTCTGGGAGGTTTCCGCGGTCACGAAGCCTCTCCCTCTCTCGGTGAGCGGCGGTGACTCTCGGGATGGAACGACGCCGGTCCCACGGCGACGCACGGAGAGGCCGCCGGTAGCGGCCATGGCACCGGCTGCGCTCCCGCGGCGGCGCTGCCACGGGGCGTTCGATGCGGGGACAGTAGCGAGCGGGTCCGCTCAGCGGAAGGGCTCGTCCAGAATCCGGGCGCCAACTACCCCTTTATGCCGGTTCAGGAGCGCCCGCGGCGCCGATTGTGACCGGGGCCCGCCGGCGGTGCCTGTGCGATCGCCCGACGCCGTACCCGAGTCCGCGGCCCCCCGCAGCGCCGCACTCGGACCCGCGGACGGACACGGAACGTGACCGGGGCCCGTACGAATCTCCGCACGAGCCGCGGCTCACGGTCCGTAGGAAAGGAGGCCGGAGAACGCAGGACGGGAGGCCCGAAGGACGGGACGACCGAAGGACGGACGGGACGACCGAAGAAGGCGACGGGAGGACCGAAGAAGGGGACGGCGGGCTCACCGCATCCGCGTGGCCCACTCCTGCACCTTCTTGATCCGCTCCCGCAGCTGCCCCGCCGTCGCCTCCGCGCTCGGCGGCCCGCCGCACACCCGCCGCAGCTCGGTGTGGATCACCCCGTGCGGCTTGCCGCTCTGGTGGACGTACGCCCCCACCATCGTGTTCAGCGACTTCCGCAGCTCCAGCAGCTCCTTGTGCGAGACCACCGGCCGCCGCTCGGCCGGCAGCTCCAGCAGGTCCGCCTCCGCATCCGGCTTGCGCCGGCTGTGCGCGATCTGCCGCGACTGCCGCTTCTGCAGCAGCATCTGCACCTGGTCGGGCTCCAGCAGCCCGGGGATGCCGAGGTAGTCCTGCTCCTCCTCGCTGCCCGGGTGCGCCTGCATGCCGAACTCGGCGCCGTCGTACAGCACCCGGTCGAAGACGGCGTCGGACTCCAGCGCCTCGAAGGACATCTGCTCGTCCTCGCCGGTGTCCTCGTCCTCCTGCCGGTTCGCCTCGTCCATCTCCTTCTCGGACTCGGCGTACGGGTCGTCCTCACCCTTCTTCTTCGGCTTGTCGAGGACGTGGTCGCGTTCGACCTCCATCTCGTTCGCGAAGCCCAGAAGATAAGGAATGGTCGGCAGGAACACGGATGCCGTCTCGCCGCGCCGCCTCGAGCGCACGAAACGCCCGACGGCCTGCGCGAAGAACAGCGGTGTCGAGATCGTCGTGGCGTACACCCCGACCGCGAGGCGCGGTACGTCGACACCCTCGGACACCATCCGGACCGCGACCATCCAGCGGTCGTCGTTCCCGCTGAAGGTGTCGATGTTCTTCGAGGCGCCGGTGTCGTCGGAGAGCACCAGGGTGGCCTTCGTCCCGGTGATCTCGCGGATCAGCTTGGCGTACGCGCGCGCCGAGTCCTGGTCGGAGGCGATGACCAGCCCGCCCGCGTCCGGGATGCCCTTGCGGACCTCGGTCAGCCGCTGGTCGGCGGCGCGCAGCACGTTCGGCATCCAGTCGCCGCGCGGGTCCAGCGCGGTACGCCAGGCCTGCGAGATGGCGTCCTTGGTCATCGGCTCGCCGAGGCGGGCGGCGATCTCGTCGCCGGCCTTGGTGCGCCAGCGCATGTTGCCGCTGTAGGACAGGAAGATCACGGGCCGGACGACGCCGTCGCCCAGCGCGTTCCCGTACCCGTAGGTGTAGTCGGCGGACGACCGCCGGATGCCGTCGTTCCCTTCCTCGTACGTGACGAAGGGAATGGGGTTGGTGTCGGACCGGAAGGGCGTACCGGTCAGCGCGAGGCGCCGGGTCGCCGGGTCGAAGGCCTCGAGGCAGGCCTCGCCCCAGGACTTCGAGTCACCGGCGTGGTGGATCTCGTCGAGGATGACGAGGGTCTTGCGCTGCTCGCAGCGGTTGCGGTGCAGCATCGGCCGCACGCCCACACCCGCGTACGTGACGGCGACCCCGTGGTAGTCCTTGCTCAGCGGCCCGGCGGAGTACTCCGGGTCCAGCCGGATGCCTATCCGGGCGGCGGCCTCGGCCCACTGCTTCTTCAGGTGCTCGGTCGGCGCGACGACGGTCACCTGCTGCACGACATGGTGGTGTAGCAGCCAGGACGCGAGCGTCAGCGCGAAGGTCGTCTTGCCCGCGCCGGGCGTCGCGACCGCGAGGAAGTCGCGGGGCTGGGTCTGGATGTACCGGTCCAGCGCACCCTGCTGCCATGCGCGCAGCTTGCTGGCGGTACCCCAGGGGGCACGGCCGGGGAAGGCGGGTGAGAGGTGGTGGGAGGCGGTAGTAGTCACGGTCTCCGGTTCGGGCTCTCGGCGGCGGCGGTATGCGGCGGTCGTACGTAGGACAACCGGGCCACCCTACCGGGGCCGGCCGGCCCCTCGCGGAGGGACAGGCCCGTGACCTCGGCGGGTGCGGTGAGCGTCACATCCGGCGCAACCGCTCGGCGATACGGGCCACATCGGCCTCGTCACCGGCCGCGACATCGATGACCAGGGCGTACGCGGCGTCCTGGTCGACGGCCGCGAGATCCACTCCGTTCACGGCGAGGAACGTCGCGGCGGCGAGCCAGGCGGTGCGCTTGTTCCCGTCGACGAGGGGGTGGTTGACCGCGATCCCGTGCAGCAGCGCGGCGGCCTGCTCGTACGGGTCCTCGTACGCCGAGGTACCGAACATCCGCGCCCGCGGCCGGTGCACGGCGGACTCCAGCAGCCCGGGCGCGCGCAGCTCGACGCCCTGCTCGTTGGCGAGGCAGGCGACCCGGGCCACGTCCAGCACCTCGGAAAGGGTCAGATGCCGCACGCCGATCCCGGCCGTGGCCCCGGTTTCGGGCCTGGCCCCGGCCCCGGTCACTGGCTGAGCCGCTTCAGCAGCACGTGGTGCCGCTGCGCCAACCGCGCGGCCTCGCTCCCGACCCGCGCCCGCTCCTGCCGCAGGTACTGGCGCACGGCCTCCTGCGCCACTTCCTCGGGGGTCCGCCCACTCGCATCGGCAAGATCGGCGAGCCCGGCCCGGTCGGCGTCATCGAGCCGAATGATCAAGTTCTCCATCCCCGCAGGCTACGCACGGACCCCCGAAGCCTCACCCGCTTTTCGGCGCCCCGCTCGAGCCCCGCGAACCAGCGGGTCACATCCGGCCCCGCCGGGGTTCGAGGCGCGGGGGTCCGGGGGCGGAGCCCCCGGCGCACTGCGCCTGCCGTATCGACTACGCCGGCGCAGCCACCTGGCCCGGTCGGGACCCATCGGCATCCAGCCGGGTCGCGACCCAGGCCCCCACCAACGCCACCGCGGCCATCGGCAGGAACACGACCAGGAACGCGGCGGGGTGCGAGCCCGCCCCCTCGGCGGCCACGGCGTGCGCCGCGCCCACCGCTCCCCCGCCCAGCGCGGCGAACGCCGCGCCCCCCGCCGCCAGCAGCACCACATTGGCCAGTGCGTCCGAGATCTGCAGCGCAGCGGAATTGGCCCCCGCCTCCTGCGGCGCCGAAAGCTCCAGCAGCAGCACGCTCGTGGAGCCGATCACCAGCCCCATCCCCAGACACCCCACCGCCCATGCGGCGGCCAGCGTCCAGACCGGCACGGACTCGATCAGCACGGCCGGGGCGGCGGCGATGGCGAAGGCCACGAGCACCATCCCGGCGACCATCAGCCGTTCCCGGTACGGCGCCATCCGGCCCTTCGACTGCAGCCACGAGCCGCCCGCCCAGGTCACCCCGCCGGCCGCCAGCGAGAACCCGGCCAGCGTCGGGCTCAGCCCCCGCTGGGTGACCAGCATCAGCGGCACGAAGCTCTCCGCCGCGATGAACGACCCCGCGGCGACCCCGCGCAGCAGCACCACCGACGGCAGCCCCCGCCGCGCCAGGTAGGTCCCGCGCGGCAGCAGCCCCCGTACGGCGGGCACCAGCAGCGCCGTACCGGCCGCGGCCGGAAGCAGCGACAGCCACCGGAGGTCCTGCGCGGCGTACTGCAAGAGCCCCGCCCCGACGGAGATCCCGAGCGCCAGCCGGATCCGCCGCCGGTCGAGGACGGCGGGCGGTGCGTCCGGATCCACCGGCCCGGACGCGGTCCGCCGTATCGCCGGCAGGGCCACCACCAGCGGGACGACGACCAGCACCGGTATGCCGAGGAACACCCAGCGCCAGCCGAGGTGCTCGGTCACGGTCCCCGCGGCCAGGGGCCCGACGATCGACGGCACCACCCAGCTCGCGGCGAAGGCGGCCATGATCGCGGGCCGCAGCCGCTCCTCGTACGCCCGGCTCACCACGACGTAGAGGGCGACGATGACCAGCCCGCCGCCGAACCCCTGCACGGCCCGCCCGAGGACGAACACCCACATGTCCGCGGCGGTGCCCGCGAGCACCAGCCCGGCGGCGAAGGCCCCGATCCCGACGGTCAGCGGCCGCAACGGCCCCTGCCGGTCGGCCCACTGCCCGGACAGCACCATCCCGAAGAGGCTGGTGGTGAAGTAGGCGGAGAAGGCGAAGGCGTACAGCCCGATCCCCTCCAGCTCCCGCGCGGCGACGGGCATGGCCGTCCCCACGGCGGTCGCCTCGAAGGCGATCAGAAAGATGACGGAGATGATCCCGATGCTGAGCGTCCGGTACGCGGACCCCAGAATCCCGCCCTCGGGCTGGGGCGGGACCGGCACACTGCGCTGTGGCACGCGGGGTTCAAGGGCACTCATCGCCCCAGAGTAAGGCGCGTGCCCCGGTTGCGCCCCTGTCAATTCGGCGGATTCCGCGGTAGGCCGCGGGACCTAGGACCACGGCGACCGTGAACGCAGCATGGCAGTCACGTTGCACCCCCCGCGCCCCCCTTCCGGCCCGCCGGAACCCCTCGTACGGTCATACCCGTAACCACCCCACAGCCGTGTGCCCGAGTGGTTGAGGGACTCGCCTGCAAAGCGAGTTACGCCGGTTCGATTCCGGTCACGGCTTCGACTGCCTGAACAGGCAAAACGAGAGGGCGGCACCCCAGCCGAGGTGCCACCCTCTCGTCTGTTCGTCTCAGTCGGCCGATACGAGCGCCGTCGGCCGCGGGGCGCCTTGTGGGGTTCAGTCGATCGTCTCCCCGTCGTGCGTACCGCCCTTGCAGAGGTTGGCCGTCAGATCGGCCGTTCCGCCGCCCTGCTTGCACTCATTCGGGGTGACGTAGGACGAGGCACCCTGAGTGGCGGCGGTGGCGGCGGCGACGCCTGTAAGGCCGAGTCCGGCAAGGGCTGCCGTGGCAAAGACGGCGGCGAGGATTCGTCGAATGCGCATTTGGTTCCCCTTTCGCGGATTGCCTCGGTTGGGGCACTACTCATCTCGATCTTCACATGGCACGTCATGTTGCGCCATTCGGGCGACAGGACTGCCGGGTACGGGACCAGCGACACGATCTGTCGGACAGACCGACGAGACCCGTATTCGCTCTTGCCGGCATAAGTCAGACCTGCAAAGCGAGTTACGCCGGTTCGATTCCGGTCACGGCTTCCAATAAACGCCTGACCTGCCCGTATGGGGTTCAGACGGAACTGCCTGGCTCCGTGACTCCTAACCGAGACGGAGCTGACGCTCGCACCGAGCGCCGTACAAGCTCTCAGGAGTCCTGAGGACGTACGTAGCGCGCTGCTCTCAGAGCTTGAGCTACAGCTCAGCACCACGACCAACAGCACGGCCGTCCGTTCCAGCGGAAGACGATCAACGCCTACGTCAACGCGGGCAAGGCCGTGTCGGCCTGGATCGCAGCATCACCGCGGTCCGGGCTCCGCTTTCGGTAGGTCTTCGGGACGTTCGGGCAGGCCGCCTCGGGCATCGCAGCCCAACTCCCGGGCGACCGCGAGAGCCGCGGAGTGGGCCAGAGCCACGTAGTCGGGAGCGAGGGCGGATTCGCCCGCCTGCCCCTTGTCCCATTTGCTGTGGAATTCAGCAGTGATCCGGAGAGGGACGTCGCTCGTCGAGCCGATGCGGGAGCTGACGCAGTCGAATGCGATCGTGTACTCGCGGAAGCTCGCCCAGCCCTTCGTACCCGCGTCGTTGGCCTCCGGCATGTAGTCCGGGACACCCGCGTTCTTGCTGGTGGCGCGGAAACGCAGAGAAGCCGTCGGGTAGTACCTGTCGGAATCGACGTCCTTGACCGCGCCGGAGATGTCGCACGACGGGATGGAGGTGTCGCGTACCTTCCTGCCGGCGCGGTAGGCGCTCTCCAATGCCTTCGCGATCACAGCGACGTCCGCGTTCTCCTTGTCCTCCCGGATCACGAAGCGCGAGGACTCCAGAACCCTCCCCAATGACGGACCGGACGCCGGGGAGACGAGACCACCACCGCAGACCTGTGTCGCCGAAACCTGTTCGGGCCCGCTCGGGGTCGACGTCTCCTCCGGCGTGGACCCGCTGCACGCTACGGCCGCCAGGCCGAGTACCACCACCCCGACCGCCATGGACGCCGCGTACGGCGGCCTTCTTCCGCCCGTCACTCCTTCTTGCCCGTCTCGGGTGCGTGCCCCTGCTGCTCCGCACGTGAGTTGCCCGCCTGGTACCCGGCGAGCATCGACTCGGTCAGGTCGTTTCCGAGAACACTGGTCGGAGCGACGGCGTGACGCTCCATGAACTCCTTCATGGGCGCTCGGGCACTGTGCTCCCCGGCCTGGTACATGGCCTTGGTCGTGGCGTGTGTCTTCGCTTCGCCGTCGTCCTTGTGCTTCTCCACTGCACCGTCCGACCATTCGCCGACCACCTGGGAGGCGACCTGTTCCACTGCGCCGCTGCCGACATCCACCGCCAGCGGAACCACGATCGCCGCAGCACCGGCAGCCACCGCAGTGGCCGGCAGGAATGCCACACCGGCCGCGATGGCCGCGGTCGTGCCGAACTCCACCCACGCCGACTGCTTCTCGTGTGCCTTCTCGTACTCCTCGTGCTGCTTCTCGCCCATGGCCTTGACCTGTTCGGCGCGGGACTCGTCGAGCATGCCCTGGACTTCGGCACCCGTACGGATGGACGCGCGGGCACGGCCCTCGTCGACCTGACCGTCGTGAAACCCTTGCGTTTCCAGCACGCTGGCCGAGTAGATGCGCTCTGCCGTGGACACGGCTGCATAGGAATCCGGGTGTTGTCCCAGGGTGCTCAGCAGGTTCCGCGCGTCCTCCAGTTCGAGGTCCACGTGACCGACCCTGGTCGTGGGCTCGAAGACGCTCTCGCCGTCCTGGTTCGCGATCGCCCGGTTGACGTCGTCGATGTACCCCGCGGTCATGTTGCCCACGCTGTCCGAAAGCGACTCGTGCGCCTTGAGCAGACCGGCGTCCCCTCCGTACTTCTGCACGACCGCCTCCATCACCCTGGCGCCCTGCTCGGTCCGGTGGAGCTCGGGCCTCGGGTCGTCCCAGGCGTGGCCCAGGGTTGCCGCCTCCAGGGCGTGGCCGAGGGCGTCCGGCATGTACTGCTGGACCTTCTTCAGGTCGTCCGGGTTCGTGCCCTCCATGTCGATGGTGAAGTCGTACTTCGCGTTGCCGAAGAAGTCGAGGTAGTTCTTGACCGGCTTCTTCTCCGCGTCCTTGCCCAGGTCGGCGGGGCCGGACTTCTCCGTGCCGTCCTGGTTGTACGCGTGCGGGGGCCGATCGGGGTCGAAGAACTGGGCCGACGCCTCCGGGCTGTGCCCCAGCGCCTCCAGGAAGCTGACCACCGGGTCGTAGCCGGCGCCGTTGACCCCGGAGGGGTTGAAGAGGTTCTTGCCGTAGCCGTTCAGCTGGCGGGTCTGGTTGAAGAAGTCCGGATCCTTGGCATGGATCTGCGTGGCGTGCTCGGCGATCGGGACCAGGAACTTGGGGTCGTAGTTCCCGTACCGCATGATGCCGCCGAGCAGTTGGTACCCGTAGGGCGGGTGCTGGTCGTACTGCGCGAGCGGGATGTGCTGGGTGCCGAGCTTGCGCAGGTCCTGCGCGAAGCTGTCGGGGAGGTGGGGCTCGCTCTTGGCGTTGGTGGCCGTGGCGAGGTTCAGTCCCAGGTTCTTCTGGAGCTCCTGGACGTCCTTGAGTCGCTGCTCGTCGAGCTTCGAGTAGTCGTACGTGTCCGTGGACATGTACCCGAAGAACTGGAGCGCGCCCTTGGGGCCGAGTGCCTCGTAGAAGTCCTTGGAGAACTCCGGGACCTTGGCGTTGTCCGCCAGCAGTTCGTTGAGCTCGACGAGCTCGACGTGCGTCAGATCCCGACCCTTCCTGGCCAGGTCTGCGGCATGGCCGCCCTGCTCGGCGTGGAGGCTGCCGTACCTGGGTCCGCTGAAGTCGTGGCCGTCGGTGACGTTGGCGGCAAGCATGCGAGCCAGCGACTGGTCGATGTCGTCACAGCTGTCGATGATGTCGTCGATCTTCTTCTGCCACAGCCCGCGGTTCTCACGGATGGACTGCTGGTAGTCGGGATCGTGGCGCGCCGCGTTCCGCTCCCCCTCGGAGGCGAGCGGGGTGGCGGAAACCCGCCCGCCCGCGTCCACCTGGAAGCCGGCCGCCGGAGCCTCCTCCACAGCAATCTTCTTCAGCTGCTCCCTGGAGGACTTGAAGACGGCGAGCCCCTCGGTCAGGGCCTTGTGGATGCCCTTGGCCTCTTTGGCCGCGTCCTCGAACTCCTTGGCCGTCTTGTCGACGAACCCTCGCGCCACACCCGCGGTGACACCGCTCCACTGGGCCTTGTCCGACTTCGCCTTCATCCCGTTGCGGGCCGACTCGGCCAGTTCGTCGAGCTTGTCGGCCATCGCCTTCCAGTCGGTGACGGCCGTCTGGAGCTTGTCGACGGGTGCGTTGAGCACGTTCTCGTACGTCAGCATCGTGGGCCTACTTGAGGTACTTGTCGATGGCGGAGGCCGTGAAGTCGGCTTGGAGCTGCTGCTCGTCCTTGGCGTGGGAGGAGAGCGAATAGTTCAGTCCGTTGGAGACGTTCGCGCAGGCGGCAACCAAGGTCTTCACCTGGCTATCCCATGCGGTGTTGGCCTTGGCCAGAGCGGCACCGCTGACGAAGCTCTCCTTGGACAGCGCACCGGCCGCCTCGGCCGAGGACGCAGCGGCGTGCTTGCCGTCGGTCAGGAGCCGGGAGTGCAGCTTGTAGGCCTCGGTCCCGATGGCGCCGATGTGGTCCTGGTTGATCTCGAGATCACCACTGCCGGCCCCGCCACCGCCGGGATCGGCGGGGACGTGGTTGAGCCGCATAGAGACGTTGGCCGCGGCGGTGGCGCGCGCGGTGGACCATTCCTCGTCGAACGACATCGCGTGCTTTTCTCCTTGTGTCACATCAGCGTCTAACACGTTGAACTGTGCTTGTGGTTACGGCTCCGGCGTCGAGCAGGCAGGCTCCCATCCCGGGGACGGCCGGGGGAAGGAGCCTGCTGGTGTCTGTCCGGTTCCGTACGCGGGGTGCGGATGTGGGGGGGAGGCTTGCGTCGGCCGGGGCCGGTGAGGCGGATGACGCTGCTGTCGCCTCGGTGAGTCGCTGAGGGAGGCACGGGGTTTCCGTCGCCTTCGGGGACACGGAAGGGGAGGTGTTGACGCCTGGGCCCCAGTCGCTTGTCGGTGCCCGCTCGTCGCCTTCGTACCCGTGTGAGACGTCTCTGCCCAGGACCACCTGGCCCTCGAGCGCGGGGATCCGGCCGAGGACGGTGTCCATGACGCCCTTGCCGGTGCTGGTCTTCCGGGTGTCGTCGGCCTTCATGGCAACGAGATGACGCTGCTGGGGCCGAACCGTCTCAGCACGGGCGGCCGGAGCCGCGGCGGCCCCGGCCAGCCGAGGTGGCGCCGCGGCCGCGCAACGGGCTCTGTCAGGCGTTCCTGCGCCGGACCACGACCGCCGTGACGGCTCCCCCGATGAGGACGCAGGCCCCGAGGCCAAGCCCGATCCAGAGGAGGCTGCTGCCGCCGTCCTTCCTGGCCTCTGCCTGGGGCGCTGTGGACTCGGGCTTCTTGCCGTCGGCCGACGGGGCCGGCGAGTTCTTCCCGTCCGCCGCCGCCAGGTCAGGGAGCGGGAAGACATCCGCCGGACCGGGGTCACCGGGGGTGGGCACGGCGATCCGGGGCCGGACGATGCCGTAGCCGATGTAGTCGTTGCGCGGGGCGCCGTCGGTCGGCTTGCCGGCGGTGTTCAGGAGGACCCGGAGGACCTGGTTGTTGGTCCAGTTCGGGTGCGCGGACCAGAGCAGGGCGGCGGAGGCGGAGGCGAGGGCGGTGGCGTCGCTGGTGCCGTGGGTCTTGCACAGCCCTGACTTGCCCTTGCATGCCGTGACGATGTCCATGCCCGGGGCAGCCATATCGATCTGCGGGCCGTGCTGGGATTCCTTCGTCGGCTCGCCCTTGGCGTCCACCGCACCGACCGCCACTACTCCGGGGGTTGCGGCGGGGTACATGACCTCGTTGACCGTATCCCCGTCATTGCCGGCACCGGCAAAGATCAGCTTCCCCTTGGAAAGCGCATACTTCACCGCTTCGCGACGGGCTTCATCGTCTTTCGGCGTACCGGCAATGGCCAGGGAGATATTGATGACCTTGGCGTCGGAATCAGCCGCATACCGAATGGCATCGACCCAGGATGGGGTACTCGCTCCGTCCAGCACGCTGCCCACCCGGATCGGGAGGATCTTAGCCCCAGGCGCAAGACCGTATGCTCCATCGCCAGTCGGGTGCTTTCCAGTTGCGGCGATCATGGAAGAGACACCGGTGCCGTGCCCGTTGTAATCGTTGTCTCGGCCAGTCTCTACATCACCAGCAGGAAAATTCTTGCCCGGTAGGACCTGGCCCTCGAGCTCCGGGATCTGGTCGACACCGCTATCGATCACCGCAACGGTGACGCCTTTACCGGTGCTGATCTTCCAGATGTCTTCGGCTTTCATCGTGTCGAGATGCCATTGCTGCGAGCGAATGGTCTCCGCATGGGCCGGGGTCGCGGCGACCCCGGCCAGCAGCAGGCCCACGAGGGCCGCGGTCGCCTTGCGCATGTGCATCTCGTACAACGTCCGTTCTGCTCAGTCGATCACCGGCGGAGCAACACGACGGTCGCCCTGCCAGGTCTCTTCGTCCTCGACCAGGTAGTCGGGGCGTTCCCCGCCCTGGTCCTCACGCCGCCTGCCCGGAGCATGCGTACCCGCACCCGCGTGGCCCATGGCACCGCCGCTGTTGCGCACGAGACCCGAGCCGCCCTGGGTGAACGGCTGACCGCCGGTGGCCATGCGTCCGCCTGCCACAGCCTGGCGGCCGCCCACGATGCCGCCCGGCTCGGAGGCCAGCCGACGTGCCGCAGGGGAACCACTCACGCCGCCGGCGTGGCCACCACCACCGTGCGGACCGCCCATCATGCCTCGGCCGGTCTGCGTGCCTTCGGTGCCGATGACCGTGCCGCGCGGGATACCCGGGTTGGGGCCGCTGGTCGGCACTTGGCGGCCGCCCATGATGCCGGAATCCCGCGGGGGCAGGCCGGCGATCGGGTTGACCTTGCTGAGGCCGTTACCGCCGGGACCGAGGCTCGGCAGCTGACCGAGGCCGGGACCGAGTCCGGGGACGGTCTTCCCGGTGATCGGCGGGAGCCCCACGGGCGGGAGGGGAGCGATGGGGCCGGGTCCGGGACCCACCGGGAGGTTGGGAACCGGCGTGCCCGTCGTCGGGGGCAGGGTCGTCGTGGGCGGCGGCAGGGTCCCGACGTGGTCGAGGTCCACGTCCACGTTGCGGTCCGGGATCCCGGGCAGGGGCGTGGGCACCGTCGTCTGGGGCGGGGTGCTGTCCGCCTTCGGCTGATGGCCCTGCACGGAGCCCGGCTCGTTCGATGGGGCCTCAGGGGACGCGGTCGTGTACGAGTGCGAGGAGCTGGCAGATCCAACGCTTCCGCCAGATCCCGGCCGCGCCATGTCCTGGCTTTCATAGACATTTGGCGGCACGAAGTCCCCCGGCGGCGGCGGGAACGTCGGGATCTCCGCCTTGTTCATCTCGCCGTACGACAGCTCGTACGACTGCGCCAGGTTGTTCATCAACCTGATCGACTCGCGGTGATCCGCGTCGAGCTTGCTCCGCTCCTGGCTGGCAATTTGCTGCGCGTCCGGGTCGTTGTGGGCCTTGCGGGCCGCTTCCAGGTTCTCGGCGGACTTCGTGTCGTAGGCGGGCATGTCCCGCGCCTCGATCATCTTCTGGACGGTCTCGCCCATCCACTTCGCGCCCGTCGCGCTGTACTCGCTCAGTCGCAGCGTCGCGTTGCCCGCCCGGCCCACCCATTCCTGGAACTTCGTTGCCGCTTCGCCCTCCCAGCCGGTGACCCGGTGGTTCTTGAGCTTCTCCGCGATCTTCGCGATGTCCTCGGACGCCTTCTGCAGGCGGTCGGCGCGGTCCTTGACCGCAGTCGGGTCCAGCGAGGCCCTCATCTCGCGCAACTTCTGGTGCGAGTAGCCCTCAAAATTCGTTGCCATCAGTAGTTACCCCCCGTCGCGTTGCCACCGGTGCCAGGAGTCTCGGGGCCAGGGTGCTTCGATGCCGCCAGCTTGCGCTGCTCCTCCACATACGGGTCGCGCTCCGGCACGTACTCTTCTTTCGCCTGCTTGGCGATGGCCGCCATACGTCGCTGCGTGTCCTCGTCCACACCGCTGTAGCCCTTGCCCGCCATCAAGATCGCGATCCCCAGGGCCTCGATCTGCCCCGCCAGGCCCTTCGAGAGCTTCTCCAGCTCCGAGACGACCGTCGTGTACGACTTGAAGAGGGCGTCGGCCTCCGGGAAGCCCGAGCCGAGCTTGGCCGCCGGCAGGGTGTTGGTTGCCAGCTTCTTGTGGTCCGCGGCCGAGCCCGTGAGGTCGTCCAGGAGGTCATCGACCATCTTCTGGTACTCCGACAGCGTGTCGTGCTCGATCTTCAGGTCGGCCGCGGCCTGCTGTGAGGCCGCCTGCTTCCTGATCGCGTCCGCCAGACCCGCGTTCATGCCGCCCAGACCCAACAGCCCGTCCGGCGCCTTCTCCTCTGCCACGATGGCCTCCCCGACTCCCCGAAATCCCCGTGGTTGCAGCGTTTCCGCCGCTCCCCGTCCCCGTTCGCACCCGTTCGCACGCGCGCGTATTACGTCTTACCGATCACTCTAGCGACCGGTTCCGACAGTCCCAAGCTCGGGGTTGCACGTGCAATGGGGGTCACACGGTCATGAGTTGGGCGCCGCGACCGCCGCCGAAGGGCGGATCGGGAGCCTGTTGACCGGGCGGCCCGTGGCCGACCGTACCGCCGAGGCCACCGCCGCCGGGGTCGTCACCACGGGAATCGCACTGGCCGCCTTCGCCCCGAACGGTGCCACCACGTCCCGCTCTTCGACCAGTTTGACGATGCGCACCACCGGCGCGTCCAGCGACGTCGGCAGCGCATAGCCCGTCAGGTCGGGGTGGCGGATCACACCCGATGCCGAGCGCAGGTTCTCCGTCAGCGCCGCGCCCACGCCCTGCGTGACGCCCGCTTCGATACGGGCTTCCAGCTGGCGGGGGTTGAGGATGCGGCCCACGTCCTGGGCCACCGCCAGCTCCACCACCCGTACCGAGCCCAGCTCGATGTCCACGTCCACCACCGCGCGGATCGCGCAGAAGGCCAGGCCCACGAAGGCGTCGCCCTGGCCGTCGCCGTCCAGGGGCTCCGTCGGGTGGGGGCGGCACTGGGCCGTCGCCCAGAGTTCCTTGCCCGCCATGGCCTCGGCGACCGTCGTGGAGAAGGCTCCGTCGTACGAGGTGATCCGGCCGTCCTGGATCTGGAGGAGTTCCGTCGACATGCCCAGCTTGTGGGCCATCGGCTGGAGGAGCTGGGTGCGGACCATCTTGGCCGCCCGTTCGACCGCGCCGCCGCTCACCCACGTGTGGCGGCCGTGGGCCGCCGGGCCCGCCGGCGGCTGGTCGGTGTCGACCGGGGCCGTCACCACCTCGTCCACGCCCAGCGTCTCCTGGACGATCTGGCGGGCGAGGGTGGAGAAGCCCTGGCCGGTGTCCACCGCCGCACAGATGACCGTCGCCGAGCCGTTGACGACCTTGACCGTCGCCGTCGACACCTCGTCCGTTCCCTCCGCGCCGAGCATGTGGACCATGCCCACGCCGTACCCGACGCCGCGCCGCACCGCGCCCGGCTCGCCCGCGCCCTCCGGGCCGCCCGGAAGCAGCCACTCCTCCTCCGGGGTGTCCTTCGGGAGGGACGGGAGCGGGTAGTCGCGCACCGCGCGCAGGAGTTCGGCCACGGGCGCCGGGCAGGTGACCGTCTGGCCCGTGGGGAGCAGGTCGCCCGTCGCCAGGACGTTGCGCAGGCGCAGTTCGGCGCCGTCGATGCCGAGTGCCGCGGCCAGTTTGTCCATCTGGCCCTCGTACGCGGCGCAGACCTGCATCGCGCCCTCGCCCCGTACGTGGCCCGAGGGGGGGTTGTTCGTGCGGACCGCCCAGCCTTCCACGAAGGCGTGCGGGACCACGTACGGGCCGCACGCGAACGCCACCGCCGCGGCCAGCGATTCGGAGGACGAGTCCGCGTACGCGCCCGCGTCCATCAGGATCTGGGCCTCGACCTTGACCAGGCGCCCGTCCGCGTCCGCGTGGTGGCGGTAGCGCAGCAGCGTCGGGTGGCGGTGGGTGTGGCCGAGGAAGGACTCCTCGCGGGTGGCGGCCAGCTTCACCGGGTGGCCGGTGCGCAGGGCCAGCAGGCCCAGGGGGAGCTGGAAGGCCGCGTCCTCGCGGTCGGCCGTGGCGCCCGGGACTCCGGTGACGACGACGCGGACGCGGTCCGGTTCGAGGCCGAAGCACGCCGCCGCCAGGTCGCGGTCCAGGTGCGGGTCGGTGGAGGCGGTGTAGATCTCCACGCCGCCGTCGGGCCGCGGCACGGCCAGCCCGGCCTCGGCGCCGATGGGCGCGGGGTCCTGGCGGCCGATCAGGTACAGGCCCTCGACGACGACCTCGCCGGTGACCTCCGGGTCGCCGTAGCGGAGCGGGATGTGCCGGATCAGGTTGCCGTCGGGGTGCAGGGCGGGGGCCCCGAAGGACTGCTCGGGATCCGTCACCGCGTCGAGCAGCTCGTACTCGACGGCGATCGCGGCGGCGGCGAGGCGCGCGGTGTCCGGGTGGTCGGCGGCGACGGCGGCGATGGGCTCGCCGTGGTGGCGTACGACGTCGTGCGCGAAGACGGGCCGGTCGGCGATGCGGCGGCCGTGCGTGGTCGCGCCGGGGACGTCGGCGTGGGTGACGACGGCGCGCACGCCGGGCATGGCGGCGGCCGCGGAGGTGTCGACGGAGAGGATGCGGGCGTGGGCGTGCGGGGAGCGCAGCACGGCGGCCCAGAGCAGGCCCTCGGCCCACAGGTCGGCGGCGTACGGGAAGGTGCCCTCGCTCTTGGCGCGCGTGTCGGCGGCCGGTACGGAGGCTCCGATTCCGCGTGGCACCTCCTGCTCGCCCGTCTCGGGCGGCGCGGCCGCCGACGCGCTCGTGGAGACCGTTACCGTCGCCGTCGCCGTTGCCGTGGCCGCGTCGTGCCCGCTCACGCCATGCCTCCGTGGTGGTGGATCCCGCCCTCGCCGGGCGGCGCCTGGTGCGGGATGCGCGCCTCCGGGCCGTTCCCGGCGGCGTTGCCGAGCCCGGACCCGTTGCCGGGGGCAGGCCCCGCCGCCGGGGCGTCGGCCGCGGCCGTCGCCTCGCGCTCCGCGACGACCTCGCGGACGGCCTCGATGACGCCCTTGTAGCCGGAGCAGCGGCAGAGGTTCCCGCACAGGGCCTGCCGGGTCTCCAGCTCGCTGGGGGCGTGGTTGCCCTCCAGCAGGTCATGGATGGTCATGGCCATGCCGGGCACGCAGAACCCGCACTGCACCGCACCCGACCTGCACAACGCCTGCTGCACGTCCGAGAGTTCCCCGCCGCTGGCGAGCCCCTCCACCGTGCGGACCTCGCTGCTCGCCGCCGTCGCGGCCGGAACCAGGCAGGAGGCCACGAGCCGCCCGTCGACCTGCACCGCGCACGCACCGCATTCGCCCTGCGAGCACCCGTCCTTGGCGCCGGCGAGGCCGAGGCGCTCGCGCAGCACGTAGAGCAGGGACTCGCCGATCCACGCACCGGTGACGGGCCGGTCGGCGCCGTTGACGCGCAGGACGTAGGAAGCCAGCGGGTGCTCGTGATGGGCGACGGCCTCGGCAGTCGCTTCTTCTTCGTACGCCGGCCCCTCGAGCGGGAAACCTCCGGCCGTTGCCGCATCCGGCGTCGCCACGGCGCTGTCGGCGGTGTCCGCACCCGGCACGCCCGCGGCCCCGGCTTCGCCCGGGCCCGAGCCCGGGCCCCCGTCCGCCCCGGCCTGCGAAACCACCCCGGCGGCTCCGCCGAGCCCGACCGCGAAGCCGTGCCCGTCGGTCCCGGCGGGATCCGCCGAGAACCCGTGCTCACCGGGCTCACCGGCCGGCCCGGGCTCCGCCCCGGCGGCGCCGTGGCCGGATGCCGTGAAACCGTGCCCGTTCGTGTCCCCGGGCTCCGCGAAGCCCCCGGTACCGCCGGCGCCGCCGATGCCGTCTGCGCCCGGGCCGCCCGCGAGGGCGTACTCCGCCGCCGCGACGGCGCTCACCTCGCGCTCCCGCTCCGCGACCGGCGCCACGGCCCCGGCCGCCTCTGCCCCGGCCGCCTCGGAGGCCCGGGCCAGGCCCACGGCCAGCGCCGCGCCGGCCGCAGCCGCCGCCGGCAGCTCGGGGGCCTCCGCCCCCGGGTGCGGCCGCTCCGCCGTGACCGGCGTCGCCGCCGGACCGTGGGCGGCCTCGATGTCGTGCGGAGCCGGATGCGCCGGCTCCCCCTCCGGGAGCGTGCCCACGCCGGGCCCGCCGAGCACCCTCGGGCCGCGCCCGGGGCCGCCGACGCCGGGGCCGCCGAGCCGCCGCAGGCCCGCGCCCGAGGTGCCCGCGTCATCCGCGTCCGACCGTGCGTCGGGCAGTACGCCCGAGCTCATCACGGCGCCCGCAGCAGCATCCGCAGCGGCGCCCGGAGCGGCTTCCGGGCGCGCGGCTGCCGCGGCCTCGAAGTCGGGGTGGGTCGCCCAGGGGGCCGCAGCGCCGCCCGGCAGCGTCGCCGGAGCCTGGCTCCAGTCGGCCTCCAGCCCGCTCCGCCGGAACTCGCCGGTCTCCTCGGGGAGTTCCGGAAGGGTCCACTGGCCGGTGGTCACGGGCTCGGAGTCCTGCACGGCCTCCGGGAACCGCCACTCGGCGGTCGCACCGGGATCGTGCCCGGCCTCGGCCGAAGCCGGACCGTGCCCCGCAGCCTGGCCCTGGGCGTGGCCGTGGGCCTGGCCCTGCCCGAGCTCCTGGCCGTGGCCCGGAACCTGGCCCTGGCGCTGGTCCGCGAACGCCGCCGCCACCGACGCCGGAATCGGGATCGAGGCCGGGATCGGCCCGCCGACCGGCGCGGGCGCGGCCGTGCCCGCAGCACCGGCGCCGCCGGTCCCCGGGCCTGCCTGGGGCGTCGTCCCCGCTTCCGGCCACTGCACCGGAATCGTCCACGTCCCCGTCGCCGCCGGATCCGCGCTGGCGGAGCCCAGCGGCACGATCATCGGCGGCGGCACGTAGCCGTGCCCGGGTGCCGCGAGCGGCTCACCGGTGCCGAGCGCGTCCAGCATGTCCTGCGGCAGCTTCACGAAGGCCGTCGCGTCGGAGTCGTACTCGCCGCCCTGCGGCACCGGCTCCCAGCCCCAGCCGGCGCCGGTCCGGTCCGCAGGCCCTGCGGGTGCCGCGGGACCCGCCTCCCCCGCCGTTCCGCTCACGTTCTCGTTCCCACTCATGAGGTCAGCGCCCTCCCCAGGGCCCTGCGTGCCAGCACGGCCACCGTCCGCCGCAGATGCAGTACACCGGGAGCCACCGGTTCTCCCTGGTCGGGCACGCAGGCGGCCGCGACGTACTCGCCGAAGGCCTCCAGTGCCTCGGGGGCCAGCGTCCGCTCGCCGTCCCAGTCGATCAGCGAGGCCACCCACTGCTCGGCCTCCAGCGGCCGCAGCGGCATCGGGGCGACCGCGCCGATCGCGCAGCGCACACCCCGGCGCGCCGGGTCCAGTACGAGCCCCACGGAGGCCACGGCACGCCCGGGCCCCGTACGGCCCGTGGCCTTCAGGAAGACCTGCGGCGCGTGCAGCAGCGGCACCCGTACGAAGCCGATCAGCTCGCCGGGCCGCAGCATCTCGCGGCCGGCCAGCAGGTGCGAGACCGGGATCTCCCGGCGCGAGCCGCCCGGGCCGTGGATGACGAGGATGGCCTCCAGCGCGGCCAGCACGGGCAGTGAGTCGCCCGTCGGCGCGGCGGTGGCGATGTTGCCGCCGAGGGTGCCGGCGTTGCGGATCTGCGGGGGCCCGGCGGCGCGCGCGGCGGCGGCCAGCGCGGGGATCAGAGCGGCGAAATCCGGCCGTCCCATCCGCGCGTGGGTGAGCCCGGCGCCGAGCAGGGCGTGCCCGTCCTGGTACTGCCAGCCGCGGATCTCGTTGATCCGGCCCAGGCCCACCAGCGCGGCGGGCCGCAGCAGCCCGGCGTTGACGGCGGCCATGAGGTCGGTGCCGCCGGCGACGGGCACGGCAGCGGGCATGGCGGCGAGCGCCGCCACGGCCTCGTCGAGCGAGGCCGGCAGCGTCACGGACTGCGCCGCCTGCGGCCCCTGAGATGAATGCAGTGCATGCGGTGCGTGCGTGGTCAACCCAGCTGCCCCTTCCCGATGTCCCGGTCCCGGCGCTCACGCCTGTCCGCCGTACGGTACGTGCTCACCGCCGGGACGTGGCAACTCTGGCACATCTTCCCCACCACCCGGCGCGAGGGTCCGGCGGGCGCCCCCTGAAGCTTCCGGCCGTCCGGTTTGCCCCGTATCCACTGAATCAACCGAATCGGCAATATTCGCCTAATGCACCGAAATCGAGCAAGAGTTCCCGACAACCCCCAAGGATGAAGGACGTCCCGTAAGCCTCCGGAGTTCCGCAGAAGTCCCAAGGATTCCGAACAGTGCCGAACCGTCCGGAAGGCCGCGCGAGGCCGCACGCCGACCGCCCGCCGACCGCCCGCAGCCGCACGAGCGCCGCACGCACACCCCGCGAGGTCCGGCGAGGCCGCGCAGGCCCCCGCGAGGCCCCCGGGAGGGCCGCGCAAGGGGCGTGCGAGGGCACGGGAGGTGCGCGCAAGGGCACGCGAGGGCGTGGACGGGTTCCGGCCACCGGCCGCCGCCCGTCCCCACCCGCGTCACACGTTCGGGGGCTCCCCTTCGATCGGACGCCCGAGCACCCCGGGCCGCCGCTGCCACGGCAACGGCCCGCCCGGCGGCCGGTAGTCCACGCCCAGCGCGTCCAGGCGCCGGTAGTGCCCGCCCATCCGGGCCTCGAAGCCCGCGTAGTCCCGCTCCCCCGGCTCCGGCAGCCGCGACCACACCACCTCCGCGAAGGCCGCCAGCCGCGGGAACACCTGGTAGTCGACCCTGCCCTGGTTCTCCATCACCTCGGTCCACACGTTGGCCTGCGCGCCCAGCACGTGGGACGCGGCCTGCGGCGACAGCTTCGGCGGCACCGGCTCGAAGCGGTACACGTCCTCCAGCGAGCGCACGTACCCGATCGGCATCGGCTCGTCCGGACCGCCCGCCTGACGGTGGTCCAGGTACACCTGCTGCTCCGGGCACATCACCACGTCGTGCCCGGCCTCCGCGGCGGCGATCCCGCCCGCGTACCCGCGCCACGAGGACACCGCGGCCCCCGGCGCGAGCCCGCCCTCCAGGATCTCGTCCCATCCGATCAGCCTCCGCCCGCGCTGCGCGAGCCAGCCGTCGAAGTGGCGGATGAACCAGGACTGCAGCCCGTCCTCGCCGTCCACCCCCAACTCCCGGATCCGCTCCTGCGCGACCGCCGATGCGCGCCACTGCGCCTTGGGGCACTCGTCGCCGCCCACGTGCACGAACGGCGAGACGTCCGCCGGGAACAGCTCCAGCAGCTCCTCGAACACACCCTCGTAGAAGCGCAGTACGGCCTCGGTCGGCGCGAGGACGTTCTCGTTGATCCCCCAGTCGTCCCACACCTCCAGCGCGGCGGTGTCCACGACGTCGGTGTTGCCCAGTTCCGGGTACGCGGCGATCGCGGCCTGCGAATGCCCCGGCACGTCGATCTCCGGGACCACCCGGACGTGCCGCTCGGCGGCGTACGCGACGATCTCGCGGATGTCGTCCTGCGTGTAGAAGCCGCCGTGCGGGGTCTCGTTCCACAGCGGCGAGGCCCGGTGCCCCCAGCGGCTGCGCGGCCGCCAGGCGCCGACCCCGGTGAGCCTCGGGTGGCGCTTGATCTCGACCCGCCAGCCCTGGTCGTCCGTCAGGTGCAGGTGCAGCACGTTGAGCTTGTGCGCGGCGAGCAGGTCGATGTACCGCAGCACGCCGTCCTTCGGCATGAAGTGCCGGGCCACGTCGAGCATCATCCCGCGCCAGCCGAACCGGGGCCCGTCCCGGACGTCTCCGACCGGCAGCCGCCGGCCGCGGCCCGGTGCCGTGGGCGCGCGCCGGTAGGCCTCGGGCCCGAGCAGCTGACGCAGCGTCTGCGCGGCGTAGAAGAGGCCCGCCGGGTCGGCGCCTTCGAGCAGCACCCGCCGCTGCGTGACGTGCAGCTCGTACGACTCCGCACCGGCGCTGCGCGCGAGCTCGGGGCGCAGGACCAGCCGGATGACCGCGCGCTCGCCGTACGTCTCCCCCTGCGCCGGCGCGGGCAGCTCCCAGCCGGTGGCTGCGCCGAGCTCCCGGCGCAGCCAGCGGGCGGTGCCCTCGGCGCCGGGGCCGGCGTCGAGCAGCGGATCGTCCAGCACGCACGTGCCGGCGTCGCGGTCGAATCGCGCGTACCGCGGCTCCGGAATCAACTCGGGCATGGCCTCGGCCCCTCCACCGTCCGGGCGTTGCGGGATGCGCAACGCACGTTTCGCATGACGCGCCTGGCGCCCGCGCTGCGGCAGACCCTATGCGGTCTCGGGGAAGTGGGGTGCGTTTCCGCGTCGTCCGGTGCGGTGCCTCGGCGTGACCGCATGGCCCTCCCCCCGGGCACGGCAAAGGCCCCCGCACGCGCACCAGCGCATCCAGGGGCCTTGGTCCTGCCTTGGTCCTGCCTCGGTCCTGCCGGAGTCCCGGGGAAGTCCTGCCGGGAACGGGCCGGCGGTCCGGGCCGGCCGGTGCGGACCGGGCGTCCGGACCGCCGGGCTGCCGGGCTGCCGGGCTGCCGGGCTGCCGGGCTGCCGGGCTGCCGGGCTGCCGGACTACTTGTCCTTGCCGCCCTTGTCCTTGTCCCCGCCGGGGCCCATCGACTCGTAGATCTCCTTGCACATGGGGCAGACCGGGTACTTCTTCGGGTCCCGGCCCGGCACCCAGACCTTGCCGCAGAGCGCGACGACGGGGGTCCCGTCGAGGGCGCTCGCCATGATCTTGTCCTTCTGGACGTAGTGGGCGAAGCGCTCGTGGTCGCCGTCGCCGTGGGACACCTGCGGCGTCGGCTCTACGAGGGTCCCCGTACCAGTCCCGCGCTCGGGCTCAAGAGTGCTCATAAAAGCCAGGGTACCGACCCCCGCGCGGGTCAGTTGAGCGACGGGTCGTCCGGATAGGTGGCGATCATCGCGAGCTCGCTGCGCTGGCGGCGCAGCACCGCGCGCCACAGCCTTTCCGGGTCCGGGAAGGACACGTCCCCGGGCTCCGACTCCACCACGTACCAGGCGCCGTCGCCGAGCTCGACCTCCAGCTGGCCCGGGCCCCAGCCCGAGTAGCCGGCGAAGATCCGCAGCGAGCCCAGGGCCGCGGCCAGCAGCTCCGGCGGGGCCTCCAGGTCGACCAGGCCGATCGCCCCGTACACGCGGCGCCATCCGAGTGGCCCCTCCTCGCCCGGGATGACCGCCACGCCGAGGGCCGAGTCCAGGCCCACCGGGCCGCCCTGGAAGACGACCCCCGGATCGCCGGCCAGCGTCGCCCAGGGCAGCAGGATGTCGCCGACGCCCACGGGGGTGGGCCGGTTGAGGACCACGCCGAGCGAGCCCTGCTCGTCGTGGTCGAGCAGGAGCACCACCGCGCGGTCGAAGTTCGGATCCGCGAGGGCGGGGGTGGCCACGAGCAGCCGCCCTGTGAGGGAGGACACCTCGGTCATGCCGACATGATCTCGCACATTCGCCCTTCAGGGGGAGCGGGCGGAGGGATCGGATCGCACGCAGCTCAGGGCGCACGGCAGCAGGAAGGAGCGCGCGGGGCCGTCACGGGCGGAATGCGACACTCCGCCATGGGGTGGCCACTGAGGGTGTTGTGGCTAATTCATGACAGTCCTACGGCCGCGTCGACCTTACGAACAAGGGGGTCGTGCCCCTTACCCTTTTCCCTGGCCCCCTGCCCACCCTCCTCTGGCTTCGCCGGGGGAGCCCCTCTCCGGAACGCGAGATTCATGACCGGCACAGACAGAGACGACGTACTACTTGTCCATGGCGGTACCCCGCTCGAGGGCGAGATCCGTGTCCGCGGTGCGAAGAACCTCGTGCCCAAGGCCATGGTCGCCGCTCTGCTCGGCAGCGAACCCAGCCGGCTCCGCAACGTTCCCGACATCCGCGACGTCCGGGTCGTGCGCGGGCTGCTCCAGCTGCACGGGGTGACCGTGCGCCCCGGCGAGGAGCCGGGCGAGCTGGTGCTCGACCCGACGCACGTCGAGAGCGCGAACGTTGCGGACATCGACGCGCACGCGGGCTCGTCGCGCATCCCGATCCTGTTCTGCGGTCCGCTGCTGCACCGCCTCGGCCACGCGTTCATCCCGGGCCTCGGCGGCTGCGACATCGGCGGCCGGCCGATCGACTTCCACTTCGACGTGCTCCGCCAGTTCGGCGCGACCATCGAGAAGCGCGAGGGCGGCCAGTACCTGGAGGCCCCGCAGCGCCTCCGCGGCTGCAAGATCCGCCTGCCCTACCCCTCGGTCGGCTCGACCGAACAGGTGCTGCTGACGGCCGTCCTGGCCGAGGGCGTCACCGAGCTCAGCAACGCCGCGGTGGAACCGGAGATCGAGGACCTCATCTGCGTCCTGCAGAAGATGGGCGCCATCATCTCCATGGACACCGACCGGACCATCCGGATCACCGGTGTGGACCGTCTCGGCGGCTACAACCACAAGGCGCTCCCGGACCGTCTGGAGGCCGCGTCCTGGGCTTCCGCGGCGCTCGCGACCGGCGGCAACATCTACGTGCGCGGCGCGCAGCAGCGCTCGATGATGACCTTCCTGAACACGTACCGCCGCGTCGGCGGCGCGTTCGAGATCGACGACGAGGGCATCCGCTTCTGGCACCCGGGCGGCCCGCTCAACGCGATCGCGCTCGAGACGGACGTGCACCCCGGCTTCCAGACCGACTGGCAGCAGCCGCTGGTGGTGGCCCTGACCCAGGCCGCGGGCCTCTCGATCGTCCACGAGACGGTCTACGAGTCCCGGCTCGGATTCACCTCGGCCCTCAACCAGATGGGTGCACACATCCAGCTGTACCGGGAGTGCCTGGGCGGCAGCGCCTGCCGCTTCGGCCAGCGCAACTTCCTGCACTCCGCGGTCGTCTCCGGCCCGACGAAGCTGCAGGGCGCCGACCTGGTCATCCCCGACCTTCGCGGCGGGTTCTCGTACCTGATCGCGGCGCTGGCGGCCGAGGGCACCTCGCGGGTCCACGGCATCGACCTCATCAACCGCGGCTACGAGAACTTCATGGAGAAGCTCGTGGAGCTGGGAGCCAAGGTCGAGCTGCCGGGCGGCGACCTCGTCTGAGGCGCCCACCGAGGCGTGTTCGAGGCGGGCGCCCCCGAGTCGGGCGCCCGCACCCCGCACCGCCGGCCCCGACAAGGGGCCCGCCAAGGCCCTGCAAGGGCCCTTGGACAGGCCGAAGGGCGGCCACCCAGCCGGGTGGCCGCCCTTCGGCGTTCTCTGCGTACTGCTGCCGTCCCGAGGGCCTGCGCGGCCCTCGGCACAAGGGCGGACTACTTGCCCTTGGCGGCTTCCTTGAGCTTGGAGCCCGCGGAGACCTTCACGCTGAAGCCGGCCGGGATCTGGATGGGGTCGCCGGTCTGCGGGTTGCGCGCGGTGCGAGCGGCACGGTGGGTGCGCTCGAAGGTCAGGAAGCCGGGGATGGTGACCTTCTCGTCGCCCTTGGCGACAATCTCGCCGACGGTCTCGGCGAGCGCGGCCAGAACGGCGTCGGCGTCCTTGCGGGTCACCTCGGCGCGCTCGGACAGAGCGGCCACCAGCTCACTGCGGTTCATGTTGTACTCCCGTGTTCAACTTGCCTTAGAGGCGTGAGATCGAAGCCGATGCTGCCAGGGCCCTCGGACAGTCCCCGGACCCGGGTCTGAACGTCAGACCCTCTCGCCCGGTTACGCATCCTGCCCCCACCAGCGGCGGGAAAGCCAATCCGGCACCCGCCAGGGTCACACGAAAAGCGCCACAGTCACGCCGCGGTGACGCTCCGTCCGCACTCGGTGGATGCGGACCGCGGACCTCGCGGGCATCCCCGCAACCCTAGAGGCGGCCCGGCGGGCCCGCATCTCGCGACGCGCCGGGATCGGCAAGCCGTGAGGGCCGTCACAGCGGCCCTCGCACGCCTTGCCGGATCCCTTCGGACCCCGTACCGCGACCCGCGTCGACCGGACCCCGCGTCAGATCGCCGAGGCGGCCTTGCGGACGGCTCCGGCGACCGCGCCGGCCACCTTGTCGTTGAAGACCGACGGGATGATGTAGTTCGCGTTCAGCTCGTCCTCGCCGACGACGTCCGCCAGCGCGCTCGCCGCGGCCAGCATCATGTCCGTGTTCACCGTGCGGGACTGGGCGTCCAGCAGGCCGCGGAAGACACCCGGGAAGACCAGCACGTTGTTGATCTGGTTCGGGAAGTCGGAGCGGCCGGTGGCCACGACGGCGGCGGTCTGGCGGGCGACGGCCGGGTCCACCTCGGGGTCCGGGTTCGCGAGCGCGAACACGATCGCACCCTCCGCCATGGCGGCCACGTCCTCGCCGGACAGCACGTTGGGGGCCGAGACGCCGACGAACACGTCCGCGCCGACCACGGCCTCCTTCAGAGTGCCCGTGTAACCCTCGGGGTTGGTGTTGTCGGCGATCCAGCGCAGCGGGGAGTCGGCGTCCGCGTCGACCAGGTCGGGGCGGTCCGCGTGCACGACACCGTGGATGTCGGCGCTGACGACGTTCTTGACGCCGGCCGCCAGGAGCAGCTTGAGGATGGCCGTACCGGCCGCGCCGGCGCCGGACATGACGACCTTGACGTCGCCAACTGCCTTGCCCACCACGCGAAGTGCGTTGGTGAGGGCGGCGAGGACCACGATGGCGGTGCCGTGCTGGTCGTCGTGGAAGACGGGGATGTCGAGGGCCTCGCGCAGCCGGGCCTCGATCTCGAAGCAGCGCGGCGCGGAGATGTCCTCGAGGTTGATGCCGGCGAAGCCCGGGGCGATGGCCTTGACGATCGCGACGATCTCGTCGGCGTCCTGGGTGTCGAGGCAGATCGGCCAGGCGTCGATGCCGGCGAAGCGCTTGAAGAGGGCCGCCTTGCCCTCCATGACGGGCAGCGCGGCCATCGGGCCGATGTTGCCGAGACCCAGGACGGCGGAGCCGTCGGTCACGACTGCGACGGAGTTGCGCTTGATGGTGAGGCGGCGCGCGTCCTCGGGGTTCTCGGCGATGGCCATGCACACGCGGGCCACGCCCGGGGTGTAGATCATCGAGAGGTCGTCACGGTTGCGGATGGGGTGCTTGGACGACATCTCGATCTTGCCGCCGAGGTGCATCAGGAAGGTTCGGTCGGAGACCTTGCCGAGGCTGACGCCCTCGATCCCCCGGAGCTTGCCGACGATCTCGTCGGCGTGTGCGGTGGAGGTCGCGGCGATGGTGACGTCGATGCGGAGCTTCTCGTGACCGGAGGCGGTCACGTCGAGGCCGGTGACCGACCCACCGGAAGACTCCACGGCGGTGGTGAGCTGGGAGACCGCGGTTCCGCTCGCGGGCACTTCCAGGCGGACCGTCATCGAGTACGAGACGCTGGGCGCCGTTGCCATGGCCGTGTTCCTCTGTTCTGTCCCTGGTTCTTCTGTACACACAGGGTCCCGCTGCACGCCGGGTGCGGCAGGACCTGTTGTCCGATCGTCCCACCTACCAGCCGGTACAAGGTAACCAGCTACAAATTTCGGAAAGACATTTCCACCATACGAGATAGACGGGGGTGCGGGGAAGCGTAGCCGCGTACGAAAAAGGTCCGCGCCCCTCGGTGACCGAGGAGCGCGGACCTGTATGAACGTCTATGACACCGACCCGCCATGCTCGCCTCGCGGCAAGTGGTCGCTCTAAGCGACGAAGGTTGGGCCCGGGGGCTTGGATCGAGCCGGTGCCGTACCCAGGCTAACAAAGGATCGCCGGAAGCGATCCCCCTCCAGGGGCTTGACCTCGCCCCACCACGCCGTTGGCTGCGAGCCATCCGGCCGTACGGGGCGAGTTCGGCGCAACTACGGCCTCAGCAGCGCCGGGACGCCCGCCCCGTCGGGCTCGTCACGGCCCGTCGAGACCACCGTCAGCTGCTGCGTCGCGCGGGTCAGGGCCACGTACAGGACGCGCAGGCCCGCCGGGGACTCGTCCCCGATCTCCGCCGGGGAGACGACCACCGTGGCGTCGTACTCCAGGCCCTTCGCCTCGAGGCTGCCGAGCGCCACCGCCCGCTCCCCCAGGTCCGCCAGCCAGCCCGCGGCCTCCGCGCGCCGGTCCATGGCCACGACCACGCCGACCGTGCCGTCCACCTGCTCCAGCAGCCGCCGGGTCTCCTCCCGGACCGCCGCGCCCAGATCTGCCCCGGCAGCCGTGAAGCGGGGCTCCAGGCCCGTGGAGCGGACCGCGGTCGGCGGCTCCATGCCCGGCATGGCCAGCCGCAGCACCCGGGCCGCGACCTCCGCGACCTCCGCCGGGTTGCGGTAGTTCACCGTCAGGGTGAACCGGCGTCGGGGCCGGGACCCCAGGGCCTCGTCCCGCGCCGCGGCCGCCTCGTCCGGGTCCGTCCACGAGGACTGCGCCGGGTCGCCGACCACCGTCCACGTGCCGTGCCGGCCGCGGCGGCCCACCATCCGCCACTGCATCGGCGTCAGGTCCTGCGCCTCGTCCACGATCACGTGCGCGTACTCGGTGCGCTCCGCCGCGATCCGCTCCGCCCGCTCCCACTGGGTCTCCTCGCGGGTCGGCATCAGCTCCTCCAGCCCGCTGAGCTGGTCCAGCGGGTCCATCTGCCGCTTGCGCTTGGGCCGGGCCGGCGCGCCGAGCAGCAGCTGGAGCTCGTCCAGCAGCGCCACGTCGTGCACCGACAGCGGGCCCTTGCCGTCCGGGCCCACCCGGCGCAGCGAGCGCGCCAGCTGACGGGTCTCGCGCGGGTTCAGGACCCGCCGCGACCAGCGCCCGAGCCGGCGCTCGTCGGCCATCGCGGCCAGCACCCCGCGCGGGGTCAGCTCGGGCCACCAGGCGTTCAGGAAGTCGATGAACGCGTCCTCGGTGGAGATGTCCTCGTCGAACGCGGAGCGCAGCTCGGCGGCCAGCTCCGGATCGCTGTGCCGGCCGGCCCCGCCGGAGCGCGCGTACAGGGCGTCGAGGAGCAGCTTGCGGGCGCGCGGGCGCAGCAGGTTCACCGGCGCGGTGCCGCTGAGCACGTTCTGCCGGATCCGGTTCAGGTCGTCGGCCTCCAGCTCCTGGCGCCGCCCGAAGGCGACGACCCGCAGCCGCTCCGGGGCGTTGCCGAGCTCCAGCGCGCCCCGCACGGCCTTGTGGAGCACCTTGCGCATCCGGGAGGAGCCCTTGATCCGGGCCACGGCCGGTTCGTCGTACGTGGTCGCCTCGGCGCCGTCGACCAGCGAGCCGAGCGCCCGGATGGCGACTTGGCCCTCCTCGCCGAGGGAGGGCAGCACGCCCTCGGTGTACGCGACGAGCAGCGGGGTCGGCGAGACGATCAGGATGCCGCCGGAGTAGCGGCGCCGGTCCTGGTAGAGCAGGTAGGCGGCGCGGTGCAGGGCGACGGCGGTCTTGCCGGTGCCCGGCCCGCCCGCGACCTCGGCGACCGAGGCGGCGGGGGCCCGGATCACCATGTCCTGCTCGGCCTGGATGGAGGAGACGATGTCCCGCATCGAGTGCGTACGGGCCCGCCCGAGCGCGGCCATCAGGGCGCCGTCGCCGATGGCGGGCAGCTCCCGGCCGTCGAGGAACGCGGTGATCTCCGGGCGCATCAGGTCGTCCTCGACGCCGAGCACCTTGCGGCCCTTGGAGCGGATGACGCGGCGCCGCACGACCCGGCCGGGGTCCTTGGGCGTGGACCGGTAGAACGGCGCGGCGGCGGGCGCGCGCCAGTCGATGACCAGCGGCGCGTAGTCGGCGTCGAGCACGCCGATGCGTCCGATGTGGAGCGTCTCGGCGATGTCGGCCGTGAGGTCCTCGCGGATCGCGTCGTCGGCCGGCTGGACGGAGGTGTACGCCCCGTCCGGGCCGCGTTCCCCGTCCTTGCCGAGGACCAGGTCGATCCGGCCGAAGAGGAAGTCCTCGAACTCGTTGTTCAGCCGGTTCAGGTGGATGCCTGCCCGGAAGACCTGTGCGTCGCGCTCGGCGAGCGCGCCGGGCGTGCCGACCTGACCGCGCTTGGCCGCGTCGTTCATCAGGAACTCGGCCTCGTCGATCTTCTCCTCGAGGCGGCGGTACACCTGGTCCAGATGCGTCTGCTCGACCGCGATCTCCCGATCGCGGACGGAATCCGCCGTGCTGTCGACAGCGGCATTCTGCGCGGCCACCAAGGCCCCCTTCTGACGTGCATGGGCGACCGTCAACCGTACGCGAATCCGCACCCGGTCCGCACGCCCGTTCCGATGACCGGGCGAAGATCACTTCCCGGCGGCTACCCGGGGCGTGCCGCGAGCACCCTGCGGCGGTGCCGGGCGACCCGCTCGCGGTTGCCGCACAGCTCGCTGGAACACCAGCGCCGCCGGTGCCCGCGCGAAGTGTCCAGGTAGACGCGGGTGCAGCCGTCCCCCTCGCAGGACCGCAGCAGGGCCCGCTCGCCCGGGTCGGTGAGCAGTTCCACCGCGTCCCGGGCGACGGCGGCGAGCAGCGCACCGCACTCCACCCCGCCGCACAACTCCCGTACGAGGTGACCCTCTTGGTCCTGTACGGCACACAGTCCCGGGGGTGGACCGGCGGCCAGCGCGTTGACCCGGGCCAGTGCGCCCTCGTCGGGGCCGGCCCCGGCGAGCTCGGCCCGTACGAGGCTCCCCACGTCGCAGCGCAGCGCCCGGAAGGCATCCACCCAGTCGGGACCCACCCGCGCGATCGGCGTCCGGTCGGGCACGAGCCCGGCCCCGGCGAGCCACAGCCGCAGCTCGTCGCCGTCCTGGATCTGCTCGGCGCCCGCGGGGGCGGCGAGGGTGGCCACCAGGTCCAGGCAGACCCGCCCGGAGTCGAACCACATGCCCGTCACCGCCTCTTGCGCCGGACACCCTCTGGGGGCGTGCCTCTCAGAGTGCCGCGCGCCGCTTCGATGCGGAACCCCCCGTACGGGGGCCAGGGAGTCGCCGAGCCGCCCGCTAGAGGGGCGGGTCGTCGTGCAGGAGGCGCTGGAAGAGGCGGTGGTCGCGCCAGGCGCCGCCGATGTGCAGGTAGCGGGGTGCGAGCCCGTACTGCTCGAACCCGGCCTTGGCCAGGACGCGCTGCGAGGCCAGGTTGTCGACCAGGGTCCCGGCCTCGACGCGGTGCAGCCCGAGCTCGTCGCGGGCGATCCGGCAGATCTCCTCCAGGGCCGCGGTGGCCAGCCCCCTGCCGGTCCAGGCCCGGTCGACCCAGTAGCCGACGCCGCCGCTGCGGAAGGGCCCGAGGGAGATGCTGCCGAGGTTGATCGTCCCGACGGGCGCGCCGGTGCCGGCCTCGACGAGCACGTACGGTGCGAGGCGCCCGCCGTCGCGCTCGGCGAGCAGCGCCTCGATGCGGGCGATCTGGCCCTCCTCGGTGAAGAACACCTCGGACCGCCACGGCTCGAAGGGCGCCATGTACGCCCGGTTCCGCGTCAGCACGTCGGCCAGCCCCCCGGCATCCCCGACCTCGACGCCCCTCATCTCCACCCCGTCAATGATCACCGGAACAAACTAACGAACCCCACCCGGCAATCCCAGCCCCCGCCGCCCGGTCCCGTTCAGCCGGCGGAGTCCGTGTGGCACTCCCCCGCGTCCAGCGCCAGCCGGTACCCCCTCTTGACCACCGTCTGGATGAGGTTCGGCACGCCCAGCGCCCCCCGCAGCCGCGCCATCGCCGTCTCCACGGCATGCTCGTCGCGCCCCGCCCCCGGCAGCACCCGCAGCAGCTCCGGCCGCGCCACCACCCACCCCGGCCTGCGCGCCAGCGCCCGCAGCAGGGCCATCCCCGCCGGCGGCACCGGCCGCAGCTCCGCGTCCACGAGCACCGCGTGCCCCCGGATCTCCACGCGGTGTCCGGCCACCGGCAGCACCCGGGCCCGCCCCGGCAGCTCCTGGCACAGCAGTTGCACGAGCGGGCCCAGCCGGAACCGCTCCGGCTGCACGGTGTCCACCCCGCGCGCCTGCAGCGGCAGCGCCGTCACCGGCCCCACGCACGCCGACAGCACGTCGCCCCGCAGCCCCGCGAGCACCGCGTCCGCCAGCCCCCGCTGCTCCGCCCGGGACAGCAGCGAGGCGGCCGCCGGAGCCGAGGTGAAGCTGACCGCGTCGACCCCGCCGCAGGCCACCGCGTCCAGCAGCCGGTCCAGCGGTCCGAGGTCCTCCGGGGCCATCCACCGGTACACCGGGACCACGACCACGTCGGCCCCGCCGGCCCGCAGCGCCTCGACGAACCCGGGCAGCGGTTCCCCGTGCAGCTGGAGCGCGATGCGCCGCCCGGCGACCCCGGCGGTGAGCATCCGGTCGAGCACCTCGGCGAGGGACTCCGACTCCGGGGACCAGGTCTCCACCAGCCCGGCGGCCCGGACGGCGCCCTTCACCTTCGGTCCGCGCGCCAGCAGTTCGGCGGCCCGCAGCCGCACGAGCAGCTCCTCGCCGATGCCCCACCCGTCGGCGGCCTCGATCCATCCGCGGAATCCGATCGCGGTGGTGGCGACCACCGTGTCCGGCGCGCAGTCGATCAGCTCCTTGGTGGCGGCGAGCAGTTCGCTGTCGTCGGCCAGCGGCACGATCCGCAGCGCCGGGGCGTGCAGGACGGTGGCGCCTCTGCGGCGCAGCAGGGCGATCAGCTCGTCCGCCCGCCGGGCTGCGGTGACTCCCACGGTGAATCCCGCCAGCGGGCCCGCCGTCGGGGCGGTGCCGGTGTGCGTGTCGTCCATGGTGACCTGCCTTGCCCAGTGGGTCGGTATCACATCGCGCGATCAGCTGTCGCGTGAACGGAACCGAGCCTGTCAAGTCGGCGTGTCAGGCTCGGTTCCGTCGTATTTCGTGCCCGTAAACCGCCGTTACACCGAGGTGAGCTGCGGCTTCGCCTCGGCGCCGGCCGCCGGGAGCGCCGCGGGGGCGGGTCGGCGAAGGTATACCGCCCATGTCACCGCGCAGCAGGCCGCGTAGAAGCCGAGGAAGGTGACGAAGGCGGCCGTCCCGGACCCGGAGCTCGAGAAGGCCTCCCGGAACACCAGGTTGATGCCGAGTCCGCCGAGTGCGCCCACCGCGCCGATGAGCCCCATGGAGGCCCCCGACAGCCGGCGCCCGTAGGCGGCCGCGGCCTCGGCGTCCATGCCCCGCGCCAGCCCCTTGGCCTGGAAGATGCCGGGGATCATCTTGTACGTGGAGCCGTTCCCCAGCCCGCTGAGCACGAACAGCGCCACGAATCCGACGAGGAAGACGGACAGCGACTTCTGGCCGGAGGCGTAGACGACGACCCCGGTCGCGGCGGCCATCGCCACGAAGGTCGCGAGGGTGATCCGAGCGCCGCCGAACCGGTCCGCGAGGGCGCCGCCGACGGGCCGGATCAGCGAGCCGAGCAGCGGCCCGATGAAGGTGAGCGAGGCGGCCTGCAGCGGGGTGCGGCCGAACTGCGTCTGGAGCACGAGCCCGAAGGCGAAGCTGTAGCCGATGAAGGACCCGAAGGTGCCGATGTAGAGGAAGGCCATGATCCAGGTGTGGGCGTCCCGGGCCGCCTCGCGGACGGCGCCCGCGTCATTGCGCACGGGAGCCAGGTTGTCCATGCGCAGCAGGGCCAGCGCGGCCGCGGCGACGATCAGCGGCAGGTAGACCGCGAGCAGCAGCCTCGGGTGTCCGGCTCCGGCAGTGCCGATGACCAGCAGGGCGACGAGCTGCACCACGGGCACGCCGATGTTGCCGCCGCCCGCGTTCAGGCCGAGCGCCCAGCCCTTCTTGCGCAGCGGGAAGAAGGCGTTGATGTTGGTCATGGAGGAGGCGAAGTTCCCGCCGCCCACGCCCGTCAGTGCGGCCACCGCCAGGAAGGTGCCGTACGAGGTCCCGGGCTCCATGACGACCAGTGCGGCCACCGTCGGCGCGAGCAGCAGCAGGGCGCTGACGACCGTCCAGTTCCGGCCGCCGAACCGGGCGACGGCGAAGGTGTACGGCACCCGTACGAGCGCGCCCACGAAGGTCGCGGTCGCGATGAGGAAGAACTTCCCGGCCGGGTCGATCCCGTAGGCGGGGCCCATGAAGAGCACCATGACCGACCACAGGGACCAGATGGAGAACCCGATGTGCTCGGAGAGCACGGAGTAGAGCAGGTTCCGGCGGGCGATGCGCTCCCCGGACTCCTTCCAGAACGTCTCGTCCTCGGGTTCCCACCGCTCGATCCAGCGGCCCCCCTTGCGCGGTGCGGTCGTACTGGTCATCACACGCCTCCACAGCTGTCGCGTCCGTGGTGACGACCGTAGGAACGGCGCGTTTCGGCCCCGGTCCCCGCCGGATGACCGGTGGGAAACCTTGCACTCACCCGCCGCCCGGGGCGCCTGTGAGCGCGGCGGGGCGCCAGCCGGCCGGGGGCACGTCCAGCCAGCCGCGCTCGGCGGCGATCCCGGCCGCGGCCCGGTGCAGCGCGTCGAGCCCGGGGTGGCCGAAGCCCTTGCGCCAGACCATCGACAGCGGGGACAGCGGCAGCGGCTCGACCAGCGGCCGTTTCACGCACCCGGGCAGGTCGAGGAAGTCCACGGTGACCAGCACCGGATTGCGGGTCTTGGCCATGACCCGGCGGAATTCCTCCTTCCCCATCGCCACGGGTGCGGGCGGCGCCAGGGCGATGCCGCGCCCGGCGAACAGCTCGCGGGCGAGCCCGGTCCACTCCAGGGTCCGCGGATTTCCGGCCCCCGCGTACACGGTCTCCCCGGCCAGCGCATCGAGCGGTACCTCGGCCAGCGCGGCCAGCGGATGCCCGTCGGGCAGCAGCACCGCGAGCGGCTCGTACCGTACGGGCCGGTGCGCGAGGCGGGCCCGCAGCGCCGGGTCCAGCCCGTGGGCGTACCCGAAGGACACGTCGAGGCGCCCGGCGGCGACCTCGGCGGCGGCGTACGTGAGCCCGCTCTCGAAGCGGGCCATCAGCTCGCAGTCCGGGGCGAGTTCGCGGGCCCGCTCGAGCACGGTACGGGCGGTGCTCGGCCCGTCGGTGTTCAGATCCACGAGCAGCGGCCGGGGGCCTGCGCAGGCGAAGGCGGCGCCGAGCGCCTCGTGCGCGGCGAGCACCCGCCGGGCCAGCGGCAGCAGCCGCTCCCCGTCGGCGGTCAGCTCGACGGCGCGGGTCGTCCGTACGAACAGCCCTGCGCCCAGGGCGGCTTCGAGCCGCCGTACGTCCCGGCTGAGCGCCTGCTGGGCGACGTACAGGCGGGCGGCGGCGCGGGTGAAGTGCAGCTCCTCGGCCACGGCGACGAACCCGCGCAGCAGCCGGGGTTCCACATCACGGGGATTCACCCGAGGAGACTAACAACGGAAGCCGGTGAATGGCCCCGGAACAGGTGTTGGACGCCCGGGCACCCCGCGCCCGAGCCTTGGACCATGCCGCAGACCACCGCCCCGCTGATGACCGTGACCGGCTCGACCCTCGTGATCGCCCCCGCCCCGCACCGGCCTGCGGCCCGCACGCCGGGCCCGTACGGCAGGCTCTTCTCGTATCCCGGGACCCGCGCCTTCACCGCCGGGAACCTCATCGCCCGCCTCCCCATGGGCATGTTCGGCATCAGCGCGGTCATGATGATCGCCGGCCAGCGCGGCTCGTACGCCCTCGCCGGCGCGGTCACCGCCACCGGGCTGGCCGCCACCGCACTGGTCGCGCCGTGGACCGCGCGCCTGGTGGACCGGTACGGGCAGGCCCGGATCGCCGTCCCGGCGACGCTGATCGCGGTGCTCGGCTCGGTGGCGCTGATCCTCTGCGTCCGTGCGCAGGCCCCCGCCTGGACCCTGTTCGCCTCGTACGCCGCCACCGCCACCACCCCCAACATCGGCGGCATGTCCCGGGCCCGCTGGACCCACCTGCTGCGCGACTCCCCCGCCGCGCACCACACGGCGATGTCCTTCGAGCAGGCCGCGGACGAGCTCTGCTTCATGCTCGGCCCGGTGGTGGCGGCGTTCCTGTGCTCGGCCGTCTTCCCGGAGGCGGGCACCCTCGCGGCGGCCGTCCTCCTGCTCACCGGCATGCTGCTGTTCACGTCCCAACGGGCCACGCAGCCCCCGGTGTCGACCCCCGGCCGAGGCGCCTCCCCGCTCCGCGCGGTACGCCCCCTCCTGGCGCTCTTCCTCCCCCTGGGGCTGCTCTTCGGCTCGATGGAGGTCACCTCGATCGCCCACCTCGACGCCCGCGGGCTGGGCGCCGCCACCGGCCTGGTCCTGGGCCTCCAGGCGGCGGGCTCCTGCGCGGCCGGGCTGCTCTACGGAGCCTTCCGCCCGCGCAGCCTGCGGACCTGCCTGATCACCCTGTCCGCCGCGATGGCCCTCCCCTGGGCGGCGGCCGCCACGGGCTCGCTCCCGCTGCTGGCCGGCGCCCTGCTCCTGGCGGGCATGGCCACGGCTCCGACGATGGTCACGGCGATGTCCCGCATCCACGCCCTCGCCCCCGAGGGCCGCCTCAACGAGTCGATGACCCTGGCGGTCACGGCCATCTTCGCGGGCATCTCCCTGGGCTCGGCCGCGGCGGGCACCCTGGTCGACCACCTGGGCCCCACCACCCCGTACGCCCTCCCGGCCGCGGCGGCCGTCCTGGCCCTCCTCATCTGCCAGACGGTGCTGTCCGGCTCCGGTCTCGCCGCACCGACGAGGAACACCGCCTCGTGTACCGGGCGGACGGAAAAGGAGTGAAGGTGCTCAAGGCGCGCTATCGCCACTGACGCCGCGGACGCTTCGGGCATGACGAAGGCCCCGCAGCCTGACCGGCTGCGGGGCCTTCGCCCACATGGGATGAGTGGAGATGGCGGGAATCGAACCCGCGTCCAACGGTGCAGAAGCAGGGCTTCTCCGAGCGCAGTCCGCTGCGCTTTTCTCGGCCCCGGAGATCACACGGACAAGTCTCCGACGGGCTCAGCCACTGTTTGGTTTCCCTCCAACCCCCGTGACCGGGGCTAGAGGTTTAGATCCCTAATTGACGCCAGGATCCGGACCGGGACCACTTCCGGGCTGACGCTCCTCACAGAGGCTTCAGCTCACTGTTATTAGGCAGCGAGGGTGAAGCGGGAGTTATCGCTCTTGGAGTTGGCGATTATTTTTTGCGACATGTGGTTAGCGAGATCATTGCCGCTTCCTCGGCTCGCTTCCCCTGCATCGACATCCGCTGTCGAAACCGATCATCCCCATGTTGATTTTTCAAGATGCTCCACCCCGGGGGGCGGTGCTGACGCCATGGTACGCGAAGTGGACCACGGGATGCCAGGAGATTACAGCTGGCCGCGCTCCTTGCGCTTCACGGCCGAGATCACCCGGTTCGTCTCGCGCGTGTCCTGCTTCTCGCGCAGGGCCTGGCGCTTGTCGTACTCCTTCTTGCCCTTCGCCAGCGCGATCTCGACCTTCGCCCGGCCGTCCTTGAAGTACAGCGAGAGCGGCACGATCGTGTTGCCCGTCTCGCCGGTCTTCGAGTCCAGCTTGTCGATCTCCTCGCGGTGCAGGAGGAGCTTGCGCTTGCGGCGGGCGCTGTGGTTGGTCCAGGTGCCCTGGCTGTACTCCGGCACGTGCACGTTGTAGAGCCAGGCCTCGCCGCTCTCCACCGACACGAAGCCGTCCACCAGCGAGGCACGGCCCTGGCGCAGGGACTTGACCTCGGTACCCGTGAGCACGAGGCCGCACTCGTAGGTGTCGATGATCGTGTAGTCGTGCCGCGCCTTCTTGTTCTGGGCGATCAGCTTGCGCCCTTTTTCCTTAGCCATAGTGCGGTCATTTTCGCACTACGGACCCACCCCCAGGCCACCCAATACCGTGCGCGCCCGTTCCTCGGCGCCGTCGGGTGCCGCGAGGTCCGGGGTGATGCCGTCGCCGTCGAGGCTGCGGCCCGCCGGGGTGCGGTACGTGCCGACCGTCAGCTCCGCCACCGAGCCGTCCGGGAGCTGCGTCGGCATCTGCACCGAGCCCTTGCCGAAGGTCCTCGTCCCCACCGCCACCGCGCGGCCGCGGTCCTGGAGGGCGCCCGTCACCAGCTCCGCCGCGCTCATCGTGCCGCCGTCGACCAGCGCCACCAGGGGTCTCGCGGTGTCCCCGCCCGGGCTCGCGTACAGGGCGCGCTGGGTTCCCCGTACGTCGTACGTGGCCACCAGCCCGCCGTCCAGGAAGGCGGAGGCGGCCGTCACGGCCTCGGTGACCAGGCCTCCCGGGTTGCCGCGCAGGTCGAGCAGGAACCCGGCGCCGGCCGGGGCCGCGCGGACGGCGGCCCGGACCTGTTCGCCCGAGCCGCGGGTGAAGGAGGCGACCTTGATGACGGTGATCCCGCCGGGGAGCTCCCGTACGGTCACGGGCTCGGCGCGCAGCTGCTCGCGGCGCAGGGTCTCGGTGCGGTCGGCGCCGTCCCGGGTGAGGTGCAGGACGACGGGGGTGCCGGCCTCGCCGCGCAGCAGGGCGACCACGTCGCAGATGCGCAGGCCGGTGACGGCGTTGCCGTCGATGCTCAGCAGCCGGTCCCCGGCGCGCAGCCCGGCCCGGGCGGCGGGGCTGCCGGGCTGGACCTTGTCGACGTCGATGCGGCCGTCCTGGCGGCGCTCGGTCCAGAGCCCGACGCCGGTCCAGCGGCCGTCGAGGTCGTCGGTGAAGGCGGCGTACTCGCCCTGGTCGTAGACCATGCCCCAGCGGTCGCCGCTGCGGCTGACCACCTCCTGGGCGGCCTTCTTGCCGGACTTGCCCTCGGCGGCGGCCTCGGCGGCGGCGCGGGCCACGGCCTCGCGGTCGGCGGTGCCGCCCTCCCGGGGCGCCTCGGACGCGGCCGCGGGGGTCTGCGCACCGGTGGCCGTTAACCCGCCGCCACCGGCCCCCACGGCGTCGGCGCGGTCCCAGCAGCCGGTGCCCGCCGCGGCGCCGACGGCCGCGATGAAGGCCAACGTCAAAACGGCCCCGCGACGCAGGTCGCGGGGCCGGAGACAGAAGGGGGGAATACTCGGCAAGCCCAGCATGGCGCCGAGTCTAGGACAAGCCCCGTGGAGGCACGGCGGGTTGGACGGACCTCACACGGGGCGCTTGTCACACCTTCAGGTACTTGCGCAATGCGATGAAGGCGGCCAGCGAGGGCATCAGCACCCCGATGACCAGCACCAGCGGCAGCTTGGTCAGGACGGAGTCCCAGCCGATGAAGTTGATCAGCTCCATCTTGGCGCGCAGCGAGGCGCCGTGGTCGATGACGAAGTACTGGCCTGCGCCGAGCATGACGCAGGCGAACACGCCGCCGATGAGGCCCGCGAAGGCGGCCTCCATGATGAACGGCACCTGGATGTAGAAGCTGGAGGCGCCGACGAGCCGCATGATCCCGGTCTCCCGCCTCCGGCTGAAGGCGGAGACGCGCACGGTGTTGACGATCAGCAGCAGGGCCACGATCAGCATGATGAGCATGATGCCGAGGGCGGCCAGGTTGAGGTAGCCGAGCATCGTGAAGAGGTTGTCGAGCTCCTGGTGCTGGTCCTCCACCGACTGCACGCCGTCGCGGCCGGCGAAGGCGGTGGTGATGACCTTGTACTTCTCGGGCTGCTCCAGCTTCACCCGGAAGGATTCGGGCATCTGGTCCGGCGTGATCACCGAGGCGAGCGCGGTGTGCCCGAAACGCTCCTTGTAGTGCTTGAAGGCCTCGTCCGAGGACTCGTAGTGGACCGTCTCGACGAGGTCCATCTTCTTCAGGTCGGCCTCGATCTGCTGCTTCTGCTCGGGCGTGACCGCGCCCTTGGCGCAGGCCTTGCTCCCGCTCTCGCTGTTCTCCTCCGCGTCGCTCTTGTTGCAGAGGTAGATCGAGACGTTGACCTTGTCGTACCAGTAGCCCTTCATCTGGCTCACCTGGTCGCGCATGAGCAGGGAGCCACCGAACAGGGCCAGCGACAGGGCCACGGAGATGATGACCGCGAAGGTCATGGTGAGATTGCGACGGAGACCGACGCCGATCTCCGACATGACGAACTGGGCGCGCATGACGTCTCAAAGCCCTTCAGTGCTGGTAGCCGTAGACGCCGCGCGACTGGTCGCGTACGAGTCGGCCCTGTTCGAGTTCGATGACGCGCTTGCGCATCTGGTCCACGATCTGCTGGTCGTGCGTGGCCATGATCACGGTGGTGCCGGTCCGGTTGATCCGGTCCAGCAGCTTCATGATGCCGACCGAGGTCTGCGGGTCGAGGTTGCCGGTGGGCTCGTCCGCGATGAGGAGGGCCGGCCGGTTGACGAAGGCGCGGGCGATGGCCACGCGCTGCTGCTCACCGCCGGAGAGCTCGCCGGGCATCCGGTCCTCCTTGCCGCCGAGGCCCACGAGCTCGAGGACCTGCGGGACGGCCTTGCGGATCTCGCCCCTCGGCTTGCCGATGACCTCCTGGGCGAAGGCGACGTTCTCGGCCACCGTCTTGTTGGGGAGGAGGCGGAAGTCCTGGAACACGGTCCCCAGCTGGCGCCGCATCTGCGGGACCTTCCAGTTGGAGAGCTTGGCGAGGTCCTTGCCGAGCACGTGGACCTGGCCGTGGCTCGCCCGCTCCTCGCGCAGCACCAGCCGCAGGAAGGTGGACTTGCCGGAGCCGGAGGAGCCGACCAGGAAGACGAACTCGCCCTTCGCGATGTCCAGGGAGACATCTCTGAGTGCAGGGCGGTTCTGCTTCGGGTAGGACTTGGAGACGTTGTCGAATCGGATCACGGGTGCACCACGGTCGCCGGGAGTAGGTGTGCGGAGTCGGTGTGCGTGACCATACGCGAACGGGCGGGGGGTGGGGGCCCGGCGTCCGGAGTTGCCCGATATATCCCCTGGTCCGAGGGGGGTCCGGGGGTGATTGACCCGACGGGCCGCGCCGAATGTCGCGAGAGCTGGCACAGTGGTAGGGGAACGGAGTCGTTCCGTCAGGCGTTGTTCAAGGGGACGAAAGGAGGAGAGCGCATGACATATGACCGGCTCGTGTGCGCGAACTGCGCCGCGCCCGTCAGTCAGGGCCGCTGCCCGGTGTGCCGGGCGAATCGGGAGCGCCTCCAGCAGGAGGGCCCCTTCGCCGGCCTGAACCCCATGGCGCTCATTCTGCTCCTGGTGGTCCTCGTGGCAGCTCTGGCCTGGGTGGCACAGCAGGCGGCGTAGCCTCCCCGCGTTCCGATCATGACATTCCGGCATGGGAAGGGCCCGGACACCTCGGGTGTCCGGGCCCTTCCCATGCCGTTCGCCGCCTTACGCGGTCTGCTCCTGCTGCTTGCGCCAGCGGATGCCGGCCTCGAGGAAGCCGTCGATCTCGCCGTCGAGCACCGCCTGCGGGTTGCCGACCTCGAACTCCGTCCGCAGGTCCTTGACCATCTGGTACGGGTGCAGGACGTAGGACCGCATCTGGTTGCCCCAGGAGCTGCCGCCGTCCTTGAGGGCGTCCATCTTGGCCTGCTCCTCCTGGCGGCGCCGCTCGAGCAGCTTGGCCTGGAGTACGTTCATGGCGCTGGCCTTGTTCTGGATCTGCGAGCGCTCGTTCTGGCAGGAGACGACGATGCCGGTCGGGATGTGCGTGATGCGCACGGCCGAGTCGGTCGTGTTGACGCCCTGGCCGCCGGGGCCGGAGGCGCGGTACACGTCGATGCGCAGCTCGGTCTCGTCGATCTCGACGTGGTCGCTGGTCTCGACGACCGGCAGCACCTCGACGCCGGCGAAGGAGGTCTGGCGGCGGCCCTGGTTGTCGAAGGGCGAGATGCGCACGAGGCGGTGGGTGCCCTGCTCGACCGAGAGGGTGCCGTAGGCGTACGGGGCCTTGACCACGAAGGTGGTCGACTTGATGCCGGCCTCTTCCGCGTACGAGGTCTCGTAGATCTCGGTGGGGTAGCCGTGGCGCTCGGCCCAGCGCAGGTACATGCGCTGCAGGCGCTCGGCGAAGTCGGAGGCGTCGACGCCGCCGGCCTCGGCGCGGATGTTGACCAGCGCCTCGCGCTCGGCGTACTCGCCGGAGAGCAGGGTGCGGACCTCCATCTCGTCCAGCGCCTTGCGGACGGAGGTCAGCTCGGCCTCGGCCTCGGCGAGGGTGTCCGCGTCGTCCATCTCCTGGGCGAGCTCGAACAGCACCGCGAGGTCGTCGATGCGGCCGCGCAGGGTCTCGGTCTTGCGGACCTCGGCCTGGAGGTGCGAAAGCTTGCTCGTGATCTTCTGGGCGGCCTCCGGGTCGTCCCACAGGGACGGCGCGGCGGCCTGCTCCTCGAGCACGGCGATTTCTGCCCTCAGCTTGTCGAGGTCCAGGACGGCCTCGATCGACCCCATGGTCGAGGAGAGGGACTTCAGCTCTTCGGAAACATCGACGACTGCCACGGGTCCAGCGTAGCCGGTCCGCGGGCGGCGCCGTCCGGGCAGGCCGATTCACCCGTTCTGATGAGCGAGAGAACGGGCGTACGCTCACGGTATGACTCTCCTCCTCGTCAAGCGCCGCCATGTGGACCACATGCGTGTCACGACGACGAGCTGTCTGCCGCCGGACCTTCCCCAAGCCTGATCCACCCCGATCCGACTTGGTCCTGTACGCGGCCCAAGCGGCTCCGGCGCCATCCCTGCCGGCGGCCCTCCCCATCCGCTGCCCCGACACCCTTTGGGGAACAGGACCCCGTGACATCCGAAACGGAGCCGTCATGCCGTCCGCGCACACCTCCCTTCCCGTCATCGATCTCTCCCAGGCCGACGACCCGACCCAGCGGGCCGACTTCCTGAAGCAGCTGCACGCGGCAGCCCGGGACACCGGCTTCCTGCACCTGACCGGGCACGGCATCACCGATGCCGAGACGGCCCGCATCCTTGAGCTGACCAGGGCCTTCTTCGCCCTGCCCGAGGCCGACCGGCTCGCCGTGAGCAACCTGAACTCGCCGCACTTCCGGGGCTACACCCGCATCGGCCACGAGCTGACCGGCGGGGCCTCCGACTGGCGCGACCAGCTGGACGTCGGCGCCGAGCGGCCGGCTCCGGTGGTGGGCCCCGACGACCCGCCGTACCTGTGGCTGGAGGGCCCGAACCAGTGGCCGCAGGCCCTGCCGGAGCTGCGTCCGGTCGTACTGGAGTGGCAGTCCCGGCTGGCCGCGGTGGCCCACCGCCTGCTGAAGGAGCTGCTGACCTCGATCGGCGCCCCCTCCGACTTCTTCGACGAGGCCTTCGCGGACCGGCCGCACCTGCACACGAAGCTGATCCGCTACCCCGGCTCCTCCCCGACCGGCACCGACCAGGGGGTCGGGGCCCACAAGGACTACGGCTTCCTGACGCTGCTGCTCCAGGACTCGGTGGGCGGCCTGCAGGTACGGCAGGGCGACGGGTTCCTGGACGTCCCGCCGATGCCGGGGGCGTTCGTGGTCAACCTGGGCGAGCTGCTGGAGATCGCGACGGAGGGGTACCTGGTGGCCACGGACCACCGGGTGGTCAGCCCGCCGGGGGCGGTGGAGCGGTACTCGGTGCCGTTCTTCTACAACCCGCGGCTGGACGCGGTGGTGGAGACGGTCCCGGGCGAGTACCTGCGGTCGGCGCCGGGGGTGGCGCACGACGCGACGAATCCGCTGCACGCGGAGTACGGCCGCAACGAGCTGAAGGGCTGGACCCGGGCCCACCCGGCGGTGGCCCGCCGCTGGCACCCGGAACTGGTCCAGGCCCAGGCCTAGGACAGTCCCCAGCGGGCCCCGGGTTCCGGCTCCGGCCGACTACGGCTCCGGCCGGACACGGCTGCTGCCGGCTACGGCTTCGGCTTCGACGGGGCCGAGTGCTTGCCGTCCTGCGGGGGTGGCTGCTCGTCGCCGGAGGCGGCCAGCCAGGTCCCCACGCCCAGCGCGGCGGCCAGGGCGACCGCCCCGGCCGTCAGGGCCAGGCGGCGCTTGCGGGCCGTCTCCGCGCGGTGGCGGGCCGAGCCCGGCCGGTGGCCGCCCGCGGGGCGGGGGACCCGGGCCGTGCCCAGCGCGCCCCCGGCCAGCTCGTCCGGCCCCGGCACCCGCATCGAGGTGTGCGTGTCCCGGTTCGAGTCCGTCGCGGAGCCCGGCACCAGCGGGACCACCCCCCGGCGGCGGACCGGGCCGTCGGCTTCCACCGGCTCGGCCGACTCCGGCTCCGGCTCCGGCTCGTCCGGCTCGTCCACGTCCAGCGGCGGCATCCCGGCCAGGAGGGGCAGCAGGTCCCGCAGGCGGACCGACAGCTCCGACGCGCGCAGGCGCGAGGCCGGGGCCTTGGCCAGGCACTGGACGATCAGCTGCCACAGCTCGTCGGGGATGCCGGGAAGCGGGACCACCGTCTCCGTCACGTGCCGGCGCAGCACCGCTCCCGGGTGGCCCCCGCCGAACGGCGTGAAACCCGCCAGCAGCTCGTACAGCACCGTGGCCAGGGCGTATATGTCCACGGCCGCCCGCGGCGGCAGGCCCTCCACGATCTCCGGCGCCAGATAGTCCGGCGTGCCGATGATCCGGGTCGTCGGGGCCGAGGCGCGCGCGCCCGCCGCCCCGGCGGCCCGGCGCGGCGAGTCGATCAGCTTGGCCACGCCGAAGTCGGTCAGCAGCGCCGGGTGCGAGCCGCCCGGCCCCAGCGGTCCCTGCATGTCCAGCAGGACGTTCTCGGGCTTCACGTCCCGGTGCACGACCCCGGCCGCGTGCGCTGCCGCCAGCGCGTCCGCGACGTCGGCGACGATCGCCACGGCCGCCTCGGGGGCGAGCCTGCGCTCCCGGTCGAGGCGCGTGCGCAGGTCCGTGCCGCGTACGAGGTCCATGACCAGGGCCAGGTCGTTGCCGTCGACGACGAGGTCGCGGACGGAGACGATGTGCGGGTGGTCCAGGCCGAGCAGCGCGCTGCGCTCCTGGACGAAGCGTCCGACCAGCTCCTGGTCGGACGCGAGGTCCTCGCGCAGCAGTTTGACGGCGACGGGCCCGTCCGGCCCCTCGCCCAGCCACACCGTGCCCGCGCTGCCGCGCCCCAGGATCTGGTGCGCGGTGTACCGGCTGCCGATCTTCCGTGCCACGACTGCTCCCTCAGCGGCTGGCGTACGCACCAAAGCTACGCGGCCGGGTGGGGGTTGGACGCCCCGGAACACTGCGACCTTCACTTCTGGGGGCGAAATCACGTCCCAGAAGTCGACAAATCCACGAAGTCGGCGCTACGAGGGCCCGGTTCAGGGCGTGCCGCCGCCCGAACCGCCGCCCGTGGAGTCGCCGATCGCGCCGACCCAGTCGGCGATGTCGGAGCCCCAGGTCCACAGCTGGTCCCACCAGCCCTTGCCGGTGCCGATCCACTCCTGGAGCGGGGTGAGCTCCCAGACCAGCCAGCCCGCCACGAAGAACAGCAGGATCAGGACCAGGCAGCCCTTGAGGCAGCCCAGGCCCGGGATCTTGACCGGGTTGGCGCTGCGGCGGCGCGGCTCGCGCGGCTCCCGGGGGGCGCGCTGCGGCGGCGGGGCCTGCGGGGGCTGCTGCTGCGGGGGCGCCTGACGCTGGGGCTGGGGCTGCCGCGGGGGCTGCTGCTGGTACGGGGGCTGCTGCGGCTGCTGGTACTGCTGGGGCGGCGGCTGCGGCTGGTAGTACGGCTGCTGCTGCGGAGGCTGCTGGTACTGCGGCGGCTGGGGGCGCTGCTGCTGGTACTGCTGCGGCGGCGGGCCCTGCCGGTACTGCGGGGGCTGCTGCGGCCGCTGCTGCGGCGGCGGGGGCGCCTGGCGCTGCGGGCGCCGGCGCAGCGGGTCCTCGCTCGGGTCGAGGTAGTGCATCTGCGTCTGCTCGTTGCGGTCGCGCGCGGCCTGCATCTGCGACTGCCACGGGTGCGGCTGGTCCGGCTGCTGCACCGGGGGCATGACGGAGGTCGGGTCCGCGCCGGGACCGCCGGGACCGCCCGTGCTGGGCAGCACCGAGGTGGCGTCGGCGGCGCCGATGGGCGGGAGCACGCTGGTCATGCCGTTCGGGTCGTACGCGCCCATCGGTGACGCGGCGGCGGCGCGGCCGGGCAGCACCTGGGTCGGGTCGGCGGCTGCGCCGCCCGGGGTCTCGGGGACCGGCGCGGGCGAGGGGTCGGGCGCGAGCAGCGCGCCGACGCCGAGGGCGGCCTCCACCTCGGCGGGGGCGCTGTGCACGCCGATGCCGGAGGCGACCACGCGCAGTCCGCGGGCCAGGTTCTCGGCGCTGGGGCGCTCGTTCGGCTCCTTGCGCAGGCAGCGCTCGATGACGATCCAGAGCGGCTCGGGCACGTTCGGCGGGCGCTGCGGGTCCTCGCTGAGGTGGCGGTGGAGCACCTCGAGGGCGGTGCCGCCGGCGAACGGCGGGCGCCCGGTGACCAGTTCGTAGAGCAGGATGCCGGCGCCGTAGATGTCGACGGCGGAGGTCTGCGGGCGGCCCTCGGCGGACTCGGGGGCGACGTAGGCGGGGGTGCCGACGAACTCGTGCGTGCGGGTCAGGCCCGGGGAGTCGGCGAGGCGGGCGATGCCGAAGTCGGTGAGCATCGGCTTCATCTGGCCGCCGCGCTCGTCGAGCAGGACGTTGGCGGGCTTCAGGTCGCGGTGGACCACGCCGTCGGCGTGGCTGGCGGCGAGCGCGTCCGCGATCTGGGCGGTCAGCAGGCTCGCGGCGACCGGCGTGAAGGGGCCGTTCTGCCGGATGTACTTGTGCAGGTCCGGGCCGTCGATCAGGTCCATGACGAGGGCGAGGAGGTCGCCCTCGACGACGAGGTCGCGGGTGCGCACGATGTTGGGGTGCGTCAGGCGCAGCAGGACGGAGCGCTCGCGCAGGAAGCGCATGACGATGTCCGCGTCCTGGGCCAGCTCCTCCTTGAGGACCTTGATGGCCACGGTCTCGCCGGGCTGCCCGGCGACGGCCGCCTCCGCACCGGCGGTCTCCCGCTGGCGGGCACGCCAGACGGTGCCCGTGGCGCCGCGTCCGAGCGGCTCCTCGAGCAGGTACTTGCTGCCGACTGGCCGCACGTCTCGCGCTCCCTGCTGTCGTCCTGCTGTGGTTCGTTTTTCCGGCCCACTCTAGGGGGTGTCCCCGGGGAAGACGCGGGGTCCCGGGGGTTGGTTGCCGCACATATATACGAAGAGTGATGTTTGGCGGGGTATGCCACGGGCGATTTTCCCCGGTGCTGCCCGGCGCTCACCGGCTTTCGTCGGCTTGTATGCCCGGATGGGTTCCCGGAGGGATGTCCGGAAGTGTGGTCCGCGCGGGCGGGGGTGTGATCATTCAAGATCATTTATTGGCCGGTGCCGGGCGTGTTGTCCGTGACAGGTGCGAGGATGCACCCGTACGGAACGGCCGGGACGGGAGCCCCGCCTTCCGGGCAGACCTGACCGGACGACGCGCCGTGCCGGGTGGGGGGTTGATCGGGCGGGCACGCCCGTCGTACCCCTGCCGGGCGCACGCACCGCGCACCGCGCAGAAGGGACCGCTGACGGCGATGCAGATCCGGCTGACCGTCCTTGGGTCGCGCAGCGGCCACCAGACCGCGCCCGCCGGCTGTGACGTGCTCGTCACCGCGCCCGTGGGCACCGCGCTCGCCGCCGTGGCCTCCGGCCTGGCGGCGACCGTCGGCGGGCCCGACACCGGCGGCACCGTCGTGCTGTACGCCGGGACGGAGCGGCTCGACCTCCAGCGGCGGGTGCTCGGGGAGCCCCCGCTCGTGGACGGGGCGGTGCTGGGGCTGCATGCGCCGGTACCGGACGTCCTGCCGGACGGGACGGACGGCGCGCAGCTGCACGTGGTCGCGGGCCCGGACGCGGGCGGGGTGCACCTGCTGCACCCCGGGGCGATCCGGATCGGGCGCTCGGCCGACGCCGATGTCCCGCTGGACGACCCGGACGTGTCGCGGCTGCACTGCGCGGTGACGGTGATGCCGGACGGGCGGGTGGCGGTGGCCGACCTGGACTCGACGAACGGCACCTCGGTGGACGGGGCGGTGGTGGGGGCGCAGCCGGTGGCGCTGCCACCGGGCGCGCTGCTCCGCATCGGCGAATCGACCCTCCGCCTGGCTCCCGACTCGGCGTCCCCGCTCCCGGTCGTCCCGGACCTGGAGGGCCACCTCTCCCTGGCCGGCCCGCCCCGGCAACCCGGCGAAGCCGGTCCCGGCGCCGGGCGCCCCGCCGAGCCCGGCTCGGACCCGACCGCCGGGCACGGCGCGCCGTCCGAGGGGGGCCGGGCGCCCTCCCGGCCGGAGGCGGCCGGCTCTGCCGCCGCCCCGCAGGGACCGTTCCCCCACCCCACCCCTTCCCGGAACGGGGGCTCGGCACCCGGAGGGCCCTTCGCGGCCGCTTCCGGCACCGGCCGGGCCCCGGGCGCCCCGGCCGCGCACGGCACGCCGTCCGGCGCTGCGCGGGACGGCGCGGCCGGGGCCGCCCGGACACCCGCCCGGCCCTCCGGCTCAGGCCGAAGCGGCGCAGCCGAATCCGGACCGGGCCCGGCCCCCTCCGGGCCTTCCGGGATCGCTTCCGGCCCGGACCTGCACATCGGCACGCCCGGCGCAGCCGGGGAATCCGCCTCGGGCGGGCTCAAGGCGGGGCGGAAGCGGGGGATCGGGGCCTGGGCGCGCAAGTGGGTGCGGGGGGAAGAGGGACCCTCGTACGGGAGTACGGCCGCCGAGCCGGCCGTGGCCGCCGTGCCCGATGCCGATGATCCCGCCGCGCTGCTGCTGGCCGCGCTCGGGCCGACCCGGCGGTTGTGGTCCCGCGCCCGCGGGCAGCTCGACGTCGGCCTCGGGGCCGGGAGCCGGATCGCGTTCCAGGACGTCGGCTCGCTCGGCATCGCCGGGCCCCGCGGACGGCTGACCGGGGTCGCCCGGTCCGTCGTCGCCCAGCTCGCCGGGCTGCACGCGCCCGGGGAGCTGGAGATCGTGCTCCTCGCCGCCGACCGGGCGCGCGGCGTCGCCGAGCGGCGCGGCGACTGGGGGTGGCTCGGCTGGCTGCCGCACGTGCGCGCCGCGCACGGCCAGGACTGCCGGCTGCTCCTCGCGTACGACCGCGACCAGGCCGCCGCCCGCACCGGTGAGCTGGCCCGGCGCCTCGACGACAGCCCCCTCGGCACCCACTGGGCCGCCGCCGACCCCCGCAGCGTCCGCGAAGCCGCGTACGCCCACCAGGGCCCCTACACGCTGCTCGTCGTCGACGGAGATCCCGGCTCCGGGGCGCTGCGCGACCTCACCGGCCGGCTCGCCTCGCACGGTCCGGCCGCCGGGATCCACGTCCTCGTCCTCGCCGAGACCCCGGCCGCCACGCCCGCCTCCCCGCTCACCGAGACGTACGAGGCGGCCTGCGCGAGCAGCCCCGCCTTCCGGGACTGCGGCGCGGTCGCCCTGCTCAGCGGTGATGTGGCCACGACCGTACGGACGTTCGCGGTGACCGGCGGCAAGCCGGCCCCGCCCGGCACCACCGCCACCGCCGACGCCGTCTCCGCGGCCTGGGCCGAGCGGTTCGCCCGGGCGCTGGCCCCGCTGCGCGCCGAGCCGTCCCCCGCCGCGCCCCGGCGGGCCGTCGCCGCCGCGCTGCCGAACACCGCCCGGCTGCTGGACGAGCTGGGGCTGGCCCGGGCCACCCCGGCCTCCTTGATGGCCCGTTGGGCCGCCGCCACCGACCAGGGGCAGGACGTGGGCGGCCGCGCCGAGCTCGTGCTCGGCAGCGGTCGGCGCGGGCCGGTCGGCGCCGAGCTGGTCCAGGACGGGCCGCACCTCCTCGTCGAGGGACCTGCGGGCAGTGGCCGCACGGAGCTCCTGCGGTCGGTGGCCGCCTCCCTCTCCGCAGCAGCCCGGCCCGACCGGCTGGGCCTCGTCCTGCTGGACGGGGCCGGCGGCGAGCGCGGCGACGGGCTCCAGCCCTGCACCGAGCTCCCGCACGTCGCCGCCCACCTCGTCGCCTCCGATCCCGTCCGGATGCGGGAGTTCGCGCAGGCCCTCGGCGCCGAGCTGAAGCGCCGGGCCGAGCTCCTGGACGGGATCCCGTTCGCCGAGTGGCACGCCCGGCACGAGGTGTCCGACCGGATGGTCTCGCCGCGCCGGCCCGGCCCCGGCGAACTGCTCGGCGACCTCGACCCCCAGCGCACCGGCACGCTCCGGCTGCGCACCGCCGCCCCGCGCACCGACCCGGCCGGGCCGCGCCCGCTGCCCCGGCTGGTGGTGCTGGTGGACGACTTCGACGCGCTGGTCGCGCCGGGGCTCGGCAGTACGGGCCGTCCCGCCGCCGGCTCCGTCGTACGGGCGCTGGACGCGGTGGCCCGCGACGGCGCCCGGCTCGGCGTGCACCTGGTGGCCGCCAGCGCCCGCCCGGACCGTACAGCCGACAGCGAGCTGACCCGTACGAACCCGCTGCGGATCGATCTGGACGCCCCCGACCGGCCGGGACCCGGCCGCGGCCTGCTGCGGTACTCCGACGGGCGGACGGTCCCGTTCCAGGCCGGCCGGGTGACCGGCCGCATCCCGCGGACGGCGACGCAGCGGCCGACCGTGGTGCCGCTGGAGTGGGAGCGGATGGGCGATCCTCCGGCCCGCCGCCCCGTGCGCGAGCTGGGCAACGGCCCGACCGACCTGGCGCTGCTGGCGAGCGCCCTGGACCGGGCCTCGCACCTGGTCTCGGCGATACCCGTGCTGTTCCCGCCCGCCCCGCCGGTCGCCCCGGCGCCGTGAGCCCCGGCCCCCGGGCCCGCGACACGCGGCGACACGCGGCGACACGGCTGAGGCGGTATTGCGGGGGTGCGCGGCTCGGCGTAGACCTTGTGGGACCAGTCACACCACGGGCATCGGGGGCAGAGCCATGCGCAGGCAGGGAACGAGCCGTACGACGAACCGTAGAAGCAGCCACGCCGCCGCCTGGACGGCACTCGCGGCCGCGGGCGCGCTCGCGCTGAGCGCGTGCGGGGACGGCGGGGAGAAGGACGGCCCGCCGCAGGGCGCAGGGGCGTCCACGGCCGGCCAGCGGGTGGAATTACCGAAGCTGACCGGCCAGAAGCTGGAGGTCGCGGCGGTCTGGACGGGGCCGGAGCAGGCGAACTTCACGAAGGTGCTGAAGGAGTTCGAGAAGCGGACGGGTGCCACGGTCACGTTCGTCCCGGCCCAGGACCCGATCGTCACCTTCCTCGGCACGAAGATCGCGGGCGGCCAGCCGCCGGACGTGGCGCTGCTGCCGCAGGTCGGTGCCCTGGTGTCGGCGGTGCAGAACAAGTGGGTGCAGCCGGTCGGCCCGGAAGCCAAGGCGCAGCTCGACAAGAACTACTCGGACGGCTGGAAGAAGCTGGGCGCGGTCGACGGCACCCAGTACGGGGTGTACTACAAGGCCGCCAACAAGTCGCTGGTCTGGTACAACGCAAAGGCCTTCGAGGCGGCGGGCGTGCAGCCCCCGAAGACCTGGAAGGAGCTGCTGACCGCGGCCGACACCCTCTCCGCGTCCGGTACCCCGGCCGTCTCGGTGGCCGGCGCGGACGGCTGGACGCTGACGGACTGGTTCGAGAACGTCTACCTCTCGCAGGCGGGCCCGCAGAAGTACGACCAGCTCTCCAAGCACCAGATCAAGTGGACCGACGACAGCGTCAAGCAGGCGCTGACCACCCTCGGCGAGCTGTTCGGGCGCAAGGACTTCCTGGCGGGCGGCCCGAGCGGGGCGCTGGCCACCGAGTTCCCGAAGTCGGTGACGCAGACGTTCACCCCGCTCGACCGGCCGGCGGCCGCGATGGTCTACGAGGGCGACTTCGTGGCGGTGAACATCGGCCAGACCGAGGCGAAGGTGGGCCAGGACGCCCTCGTCTTCCCGTTCCCTGCGGTCGGCGGCAAGGCACCGGTGGTCTCGGGCGGCGACGTCGCGGTCGCGCTGAAGCCGTCGACCGGAGCGCAGGCGCTGCTGACGTTCCTGGCCTCCCCCGACGCGGCGGAGATCCAGGCCCGTGAGGGCGGCTTCGTCTCCCCGAACAAGTCGGTCGACCTGAAGGCCTATCCGAACGACATCCAGCGCAACATCGCCAAGGCTCTGATCGCGGCGGGCGACGACTTCCGCTTCGACATGTCGGACCAGGCCCCGGCGGCGTTCGGCGGGACCCCGGGCGCGGGCGAGTGGAAGGCGCTGCAGGACTTCCTGGCGAACCCGTCCGACGTGGCGGGCATCCAGGCCAGACTGGAGGCGGACGCGGCCAAGGCCTACGGGAACTGATCCCGTGCCGGCCACGGGATCGGCGGCCGCTGCGGCGGCCGGCTCGCCGTCACGGTCCTCGGAGGCCCGGCGCCGCCGCCTCGTCGCGGCGGCGTTCCTCCTGCCCGCCCTGGTGCTGCTCGGCGCGCTCGTCGTGCACCCGATCGGCTACTCGGTCTACCGCAGCTTCTTCGACCGCTCGGGCGACACGTTCGTGGGCGGTGGCAACTACCGGGAGATCCTCCACGACGACACGATCCGCACGGCCCTGAAGAACACGGCCCTGTGGGTGGTGCTGGCGCCGACCACGGCCACCGCCCTCGGCCTGATCTTCGCGGTGCTCACCGAACGGGTGCGCTGGGGCACGGCGTTCAAGCTGCTCGTCTTCATGCCGATGGCGATCTCGATGCTGGCGGCGGGCATCATCTTCCGGCTCGTGTACGACCACGACCCCGACCGCGGCGTCGCGAACGCGGTCTGGGTCGGGGTGCACGACACGTTCGCCGAGTCCTCGGCCTTCCCCAAGGCCCGTCCGGGCCGCGACTCCCCGCTGGTCCCTGCCACCGGAGCCGCCGCGGGCGGCTTCACCACCCGCGATCCCGTACGGGCGGGCGTACCGGTGCTGCTCCCGCTGGTCGGCGTGGCCCCGGAGGACCTGCCCGGGGCGACCCGTACGGCCAAGGCCGCGCCCGCCGAGCCCGGCAAGGTCACCGGGACGGTCTGGCAGGACTTCACCCGGGGCGGCGGCGGCCGCCCGAACGCGGTCGACCCGGCCGAGTCCGGCTTCGCGGGGATACGGGTCGAAGCGGTCAAGGACGGCAAGGTGGTCGACTCGGCGACGGCCCGCGCCGACGGCACCTTCACGCTGTCCGCACGGGCCGACGGGGCTGTGTTGCGGCTGCCGGCGTCGAACTTCCGGGAGGCGTACGCAGGGGTGGAGTGGCTCGGCCCGACGCTGGTGACCCCGGCGGTGATCGGGGCGTACGTCTGGATGTGGGCCGGTTTCGCGATGGTGCTGATCGGGGCCGGGCTGGCCGCCGTACCGCGGGAGCTGCTGGAGGCGGCGCGGGTGGACGGGGCGAACGAGTGGCAGGTGTTCCGCCGGGTCACGGTGCCGCTGCTGGCGCCCGTGCTGGCGGTCGTCCTGGTCACCCTCGTCATCAACGTGATGAAGATCTTCGACCTGGTCTTCGTGATCGCACCGGGCTCGGTGCAGGACGACGCGAACGTCCTGGCCCTCCAGCTGTACCGCACCTCCTTCGGCACCGACGCCGATCCGGGGCTGGGCAGCGCCATCGCCGTACTGCTGCTGGCGCTGGTGCTCCCGGTCATGCTCTACAACATCCGCAGGCTGCGTAAGGAGGGTTCCCGATGAGCACCTCCGCCCAGGCCCGCCCGGGAGCACGTGCCGGTGCCCGCCCCGTTCCCCGCGCCGGTGCGCGGGCCGGCCGGCTCGCGGCCGGCGCGGCGGCGGGGGCCGTGCGCGTGTTCCTGGTGCTGGCCGCGCTGTTCTGGCTGCTGCCCACCCTCGGGCTGCTGATCTCCTCGTTCCTCTCCCCCACCGACCTGAACAAGGGCGGCTGGTGGCAGGCGCTGACCGCGCCGACTCGGCTGACGGCCGACAACTACGAGCGGCTGCTGGCCAACGACACCATCACGAACGCGCTGCTCAGCACGGTGGCGATCGCCGTCCCGGCGACCCTGCTCGTGGTCGCCCTGGGCTCGTTCGCCGGATACGCCTTCGCCTGGCTGGAGTTCCCGGGACGGGACTGGCTGTTCCTGGTCGTGGTCGGGCTGCTCGTCGTCCCCGTGCAGGTGGCGCTGATCCCGGTCTCGGAACTCTTCGGCTCCATCGGACTGTTCGAGACCACGGCGGGGGTGGTCCTGTTCCACACCGCGTTCGGGCTGCCGTTCGCCGTGTTCCTGCTGCGCAACTTCTTCGCGGAGATCCCGCGCGAGCTGCTGGAGGCGGCCCGCCTCGACGGCGCGGGCGAACTGCGGCTGTTCGCCCGGGTGGTGCTGCCGCTGGGCGCGCCCGCGATCGCCTCGCTCGCCATCTTCCAGTTCCTGTGGGTGTGGAACGACATGCTGGTCGCGCTGGTGTTCGCCGACTCGGCGCACCCGCCGGTCACGGTCGCCCTCCAGCAGCAGGTACGGCAGTTCGGCAACAACATCGACGTGCTGGCGCCCGGTGCGTTCCTGTCGATGGTGGTGCCGCTCGTGGTGTTCTTCGCCTTCCAGCGGCAGTTCGTCACGGGGGTGATGGCGGGGGCGGTCAAGTAACTCCCACAGCCCCGTTGACGTGCGGCGTTGACGCTCGGTAACCCGAATGCCACACGCTGCGTAACCCGATCGCCACGTCGGCGGTTCCCTGGGGGCACTCCCCCCGGTCTCCGGCCGGGGGGACCCCCGCCCAGCGGTGGCCGGGGGAACACCATGCCCGCGCCGACCCCTGGATGTGCCGTGCCCCGGTTCAGCGTCATCGTGCCCGCGTACAAGGTTCAGGCGTACCTCCAGGAGAGCCTGGACTCGGTCCTGTCCCAGTCGTACCCGGATCTGGAACTGATCGCGGTGGACGACGCCTCCCCGGACGCCTGCGGTTCGATCATCGACGAGTACGCGGCGCGGGACCCCCGGGTGACCGCCGTGCACCTGGCGGACAACCTCGGCCTGGGCCCGGCCCGCAACGCCGGCCTGGCCCGGGCGACCGGCGACTACCTGGTCTTCCTCGACGGGGACGACACCCTCGCCCCGGGCGCCCTGCAGGCCATCACCGACCGGCTCAAGGACACCGGCTCCCCGGACGTCCTCGTCTACGACTACGCGCGCACCTTCTGGACCGGGGAGCTGGTGCGCAACCGGCTCGCGCACAAGCTGTCCGAGGAGGGCCCGGCCAGCTTCCGGCTCGCGGACCGCCCGGCACTGCTCGGCATGCTGATGGTCGTCTGGAACAAGGCCTACCGCCGCGAGTACGTGGAGCGCGAGGGCCTGGAGTTCCCGCCCGGGTTCTACGAGGACACCCCCTGGACCTACCCGGCGCTGCTGGCCGCCGAGTCCCTCGCCGTCCTGGACCGGGTCTGCGTGCACTACCGCCAGCGGCGCACCGGCTCGATCCTGACCACCCGCAGCAGCCGCCACCTGGACATCTTCGACCAGTACGACCGGGTCTTCGGGTTCCTCGCCGGCCGCCCCGAGCTGGAGCGCTGGCGCCCCACCGTGCACCGGCGGATGGCCGAGCACTTCTGCGCCCTGCACGCCGACCCGCGCCGCCTGCCGCGTACGAGCCGCGCCGAGTTCTTCCACCGGGCCTCCGGGCTGCTGCGCCGCCACCGGGCCGCCGGCTCGCCGCCGCTGTCCCTGTCGCGCACCGACCGGATCCGGCACACCCTGATGCGGTTCGGGGTGCGCCGGACGTACCGCACGCTGTCGCTGCTCCGCTCGGCCGCGCTGGCGGCGGGACGCGCGGGGGTGTCGCTGTGGCGGGGCCTGCGCGAGAGCGCGCTGCGCCTGCACTACCGCGTCCAGCGGCTGCTGCCGCTGCGCCCGGAGCTGGCGGTCTTCTCCGCGTACTGGCACGGCGGCTACGCCTGCAACCCGGCGGCCGTCGAGGCCAAGCTGCGCGAGCTCGCGCCCCGGATGCGGACCGCGTGGATCTGCGACCCGCAGCACGCGGCGACGCTCCCGCCGCAGACGGCGATGCTCCGCCCGGGCTCCGCGGCGTACTGGACGGCGCTCGCCAGGGCCACGTACCTCACCACGAACGTCAACTTCGACCGCGCCCTGGTCAAGCGGCCCGGCCAGGTGCTGCTGCAGACCCAGCACGGCACCCCGCTCAAGCGGGTCGGCCTGGACCTCCAGGACCGGCCGGCGGCCACCCCCACCACGGACTTCGCGGGCCTGCTGCGCGGCGCGGACCAGTGGGACTACCTGCTCTCCGCGAACCGGCACTCCACCCTGGTGTGGGAGAAGGCGATCCCCTCCTCGTACGCCACGCTCGAGTACGGCTACCCGCGCAACGACGCCTTCCACCGGGCCACCCTGGACGACGTCCTGGCACTGCGCGAACGCCTCGGCATCCCGGCGGGCGGGGTGGCGGTCCTGTACGCGCCGACCCACCGCGACTACCGGCGCAGCCGGCCCGAACACCTCGACTTCGAGCGGGTGCTGCGTGACCTGGGCCCGCGTTTCACGATCCTGGCGCGTACGCACCTGACGTACGCGGACGCGCCCGCCCAGCCGGTGCGCCACCCGCGCCTGGTCGACGTCTCCGCGTACCCGTCGGTGGAGGAGCTCTGCCTGGCCTCGGACGCGCTGGTGACGGACTACTCGTCCCTGATGTTCGACTACGCGGCGCTGGACCGGCCGATCGTGATCCACGCGGACGACTGGGAGGCGTACGAGGCCGCCCGCGGCACGTACTTCGACCTGCGGTCGTGCCCGCCGGGAGCGATCGCCCGGACCGAGGACGAGCTGGTGGACATCTTCGCCACCGGCCACTGGCAGGGCTCGCGCTCCGCGCAGCTGCGGGCGGCGTTCCGTTCGCGGTTCTGCTCGTACGACGACGGCCACGCGGCCGAGCGGGTCGTCCGCCGCGTCTTCCTGGGCCAGCCGGCCGCGGTCCCGCCGGTCGTCCCGCTCGCGGAGCGCCGGCCCGCTCCGACGGCCTCCTCCTCGGCCCCGTCCGCCACCCCGGTACCCACACTGGCCCCGCTGACAACTCCCGGTCTCTACCCGTAGCCGTCCCGTTCTTCCGTTCCGATTAATCCGCCCGCGGACCGGCTTCTTCTGGGCCACTATGGGAGCGCCTTGCTTGTGTGCTGATCGTCGGGCGTCCCCACACGGAAGAGGTATCACCATGGCTTTGACCGGACCATGGAACGCGGAGTTAGCCAGCCGACTCGTGGAATCGAACTTCGTTCAATGGCAGTACGGTGCACGGTTCCTGCCCACCGCGTCCGTCCCGCTGCACCCGGTGGTCGAGGAGGCGGGCCGGCTGGTCCCCGAGAGCGGGGTCGAGCGGCATCCGTTCTTCGCCCTGGCCGGGGCGTCGCGGCCGGCCCTGGAGTTCTGGGTCACGCAGGAACTGTTCGTCACCGGGGTGTTCGCGCAGCTGCTCGGCCTCACGTCGAGCGCGCTGGTCAACGTTCACCAACGGGCCCGTTTCAACCTGGTGTTGCAGGGGGAGCACGGAGGCGTGAAGGACGGGGTCGCACGGGCGTCCCACCCGTGGCTGCTGCACAAGCTGGCGCACAGCATGGGCATCGCGCCCGACTCCGTCGCCCCGGCCGAACCGACCTACGAGTTCCTGCGGGACCTGGCGTCCTCCATGCGCTCCCCGATCAGCGCGCTGGGCGCGCTCGGAGTGGGAAACGAACAGATGCTGGTCCCCGAATACGGGGCCGTCAAAAGCGCTTTCGAAAGCGCGGCACCGGATGTGGACCACGGTGATTTCCTGAACGCCAACATCTATGAGGATACGGAACACTCGGCGCTCATCGCGCATATAGCATCCGAGCTGATCGCGCACGATCCGTCACTGGCCGAGGACTACTTGACGGCCGCCCGCAGCTCTGTCACCGCGCGGATGCGGTATTACGACAGGTTGGCCGATCTCTTCACATGACCATCAGTCACTATCCGACGTTTGGGGTATCGCGTGGCCGATCTGGGAAAGATCCTCGTAACGGGCAGCAGCGTGGCGCAGAAGCACCTCGACCGGCTGTCCGAGTCCGGCTTCCGGGTGCACTCGGTCCCGGGCCTGCTCAGCGAGGACGAGCTGGGCACGGAGCTGGAGTCCTGCACCGCCTATCTGCTGGGCGGGGATGAGTTCGCCTCCCGCGCGGCGCTCACCCGGGCCAAGTCGCTGAAGGTGGTGGGCTTCCTCGGGGTGGGCTACCAGTCCTTCGTCGACGCCGACGCCGCCGCCGAACTCGGCATCGCCGTCACGAACACCCCCGGAACGCTCACCAACAGCGTCGCCGAGTTCACGGTGGGCCTGCTCCTCGCCCAGCGCCGGCAGATCCCCTCGTACGCCGACGACTTCCGCTCCGGGCGCTCCGGAGGCGAGGAGAAGCAGCACGACCTCGCCGGACACCGGCTGGGCATCATCGGCCTGGGCGCGATCGGCACCCGCATCGCCGAGATCGGCGCGCTGGGGCTGGCGACGGAGACGGCGTACTACTCCCGGACCCGCAAGCCCGAGGTCGAGGAGCGCCTGGGCATCGCGTACAAGGACCTGCCGAGCCTGCTGTCCTGGGCCGAGAACGTGGTCGTCATGGTGCCGGACACCCCCGAGACGCGCGGCATGATCGGCGTGGACGAGGTCGCCCTGCTGCCGGCCGGCGGGATCACCCTCGTCAACACGGCGCGGCCCTCCGTGGTCAGCCCGGCAGCTCTGCTCCAGGGCCTGAAGAGCGGGCGCATCCACACGGCGGCGTTCGACGGCTTCTACGACGCGGACGTCCCCGAGACGGCGGAGCTGCTCGCGCTGCCCGCATCGAAGCTGCTGGTCACCGGGCACATCGGGTCGCTGACCCATGACGCCCGCGATGCGATGGCCGTCAAGTGCATCCAGTCCATCGTCAACGTGGTGACGGGAGAACAGGACTCCTACGTCGTCAACCGGAGCAGCTGAGCATGGGCTCCGCACTCGTCGTCGTCGGAGCGGGCGTCATAGGCTGCGCGGTCGCCGCGGCGGCGAGCGACCTCTTCGAGCGGGTCGTGCTCCTGGACGCCCGGCCGGACACCGGGCTGGCGGCGAGCTGGGCGGCCATCGGCGGGATCACACCGCAGAGCGACGACTTCTGCCGCGGCCCGCTGCGGCAGTTCGCCGAGGCGAGCCGGCGGATGTACCCGCAGTGGCTCGCCGGACTGGAGGCCGGATCCGGGATCGCGGTGCCGTTCCTGGATTCCGGGCTCCTCCAGGTGGCCCTGGACCCCTCGGAGCAGCAGCGGGTCCAAGAGCAGCTGGTCCCCCAGTGGGTGGAGCAGGGCTTCCGGGTCGAGCAGCTCGATGCGCGGACCACGGCGCATGCCGAGCCGCTGCTGTCACCGGACGTGCTGTCGGCGGTACGGCTGCCCAGCGAGGGGGCTCTGGAGCCGCGGGTGCTGATGTCCGCCCTGCGCGAGGTGCTGCGCCGGGACCCGCGGATCGAGGTCGTGGCCCGGGCCCGGGTGCAAGCCGTCACGCCGGGCGCCCAGGGGGTCGACGTGCTGCTGGAGGGCGGTGGCGTCGTCCGGGGGGACCGGTGCGTGGTGGCCGCGGGGGCGTGGAGCCCGGAGCTCGTGCCCACCCGGCCCGGCGGGCAGTTCCCGGTACGGGGCCAGGCCGCCGAGCTGGTGGTGCCGGGCTGCGGGGGCTACCCGCTGCGCCACCACGTGTACTGCAAGGTCGCCGTGGACGACACCACGGTCTCGTCGTACGTGGTCCCGCGCCACGACGGCCGGGTGGTGGTCGGCGTGACGTACGACCAGGGCCGCTGGGACGAGGAGCCGGAGGACGATGCGACCGAGCGGCTGCTGGCCGCGCTGCAGCTGGTGGTGCCGGCCTCGCGGGACTGGAGGCTGACCGGTTCCTGGGCCGGGGTCCGGCCCGGAACGGCCGACGGCTACCCGCTGGTGGGGAACGCCGACTCCGACGGCAGGGTCGTCATGGCGACCGGGCACTTCGGCGTCGGGATCACCCTCGCCCCGATCACGGCGGCTCTGGTCCGGAGCATCCTGTCCGGGGCCGCGCTGACGGCGGGCCAGGCGGATGCCCTGCGTGTGATGGACCCGCGGCGATTCCTGTGAGGTGCGTACCGAGTGGCGGCAGCAGACCTGAAGGCCATATGGCGTAGCGGGGCGATGCGCTGGGGGCTCCTGGCCGCGGTGGTCCTGCTCCTGTCCCTTCCGCTGTGGGGGCTCCAGCCGTACGGCGAGCAGTTCGACCACGATGCGGCGGGGACCTGGGGGGACTGGGTCAGCGGGCTGGGCCAGGTCGGTGCGGTCACGGCCGCGGTCGGCACCGTCCTGCGCTCCGAGAACCGGGACCGCAGGAGGCAGCGCACCGCCGCGGCCGCGTGGATGACGGTGCTGTCGGACGACGGCCAGCCGTACTGGGCGGTGCAGGTGGAGAACTCCACCTCCCTGCCGGTGTTCCGGTGGCGGGCGGACAGCCCGGACGGGTCGGTGCACCTGTGCCACGAGGACCTCGGGCCGCTGGTCCCCGGCCGGTCGGACTACGAGGTCCCGCTGACCGTGCAGCCGGACCAGAGCCGGGCGCTCCCGCTGAAGTTCGTGTTCGTAGACAGTGATGGACGGTTCTGGAGCCGGTCGGAGCTGGGGGGCATCACCGCCGTCCCCGAGCCCGCGTCATGGCACCCGGCCGGCCCGTGATGGGTGAGGTGATATGACCCCTGAAGAAGGCTCCGGCCCGCAGGGCGCACGCCCGGCGATCCGTCGCATCAACCCGCAGGCGCCCCGTGGGACGGGAGAACGGGTCCCGGGCCAGCCGGGGCCGAGCGGGCCGGCCGGTCCCGCTGCACCGGACCCGGCACCGCCTCCTGCCCCGGGCCCGGAGCCGCGGGAGCTTCCCGTGGAGCTGGTCCACTACCTGGGCGCGCTGCGCGCCCTGTCGGCGACCAGCCAGGAGGGCGCGGACGCCGTCGGCTTCCCCGACCGTCCGCTGGACGCGGTCTGGATCCCCCGGGAGGTACGGGAGATCGACGCCCTGGCCCGGACCGCCCCGCCGGGTGACGAGGACACGCCGGGCCTGCCCCTCGACGGCATCGTCCTGCACGGCGCGGGCCGCTCCGTGGTGCTCATCGGGCCGCCGTGCTCCGGGCGCACCTCGATCTGCACGCACTACGCCTCGCTGCTCGCGCAGCGGGCGCTGGACGGCGACCCGGAGGCACCCGTACCGCTGCTCGTCAACGCCCTCGACGTACCCGCGCAGGGCGACTTCGCGGCGACCGCCGAGGCCATCACGGACGCCGCCGTCACCCGTTCGGGCATCGGGGTCTACGGCGGCACCGCACGCACCCTGCTGCGGGGCTCGCTCGACCGGGCGTTCCTCTTCGTCGACGGCGTGGAGGACGTGCCGCTGCACGGCCACGCGAGTTCCGACAACTGGTCGCCGCGCACCGTCCTGCAGACCCTGGCGCAGCTCCACGTGCACTACCGCAACCTGCGCGTCCTCGTGGCCATCTCGGATTCGAGCTGGTTCTCCGCCGAGTGCGCGAGGGCGCGCGACGTCAGCGCCTACTTCCTCCGACCGCCCAAACAGCGCGACCTCGAGAACTACATCACCGGATGGTTCACCGCCTGATGACCCCTCACGAAGGAAAGCTCTCGGAGCGGCTGATCGCCGCGATCCGGGGCGACAGCGCTCTGGCCTCGGCAGCGCGCGTCCCCTACCTGCTGCACCTCCTGGTCGTCTCCACGGAGCGCAACCACGAGGTCCCCACGTCCGTCGGGCACTTCTGCCGGCTGGCCTCGGAGGAGTTCCTGCACAAGCGTCCCCGCAGGCGCGCCGCGGCCGCCGCGGAGCCGTGCCTCCTGCGGCCCGGCTACGACACGGAGATCCAGCGGATCATCGAGGAAGTCGGCTTCTCCATCACCTCGTTGAGGTCCGTGCAGCCCGGGGCGAACTCCCTCTCCGCGGCGGCCGTCCACGAGCCGATCCTGCGGGCCCTGGGCGAGGAGCGCGAGTTCCTCGACGCGTACCCGGCCGTCGTCGACTACGTGCAGTTCCTCCGGAAGGGCCACGGCATACTCGCGGTCGACACGGCCACCCAACTCTCCTTCAGGGAGAACCTCTTCCGCGACTACTTCGCCGGCTGCGCGCTGGCGCGCCGGGACTCGGAGACCATCGTCGGCCTGTGCCGCCATCCCATCTGGCACGCCCCGCTGCGCTACTGGGCCAGTGCCCAGACCACGGCCGAGGGGCACCGCCTGGTCACCGGCACGGCGGCCGAGCTGGCGGGCGCCGCGGAGGAGGCCGGGGACGCGGGGCTGCCGCTGTGGCTGCTCGCCGGCGAGCTGCTCGTGATCCTCGCGGCGGCCCGGCCGAACGCGGAGCCGTCCGGGCTCGTACGGCAGCTGCGGCGCTCGGTCTCGGACTCCGTCGCCGCCGCCCGCGGGGACCGGGGGCAGGACCTGGAGACCCGGGCGCGCGCGGCCACCGTACAGGCGCAGCTCAATCCCTCGACGTGGGAGGAGAGATCGCGCTCGTTCCTCGCCCGCAGCTGCGTCATACCGGCGGGCGAGTACCCCATCGGCTCCACGACCCCGCTGAACTCGCAGGACGACAAGTACCGGCACATCGACTGGTTCCCGCAGCGCACCGAGACCGTCGGCTCCTTCCGGATCTCCACGCTGCCCGTCACCAACCGGGACTACGCGCAGTTCGTCTCCTCGGGCGGGTACCGGGACCTGGACTGCTGGCCGGACGGACCGGCACGGCTGTGGGTCAGGCACGACCCGTCCTTCATCGACGCGCCGGACGGACCGCGCGCCGGGTCGACGGACACCCAGCGGATCCATCTGAGCAAGGAGATGCGGGAGGGCATCGTCGACGAGGAGTCCCTCCAGGAGTACGTGGACCAGCTGCTGCTGCGCCGGGTGCCGCTCTACTGGTGGGACCCCCGCTACAACCAGCCCACGCAGCCGGTCGTCGGGGTCAACTGGTGGGAGGCGCTGGCGTACTGCCGCTGGCTGACGAAGCGGCTGCGCGAGCGCAACGTGCTGGACGAGCACGGCTACGCGGACATCCCCACCGAGGCCGAATGGGAGTGCTCCGGCCTGGGCCGGCCGGCGTCCGACCCCTATCCGTGGGGGAACGAGTGGCAGGAGGGCATGGCCCACGTGCGCACGGCGCAGGGCTGGACCCAGCGCTCCGTGCCCGTGGGCCTCTTCCCCTGGGCGGCCCGGGAGGGCGGGCCCCAGGACATGATCGGCAACGTGTGGGAGTGGACGCGGTCCCTGGCCTGGTCGTACGACGACACCCGGCCCGGCCGCGAGGACCTGCGGGCCCCGGGCGACCGCATCGTCCGCGGGGGCTCCTGGTTCTCCCGCGAACAGCGCGCCCGCATGATCCAGTTCCGCTCGTACGACCCGCCCCAGAACGCCTACGTGGACCTGGGCTTCCGCGTGGCGTTCTACACCCGCTAGCCGGCTCCGGCGGTCCCCGTCGTCCCCGTCGTCCGCGTCACGGCGCGGGCGACGTGGCCGTCAGGCCCGCCACCACCGATCGGGCCAGGTCGTCCAGGTACTCCGCCGGCACGGCGTCGCGTACGACCACCTGCCGCCAGTAGAGCGGGCCGATCGCCAGGTCCAGTGCGCGGCCCGGATCCGTTCCCGCCGCGAGTTCGCCGCGCGCCACCGCCTCCGACACGATCCCCTCGGCCATCCGCCGCTCCCCCTCCAGCAGGGCGCCGCGCACCGCGTCCGCGATCTCCGGGTTGCGGGCCGCCTCGACCAGCAGGTCCGGGATCACCGCCGAGGCGACCGGGTGCCGCAGCACGTGTGACATCACCTCGAGCAGGGCCCGCACGTCCCCGTACAGCGATCCCGTCGCGGGAACCGGCAGGCCGTCCACCGCGAAGGCCCCCACCAGGTCCAGCACCAGGTGCAGCTTCGACTTCCAGCGGCGGTAGACGGCCGTCTTGCCGACGCCCGCGCGCCGGGCGATCCCCTCGATGGACATCCGCGAGAACCCGACCGCGGCCAGTTCGTCCAGTACCGCGGCGCGGATCGCCTCGGTCACGTCCTCGCGCAGGACGGCGGCCCCGGCGGGGGCGCGGCGGGCTGAGGCGGGGGCGGGGGCGGTGCCGGCGGCGGGGTCGGTGGTCATGCACAGAGCATAGCCGGGCACGCCGGGTCCAACTCGTCACGACGATACGGTTGCGTTCCGACGCACTGCGCCCTAACCTCGCCGTAGCGACGATACGGACCCGTCCCTTCCTCGATTACCGCTGGGAGATGCCCCGGCCAGCCGACGCCCCGACCCCGTCGAAAGCGACCCTCGTGACCCCCGTGACCGAGACCACCCCGCCCGCGGAGCCCGCCGCGCCCGCAACGCCGCCCGCCCCGCCCCTCTCGCCCGCAGAACTGGCGGCGGCCCACGGCCTGACCCTCAGCGGCGCCCGCCCCCCGCTGCCGAGCTACGTGCGCCAGCTCTGGGGCCGCCGCCACTTCGTGACCGCGTACGCCACCGCCCGGATGCACGCCACGTACAGCACGGCCCGGCTCGGCCAGGTCTGGCACCTGGTGACCCCGCTGCTCAACGCGGCCGTCTACTACTTCATCTTCGGCATCGTCATGAACGCCAGCCACGACGTGCCGGACTACATCCCGTTCCTGATCACCGGCGTCTTCGTCTGGGACTTCATCGGCAGCTCCATCAACGCCTCGACCCGCGCCGTGCACAGCAACCTCGGCCTGGTCCGCGCCCTGCACTTCCCGCGCGCCAGCCTGCCGCTGTCCACCGTCGTCCAGCTCTTCCAGCAGCTGCTCGTCACCATGGGCGCGCTCGTCCTGCTGCTGCTGGCCTGCGGCCAGACCCCGACCCTCAAGTGGCTGCTGGCCGCGCCCACCCTGGCCCTGATGGCCGTCTTCTGCGCCGGCGTCGCCATGGTCATGGCCCGCATCGGCAGCAAGAGCCCGGACGTCAGCCAGCTGATGCCGTTCATCCTGCGCACGTGGATGTACTCCTCCGGGGTCATGTGGTCCATCGACCAGATGCTCCGCAAGGACCACCTCGCGCACTGGGTCACCGTCGTGCTCAAGACCAACCCGGCGGCCGTCTACATCGACCTGATGCGCTACGCGCTGATCGACAGCTTCGACCCGCACGCGCTCCCGCACCACGTGTGGGCGATCGCCGTCGGCTGGGCCCTGCTCGCGGGCGTCGGCGGATTCATCTACTTCTGGAAGGCTGAGGAGGAGTACGGCCGTGGCTGAGACCGCAACCGCATCCGCGCACCGCGCACCGTCCGTGGCGGCGCCCGACACCCGCGTGCCCACCGTCATCGCCGACGAGGTCCACGTCGTCTACAAGGTGCACGGCTCCGGCGCCCGCAAGGGCGGGGCCACCGCCGCCCTCAGCCGGATCTTCTCCCGCAAGCCGGCCCCCGGCATGCGCGAGGTGCACGCCGTCAAGGGCGTCAGCTTCGTCGCGTACAAGGGCGAGGCCATCGGCCTGATCGGCTCCAACGGCTCGGGCAAGTCCACGCTGCTCTCCGCGATCGCCGGCCTCCAGCCCGTGGCCCGCGGCAGGATCTACTCCCACGGCCAGCCCTCGCTCCTCGGCGTGAACGCCGCCCTGATGAACGACCTCACCGGCGAGCGCAACGTGGTCCTCGGCGGCCTCGCGATGGGCATGTCCAGGCAGCAGGTCCGCGAGCGCTACCAGGGCATCGTCGACTTCTCCGGCATCAACGAGAAGGGCGACTTCATCTCCCTGCCCATGCGCACCTACTCCTCCGGGATGGGCGCCCGGCTGCGCTTCTCCATCGCCGCCGCCAAGGACCACGACGTCCTGATGATCGACGAGGCCCTCGCCACCGGCGACGCCGCCTTCCAGCGCCGCAGCCAGGCCCGCATCGAGGAGCTCCGCGAGCACGCCGGCACCGTCTTCCTCGTCAGCCACGGCATCGGCACGGTCCGCGAGACCTGCGACCGGGCGATCTGGCTGGAGGCCGGCGTCCTGCGCATGGACGGCCCCTCCGCCGAGGTCTGCGACGCCTACGAGGAGTTCACCTCGGGCCGCTGAGACCGCGGCGGGCCGCGACCGCCCCCGACGCGAACGGGCGGCCCCGGGACCAGCAAGGTCCCGGGGCCGCCCGTTCGGCCGTTGCGGCCGGCGCAGCGACTAGGCGTGGCTCCGCAGCAGCGAACGCATCGTCCGCATCGCCACGGACAGGTTCGCCAGGTCGAAGTCGTCCGATCCCCGGATCTCGTCCAGGGTCGTCCGGGCCCGGCTGATGATCGCCGCGTTCTTCTCCTCCCACGCCTTGAAGCGGTCCTCGGGAGTCGAGTCGCCGTTGCCCACCGCCAGCACGTCGGCGGTCAGCGCGGCGTGCGCCGCGAACAGGTCCTCGCGGATGGAGGCGCGGGCCATGGACTGCCAGCGGTCGGCCCGCGGCAGATCGATGATCCGGTCCATCAGCTGCGTGATGTCCAGGCGGTCGGCGAGGTCGTAGTACACCTCGGCGACACCCAGCGGGTCGACGCCGGTGCGGTCCGAGATCGCGACGATGTCCAGCGTCGGGAAGGCCGAGGAGAACCCGGCGACCTTGGCCGCCAGCTCCTCCGGAACGCCCTCGCCGATCAGCTCGTCCATGATCGACTGGTACCACTCGAGGTCGGCGCCGCGCACCAGCTTGGGCAGCTCGGACCAGACCTGGGTCACCCGGTCACTGAAGAGCTCGATGGTCTCGGTGATCTGGAGCGGCTGCGGCCGGTTGTTCAGCAGCCAGCGGGTACCGCGCTCGACCAGGCGCCGCGAGTGCAGCCGCACCCGGGTCAGGACGTCGGCCGCGACCTTGTTGTCCAGCGCCTCGACCGCGTCCCACACCTCGGCCAAGCCGAAGATCTCGCGGGCCGAGAGCTGCGCCCGGACGATCTCCTCCGTGGAGGCCCCGGTCTCCTCGCGCAGCCGGTGCAGGAAGGTCGAACCACCGGTGTTGACCGTGTCGTTGACCAGCAGCGTCGTGATGATCTCGCGGCGCAGGGCGTGCGTGTCGATCTGCTCGGGGAACTTCCCGCGCAGCGCGGCCGGGAAGTACGCGTGCAGCAGGCGGCGCAGGTACGGGTCGTCCGGCAGCTCGGTGGCGATGAGCTCGTCCGCCACCGTGATCTTGGTGTAGGCGAACAGGACGGCCAGCTCGGGCTGGGTCAGGCCCTTGCCGTTGTTCAGCAGCTCGCGGATCTGCCGGTCGGTGGGCAGGAACTCCAGGCTCCGGTCGAGCAGTCCGGCCGACTCCAGGCGGCGCATGAAGCGCTGCTGGGCGTGCAGCAGGCTGGGGGCCTGGGCGATGCCGTTGGCGAGGGCCACGTTCTGCGCGTAGTTGTTGCGCAGCACCAGGTGGCCGACCTCGTCGGTCATCTCCGCCAGCAGCTTGTTGCGCTGCTTGACGGTCATGTCCCCGTCCGTGACCACCGCGTTGAGCAGGATCTTGATGTTCACCTCGTGGTCGGAGGTGTCCACGCCCGCGCTGTTGTCGATGGCGTCGGTGTTGACCTTGCCGCCCTCGCCGCCGGCGCCGATCCGGGCGAACTCGATGCGGCCGAGCTGGGTCAGGCCCAGGTTGCCGCCCTCGCCGATGACCTTGGCCCGCACGTCCCCGCCGTTGACGCGGATGGCGTCGTTGGCCTTGTCGCCGACGTCCGTGTGCGTCTCGGTCGACGCCTTGACGTACGTACCGATGCCGCCGTTCCACAGCAGGTCCACGGGGGACTGCAGGATCGCCTGCATCAGGTCGGCCGGGGTCATCTTGGTGACGCCGGCCTCGATCCCGAGGGCCTCGCGGACGTGCGCGTTGATCGGGATGGACTTCGCCGAGCGCGGGTGGATGCCGCCGCCCGCGGAGAGCAGCTCCGCCTTGTAGTCGGCCCACGAGGAGCGCGGCAGCTCGAACAGGCGCCGGCGCTCGGCGTACGAGGTCGCCGCGTCCGGGGTCGGGTCGAGGAAGATGTGCCGGTGGTCGAAGGCGGCGACCAGGCGGATGTGCTCCGAGAGCAGCATGCCGTTGCCGAACACGTCGCCGGACATGTCGCCGACGCCGACGACCGTGAAGTCCTCGGTCTGGGTGTCGTGGCCCAGCTCGCGGAAGTGCCGCTTGACGGACTCCCAGGCGCCGCGGGCGGTGATGCCCATGCCCTTGTGGTCGTAGCCGGCCGAGCCGCCCGACGCGAACGCGTCGCCCAGCCAGAAGCCGTACGCCTCGGCGACGCCGTTGGCGATGTCGGAGAAGGTCGCGGTGCCCTTGTCGGCGGCGACGACGAGGTAGGTGTCGTCCTCGTCGTGGCGGACCACGCCGTTGGGCGGCACGACCACGCCGCCGACCATGTTGTCGGTGATGTCGAGCAGCGCCGAGATGAAGATCTTGTACGAGGCGATGCCCTCGGCGAGCCACGCGTCGCGGTCCACCGACGGGTCCGGCAGGTTCTTGGCGACGAAGCCGCCCTTGGCGCCGACCGGCACGATGACGGTGTTCTTGACCATCTGCGCCTTGACCAGGCCGAGGATCTCCGTACGGAAGTCCTCGCGGCGGTCGGACCAGCGCAGACCGCCTCGGGCGACCTTGCCGAAGCGCAGGTGGACGCCCTCGACGCGCGGGGAGTACACCCAGATCTCGAAGGCCGGGCGCGGAGCCGGGAGCTCCGGGATGGCCTGCGGGTCGAACTTCATCGACACGTACGCGTGCTGCTCGCCCGCGTCGTTGAGCTGGAAGAAGTTGGTGCGCAGGGTCGCGTTGATCAGCGTGAGGAACGACCGCAGGATCCGGTCCTCGTCCAGCGAGGCGACCTGGTCCAGGGCACCGGCCAGCTCCTCCAGCATGGCGTCGATGAGCTCGGTGCCGGCGGACTGGCGGCCGGGCGAGAGCCGGGCCTCGAAGAGCGAGACCAGCAGCCGGGTGGTGTGGACGTTGTTGCGGAGGGTGTCCTCCATGTAGTCCTGGCTGAAGTTCACGCCGGCCTGGCGCAGGTACTTGGCGTACGCGCGCAGCACCACGGCCTGGCGCCAGGTGAGCCCGGCGCTCAGCACCAGGGTGTTGAAGTTGTCGTTCTCGGCGTCGCCCTGCCAGACCGCGGAGAAGGCGTCCTGGAAGCGCTCGCGGGCATCGTCGCCGAGGTAGGTGTCGCCGTTGCCGGCGGGCAGCGGCATCCGCAGGCCGAAGTCGTAGATCCACGCGTTGGTGCGGTCGCTGCAGCGCAGCTCGTACGGGCGCTCGTCGGTGACCTCGACGCCCAGCCGCTGGAGCACGGGCAGCACCGCGGACAGCGAGACCTGCTCACCGGTGCGGTAGATCTTGAACCGGCGCTCGCCGGGGGCCGCGCCGACCGGCTCGTACAGCGAGAGGGCGAACTCCCGGTCGCTGGCGGAGAGCCGCTCGAGGTGGCAGAGGTCGGCCACGGCCGCGCGCGGCTTGTGGTCGGCCTTGTAGCCCTCGGGGAAGGAGGTGCCGTACTTGCGCAGCAGCTCGGCGGCGCGCTCCTCGCCCACCTCGGCGACCAGGGCGTCGGCGAAGCCGTCGGCCCAGGAGCGGGCGGCTTCGACCAGGCGGGTCTCGAGGCGCTCGACGTCGGTGTCGGTCAGCGCGGGCAGCTCGGTGCCCTGCGGGACGCGGACGACGAAGTGGATGCGCGAGAGGATCGACTCGGTGTTCCAGGCGGTGAAGTCGACGTTGGTGCCGCCGAGCTCCTCCTTCAGGATGTCCATCAGGCGCAGCCGGACGCCGGTGGTGAACCGGTCGCGCGGCAGGTAGACGAGCGCCGAGTAGTAGCGCCCGTACTCGTCCTGGCGCAGGTACAGCCGCAGCCGGCGGCGCTCCTGGAGGTACAGCACGGACGTGGCGATCTCGCGGAGCTTGTCGACCGGGGTCTGGAACAGCTCGTCGCGCGGGTAGGTCTCCAGGATCTGCAGCAGGTCGCGGCCGTCGTGGCTGCTCGGCGAGAAGCCGGCGCCTTCGAGGACCTCGGCGACCTTGCGGCGGATGACCGGGACGCGTCGCACGGACTCGGTGTACGCGGCGGAGGAGAACAGGCCGAGGAAGCGGCGCTCGCCCACGACGTTGCCCTCGGCGTCGAACCTCTTCACGCCGACGTAGTCGAGGTAGGAGGGGCGGTGCACGGTGGAGCGGCTGTTGGCCTTGGTCAGCACCAGCAGGCGGTGCTCCCGGGCCTTGGCGCGGGCGTCGGCCGGCAGCCGGTTGAAGGACGGCGAGACCGGGTGGCCGTCGTCCTTGCCGCTGTGGTGCGGGTCGGAGCGCAGGATGCCGAGGCCGGTGCCGGGGACGGCGGCCAGCGAGTCGCCGTCGACCAGGTTGTACTCGCGGTAGCCGAGGAAGGTGAAGTGGTCGTCCGAGAGCCAGCGCAGCAGCTCACGGGCCTCTTCGAGCTCGTACTCACGCAGGTCCGGGGCGATCGGCTCGTCGGGCAGGCCGTCGGCGATGCGCAGTGCGGCGTCGCGCATCTTCTCCCAGTCCTCGACGGCCTCGCGTACGTCGGACAGGACGCGCTTGAGGTCGTCGTTGATCTGCTTGAGGTCGGCGCGGTCGGTCTCGCGGTCGATCTCGACGTGGATCCAGGACTCGACGAGGGAGTCGTGGGGGCGCGCGGTCTTGGGGCCGTGCGCGTCGCAGTCGGAACCGAGGATCTCGATCAGCTTGCCGGTGACGTCACGGCGGACGACGACCTGCGGGTGGATCACGACGTGGATGCCGCGGCTCTGCCGGGACAGCTCGTTCGTCACGGAGTCCACGAGGAAGGGCATGTCGTCGGTGACGACCTCGACGACCGAGTGGCTGGACGTCCAGCCGTTCTCCTCGACCGTGGGGGTGTGCACGCGCACGTTCGCGGTGCCCTGCGGCCGGTTCTCGGCGAGACGGTAGTGGGAGAGCGCCGCCCCGAACACGTCGACCGGGTCCCGGTCGAGCAGGTCCTCCGGGGCGGTGTGCAGGTAGTAGCGCTGGAGGTAGGAGAGAGTGGTGTCCCGGTCGGGGCGCTCTCCCTGCTCGGACCCAGTCGGAAGTAGCCCCCCGGCCGGGCTGTGCTCAGCTACCCGGGCCGCCCGCGCGAGCAGCTCGGCCTTTGCTTCGTCCAGCTTGGTCTGCATGTCCTCTGGCTCCTGTCGCGCGCCATTGCGTGACGTAGGTGAAGGAAGGATTGGCGTGGCGCCGCGACGCGGGGTGACCGCTGGGGATCGGCGCTCTGCCGTGATGAGAGGCGACCGGGAAGGAACTGGCCATGATCGGCTGCGGCTCCCGGCAGCAGGGATCAGCGAAGGCCCGGGCACGGTCGTGCGCCGGGCGCTGGCCGGAGGCGTCAATGCCCCCGATGACTATCGCGCTGATCACGGGTACCAGGCTATCTCGCCGGACCCCCTGTCCGTCACGCACTGGATCTGTACAAAAGCAGGTCCCGAACTTTGACGTTGTGCGCAGTGACGGGGGCATATTCTGCGCGTACTTATTCAGCCAGTCGGCGAGCAGCGGATACGGCTTCTGCCAGCGTGTCGACGACGGCGACCCCTGCCGATTCCAGACTGCGCCGGCTGTGCGAACCGCCCGTGTAGAGGACGGCCCTCGCACCCACGTGCGCGGCGGCCAGGGCGTCGTCCACCGCGTCCCCGATGAGGACCGTACGGCCGGCGGTCACGCCCGTCTCCTCCAGGGCCGCCAAATGGCGTACGAGATGCCCTGCCTTGCTGGTGTGCGAGGGACCGATCCGGCCGTCGACGCGCAGGAAGTGCCGGTCGATGCCGTGCGCCTGCACGAGGGGTACGAGCTTCTCGTGGGGCGCCAGGGAGAGCAGGGACTGCGTGAGCCCGTCGGCCTGCCAGTCCCGCAGGAGCTCGCGGGCCCCCTCGGTGAGCCCGGCGGCGTCGGCCGCGGCCCAGTAGTGCCGGTGGAAGGTGGCGTCCATGACCTCCCACTCGGCGTCCGTGGGCAGTCGTCCCATCAGCCGCTCGTAGAACTTCGGCACGGGCACGACGTACAGCTCGCGGTAGCGCTCCAGCGTGATCGGCGCGAATCCGAACTCGGCGAAGGAGGCGTTGGTGGCGGCGATCACGGCGTCGATGTCGTGCAGCAGCGTGCCGTTCCAGTCCCAGACTATGTGGACGGGGGCGGCGGCGGGGTCGGCCGGGGTACCGGAAGCGATCACTTCAGCAGCCCCGGGATCTCCTGGACGCCGAACCACAGCAGTTCGTGGTCCTCGGCGCCGTCCACGGTGAACTGCGCGTCGTCGTCCCCGCCGGCTGCGGCCTCCAGGGCAGCGGTGGCGGCCGTCACGTCGTCCAGGGCGTCGTCGGCGTCCACGTGCACGGCGGCGGCCACGGTGAGGCGTACGGCGGCGGCGAGGGTCACCTGGCCGAGGGTGGCCTCGTCGACCCCGGGGGTCGCGGCGGCGGCCTTGTCGTCCACGTCGACGGCGACGACGACGCGCTTGCGCGGGGCGGCCCCGTCCTCGGCGAGCAGCCGCAAGGAGGCCGCGGCGGCCCGGCCGAGGGCGGCGTACTCCAGCTCCTCCACGTCGTCCGACACGTACCACTCCCGCAGGCCGGGCGTGACGGCGTACGCACGCAGCGGGGCGGGGCCCAGCTCACCCGCCTTGTGCGCCTCGGCGAGCCCGGGGAGGGTCAGGGGGACGTACACGCGCATGGCCGGCTGCTTTCGGTAGTCGGAAACGCCCTCAGGATACGACTTGGCGGAACTCCGCCGGGTGACGGCGCCGGTCCCCCTTCGGGCTGCCGGGCGGCGGCCGGGTCGCGTCCACCGCGTGCCGCCCGAAGGCTCGGGGAGCGGCCGGGGGCCGCGCGGCGCCCACCCGGATAGGTGAACGGGGCCCGGCCCGTGCGGGCCGGGGAGCGGCCGTTGCGCAGGGTGGTCACGGACCGTAGAAGTCCCGTACCAAGTTACCGCCCGGTAGAGCTCCGGGCCCGGACTTCTCGGGGACGACCGCCATGACCAGGACCAGGAACACCACCCGGCCCCCCGGCCGCCACGACCAGCGCCGCCCCCGCACGCCGCGCGGCCCGCACGACTGGTTCGCCGAGCGGCTGCTGGCGGTGGTCAGCGGCCAGCGGCCGGTCCACTCGCTGCTGGGCCATACTGTCGGCCCGGCCTACGACCAGCTGGTCACCCTGGCCCCCACGGCACCCCTCCGCGACCGGCTCCGCCCGGTCCTGCGCCAGTGCGGCCGCTTCCACCCGGGCCCGGGCGTGATCGAGGCCTTTGCCCGCATCGCGACGGGCGACCGCGTCTCGGCCATGGCGTTCCGCCTGGAGCAGGGCCCGGACCTCCGCTGGCGCTGCGCAGCCGTCGAAATGGGCCCCCTCCCGTGACCGGGAAACGCCGGCGGGGCCGGACACCGTGTGGTGTCCGGCCCCGCCGGGGGTGCCCGTACGGGCAGGGGTCACTTCTTGCGGCGGCGGCCGCCTGCGGCCTTCTGGGCCTTGCGGCGCTCGGCCCGGGTCATCCCGTCGCCGGCCTCGTCGGCGTCGAAGTCGCCCTCGACGACCCCGCCCTCGCCGTCCACCGTGGGCGCCGAGAAGTGCAGCCGGTCGGGCCGCTGAGGGGCGTCCAGCCCCTTGGCCCGGATCTCCGGCTTCGTCAGCGACGGCGGTGCGTCCTGCACCGGAACCTCCTCGACCTGCTGCTCGACCTGGACCTCCAGGTTGAACAGGTAGCCGACGGACTCCTCCTTGATGCCCTCCATCATGGCGTTGAACATGTCGAAGCCCTCGCGCTGGTACTCGACCAGCGGGTCCTTCTGGGCCATCGCCCGCAGGCCGATGCCCTCCTGCAGGTAGTCCATCTCGTACAGGTGCTCACGCCACTTGCGGTCCAGCACCGACAGGACCACGCGCCGCTCCAGCTCGCGCATGATGTCGGAGCCGAGCGCCTTCTCGCGCGCCTCGTACTGCTCGTGGATGTCGTCCTTGACGGACTCCGCGATGAACTCGGCGGTGATGCCCGCGCGGTCGCCTGCCGCGTCCTCGAGCTCGGCGACGGTGACCTTGATCGGGTAGAGCTGCTTGAAGGCGCCCCACAGCCGGTCCAGGTCCCACTCCTCGGCGAAGCCCTCGACCGTCTCGGCCGCGATGTACGCGTCGATCGTGTCGTCCATGAAGAAGCGCACCTGCTCGTGCAGGTCCTCGCCCTCCAGGACGCGGCGGCGCTCGCCGTAGATGACCTCGCGCTGGCTGTTGAGGACCTCGTCGTACTTCAGGACGTTCTTGCGCGTCTCGAAGTTCTGGGTCTCGACCTGCGACTGGGCCGACGCGATCGCGCGCGTCACCATCTTGTTCTCGATCGGCACGTCGTCCGGCACGTTCGCCATCGACATGACCCGCTCGACCATCTGCGCCTTGAACAGGCGCATCAGGTCGTCGCCCAGCGACAGGTAGAAGCGGGACTCGCCCGGGTCGCCCTGACGGCCGGAGCGGCCGCGCAGCTGGTTGTCGATACGGCGCGACTCGTGCCGCTCGGTGCCCAGCACGTACAGCCCGCCGAGCGCCTTGACCTCTTCGAACTCGGCCTTCACGGCCGCCTCCGCGCGGTGCAGCGCGGCGGGCAGGGCGTGCGCCCACTCCTCGATGTGCTCTTCCGGGTCCAGGCCCTGCTGGCGCAGCTCGGCCTCGGCGAGGTCGTCCGGGTTGCCGCCGAGCTTGATGTCGGTACCGCGGCCGGCCATGTTCGTGGCGACCGTGACGGCGCCGCGGCGGCCGGCCTGGGCGACGATCGAGGCCTCGCGCTCGTGCTGCTTCGCGTTGAGCACCTCGTGCGGGATGCCCCGCTTGGAGAGCTGCTGCGAGAGGTACTCGGACTTCTCGACCGAGGTGGTGCCGACCAGGATCGGCTGGCCCTTCTCGTGCTTCTCCGCGATGTCGTCGACGACGGCGGCGAACTTCGCGACCTCGGTCCGGTAGATCAGGTCCGGCTGGTCCTTGCGGACCATGTCGCGGTTGGTCGGGATCGGGACGACACCGAGCTTGTAGATCTGGTGGAACTCGGCGGCCTCGGTCATGGCCGTACCGGTCATGCCCGACAGCTTCGAGTAGAGGCGGAAGAAGTTCTGGAGGGTGATCGTGGCGAGGGTCTGGTTCTCGTCCTTGATGTCCACCCCTTCCTTCGCCTCGATCGCCTGGTGCATGCCCTCGTTGTAGCGGCGGCCGGCGAGGATACGGCCGGTGTGCTCGTCGACGATCATGACTTCGCCGTCGATGACGACGTAGTCCTTGTCCTTCTTGAACAGTTCCTTCGCCTTGATGGCGTTGTTCAGGTAGCCGACGAGCGGGGTGTTCACCGACTCGTACAGGTTCTCGATGCCGAGCCAGTCCTCGACCTTGGCGACACCGGCCTCGTGGATGCCGACGGTGCGCTTCTTCTCGTCGACCTCGTAGTCGCCGGTCTCCTCGATGCCCTTGAGCGGCTGGCCCGCCTCGCCCTTGGTGAGGCGGGTGACCAGCTTCGCGAAGTCGGCGTACCACTTCGTGGCCTGGTCGGCCGGGCCGGAGATGATCAGCGGGGTGCGGGCCTCGTCGACGAGGATCGAGTCGACCTCGTCGACCACGGCGAAGTTGTGGCCGCGCTGGACGAGCTCGTCCGCCGACCACGCCATGTTGTCGCGCAGGTAGTCGAAGCCGAACTCGTTGTTCGTGCCGTACGTGATGTCCGCGTTGTACTGCTCGCGGCGCTGCGCCGGCGACATGTTCGCCAGGATGCAGCCGACCTCCAGGCCGAGGAACTTGTGCACCCGGCCCATCAGCTCGGAGTCGCGCTCGGCGAGGTAGTCGTTCACCGTGATGAGGTGGACGCCCTTGCCGGACAGCGCGTTCAGGTACGCGGGGAGCGTGCCGACGAGGGTCTTGCCCTCACCGGTCTTCATCTCGGCGACGTGGCCGAGGTGCAGCGCGGCACCGCCCATGATCTGGACGTCGTAGTGCCGCTGGCCGAGGACGCGCTTGGCGGCCTCGCGGACGGTCGCGAAGGCCTCGGGCAGCAGGTCGTCCAGGCTCTCGCCGTCCTGGTAGCGCTGCTTGTACTCGTCCGTGAGCGCACGCAACTCGGCGTCGGAGAGGTTGACGAAGTCCTCTTCGATGGAGTTGACCTGGTCCGCGATGCGGTGCAGTTTGCGCAGGATCTTGCCTTCGCCTGCACGCATGAGCTTGTTGAAGACGGACACCGAGGTTTGTCTCCTTGCCGGTCGGGCCTGGCACTGGTTCGTACACGGGCACGGAGGGTGGGCCCCACCGCAACGGCCATCGTAAGCGAGGACGCGGTCACGTCGGGAGGTCCGCACCTTCCGCAGGGCGCGAGCGCCCGGAATGAGAACGTACGGGGGACACGGAAGGTGCCGCTGCGGACGAAAACCGCTCGCCCGGGTTACCCGGCGCGGCCACAATCCGTCCATGGAGCCGACCACGCTGAGCACCGAACGCCTCTTCCTGCGCCCCTTCACGCCCTCGGACGCCCAGGAGGTGTACGCGGCCTGCCAGGACCCCGACATCCAGCGCTGGACGATGGTCCCCTCCCCCTACGAGCACGCCCACGCACACGCCTTCGTCAACGAGCTCGTGCCGAACGGCTGGCGCGAGGACACGGCCTACCCCTTCGCCGTACGCCTGGGGGCCGACGGCCCGCTGGTCGCCTCCACCGGCATCCACCTGCACGGGGCGGACTCGTACGAGATCGGCTACTGGGCGGTGAGGGAACACCGCGGGCACGGCTACGTGACCGAGGCCGTCGCCGCCGTCGCCCGCTGGGCCTTCACCGAGGCGGGCATCGTGCGGCTGGAATGGCGCGCCGAGGCCGGCAACGCCGGCTCCCGCGCCGTCGCCGAGAAGGTCGGCTTCCGCTTCGAGGGCCTGCTGCGGGCCGGTCTGATCAGGAACGGCACCGCGCGCGACTGCTGGATCGGCGCCCTGCTCCCCTCCGACCTCGGCCTGACCCCCGCCCTGCCGTACCTGACGCCGGCCGCCGGCTAGCGGCAGCTACGGCTCGCTGCTCCCGTCCGGCCTGGGCCCGGCCTCCCGGCTCCCGTCCGGGCCCGCTGTCAGTGGCGCCGCTTAGGCTTCGGCGCATGAGCAGCCTGCCGCCGCCGACCGTGTCCCTGTCCGCCGACGACGCGCGTCGCATCGCCCTGCGCGCGCAGGGGTTCCTCGGGGCGCCCGACCGCCGCGGTGGGGTGCGGGGGGTGCTGCGCCATCTGGGCGCCGTCCAGCTGGACACGATCTCCGTACTGGCCCGTTCGCACGAGCTCGTCCCGTACGCACGGCTGGGCGCGGTGGGCCGGGACACCGTGGAGAAGGCGTACTGGTCAACTGGATCGGACGGCGTGCCTCCGGCACGACGCAACGCCTTCGAGTACTGGTCGCACGCGGCCTGCATCCTGCCGATCGAGGAGTGGCCGCACTTCGCGTTCCGGCGCCGGGCCCGCCGGGCCCGCGGCCACCGCTGGCACGTCCTCCAGGACAAGGAGCGCTCGACGCAGGCGGTCCTGGACCGGCTCAAGGCCGACGGGCCGCTGACCTCGACCGAGCTGGGCGGCGCCAAGAACGGCGGCGAGTGGTTCGAGTGGTCCGAGACCAAGATCGCGGTGGAGTGGCTGCTGGACACCGGCGAGGTGGTCTGCTCCGAGCGCCGCGGCTGGAAGCGGGTCTACGACCTCCCCGAGCGGGCGGTCCCGGACGCCCTGCTGCACGACGACATGGACGACGCCGAGTGCCTGCGCCGGCTCGTCGCCCTGGCCGGGCGCTCCCTCGGCGTCGGCACGCGCGCCGACATCGCGGACTACCACCGCCTCAAGGGCGAGCAGGTCGACGCGGTGATCGCCGAGTCGGGCCTGGTCCCGGTCGAGGTCGAGGGCTGGGGCAAGCCGGCCTGGGCCGACCCCGCCGCGCTGGCGACGGCGCCGCGGGGGCGCCACCGCACCACCCTGCTGTCCCCCTTCGACTCGCTCGTCTGGGACCGCCCCCGCACCGAGCGGATCTTCGCCTTCACGCACCGGCTGGAGGCGTACGTCCCCAAGCCGAAGCGGATACACGGCTACTTCGCGATGCCCCTGCTGGCCGGCGGGCGGCTCCAGGGCCGCGTCGACCCGGCCCGCGAGGGCAGCACGCTGGTGGCCCGGCAGCTCTCCCTGACCACGCCCAAGGCGGCCCGCCCCATGGCGGAGGCGCTGCGCGAGGCGGCCGGCTGGGTCGGCTGCGACACCGTCCGCATCGAGCGCGCGGGCTCCGCCGAGGAGGCCGCCGCCGTCACCGCGGAGCTGGCCGCCCTCTGAACCAGGAGCGGATCCCGCCAGACCTCTCCCGGCAGCCTCAGCGGATCTCGAGGATCTTCTCCCGCATCGCGTAGACCACGGCCTCCATCCTGGAGTGCAGCTGCAGCTTCTCCAGGATGTTGCGGACGTGGTTCTTCACGGTGTTCTCGGAGATGAACAACTCCTTCGCGATGTCGCGGTTGTTCATTCCGGTCGCCACCAGCTTCAGCACCTCCAGCTCGCGGTCCGTCAGCCTCGGCGCCGGCACCAGCCGCCGCTCGTCCGTCCGCTGGATCATCGACTTGAACTCCGTCAGGAGCTTCGACGCCATCGACGGGCTGATCTGCGACTGGCCGTCGGCCACCGCACGGATCGCCGTCGCCACCTCGTCGGTCGAGATCTCCTTCAGGAGATAGCCGGTGGCGCCCGCCTTGATCGCGTCGTAGAGGTCCGCCTCCTCGTCGCTGATCGTCAGCATGATGATCTTCGCGGAGGGGGCCACCTCCTTGATCGAGGTGCACGCCTCGATACCGCCGCGCCGGGGCATCCGCACGTCCATCAGCACGATGTCCGGCAGCAGGTCCGCCGCCTTGTCCACCGCCTCCGCGCCGTCCCCCGCCTCACCGACGACCTGGATGTCCTCCTCCTGCGCGAGGACGATCTCCAGCCCGCGCCGGAACAGGGCGTGGTCGTCGACGACGAGCACCCGGATCGGCTCGCCGCCCTCATCACCGCGCACCGGCCCGAAGCTGTCCGCCATCGTTCCTCCCCCTGCATGTACCGAGCTGCCGAGTCAACCGGACCGCGATGCGCGCCGGTTGACTGCCCGCCATGATTCCATGCCCACGCCACCCGGCGGGGAGCCTGCGACGGCCACCTGGCGTATACGAGTCACACAGAGGCCCCCGGAGACGCTGCTGCATCCCCGGGGGCACTTCAACGAAATTCAGGACGCGGCGTCAGCCGCCGAGCGCCCCACCCGCGCCGGAGCCGGGCTCACCCGAGCTGGAGGCCTGGTCGGCGTTGAGGTGGATCACGCCGTAGTCATAGCCGTGGCGCCGGTAGACGACGCTGGGCATCTTGGTGTCGGAGTCGACGAACAGATAGAAGTCGTGGCCGACCAGTTCCATTTCGTAGAGGGCCTGGTCGAGCGGCATGGGTGCGGCCGAGTGCGTCTTCTCGCGGACGATGAGCGGGCCTTCGCCCTGTACTTCCAGCGATCCGATCCGGGTGGTCGGGATCGCGTCCGCCGCCTCTTCGGCAACCGGCTGGCCGCTCCCGTTCAGATGGGCGACGCCGGGAACCACGTCGGCGACCTCGGCCGCCGAGAGCCGGCCGTTGCCACGCCGGGTGTAGCGCTTGTCGTGCTGCTTGCGCAGCCGGGCCTCCAGCTTGTCCTGTGCCAGGTCGAGCGCCGCATACGGGTCCGCTGCAGCCGCCTCGGCACGGATCACCGGGCCTCGCGAATGCAGGGTGATCTCCACGCGGTCGGAACGGTCGGCCTGGCGCGGGTTGTGCTCCTTGGACACCTCGACGTCCAAGCTGATCACCTTGGCGTCGAGCTTCTGGATCCGCTCCGGATTCAGCTTCTCGGCCACGTGCTTGCGGAACCGCTCGGGCACCTCGGTCTTGCGGCCCTTGACGACGATGTCCACGCAGAACTCCGTTCCCGGATAGCTCCGCCTCATGGGGCGAAGCGTCTCCCTTTCGCACCAGGCCCCGGTGAACACCGGAGCCCCGGACTTGGCGACTTTCACCTCCGAAACGTGCGATCCGATGCGTGTAGCCAGGACTCGCCAGTTCCTTACAACCGAACATATCCCTCCATGCCGGTTGTCGGCACCCGCTACCGGACCGTACCTCCGTTCAGGTGGCTGTTCTCTCTTACTACCTGCAACGATGCGCCTTCCCCAAGAGTTCCAAATCTATTCACAAGAGCGTTGGTCTGTACGGGTTGTCGACCGATTTCTTACGAAGGATCCTGGCGGAGCCGCCACCACGGCCGCCCCCACCACCCATCCGACCGACGCTCCGAGCGACGCCGCCCGCACCGCCCGGGCCGCCTCCGCGAGCGTGGCTCCGGTGGTGATCACGTCGTCCACCAGCACGATCCGAGCACCGGCCGGCAGCCGCACCGCGCCCCCGCGGCGCACCCCCAGGGCCCCCGCGAGGTTCTCCCGGCGCTCCCGGGCCCCCAGGCCCGCCTGATCGGACACCGGCCGGACATGGCTCAGTACCGACGCCACCCGCGAGGGAACACCGGCCCGCCGCAGCCGCGCCGAGGCCGCCAGGGCGATCCTGCGCGCCGGATCGTGCCCGCGCGCCCGCACCTGCCGCCGCGCCGACGGCACCGGGACGAGCACCAGCTCCTCCCCCGCCGCCCACGCCCCGCCCCCGCCGACGCCCGCACCGAGGCAGCCGCGCACGGCCGCCGCCAGGGCAGCGCCGAGCGGCCCGGCCAGCGGCAGCGCCCCGCGCTCCTTGTGCGCCAGTACGGCCTCCCGTACGGCCCCCTCGTACGCGGCGGCCGCATACACCACGGGCAGGCCCGCAGGCCCCGGAGACGGCCGCACACACCCCGCCGCGGCCCCGCTCAGCGCCTGCGCGCAGCCCGCGCACAGCAACACGCGGGCAGCCCCGCAGCCGGTGCAGTCGACCGGCAGGACCAGCCCGGCGAGCTCCTGCCACCACCCCCGCATGCCCGCCACTGTGCCGGGCCGGCCGAGCCCCCCGCCACCCCTGTGGACAACCGGGTCCAGGGCGCGGAAGCGCAGGCCGGGCGACGGGTCAGCCCGGGTAGACCGGAGCCCGGCCGCCCGCCGCCACCGTGCGCCACTGCGCCCCCGGCGGCAGCCACACGATCCCGTCCTCCCCCGAGTACGCGACCACCGGCTTCTTCTCGTCCTCCGTCGCCGCGACCGCGTCCAGCCCGGTCGCCCCGGGCAGGCTCGCCGCGACCATCGAACCGTCGGCCAGCATGTACCGGGCCTGCACGACCCCGCCGCTCTCCCGGCCCACCACCAGCAGCCGGCCGCGCGGCGCCCAGCTCAGCGCCGTCACGCTCGCCATCTGCGGGGCCGCCGAACGCAGCTCGCGCACCGACACCGGCCCCGCGTCGCCCTTGCCCTCGGGACGCTCGATCCGCCCGATGTACAGGTTCTTGCGGCCGTCCTTCTCCACCAGCAGCGCGATCCGCACCCCGTCCGGAGACGCCTTCAGCGCCCTGATCCGCCCGCCGTCGAGCCCGGCCACGTCGATCTTCTGCGGGGCCCCGGTACCGCCCGGCACCCGGTACAGCCCCGCATTCTGCGGATCCTGGTCCGCGATCCACAGGTCGCCCGCCGTGTCCCAGCTCGGCGCACCCAGCCCGTTCGGCTTGGCACCCTTGCTGGTCAGCACCGGCTGCGGCATGGGCCCGGCCGTCGTCATGTTCACCAGGTAGAGCCCGTGCTCGTCCTCGGACACCACCGCCGCGCGCTTCTCGTCGTACGAGACGGCCGCCGAGCCGACCTTGAACCCCGGGCTCGTGGCGGTCGGGGACAGCGGCCCCGGCACCGCCTCGGGCTTGTACTGCTGGTCCTCGCTCGAGATGTCGAGCTTCATCCGCACGAGCCGGCTGTCGCTGTCCACGTAGTACTGGTACTCGGGGCTCGGCGCCCGGTGGGCGATCGACCCCGCCACCGCGTCGGTCACCGAGCACAGCGAGGACCGGTCCGAGCGCAGCAGCTCCACCCGCGCCAGCCGGGAGGCCGTCAGATCCTGCACGGTGTACAGGAGTTGCGCGGCCATCTTCTGGCACTGCGGCTGCGCAACGTTGTCGGCCTTGTCGTTGAGCGGCACCTTCAGCGCGTTCTGGCCGTCGTACGCGAGGGACTTGGTGCCCTCACGCAGTTCCGTACCGGTGGGGAAGCTCGAAGTCACCACGGGCCCCAGCCACTTGGACGGCCCGGCCAGCAGCGACTGGACGGTCTGCGTGGTCGGGTCCATCCGCGAGTCGGGGTCGCTGCGCTGGCGCACGTACACCGGATCGGCGACGAGGCTGCCGCCCGCGAAGTAGTACTTGTTGACCGGCATGTAGATGCGCTGGAAATCGGACTCGCTGAGCACGAGGCTGCTCGGCGGCGTCGCGATCCGCCACTGCTTGTTCTCCTGGACCAGCTGGAGGAACTCCTCGTAGCGCGCCCCGGTGGTCTCCGGCTGGTACGCGCTGCGCTCGTCCACCGTCGCGAGCTTCGTGCCGGTCATCTTCCAGCGGGGGCCCGAGGGGTCCTTCTCGCCCTGCACGGAGAACCGGTCGATGCCCGCGGAGAGCACGGTGACGGCGGCGCCGGGCTTCCAGTTCTTCGCCGCGTCCTCGGTGAGGTACTTCCGGGCGGTCTGCAGCTGCGGGTCGTCGCTGGTCATGGCCTCCAGGAAGCCGTCGACGATGTCGGCCGCGCTGGCCTTGTCGGCCGGCGGCACGCCGAACACCCGTACCTGCGAGTCGACGCCCTGCGAGGCGCGCACCTCGCGGATCTCGCCGTGGTCGGGCATGGAGGCACAGCCGGCCAGCAGCAGCCCGGCCGCGCCGAAGGCGAACGCCCGCACCGTCCGCCACCGGCGGCGGTCCTCCCTGCGTACCCGTGCGGGCTCAGCGTCCACCTGCTCCATCCTCCTGTGCTGCTGCCTGGTCGGCCGCGCCGGCCCGGTCGGCCGCCGCCCGGTCCGCCGCCGCCTGGTCCGCCGGGCGGGCCACGACACGGGCCCCGTTGCCCGGCAGGGCCGTCGGGTCCGCGGGCACCGGCAGCGCCCCGGCGACCGCCGAGCGGGTCGGTATCGGTGAACGGTCGGGCCGCCCCGGGACCGGGGGCGCCTGCGGGGGCGTACGGGAGCCCGCCGCCTCGGCCGCGGCCCTGGCCCGGTTGCCCCGGGAATCCTCCGGCTCCAGCGGGATCGGGGACCCGCGCAGCGGCTCGTCGGCGGTCCGCGGCAGGGTCAGCCGGAACTGCGAACCGCCGCCCGGCTCGCCCCAGGCCTGGAGCCAGCCGCCGTGCAGGCGCGCGTCCTCGACGGCGATCGACAGGCCGAGGCCCGTCCCGCCGGTGGTGCGGGCGCGGGCCGGGTCGGCCCGCCAGAAGCGGTTGAAGACGCGGGTGGCCTCGCCGGGCTTGAGCCCGACGCCGTAGTCCCGTACGGCCACCGCGACGGCCCCGCCCGCCGAGGCGAGCCGGACCACCACGTCGCGGCCCTCACCGTGCTCCACGGCGTTGACGACGAGGTTGCGCAGCACCCGCTCCACGCGCCGGGAATCCGCCTCGGCTATGACGGGCTGGGTGTCGCCCAGCACCCGGATCCGGGTGCCCTTGTGCTCGGCGAGCGGCTCGGCGCCGTCGATGACCCGGCGCACGACCTCCCGCAGGTCGATCGGCTCCGCCTCCAGGGCCGCGGCACCCGCGTCGAACCGGCTGATCTCCAGCAGGTCCGCGAGCAGCGACTCGAAGCGGTCGAGCTGCCCGGCGAGCAGCTCGGCGGAGCGGGCGGTGACCGGGTCGAAGTCGACCCGGGCGTCGTGGATGACATCGGCTGCCATCCGTACGGTCGTCAGCGGCGTCCGCAGCTCGTGCGAGACGTCGGAGACGAACCGGCGCTGCATCCGCGACAGGTCCTCCAGCTGCTGGATCTTGAGCTGGAGGTTCTGGGCCATCTTGTTGAAGGCCTCGCCCAGACGGGCGATGTCGTCCTCGCCGGTGACCTTCATCCGCTCCTGGAGCCGCCCGGCCGAGAGCCGCTCGGCGATCCCGGCGGCCATCCGCACCGGCGTCACGACCTGGCGCACGACGAGCCACGCGATCGCGCCGAGCAGCACGACCACGAACACGCCGGCGGTGGCGATGGTGACCTTGATCAGGTTGAGGGACTCCTCCTCCTGCGTGAGCGGGAAGAGGTAGTACAGGTCGTACGGGTCCCCGTTGATGTCGGTGAGCCGCTTGCCCACGACCAGCGCGGGCTCGGGCGCCTTGTCCCCGGCCCCGGCGGTGTACCGGATCTGGGAGAAGGTCTTGAAGGTCCCGGTGGCGTGGTTGACCTCCCGCCGCAGCTGCGGCGGAACGCTCGCCGTCGGGTCCACGTTCCCGGAGGCACGGGCGCCCTTGACGCCCGAGACGGTGGGCCCGCCCGGCTGCCCGTCGGGCTGCCCGCCGGGGCCGGCGCCGAGCGCGACGACCTCGAAGGCGGTCTGACCGCCACTGGCCAGCTGCTTGACCAGCGAGTTCATCCAGGTGCTGGCGTCCCGCCCGACCTTGTTGTCGGTGGCATCGGGCCCGTCCACCGTGGAGGGCGTATTGGCCTTCTCCTGTGCGACCGCGAACCCGCCCGCCGCCTGGCTCTGCGCGGCCTCCTCCTTGGCGTCGAGGAGCCCCTTGCTGACCTGTGCGATCACCACGAAACCGAGCGAGAGGACCACGGCCAGCGACATCAGCAGCGTGGCCGCGACCACCCGCAGCTGGATGTTGCGCCGCCACAGCCGGACAGCCGGAAGCAGCGGTCGTCGTACGAGGCGTACGAACAACCGCAGCACGGGGCCGCCGGGCGCTCCGTCGGCCATCTGACGGAGCTGCCGGCCGCCCCGCAGGGCCCCCCAGCGGAACCCGCGCCGGGGCCTGCCGGGCTGCACGTCAGCTCGGTCCGGCCTTGTAGCCGACACCGCGCACCGTCACGACGATCTCGGGGCGCTCCGGGTCCTTCTCGACCTTGGAGCGCAGACGCTGGACATGCACGTTGACCAGGCGGGTGTCCGCCGCGTGCCGGTAGCCCCAGACCTGCTCCAGCAGCACCTCGCGGGTGAACACCTGCCACGGCTTGCGCGCGAGCGCGACCAGCAGGTCGAACTCGAGCGGGGTCAGCGCGATCGAGGAACCGTCGCGCTTGACCGAGTGCCCGGCCACGTCGATGACCAGGTCACCGATGGCCAGCTGCTCGGGCGCGGGCTCCTCCGAGCGGCGCAGGCGGGCCCGGATGCGGGCCACCAGCTCCTTCGGCTTGAACGGCTTGACGATGTAGTCGTCGGCCCCGGACTCCAGGCCCACGACCACGTCCACCGTGTCGCTCTTCGCGGTGAGCATGACGATCGGTACGCCGGACTCGGCCCGGATCAGCCTGCAGACCTCTATGCCGTCCCGTCCGGGCAGCATCAGGTCGAGCAGCACGAGATCCGGCTTCGCCTCCCGGAAGGCCGCCAGCGCCTTGTCGCCGTCCGCTACGAACGACGGCTCAAAACCTTCTCCACGCAGCACAATGCCGAGCATCTCGGCCAGCGCGGTGTCGTCGTCGACGACAAGGACTCGTCCCTTCATGCTTGACATCATCCCATTAGCTAATCGTTACCAGTCGGTGAGCTGTCCCACAGCCAAAAGGGCTGGAAATCGCCCCTCGGACCTGCGTGGAGATCAGACCGTCCAGTCTGCCCCGGATCCGGGCGACAATTGAAGGCGCGGGCGGTCGGAGTTCCGGGGGGACGGCCGGTCCGCTCAACGTTCCCACGTGGCACGATGGCAGCCGAACAGGGGGTGTCTTGTGGGTCGGGCCGGATCAGGGATGTCCGGTGTCGTGGATCGCAAGGCGGAGGAGGGAGTCGACGCGGTGGGGGCACCTCCCAGCGGTAGCTGGGGGACGTCGGCGACCGACGAGAACGCGGCGAGGCGCGGCACCGGACACCGCGAGCCCGGCCTGACCCGCAAGACACCCCCTGGCGCCCCCCGCCCCGCAGTGCACGTGAAGGAGCGACGATGAACGACTCTCCGGGCCGGGCCGTGCCCGGACCCTCCCCGTCCGACGGCGAGCGGCCGGGCGCACCCGAGGGCCGGGGCGGCACCGAGGGCGGCACACCGCCGCCCGCCGGCGGACCGAAGTGGTCCGCCGAGCAGCCGCCCGCCGGCGAGTGGTCGAGCCCCGGCACCCCCCAGCCCCCGAAGCCCCCGCAGCAGCAGCCGCAGCCGGGCGCGGGCTGGGGCTCGTACGGCCCCCAGGGCCCGCAGGGCGGCCAGTACGGCTACCCCGGCGGCCCCGGCCAGTGGGGCAAGCCCCCGGCCGCCAAGCCCGGCGTGATCCCCCTGCGCCCCCTGGACCTGGGCGAGATCCTCGACGGCGCGGTCGCCACCATGCGCACCCACTGGCGGACGGTCCTGCCGATCACCCTGGTCGTGGCCACCGTCGTCCAGGTCATCAGCGTCCTCGTGCAGAAGTACACGTACGCCGACCTCGCCATCGCCTCCGACCCGGGCTCCCAGGCCGACCTGAAGGAAGCCCTCGACGCCCTCGGCGGCAGCATGGTGGCCCTGCTGGCGAACGGCTTCGTCCAGCTCATCGGGACCATCGTGGCCACCGCCATGCTCACGATGATCTTCAGCCGTGCCGTGCTCGGCCACGGCTCCTCGATCGGCGAAGCCTGGCGCGAGGCCCGCCCCCAGCTGCCCCGCCTGCTCGGACTGACCCTCCTGCTGGCCCTCGGCGGCATCCTCGTCGTCCTCGTGCTCCTCCTGCCCGGCATCCTCCTCGGCAGCATCGGCATCGCCCTCGTCGGCGGCCTCGCCGCCCTCCCGCTGCTCGTCTGGCTCGCACTCAAGTTCAGCCTGGCCTCGCCCGCGCTGATGCTGGAGAAGAGCAGCGTCCTCACCTCGCTCCGCCGCTCCTCGAGGCTCGTCCAGGGCTCGTGGTGGCGCATCTTCGGCATCACCGCCCTGACCGGCCTCATCACCGCGTTCGTCTCGGCGATCATCGTCTGGCCGCTGACCGCGGTCGGGCTCGCCATCGGCCTCGCCGACGGCGGCATGGAAGGCCTGGAGAACGGCACCGCGGCCACCGGCTGGGCCCCGCTGATCCTCTCCGCGGTCGGCGCGGTCATCGCGCAGACCATCACCATGCCGATCCAGTCGGGCGTCACCGTCCTGCTGTACGTCGACCAGCGCATCCGGCGCGAGGCCCTCGACCTGGAGCTCGCCCGGGCGGCAGGTCTGGAGAACTACGGCCCGGACACCGCCGCACCGCCGACCGGAGGCTGATGCACGGATGATGAGTACGGGGGGCCTCATCACACGCTCCACGGCGCTCCTGCCGGCCGTGGAGGAACCACCGGTGACGACACCGCGCGGCCCCGCCCGCGAGGCGGCCGAACGCGAACTGTCCAAGCCGCTGTACCACCAGGACGACCCGGGGCTGCTCCAGCGCGCCCTGGACCGGTTCTGGGAATGGGTCGGCAACCTCTTCGACCACGCCTCGGGCGCCACCCCCGGCGGCACCCTGGGCCTGGCCGCGATCGCCGTCCTGGTCGCCCTGGCCCTCGCCGCCCTGTGGTGGCGGCTCGGCTCCCCCCGCCGGACCGCCACCGCACCGGCGGGGGTCTTCGACGACACCCTGCGCAGCGCCGCCGACCACCGCACCACCGCCGCCGCCCACGCCGCCGCCGGCCGCTGGACCGAAGCCGTGCAGGAGCGCATGCGCGCCGTCGTCCGCTCCCTCGAGGAACGCACCCTGCTCGACCCGCGCCCCGGCCGCACCGCCGACGAGGCGGCCGCCGAAGCCGCGCTCTCCCTCCCCGACCACGCCGAAGCCCTGCGCACGGCCGCCCGCACCTTCGACGACGTCACCTACGGCGGCCGCCCCGGCGACGAGGCCATGTACGCCCGCCTCCACACCCTCGACACCACCCTGGCCCGTACGAAGCCGCTCCTGACGGGACCCCCGGCATGACCGCCCCCGCACCCGGCCCCGAGACCCCCGGCAGCACCCCGGGAACGGGCACCGCCGCCCCGGCAACCGCCCCGCAGCCGGGCCCGGCCCTCGCCGCGCCCGGCGACAGCGCCGCCGCGATGCCCGCCACCCCGGGCACGCACGCCACCGCACCGGCACCCGGCCGAGCCGGCGCGACCTCCGTCGGGGGGATCACGCCCGGCGCCGTCTGGCGTCGCTCCCGCGGTGTGCTCGTCTGCCTCGGGATCCTGCTCGCCGGCGCCGTCGTCCTCGCCGCCCTCGGCTCCGGAAGCCGGCACGGCCGGCTCGACCCCCGCTCCGCCGACCCCGACGGCAGCCGGGCCGTCGCCGAGCTGCTCCAGGCCCGCGGGGTCACCACCCGCGTCGTCACCAGCGCCCGCGAGGCCGCCGCCGCGGCCGGCCCCGGCACCACCCTGCTGGTCACCGACCCCGACCGGCTCGGCGCCACCCAGCGCCGTGCCATCCGCTCCGCGATCGACCTCTCCGGCGGCCGCACCGTCCTGCTCGCCCCCGGCAGCACCAGCCTCCCCGACCTGGCCCCGGCCGCCCGCGCCAAGGGCGACGCCTTCGACGAGGACCTCGACCCCGGCTGCGCCCTGCCCGCCGCCGTCACCGCCGGCCGCGCCACCACCGGCGGCGGCCTCCGCTACACCGCCCCCGCAGCCGCCGCGGCGTGCTACCCCAGCGGCGGCCACCCCACCCTCCTCGTCCTTCCCTCCGGCACCACGGGCGGCGACACCGTCCTCCTCGGCTCCGAGACGCTCCTGCTCAACAAGGAGCTCGCCTCCGAGGGCAACGCCTCCCTCGCCCTCCAACTCCTCGGCTCCCGCCCCGACCTCGTCTGGTACCTGCCCTCCCTCTCGGAGGTCCAGGACGAGGACCCCGGCCAGGAGAAGGGCTTCCTCGAGCTCATCCCCCGCGGCTGGGGCTGGGCCCTCCTCCAGCTCTTCGTCGCGGCCGCGCTCGCCGCCCTGTGGCGCGCCCGCCGACTCGGCCCCCTCGTCACCGAGAAGCTCCCCGTCGCCATCCGCGCCTCCGAGACCACCGAGGGCCGCGCCCGCCTCTACCGCAAGGCCGGCGCCCGCGACCGCGCCGCCACCGTGCTGCGCGCCGCCGCCCGCGAACGCCTGGCCGCCCTGGTCGGCGTACCGCCCACCCGGGCCCACGAACCCGCGGCCCTGCTCCCCGCCGTGTCCGCCCGCCTGACGGACGGACGGACGGCGGACGGGCACACGGACGGACGCCAGGACCCGACCGCCCTCCTCTTCGGCACCACACCCGCCGACGACGCGGCACTCGTCGCGCTCGCCGACCACCTCGACGCCCTCGAAAGAGAGGTCCGCACCTCATGACGGCCACCACGGACAGCGCCCGCTCCTCCCTGGAAGCGATCCGCACCGAGATCGGAAAGGCCGTCGTCGGCCAGGACTCGGCCGTCACCAGTCTCGTCGTCGCCCTCCTGTGCCGCGGCCACGTCCTGCTCGAAGGCGTACCCGGCGTCGCCAAGACCCTCCTCGTACGGGCCCTGGCCGCCTCCCTCGCCCTCGACACCAAGCGCGTCCAGTTCACCCCGGACCTGATGCCCAGCGATGTCACCGGCTCCCTCGTCTACGACGCCCGCACCGCCGAGTTCTCCTTCCAGAACGGCCCGGTCTTCACCAACCTCCTCCTCGCGGACGAGATCAACCGGACCCCGCCCAAGACCCAGTCCTCCCTCCTCGAAGCCATGGAGGAGCGCCAGGTCACCGTCGACGGCACCCCGCGCGCCCTGCCCGAGCCGTTCCTCGTCGCCGCCACCATGAACCCGGTCGAGTACGAGGGCACCTACCCGCTCCCCGAAGCCCAGCTGGACCGCTTCCTCCTCAAGCTCACCGTGCCCCTGCCCTCCCGCGCGGACGAGATCGGCGTCCTGACCCGGCACGCCGCCGGCTTCAACCCGCGCGACCTCGAGGCCGCCGGCCTGCGCCCGGTCGCCGGCGCGGCCGAACTCGAAGCCGCCCGCGACGCCGTCGCCAAGGTGTCCGTCTCCCCGGAGATCGCCGGATACGTCGTCGACGTCTGCCGCGCCACCCGCGAATCGCCCTCCCTCACCCTCGGCGTCTCCCCGCGCGGCGCGACCGCCCTGCTGGCCACCGCCCGCGCCTGGGCCTGGCTCACCGGCCGCGACTACGTCACCCCCGACGACGTCAAGGCCCTCGCCCTGCCCACGCTGCGCCACCGCGTCCAACTCCGCCCGGAGGCCGAGATGGAGGGGGTCACGGCCGACGCCGTCATCACCGCGATCCTGTCCCACGTCCCCGTCCCGCGCTGATGGCCCTCACCGGACGCGCCGCCCTGCTGGCGGCCCTCGGCAGCCTCCCCGTCGGCATCCTCGAACCGAGCTGGACGGGGATGCTCGCGGTCAACGGCACCCTCGCCCTGGCCTGCGCCGTCGACTACGCCCTCGCCGCGCCCGTCCGAAGGCTCAGCCTCACCCGCACGGGGGACACCTCCGTCCGCCTCGGCGAACCGGCGCAGGTCCACCTCACCCTCACCAACCCGGGCACCCGCACGCTCCGGGCCCGCATCCGCGACGCCTGGCCCCCCAGCAGCTGGCTCCCCGGCACCGAGACCGAGGCCTCCCGGCACACCCTGACGATCCCGGCAGGCGAACGCCGCCGGATCACCACCCGGCTGCTCCCGACCCGCCGCGGGGACCGCCACGCCGACCGCGTGACGATCCGCTCGTACGGACCGCTCGGCCTGCTCGCCCGCCAGGGCACCCACACCGTCCCCTGGACGGTCCGGGTCCTGCCGCCCTTCACCAGCCGCAAGCACCTGCCCTCGCGCCTGGCCAGGCTGCGCGAACTGGACGGCCGTACAAGCGTCCTGACCCGCGGTGAGGGCACCGAGTTCGACAGCCTGCGCGACTACGTCCCCGGCGACGACACCCGCTCCATCGACTGGCGGGCCACCGCCCGCCAGAGCAAGGTCGCCGTCCGCACGTGGCGTCCGGAACGCGACCGGCACATCCTGATCTGCCTGGACACCGGCCGCACCTCGGCGGGCCGCGTCGGCGACGCCCCGCGCCTGGACTCCGCGATGGACGCGGCCCTGCTGCTGGCCGCGCTGGCATCCCGCGCCGGCGACCGCGTCGACCTGCTGGCCCACGACCGCCGCACCCGCGCCCAGGTCCAGGGCCGTTCGGCCGGCGACGTCCTGCCGGCCTTCGTGAACGCGATGGCCACCCTGGAACCGGAGCTCGTCGAAACCGACGCCCGCACCCTGGTCTCCACCGTCCTGCGAAACGCCCCGCGCCGGTCCCTGGTGGTCCTTCTGACGAGCCTGGACGCGGCACCGATAGAGGAAGGCCTGCTCCCCCTCCTCCCCCGCCTCACGCAGCGCCACACGGTCCTGCTGGCCTCGGTGGCCGACCCCCACATAGAGGAGATGACGAAGTCCCGCGGCACGCTCGACGCGGTCTACGAGGCCGCGGCCGGCACCCAGTCCCAGGCCGCCCGCCGCCGCACGGCGGAGCAGCTGACCCGCCACGGGGTCCACGTGGTCGACGCCACCCCGGACACCCTGGCCCCGGCCCTCGCCGACGCCTACCTGGCCCTGAAGTCCGCGGGCCGCCTCTAGCGGGTGTCCGACTGGATACGCTGGTCGGACACCCATCGGGAGGACCACCATGGCCGACTTCACCCCCGAGCAGATGCGCCGCATGCACGACTTCGCGGAGCAGCTCGCGGAGCTGGCCGAGCACCAGGAAGACCAGTGGAAGGTGGAGACCACCGACGGTCAGATCTTCCTCACGATGATGAACCCCACGGCTCCCACGGGCTGAACGTCGTACGACTTCGCCGCCAGATCGAGGCCCAGACGCCCGAGGTCATGGCCCTAAACGACACGACTCCCGCGACGTCCTGATGGTGGTGGAGGTCGTCTCGCGTACGAATTCCCTCACCGACATCCGCGACAAGCTGCACGACTACCCGCGCATGGGAGTCCCTTTGTACGTCGTCGTGGACCCCCGCAAGGACAAGAAGAGCGTCACGGTACACAGCGACCCTTCGGAAGGGCCTGACGGCATCCGCTACCGCAAGAAAGTCCCGTACGCCTTCGGAGACACCGTCACCGCCGGCCACGTCTACGCCAGACGGGCCGTAAACGCAGAAAAGCCCTGTACCGGATACCCGGTACAGGGCTTTTCTACAATGATTGTTCGGCGGCGTCCTACTCTCCCACAGGGTCCCCCCTGCAG
>NZ_JBIARX010000017.1:62629-140719 GCF_042890265.1 Streptomyces sp. NPDC002209 | reverse complement strand
GAGGCGGTCGGCTCGGGCACCCAGGCGCCGTCGATGGAGCCCTGCTTGAAGGCGTCCGGGGTCACCTTGTTGTCCGTGCGGACGACGGAGACGTCTCCCTTGCCGGACTCCGGGTCGACCTTCCAGCCCTTCTCCGAGATCCAGTTGAGGAACGCGACGTCCTGCGTGTTCCCCTTCTGCGGGGTGGCGATCTTCTTGCCCTTGAGGTCGTCCAGGGTCTTGATCTTGTCCGGGTTGACGACCAGCTTGACGCCGCCCGAGGCCGAGCCGGAGATGATCCGCAGGTTGGAGCCCTTGGACTTGACGTAGCCGTTGATCGAGGGGGAGGGGCCGATGAAGCCGATGTCGAGGGAGCCGCCGTTGAGGGCCTCGATCTCGGACGGGCCGGCGTTGAAGGACTGCGGCTTGATCGCGGTCCCGCCGAGCTCCTTGGCGATCAGGCCCTCCTGGAGACCGACCAGGGCGGTGGCGTGCGTCAGGTTCGGGAAGTACCCGATACGGACCTCGGAAGCCGACAGCTTCTTGTCGCCGTCCGCGCCGGCGGCCGCCGCCTTCGGCTCGTCCTTCTGAGCCTGCGAACCGTAGCCGCAGGAGGCGAGGGCGCCGATCAGCAGCGGCAGGGCGGCGACGGCGGCGAGGCCGCGGCGCAGGCCCTTGTCACGGGAGAACGCGGTACTGGTGGAACCGGTGGCAGGCACGTGAGGACTTCCTCTCGACGCGCCGTCTGTGTGTTACGGCGCAGGTCTTCGACTGTGGTGCGGGGGCGGGCAGGCGTGGGGGGTGAGGGCGCGCGGGCAGTGCGCGTACGTCATCGCGCACATCGCGCCACTCCGCCCTGGCCGCTGCCGAGGGCGCCGCTGCCCACGCGGCCGCCCTCCTTCGCGAAGGTGGTGTAGATGTCGGTCACCATGACCTAGAAGTCCCATCCTTCTTCGTCCGCCTGCACGGTCTCGGCCTTGGAGGCGAAGGCCTCGCCGGCCATGCCCGCCGCCAGGGTGGTGCCGTCGGCCGGGTCGATCAGCAGGAAGGACCCGGTACGGCGCGAGTCGGCGTACGCGTCGAGCGCGAGCGGCTCGGCGGTGCGTACGACGACGCGGCCGATGTCGTTGGCCACCAGCTGACCCGGGTCGGGGTGCTGGGACAGGTCGTCCAGGGTCAGCCGCGAGGGGATCTCCTTGACGATCGCCTTGACCGTGCGCGTGGTGTGCTTGAGCAGCACCCGGGCGCCCACGGCGAGGGGCTGGTCGGCGACGTGGCAGACGGTGGCGATGACGTCCTGCGTGGTGGCGGGGGCGCTCGCGGACGGCGCGATCAGGTCGCCGCGCGAGATGTCGATGTCGTCCTTCAGACGCAGGGTCACCGACTGCGGGGACCAGGCGATGTCCACGCTCCCGCCGAGCGCGTCGATGCCCTCGATGACCGAGGTGCGGCCCGACGGAAGCACGGTGACCGGCTCGCCGACGCGCAGGACGCCGGAGGCGATCTGGCCCGCGTAGCCGCGGTAGTCGGGGTGCTCGGCGCTCTGCGGGCGGATCACGTACTGCACGGGGAAACGCGCCGGGCAGGCCGTGAGGTCGTGGCTGACCGGGACGGTCTCCAGGTGCTCCAGCACGGTCGGGCCGCCGTACCAGTCCATGTTCGCGGAGGGCTCGACCACGTTGTCCCCGGCCAGCGCCGAGATCGGGATCGCGGTGATCTCCGGGACGCCCAGCTCGGAGGCGTACGCGGTGAACTCCTCGGCGATCGACGCGAAGACGGCCTCCCGGTAGTCGACGAGGTCCATCTTGTTGACGGCCAGCACCACGTGCGGGACGCGCAGCAGCGCGGCGACGGCGGCGTGCCGGCGGGTCTGCTCGATGACGCCGTTGCGGGCGTCGACCAGGACCACGGCCAGGTCGGCGGTGGAGGCGCCGGTGACCATGTTCCGGGTGTACTGCACGTGCCCGGGGGTGTCGGCGAGGATGAACCGGCGGCGGGTGGTGGCGAAGTAGCGGTAGGCCACGTCGATGGTGATGCCCTGCTCCCGCTCGGCCCGCAGGCCGTCGGTCAGCAGCGCCAGGTCCGGGGCGTCCTGCCCGCGGTCCTGGGAGACCCGCTCCACGGCCTCGAGCTGGTCCTCGAGGACCGACTTCGAGTCGTGCAGCAGGCGGCCCACCAGGGTGGACTTGCCGTCGTCGACGGAACCCGCGGTGGCGAAGCGCAGCAGCGTCGTGGCGCTGAGCTGCTCGGTGGTGGTGGTCATCTCTAGAAGTACCCTTCGCGCTTGCGGTCTTCCATCGCGGCCTCGGACAGCTTGTCGTCGGCGCGGGTCGCACCCCGCTCGGTGAGGCGGGAGACGGCGATCTCGGCGATCACGGCGTCCAGCGTGGTGGCGTCGGAGTCGACGGCGCCCGTGCAGGACATGTCACCGACGGTGCGGTAGCGCACGAGGCGCTTCTCCACCGGCTCGGTGTCCTTGGGGCCGCCCCACTCGCCGGCCGTCAGCCACATGCCGTTGCGCTGGAAGACCTCGCGCTCGTGCGCGAAGTAGATCTCGGGGAGCTCGATGTCCTCGCGGGCGATGTACTGCCACACGTCCAGCTCGGTCCAGTTGGACAGCGGGAAGACGCGCACGTGCTCGCCCGGGGCGTGGCGGCCGTTGTAGAGCTGCCACAGCTCGGGGCGCTGGCGGCGCGGGTCCCACTGCGAGAACTCGTCACGCAGGCTGAACACCCGCTCCTTGGCCCGGGCCTTCTCCTCGTCACGGCGGCCGCCGCCGAACACCGCATCGAACCTCAGCTGCTGGATCGCCTCCGTGAGGGGAACGGTCTGCAGCGGATTGCGGACCCCGTCCGGGCGCTCGCGCAGCTTGCCGGCATCGATGTACTCCTGGACCGAGGCCACGTGCAGACGCAGGTTGTGCTGCGCCACCGCCCGGTCGCGGTAGGCCAGGACCTCGGGGAAGTTGTGCCCGGTGTCCACGTGCAGCAGCGTGAACGGCACCGGCGCCGGCGCGAACGCCTTCAGCGCCAGGTGCAGCATCACGATGGAGTCCTTGCCGCCGGAGAACAGGATCACCGGCTTCTCGAACTCACCCGCCACCTCACGGAAGATGTGCACGGCCTCCGACTCGAGGGCGTCGAGGTGCGACAGCGCGTAGGGCGCGTCCGTCCCTTCGTGGACGTGTGCGACGGTGGCGGTCATGCCAGACCCCTCTCGGTGAGCAGCGCGTGCAGGGCCGAAGCCGACTCCTGCACGGTCTGCGTGTGCGACTCGATGCGGAGGTCCGGGGTCTCCGGTGCCTCGTACGGGTCGTCGACGCCGGTCAGACCGGAGATCTCGCCCGCCGCCTGCTTGGCGTACAGGCCCTTCACGTCACGCTCGGAGCAGACCTCGACCGGGGTGGCCACGTGCACTTCGAGGTAGTTCGTCTCGGCGGCCGCGTGGCGCCCCCGGACGGCCTCGCGGCTGTCCGCGAACGGCGCGATCACCGGTACGAGCGCCTTGACGCCGTTGCTCGCGAGGAGTTCGGCGACGAAGCCGATCCGCTGCACGTTGGTGTGGCGGTCCTCGCGGGTGAAGCCGAGGCCGGCGGAGAGGAACTCGCGGATCTCGTCGCCGTCGAGGACCTCCACACGGTGGCCCTCGGCGCGCAGCCGCTCGGCCAGCGCGTAGGCGATGGTGGTCTTGCCCGCGCTCGGCAGCCCGGTCAGCCACACGGTGGCGCCCTGGTCGCTCACGCTCATCGTTCTCGTCTCCGTCGGTTCTTCGAGAGTCGGGTCTTCGGTTGCTCTGGATCGGCTCATCAGCCGTGCAGTCCGCACTCGGTCTTGGCCCGTCCGGCCCAGCGGCCGGCCCGTGCGTCCTCGCCCTGCGCCACGCGGCGGGTGCAGGGGGCGCAGCCGACCGAGGCGTAGCCGTCCATCAGCAGCGGGTTGGTCAGGACCCCGTGTTCGGCCACGTACGCGTCCACGTCGTCCTGCGTCCAGCGGGCGATCGGGGAGATCTTGACCTTCTGCCGCTTCTCGTCCCAGCCGACCACCGGGGTGTTCGCCCGGGTCGGGGACTCGTCGCGGCGCAGGCCCGTCGCCCATGCCTCGTACGCGGTCAGGCCCTCCTCCAGCGGCTTGACCTTGCGCAGTGCGCAGCACAGGTCGGGGTCGCGGTCGTGCAGCTTCGGGCCGTACTGCGCGTCCTGCTCGGCGACCGTCTGGCGCGGGGTGAGCGTGATGACGTTGACGTCCATCACGGCCTCGACCGCGTCGCGGGTGCCGATGGTCTCCTCGAAGTGGTAGCCCGTGTCCAGGAAGACCACGTCCACGCCGGGGAAGGCGCGGGAGGCCAGGTGGGCGACGACCGCGTCCTCCATGGAGGAGGTCACGGCGAACTTCCTGCCGAAGGTCTCGGCCGCCCACGTGAGGATCTCCAGCGGGGAGGCGTCCTCGAGGTCGCGGCCCGCCTGCTCCGCCAGTGCCTTGAGATCACGCGTCCCCGACACCTGGCCGACTGTCTGACTCGTCGTCATATCTCGTCCCCTCCGGCGGTGTCGGACCGAACGCCCCGGGCCAGCAGCCCGAGGTACTTCAGCTGGAAGGCCCGGTTGCAGGCCCTGCATTCCCAGGCGCCGTGACCCGTCTCGTTCGGAAACAGGTCCTCGTCGCCGCAGTACGGGCAGTAGAACGGGGCCGCGCGCTCGCTCACGAGAGGTCCTCGTCCTTCGCACGGGTCACCCAGGCGGCGAAGCGCTCGCCGTCCCCGCGCTGCTCCTGGAAGCGCGTGACGACCCGCTCGACGTAGTCGGGCAGACCGGCCGAGGTGACCTTGAGGCCGCGGACCTTGCGGCCGAAGCCGGCCTCCAGGCCGAGGGCGCCGCCCAGGTGGACCTGGTAGCCCTCCACCTGGTTGCCGTCGTCGTCCAGGACCAGCTGGCCCTTGAGACCGATGTCCGCCACCTGGATACGGGCGCAGGCGTTCGGGCAGCCGTTGATGTTGATGGTGAGCGGCTCGGCGAACTCCGGCAGGCGGCGCTCCAGCTCGTCGATCAGCGAGGCGCCGCGCGCCTTCGTCTCGACGATGGCCAGCTTGCAGAACTCGATGCCGGTGCAGGCCATCGTGCCGCGGCGGAACGGGGACGGCTTGACCCGCAGGTCCAGCGCCTCCAGGGCCTCCACGACGGAGTCGACCTTGTCCGCCTCGATGTCGAGGACGATCATCTTCTGCTCGGCGGTGGTGCGCAGCCGGCCGGAGCCGTGCTGCTCGGCGACGTCCGCGATCTTGGTGAGGGTGGCGCCGTCCACGCGGCCGACGCGGGGCGCGAAGCCGACGTAGAACCTGCCGTCCTGCTGCCGGTGGACGCCGACGTGGTCGCGCCACTGGCCGCTGGGCTGCTCGGGCGCCGGGCCGTCCGTCAGCTTGCGCTTCAGGTACTCGTCCTCGAGGACCTGGCGGAACTTGGCCGGGCCCCAGTCGGCGACGAGGAACTTCAGCCGGGCGCGGGTGCGCAGGCGGCGGTAGCCGTAGTCGCGGAAGATCGAGATGACGCCCTCGTAGACGTCCGGGACCTCGTCGAGGGAGACCCAGGTGCCCAGGCGCACGCCCAGCTTGGGGTTGGTCGAGAGGCCGCCGCCGACCCAGACGTCGAAGCCGGGGCCGTGCTCGGGGTGGTTCACGCCGACGAAGGCGATGTCGTTGATCTCGTGCGCCACGTCGAGCAGCGGCGAGCCGGAGACCGCGGACTTGAACTTGCGGGGCAGGTTGGAGAAGTCCGGGTTGCCCACGATGCGGCGGTAGATCTCGTCGATGGCGGGGGTGCCGTCGATGATCTCGTCCTGGGCGATGCCCGCGACGGGCGAGCCGAGGATGACGCGGGGAGTGTCTCCGCAGGCCTCGGTGGTCGACAGGCCGACGGCCTCGAGGCGGCGCCAGATCTCCGGGACGTCCTCGATCCGGATCCAGTGGTACTGCACGTTCTGGCGGTCGGTGAGGTCGGCGGTGCCGCGCGCGAACTCCTGCGAGATCTCGCCGATGACGCGGAGCTGCTCGGTGGTCAGCCGGCCGCCGTCGATGCGGACGCGCAGCATGAAGTACTTGTCGTCCAGCTCCTCGGGCTCCAGGATCGCGGTCTTGCCGCCGTCGATCCCGGGCTTGCGCTGGGTGTACAGGCCCCACCAGCGCATGCGGCCGCGCAGGTCGTTGGGGTCGATCGAGTCGAAGCCCGTCTTGGAGTAGATCGTCTCAATGCGTGTCCGCACGTTGAGACCGTCATCGTCCTTCTTGAACTGCTCGTTGCCGTTGAGGGGGGTGTGGTGTCCAACGGCCCACTGACCCTCACCGCGGTGACGGCCGGTCTTTCGGCGCGCGGCGGCGGGCGTTTCGGGGGTGGCGGCCATGGGGGTACATCCTTCTTCGGCGGCGTCAATGCAAGGTCAGGGGGAGCGGCGGCGAGCCCCTGTCATCGGCCCTGCCGCTGAGCAGGTGCGGCCGACAGCCACCCATTGCCGGTGTTTCCGGAGGTCAGGGCGGTCTTCTGCCTTCAGGGGGCATGCAGGTGCTTCGGGGGTCGACGCGTCCGCAGCGGCGGGGACGACGGCGACGTGCGGCGGTGGCTGGTTCCGTCAGCTCGCCGGACAGATGGCGCTGGACATGCGGCCGAGGTCGACGTGCCGCCGACTCACCAAGGCAATTCCAGCTCCATTCATGGCGGAAGCGTGTCATGTGCCGATTGGAGGAGTCCACTACTGTCCATTATTCGGACGATGTGGTCCCGTATTGCGAGACAAGGTGACGCCCGTCACCCGGGATCCGGCCTGCGACGCCACCGGGCCCGGCCCCCGTCGGCGGGGGCCGGGCCCGGAAGAATGCGGGCGCCGCGGGAGGCGTCAGGCGCCCGGCCAGGGGCCCGGGGTGGGGGCGGACTCCTTCTCCTGCGTCTGCGTCCTGAAGACCTTGAAGCCGCGGCGGAGGTAGTTGTCCATCGCGGTCGGGCCGTCCTGGCTGCAGGTGTGGAGCCAGACCCGCGTGGTCGCCCCGCGCTCCGGCCAGCGGTCCGCCAGGGACCACGCCGCCTCCACGCCCAGCGTCAGCAGGTGCCCGCCGATCCGGCGCCCGCGGAAGTCCGGGAGCAGCCCGAAGTACATGATCTCCACCACGCCGTCGTCCTGCGGGTCGAGCTCCACGTACCCGGCCGGCGTCCCGCGGTCGTACGCCACCCAGGTCTCCACGCCGGGACGGCCCAGCTGCTCCACCCACTGGGCGCGGGTCAGCGAGAGCCGGTCCGTCCAGTGGATGTCACCGCCCACCGAGGCGTAGAGGAAGCGGCTGAACTCGGGCGAGGGGACCTCCGCCCGCCGGACCTGTATCTCGGGCCCCGGGACGGCTGCCCGGACCAGGTCCTGCGGGGAGGTCATTTCCAGGGACCAGGTGGTGAGTGTGATGGTGCTCATGCAGGTCAGGGAATCACGGCCTGCCCCGTACGGCCCAGGCGGGCCCTGATCACCGCCGGTGCCGCGGAGTGCGGCAGCAGCGCCGCCGGGTCCTCGGGGCGGATCAGCTCCACCTCCACGTCGTCCGCGAAGCGGTACGGGCGGTGGGTCAGCACCCCTCCCAGGTGGCGCCGTACCCGCGACAGCTCCGCCCGGACCGTCACCGTACGCGTCGGGTCCCCGAACAGCTCCGCCGACAGCTCCGCCGCCGACCGCCCCCGCGGGCTCTCCGCCAGCAGGAACAGCAGCTCCGCATGGCGGGGGCTCAGCTCCTGGGACCAGCTCCCGGCGGCCCCGTACACCGTCGCGGACCACGTGCGCGGCCGGCTCAGGTCCAGGACGACCCGGCTCGCCGCCGTCGCCGTGCCCGGCCCCTCGGCGACGCGCAGCAGCCAGCCGCCCGGCAGCGGCTCCACGACGCACTCCCCGAGCTGCGGCACCCACACCCGGCCCGGACCGAACCCCTTCGGGAGCGGGATCCGGTCCGCCGGGGCCAGGCCCGTCACCGCCGCCGTCCAGCCCTGCGGGTCGACCACGACGGCCTGCCCGGGCAGCCGGGCCAGCAGTGGCGCCGCGACCGCCCGCAGCCGCTCCAGCGACTCCAGGTGCCGGATCCGCAGCTCCCGCTCCGCGAGCCGGGCCACCGCGCTCACCCACGCCAGCGTGGCGGGGTGCATGGTGGCCAGCGGCCCGCTGACGTCCACCACGCCCAGCAGCTGCCCGTCCCGCGGGTCGCGCACCGGGGCCCCCGCGCAGGTCCAGTCGTGGTGGCTGGAGACGAAGTGCTCCGCCGAGAACACCTGGACGGGCTGCCGGGCCACCAGGGCGGTGCCCACCCCGTTGGTGCCGACCACCGCCTCGTCCCAGTCGGCGCCGACCGAGAACCCCAGCCGGTCCGCCTTGCGCAGGATCGACGCGGCCCCCTCCCGCCACAGCAGCCGACCCTCCGCGTCGGCGACGACCATGATGTGCAGCGCCGTGTCCAGCGTCGGCAGCAGCCCCTCGCGCAGCACCGGCAGGATCTCCCGCAGCGGCGAGACCTGCCGCCGCTCCTCGGTCTCGGCGGTCGACAGCATCCGCGAGCGCGCGTCCCGGTCCGGATGCACCCCGCAGGCCAGCATCCGGCGCCAGGACTCGGCGATCTCCGGGCGGGGCTCGGCCGGCGGCCGGTCCCCGGCCAGCGCGGCCGCCCGTACCCCCTTGAGCAGACGCGCGGCCTCCCGCGCGTCCATGGCCGAGATGCGTGCCACATCGACCGTGCTGCCTGCGGTGTGGGCCACCGGAACCTCCCCGTGTGGAACAGGACGTACGAGGGAATCCGCCCGGGCGGTCCGCGCGTGCCGCTTCCCCGGGCACGCACGGCGGACGGTTCCGACTCAGAGGGTTGCAACGGTATGCAACTCTCGCCAAGTCCCGGTCACCCGACCGAAACTGTCCGGACGTCGCCTCGCGGCGTGACAGCTCCTCCTCGGGGCTTTCGGATCAGGGGTGGTGCCGAGTCGGCGCGGCGCCACCCCTGCTCCCGGTCAACGGGTCCGGATCCCGGCTCGGACCTGTTTGGGGACAGGGCCCGGGAGTGTGCCGACCGGCACTAGCCCGCGATCCGCGCCCGTTCGACCAGGGCACCCAGCCCCAGGCTGTGCGGCAGCGTGCCGAAGGCCGCGCCCCCGTCGCCGCCCAGGCGCGAGGCGCAGAACGCGTCCGCCACCTCCGGCGGCGCCCAGCGCACCAGCAGCGATCCCTGGAGCACCAGGGCGATGCGCTCCACGACCCGGCGCGCCCGCGCCTCGATGCCCTCCAGGTCCGCGAGCTCCGTCAGCAGCCCCTTGACGGCCGAATCCAGCCGGTGGTCGGCGCCGCGCGCCTGCCCCACCTCCTGGAGGTACGCGTTCAGCGCCTGCGGCTCCCGCTGCAGGGCCCGCAGCACGTCCAGGGCCTGTACGTTGCCCGAGCCCTCCCAGATCGAGTTCAGCGGGGACTCGCGCAGCAGCCGCGGCATCCCCGACTCCTCGACGTAGCCGTTGCCGCCCAGACACTCCAGTGCCTCCGCCACCATCGGCGTACAGCGCTTGGTCACCCAGTACTTCGCGGCGGGCACCGCGATGCGCAGGAAGGCCCGCTCCTGCTCCGTCCCCGCGTCGTAGGCGGCCGCGAGACGCAGCCCGAGGGTGGTGGCCGCCTCGGACTCCACGGCGAGGTCCGCGAGCACGTTGCGCATCAGCGGCTGCTCGATGAGCCGTGCTCCGAAAGCAGAGCGGTGCTCCGCATGGTGCACGGCCTGCGTCAGCGCCTGGCGCATCTGCGCGGCCGAGCCCAGGACGCAGTCCAGCCGGGTCGCCGCGACCATCCCGATGATGGTCCGCACCCCCCGCCCCTCCTCGCCGACCCGCCGCGCCCACGTCCCGGCGAACTCCACCTCGCCCGACGCGTTCGACCGGTTGCCGAGCTTGTCCTTCAGCCGCTGGATCGCGAACGCGTTGCGCGTGCCGTCCTCCAGCACCCGGGGCACGAGGAAGCAGGTCAGCCCCCCGGGGGCCTGCGCCAGCACCAGGAACCCGTCCGACATCGGCGCCGAGCAGAACCACTTGTGCCCCGTCAGCAGGTACTCGCCCGCCGCGCCCAGCGGTTTCGCCGCCGTCGTGTTCGCCCGTACGTCGCTGCCGCCCTGCTTCTCCGTCATCCCCATGCCGAACAGCACCCCGCCCTTCTGCGCGGCCGGCCGCAGCCCCTCCTCGTACACGTGCGAGGTCAGCCGCGGCTCCCACTCGGCGGCCAGCTCCGGGTCCGTCCGCAGCGCCGGTACGGCCGCATGGGTCATCGAGACCGGGCAGCCGTGCCCCGCCTCGGCCTGCGACCACACGAAGAACCCGGCCGCGCGGCGCAGGTGCCCGGCCGGCCGCCCCCACGCATCGGTGAGCCCGGCGCCCACCGCGTGCCCGAGCAGCCGGTGCCACGACGGGTGGAACTCCACCTCGTCGATCCGGTTGCCGTACCGGTCGTGCGTACGAAGTTTCGGGGGGTTCTCGTTCGCCAGCGCACCCCACCGCTGGGCCTGCGCCGAGCCCGTGGCCCGCCCGAGTTCCGAGAGCTCCTCCCGCACTTCGCCGAGGAGTTCGGGCGCAGAGGCCGACAGGTACCGCTCCACGCCCTCGCGAAGGGCCCGGTCGGTGCCGTAGACGTCGTAGCCCACCAGGGGAGGGGGCTGGTTGGTGACGGTGTGGGTGGTGGCTGCCATGCGGATACCGTAAGGACGTGCAGCCAGCAAAAGAAACACCCGAGCGGGTCCCCGGGCGGCTCCATCGGGCCCGCGCCCTCTACCGCAACGTCTCCAAGCGCAAGATGGCGTGGCTGCTCCTGAAAGACACCGTCAATTCGTGCATCGAGTACCGGATCCTCGGCCTGGCGGCCGAAGCGGCGTTCTTCACGCTGCTCTCGCTGCCGCCGCTGTTCCTCGGCCTGCTGGGCCTGCTCGGATACGTGGACGGCTGGACGGGCGGCACCTTCGTGGCCTCCATCGAGGAGAACATCCTGAACGCGGTCGGCACCGTGCTCTCCGACCGCGGGGTCAACGACATCGCGAAACCGATGCTCGACGACGTCACCAAAGCCGGCCGCCCGGACCTGATCTCCCTCGGCTTCGCCTTCGCCCTCTGGTCGGGCTCGCGGGCCGTCAACGTCTTCATCGACACCATCACCGTGATGTACGGGCTCGACGGCCAGCGCGGCATCGTCAAGACCCGGCTGCTGTCCTTCCTGCTGTACGTGGTCGCCCTGGTGATCGGCGCCGTCGTACTGCCCCTGATGGTGGCGGGGCCGGACGCGGTCGTCCGCTGGGTGCCCTGGAGCACCGAGGTGATCGCGGTCCTCTACTGGCCGATCGTCACCCTGCTGTCCATCGCCTTCCTGACCACGCTGTACCACGTGTCCGTACCCGTGCGCTCCCCGTGGATCGAGGACGTGCCGGGCGCGCTGGTGGCGCTCGCCATGTGGGTGCTGGGCTCGTTCCTGCTGCGGATCTACCTGACCAACACCGTCGAGGGCCCGACCATCTACGGGTCGCTGGCCGCGCCGGTCGCCGTCCTGCTGTGGATCGGCGTGTCGGCCTTCGCCGTCCTGGTCGGCGCGGCCGTGAACGCCGCCATCGACCGCGTCTGGCCGTCCGTGGCCACCGCCGCGGCCCGCGAGGCGAACGAGCGGGCCCGGGAGGCGGAGGCCGCGCAGCTGGTCGCGCGGGCCGCCGCATGGCGGGCGCTGGCCGAGGGCGAGTCGGAGGACGACGAGGAGGGCGACGCCGGGATGCCGTCCGAGTTCCCGGAGCGCTGGTCGAACTTCCTGCCGCCGGAGGACTACTCCTCGCGCCTGCGCAAACACTGACCGCCGGACCCGCCGTGGCCCGGACCCCGCCGTGGCCCGGCGCCGCGGTCGCGGGGTGCGGGGCCGCGCCGGGCGGACGGGTGCGCGGCCTACGCCCCGGCGGGATCTTCGCCAGGCGCTCCGGCCGGGGCGAACAGCGAGACGGCGCAGCCGTCCGGATCCAGCACCACGGCGTAGCGCTGCCCCCAGAAGGCGTCCCAGGGCTCCAGGTGACCCTTGTACCCGGCGTCCGTCAGCTCGGCGTACACCGCGTCCACCTCCGAGGGGGAGTCGCACAGGAACGCCAGGTCCCGCCGGCTGTCCTCGGCGGGACGCGTCCAGGAGGGGTCGAAGGAGCGGACGACGTCCTCCGTGTCCCAGGCGATCCGGAGCCCGCCGGGGAGGACGACCTCCACGTGCGGCTGCTCCTGCGCCCCGGCCGGGATGTCCAGGCCCAGGCGGCGGTAGAAGGCGAGCGAGGCGGCCATGTCGGAGACGACCAGGCCGATCAGGTCGAGTCGGGGAGTCATGCGCCCAGACTACGAGCCGCCCCGCCCGCCGGTCTTGAACCCACAGGACGCGCGGCAGGGCCGGACGGGCGCCGTCGCGGCGGGGCCGGACGGGCGCCCGGAAAACAATTGGCGGGCTCCTCGGCGCCCTTGTTACGGTGAACGTGTTCCCGCCGATCAGCGCGGAACTGCCGGCACGTGCAGGACCCGGAGGTGAGTTCAATTGATGACTGTCGTCACGCAGGGCGCGAACCGCACCCAGAAGACCATCAATGTCACTTCCGTGGTCTCCGGCTGACCTCACACCTCTTCGCGCGCCGCTGAGCGCGCGCTGCCGGGGCCACCCTGTGAAGGGTTCCCCTTGTCTTTCTCTTCTTCTTCGTTCCCGTCTTCCGCGTACGCGCACGCCCTCACCCCCCTCGGCTGGGACGAGGCGTGGGAGGCCGAGTTCGCCCCGTACGGCGACCAGGGCCGGGTCCCCGGCCGCGTGGTGCGGGTGGACCGGGGCCAGTGCGACGTCATGACCGCGGACGGCATCGTCCGCGCCGACACCGCCTTCGTCACGCCGCACGACCCGCTCCGCGTCATCTGCACCGGTGACTGGGCCGTCGTCGAGGCGGCCGGCAACCCCCGGTACGTGAAGACGTACCTGCCGCGCCGGACCGCGTTCGTGCGCTCCACCTCCTCGCAGCGCTCCGAGGGGCAGATCCTGGCCGCCAACGTCGACCACGCGATCATCGCGGTCTCGCTGGCCGTCGAGCTCGACCTGGGACGTATCGAGCGCTTCCTGGCCCTCGCCTGGGAGTCCGGCGCACAGCCGCTGGTCGTCCTGACCAAGGCGGACCTCGTACCGGACCCGGTGACGCTCGCGCACCTGGTCCAGGACGTGGAGACCACGGCGCCCGGAGTCGACGTTCTCACCGTCTCCTCCCACACCGGGGAGGGCACGGATGTACTGGCGGCCGTCGTCGCCGGCGGTACGAGCGTGCTGCTCGGCATCTCCGGCGCGGGCAAGTCCACCCTGGCGAACGCGCTGCTCGGCTCCGACGTCATGGACGTGCAGGCCACGCGCGACGTGGACGGCAAGGGCCGGCACACGACGACCACCCGCAACCTGCTGGCCCTGCCCGGCGGGGGCGTCCTCATCGACACGCCCGGACTGCGAGGCGTCGGCCTGTGGGACGCCGAGGCCGGGGTCGGCCAGGTCTTCTCCGAGATCGAGGAGTACGCGGCCGACTGCCGCTTCCACGACTGCGCGCACGAGGCCGAGCCGGGGTGCGCGGTGCTCGGGGCGGTCGAGTCCGGGGCACTGCCGGAGCGGCGCCTGGAGAGCTACCGCAAGCTGCTCCGGGAGAACCAGCGGATCGTCGCCAAGACGGACGCCAGGCTCCGCTCCGAGATCCGCCGGGACTGGCGCATGAAGTCGGCGGAGGGCCGCGCCAATTACGCGGCGAAGCGCACCGGCCGCTACTGACCGGCGAAGCCCCGGCCCCGGCCCCTGTCCCTGCCCCTGCCCGGGCAGGGGCCTGGCCCGGGGCCGGGCGTCAGGCCTCCAGGCCCCACGCGAACACCCGCTCCGGGTGGATCCGGATCACCTCCGGGCTGAAGTGCGGGCCCAGCGCGTGCGGGCCCGTCTCCAGCGTGGCGCGGCCGCGGATCTCGATCCCGCGGACCCGCCACGGCCGGGTGCTCACCAGATCGTCCACCACCAGCGCGAGCCTCGGATTGCCCTGGAGGTTCCGCCACTTCTTCGTCGTACCCATGGCCAGGCCGCCGACCAGGATCGTCCCGTCCTCCTGGGGGAAGAACCCCACCGGGTTCGCCTGCGGCTGCCCGGCCGCGTCGACCGTCGCCAGCCGCCCCAGACGCTGCGACCCGAGGTACGCCAGCTCCGCCTCGCTGAAACCCTTGAACTCCGTCATACGCGCCATCCTCGCCGCACCGCCGGCGTCCCGCATCGGGCCTGCGGCCGAGCACGACCTACGGCCGCGGTCCTACGCCGTGAACACCAGCGAGACGTTGTGCCCGCCGAAGCCGAACGCGTTGGACAGGGCGGCCGGCACCCGCCCGTGCCGTGCTTCGCCCCGGACCACGTCCAGGCCGATGTCCGGGTCGAGGGTGTCGAGGTTGCGGGTCGCCGGGACCACCCCGTCCCGGACCGCGAGGATCGCCGCGATCGCGCCGACGGCACCGGCGGCGCCGAACAGGTGCCCCGTCATCGACTTGGTCGCCGTCACCGCCGGGTGCCCGCCCACCGCCTCGGTGACCGACCGCGCCTCGACCAGGTCCCCCGAAGGCGTGGAGGTGGCATGGGCGTGGACGTGCGCGATGTCCGAGGGGGCGAGCCCGGCGGCGGCCAGCGCCAGCCGCATGGCCCGTACCTGGCCCTCCGCGTGGGCGGCCGTGATGTGGTGCGCGTCGGAGGTCACCCCGGCCCCGGCCAGCGTCGCGTGGACCCGGGCCCCGCGCGCCGCCGCGAAGGCGGCCCGCTCCAGGACGACCACGCCCGCGCCCTCACCGATGACGAACCCGTCCCGGCCGGTGTCGAAGGGCCGGGAGGCCGCCGCAGGGTCGTCGTTGCGCGTGGAGTGCGCCTTGGCCTGGGCGAACCCGGCCAGCGGCAGCGGATGGATGCACGCCTCCGTACCGCCGGCGACCACGACGTCGGCCCAGCCGAGGCGGATCAGGTCCAGGCCCAGCGCGATCGCCTCCGCGCCCGAGGCGCAGGCGCTGACCGGGGTGTGCGCGCCGCCGCGCGCACCGAGGTCGATGCTCACCCAGGCGGCCGGACCGTTCGCCATCAGCATCGGCACGGTGTGCGGGGACACCTTCCGTACGCCCGAGGCCTCCAGTACGTCGTCCTGCCCGAGCAGGGTCAGCGCCCCGCCCGTCCCGGTCCCGATGACCACCGCGAGCCGCTCCGGCTCCACCTCCGGCCGCCCGGCTCCGGCCCACGCCTCCCGCGCGGCGACCAGCGCCAGCTGCTCGCACCGGTCCATCCGCCGGGCCTGCACCCGGTCCAGCACCTCACCCGGCTCCTGCCGCACCCGCCCCGCGATCCGCACGGGCAGCGCGTGGGCCCACTCCTCCTCGATGGCCCCGATGCCGTTCTCGCCGCGCAGCATCGCCCGCCAGGTCGCCTCCACGTCCCCGGCGAGCGGGGTGGTGGCCCCGAGTCCGGTGACGGATACGCCGGTGCGGTCAGCGCTCATGGCTCATCCCCTTGTGGTCTTCTCACAGTTGGTCGGACTGCTGTCCCTTCCACTGTCACAAGCAGGGGCCGGATGCAGGGGCAAGATGATCAACGGACTCGGCGTCAGGAGTTTGTGGGGTTGCGCCATGGCGGTCGGTCAGCCGACCAGTACGGCCCCGACCCACGCACCCACCACCATCAGGCACGCGAGCAGCTCCACGAGCACGCTCGTCCCCACCGCCCGCATCACCGCCCGCACCGAGGCCCAGGCCTCGCCGTGCGTGCCCAGCCGCAGCCGCTCGCAGAGGTAGATGCCCCCCACGAACCCCGCGGCCGCCCCCAGCACCGGCACCACCACGAAGCCGAGCAGCGCACCGGCGCCCGCGTACACCGCCATCCGGCGGCTGACCCCCACCCCGCGCAGCCGCCGCGGCGGCAGCTGCCACTCGATCACCTGGACCACCAGCAGCAGCGCCGTCGTCGAGACCAGCAGGGACCACGCCAGTGCCGAGCGCTCGTGCAGCGCCCACCACAGCACGCCCGCCCAGACCAGCCAGGTCCCCGGAACTCCCGGGACCAGCACCCCGAGCACCCCGAGCAGCAGCACCAGCCCCACCATGAACAGCTGAGGCAGATCCATGCGCTCAGCCTGACCGACCAGGGGCTATCGGGCCACCCAGCCCCGTTCGTACGCATGCCAGCCCAGCTGGAGCCGGGTCGTGACCCCCGACAGCTCCATCAGGCCCTTGACCCGCCGCTGGACCGTCCGCAGCCCCAGCTCCAGGTGCTTGGCCACGCTCGCGTCCGTCATGCCGGCCAGCAGCAGCGTCAGGATCTCCAGGTCCGTGGTGTCGGGGGTGCCCTCGGACACCTCCGCCCCGTCGTCCCCCAGCCTCAGCGGCAGCGCCTCCCGCCACACCGCCTCGAACAGCCCCGTCAGGGACTCCAGCAGCCCCGACGCGTGCACCACCAGCGCCGCCGGCTCCGCCCCCGGCCCCGTCAGCGGCACGAGCGCGAGCGACCTGTCCGCGATCACCAGCCTGGTCGGGACCTGCCCCGTCACCCGGACCCCCTCGCCCCGCGCGAGCGCCGTCGACGCCTCCCGGATGCCGGTCGGCAGGGCCAGTACGTCCCGCTCGATGACCACCCGGTACTCGACGCCCCGCGCGGCGGCCTGTTCCTCCGCCTCGTTGTCCATCCCCGTCACCACCTGGGGCCGGCTGCTGACCAGGGCGCACACCTCCTCCACCGCGCCCACCTGGAGCTGGTGGAACCGGTGCGCCACCGCGCTCGCCCCCGTCACCACCTCCACCAGGTCGTGCACCGACGGCTCGGCCGCCTCCGCCCGGTACTCCTGCGCCAGCAGCGCCGCCGCCAGCTCCGCCTGCTCCAGTTCGTGCCGCTGCTGCGTCAGCAGCGCCCCCAGCGCCACCCCCGGCGGGGCGGCCACCCAGCGCCCCGGCCGGGCCGAGGACTGCGCCGCCAGCCCGTGGCGCTCCAGGTGCCGCAGCGCCCGCTCGGTCTGCGGCACCGGCAGCGCCAGCCGGTGCGCCAGGTCCGGTATCTCCGCCGCCCCCAGCGCCACCAGCGCGCGGTACGCCGACTCCTGGCCCTCGTCCAGGCCTATCGCACTCAGCAACCCGTCCACCCACCCTCTCGACGCCGTTCCTGGCGGGAAGCGGCCACGGCGCAAACCCGCCGCGGACATCATCGCCGCACCTCCCGCCCCTCTGCCAAGGTGACGCCACCGCAGCACCAACATCCGCCGGTCAGAAGCCACTTGCGGGCAGCTTTGCCATGCGATGCAGCAGTTGGCCGGAATTCACCTGGGGAGAGCGATGCGCCCGATATCGCGCACGGTACTGGGAGCGGCCGGCGCGGCCGTCCTGGCCGTCACCGCCATCGGCCCGTCGGCGGCACAGCCGGTCGACGGAGCGCCCGGAGGAGCGGCGAAGAGACCGCTCACCGGGAGCGAGGCGGCCGGAAAGCAGCCCACGGCCCCCGTCACCGTGACCCTGGTCACCGGCGACCGGATCCTGGTGTCCACCGACCCGGCCGGCCGCACCGCCGCCACCGCGATGCCGCGCGAGGACGGCTCGCAGCCGCTCGTGCAGACCCGCCAGAGCGGCAAGGACCTGTACGTCTACCCCGAGAGCGCGGTCAAGGCCCTCGCCGCCGGCCAGGTCGACCGGGAGCTGTTCAACGTCACCGGCCTGATCCGGCAGGGCTACGACGACGCCCACGCCGAGAAGCTCCCGCTCATCGCGGTCTACGACGCCTCCGTCAACCGGGCGCGCAGCGCACCGCCCACCCCGCGCGGCGCCGAACGCTCCCTCGTCCTCGGCTCCATCGGCGCCGTCGCCCTCGCCGCCGACAAACAGCAGGCCGCAGCCTTCTGGGCCGACATCGCGCCCGGCCGGTCCTCCCGCTCGGCCGCCGCCGGAGGGCTGAAGAAGCTGTGGCTCGACGGCAAGGTCCGGGCGAACCTGGAACGGTCCACCCGGCAGGTGAACGCCCCCGCGGCCTGGGCCGCCGGCTACGACGGCAAGGGCACCAAGGTCGCCGTCCTCGACACCGGCACCGACCTCGAGCACCCCGACCTCAAGGGGCGCGTCTCCGCGTCGAAGAACTTCACCGACTCCGACACCGACACGGACCGCCAGGGCCACGGCACCCACACCATCTCCACCGTCGGCGGCTCCGGAGCCGAGAGCGGCGGCGCCAGGAAGGGCGTCGCGCCGGGCACCGAACTGCTCAGCGGCAAGGTGCTGGGCGACGAGGGCTACGGCCTCGATTCGTGGATCATCGCGGGCATGGAGTGGGCCGTCGAGAGCAAGGCCGACGTGGTCTCCATGAGCCTCGGCGACCCCTCGCGGACCACCTGCGACGACCCCATGTCGGCCGCCGCCGAGCGGCTCGCGCAGAGCAGCGGCACCCTCTTCGTGATCGCCGCCGGCAACTCCGGCCCCGGCAACAACACGGTCTCCTCGCCCGGTTGCGCGCCCGGCGTGCTGACCGTCGGCGCCGTCGACCGCGACGACACCACGGCCTCCTTCTCCAGCCGCGGCCCCGCCGGACTCCGGCACACCCTCAAGCCCGAGATCGCCGCCCCCGGCGTCGGGATCTCCGCCGCAGCCATGGGCGGGCGCGGGGTGTACGCGTACCGGTCCATGTCCGGAACCTCGATGGCCACCCCGCACGTCGCCGGGGCCGCGGCCGTCGTCAAGCAGCGCCACCCCGACTGGACGCCCCAGCAGGTCAAGGCCGCCCTCGTCGGCTCCGCGAACTCCGGCGTCCCCGGGGACGTACGCCAGACCGGCGGCGGCCGCCTCGACGTCAAGGCCGCCGTCGACACCACCGTGACCGGCGCCCCCGCCGTGCAGGGCGGCGCGTACCACTGGCCGCAGGACCGCAGCGACCGGACGACCGCCGAGCTCCCGTACACCAACACGGGCACCCGGCCCGTCACCCTGAACCTCGCCCTCGAGAAGGTCACCGGCAACGACGGCTCGGCCGTCCGCAGCCGGATCGCAGGCCTGGACCGGCGTACCGTGACCGTCCCGGCCGGCGCCACCGTCAAGGTGCCGCTCGCCCTCGACCCCTCGGCCCGGCTCGAGCGCTCGCAGTACGGGGACGTCACCGGCCGCGTCGTCGCCACCGCGGACGGCGTGCACGTCTCCACCCCCTTCTCGCTGTACGTGGAGCCGGAGACCGTCACCCTGCGCGTCAAGCTGATCGACCGCGCGGGCAGGCCCGCATCCGGACCCTCCTCCCTCGACGTCATCGGCACCGACGACGCCGGCGGGGAGCGCCGCTTCAACGACGGCGCCGTGGACCAGGTCTACCGGGTGCGCCCGGGCTCCTACTTCCTCTCCGCCTTCGTCGGCACCCTCGACGCCGGTGACGGAGCCACGCTGTACGACTCCCTCACCTACCTGGGCCGTCCCCAGGTGGAGGTCAAGAAGGACACCGTGATCGTGCTGGACGCCCGCAAGGCGGCCCGGCTCTCGATCGCCACCGACCGGCCGAGCGAGGCACGCAGCACCACCCTCGCCTTCTCCCGGTACTGGGACGAGTCCTGGCTGCACGCGGGCACCGCGATGGGCGGGCGGACGATCCGCGGCTACTACGCCTCGGTCGAAGGCCGGGCGCACGAGGGCGAGTTCGAGTTCGGCAGCTACTGGCGCGCGGCCGCGCCCCTGATCTCCGAGCTGAAGGCCGCGGGCGGCCCGGCGCTGCACCCGATCACCGCCTCCACCGGCAGCGACAACCTCGACGCAGCCGGCAGCGCGCCGCTCGTCGACGCGGGCTCCGGTACCCCGCAGGAGCTCGCCGCCGCCGGCGCCAAGGGCGCGATCGTGCTGGTCAAGTCCGAGGACGGCTCGCTGTACCAGGTCGCGGACAACGCGAAGGCGGCCGGGGCCAAGGCCGTCCTCGCCCACCGCGACGCGCCCGGCCGCTGGGTCGGCTCCACCGGCTACGCGGGCGGCTCGCTCCCGGCCCTGACCATCGAGCGGGCGGAGGCGAAGGCGCTGCTCGCCAGGCTCGCCGCCGGCCGGGTCACGCTGACCTGGAAGGGCAGCGCGAAGAGCCCGTACGTCTACAACCTGGCCCAGATCGAGAACGGCCCGGTGCAGGGGGAGCGCACCTACCGGGTGCGCGACCGTGACCTCGGCTCCGTCGAGTCGACGTACCACTCGATGGGCGTCGCCGCCGACTTCGTCGACCTGACCGGCGCCTACCGGCCGCTCGGCAACGCCGTGTACTTCGGCGGTCTGGACACCGTGGCCGTCCCGGGCAAGCGCACCGAGCTCTATTCCGCCGGGGACACCGCCTGGGACCACATGGTCTCCAGCAGCTTCCCGTGGGGCGAGTTCATGACCGACCGCCAGCGCACCTACGCCAAGGGCGGCCAGCGCAGCGAGAGCTGGTACGACGGGGTCGTCGGCCCGGTCGCCGGCCGCGACCCCGCGGGCCGGCCGCAGCTGGCCGCCGAACGGCAGGGCAACCTGATCGGCTTCGCCTCCGCGATGTGGGGGGACACGGGGCACTTCGCGCAGCAGGGCTCCTTCGGAGACGTCGGCGGGCTCGTCCTCAAGCGGGACGGCGAGCAGATCGGCGACAGCTGGTACCCGTCGGGGGTCTTCGAGGTCCCGGCGGAGGAGGCCACGTACGAACTGACTCAGCAGATCGAGAAGTTCGGCCAGCCGGCGCGCACCTGGCAGCGCTCGCAGGCGGTGGCGACGACGTGGACCTTCGTCTCGAAGCAGGACCCGGCCCAGTACTCGCAGTCCATCCCGATCCTGTTCCCGTCGATCTCGATCCCGGCGGACGGCATGAAGACGCTGCCGGCGGCGGACGGGCAGACGATCGGGCTGGCCGTGACGGGGCACGCGGGGTACGCCCCGGGCGCGCTGACGTCGGTGAAGCTGTCGTACTCGTACGACGGTGAGCACTGGACGCAGGCACAGGTGTCCGAGCGGGGCGGCCGGTGGTCGGCGGTCGTGAACCACGCCGGGGCCGGGGCCGGCCGGCAGGTGACGCTGAAGGTGGAGCTCACCGACGCGAACGGCGCCGCCGTCACCCAGACGGTCGCGCGGGCGTACGACATCCGGTAGGTCGTACGAGAGATACGAAAAGGGGTCCACCGGGCGGCGGCCCGGTGGACCCCTTTTCGCGTATTCGGCGTTTTCTGCCGCTCTGGGGGGCCGAGAATGGGCCCATGAGTCAGCAGGGCGCGGACGACTGGTGGCAGAAGCTGTACGAGGACCCGGACACCGGACCGGCCCCGGACCCGGGGGACACACTGGAGAGCCGTTTCCACTCGGCGTCGGCAGTGACGTCCCCACCGGACCCGGCCGTGCCGACCCCGCGCCCCGCACCCCCCGGGCCCCCGGAGCCGCCCCCATGGCCGGCGCCGCCGGGGCAGCCGCCGGGTGCCGTGCCGCCAGGTCCGCCGCCGGGGTCCGTGAGTCCCGGGCAGCCGCCGCATGCCGTGCTGCCGGGGCCGCGGCGGGAGGCCGCGCCGGAGCCGCCGGCACCCCGGGACCCCCGGGAACCCGGCACGACCGGATACGGCCTCGGCAGTGTGACCGTGCCGCCGGCGCTCCCGGAGCAGCCTCCTGAACTGCCGGTCTGGCGCTGGGGCGTCCCCCGCGACACCCCGCCCGAGCCCCCGTCCCCCGCCCCCGGGCAGGCCTCCGGCACCTGGCCGGCACGCGAACAGGCCCCGGGCCCCGGCGCCGCCCCCGGGTGGCCCGAGCGCGCCCCCGCGCAGGGCGCGGGCTCCTGGCCCGTCCCCGGACCGGAGTCGGGCCCCGACGCCGGTACGAGCTCCTCGCCCGGAGCCGGAGCCGGAGCCGGAGCCGGAGCTGCGGCGGGAGCGGGACCGGCACCGTGGGCCGACACGGGCGGGGCTCCCCCGCCCGGGGCGGGCACGTGGCCCGACAACGGGTCCGGCCCGGGAGCCCGGCCCGCCGCCGAGCCGTCGCCCGCCTCCGGCGACGAGCCGTCGACCGGTTCCGCAGTCCGGCCCCGGGCCGATGCCGACCCGCGGTCCGGTACGCAGCCTCCGGCCGCTCCCGCGGGCCAGTCGTGGACCGGATCCACGGGGCAGGCACGGCCCGGGGCGGGGGAGACCGCAGGGGCGAGCGCCGCCGGTGGGTCGTGGCCCGGCGGCGGTACCGGCCCCGGCGGCGAGTCCTGGTCCGGTGCCGCTGCCGGCGGCGGGGCGGGGGCTGCGGGCCTGGCCGGGGAGCGGCCCGTCGTGGGGTATCTGGGGGATCGGGCCCCCACCTATGCCGCCGAGCCCGGGGCGCTGCCCCTCGCCGATCCGGGGACGCTCGACGCCCTCGTGCCCGACACCGTCCTCGAGGGGGCCCGGCACGGGACGTACACCCTGCGCGCCACCTCCGTGCGCGGGGACTCCGCCCGGTTCCGCGGCGAGGCCCGGCGGGACTTCCTGCTGACCGCCCGCTTCGGCACCGGCGACGACGCCCTGGTCCTCGTGGCCCTCGCCGGCGGCGACAGGGCCGCCCCCGGGGCCGCCGAGGCCGCCGTCGAGCTGTGCCGCTGGATGGCATCGGCCGTCGGCCGGAGCCGGGAGCGGCTGGCCGACGACATCCGCGCCGGCCGGCGCGACGCCCTGCGCTCGGGGCTCCAGCGGCTGACCGACCGCGGCTACGGCCGCCTGCGGGCGCACGCCGCCGAGCTCGGGCTCCCGGAGGACGCGTACACCGCCGGCCTGCGCGTGCTGCTGCTCCCCATCGACCCCGAGTGCAAGACCCGGGTCTGCTTCGGAGCGGGCGCCGGCGGCCTGTTCCGGCTCCGGGCGGGGGCCTGGCAGGACCTGGAACCCGAACCGGCACCGAAGCCGGAGCCGGAGCCGGACTCGACCGAGACCGGCGGGGACGGGTTCCGGTTCCGGGCCGCCGTGGCCCGCCCCGGCGACACCCTGCTGCTCTGCTCCGGCGGGCTGGCGGACCCCATGCGCGAGGAGGGCCTCCTTTCGGCCGAACTCGCGGCCCGCTGGGCCGACCCGGAGCCCCCCGGCCTCGCGGCCTTCCTCGCGGACACCCAGCTCCGCCTCAAGGGCTACGCCGACGACCGGACGGCCGCCGCGGTCTGGGAGGCGTGAACCGGCGGAACGTGCATGGATGGGAGGCGCACCTGGCAGGCAACGGAAGGGGCGCCCCTCCATGGGCAAGCGGAACGTGGCCGAGCAGTTCGTGGACATCCTCGTGCGCGCCGGCGTGCGCCGGATGTACGGAGTCGTCGGCGACAGCCTGAACCCGGTCGTCGACGCCATCCGGCGCACGGGCGGCATCGAGTGGATCCAGGTCCGTCACGAGGAGACGGCCGCCTTCGCCGCCGGGGCCGAGGCCCAGATCACCGGCCGGCTCGCCGCCTGCGCAGGCTCCTGCGGCCCCGGCAACCTGCACCTGATCAACGGCCTCTACGACGCCCACCGCTCGATGGCCCCGGTGCTCGCGCTGGCCTCGCACATCCCCTCCGGCGAGATCGGCCTCGGCTACTTCCAGGAGACCCACCCCGACCGGCTGTTCGCCGAGTGCAGCCACTACAGCGAGCTGATCTCCAACCCGCAGCAGATGCCCCGCGTGCTCCAGAGCGCCATCCAGCACGCCATCGGCCGCAGCGGCGTCGGCGTGATCTCGCTGCCCGGCGACGTCGCCTCCCTTCCGGCCCCGGACAAGAGCATCGAGCACGCGCTCGTGACCGCGCGGCCGACCGTGCGCCCCGGCGACGGGGAGATCGAGAAGCTGGTCCGGCTGATCGACGAGGCCGAGAAGGTCACGCTGTTCTGCGGCAGCGGCACCGCCGGGGCGCACGCCGAGGTCATGGAGTTCGCGGGCCGGGTCAAGGCGCCCGTCGGGCACGCCCTGCGCGGCAAGGAGTGGATCCAGTACGACAACCCGTACGACGTCGGCATGAGCGGGCTGCTCGGCTACGGCGCCGCCTACGAGGCCACGCACGAGTGCGACCTGTTGATCCTGCTCGGCACGGACTTCCCGTACAACGCCTTCCTGCCCGACGACGTGAAGATCGTCCAGGTGGACATCCGGCCCGAACACCTGGGCCGCCGCTCGCAGTTGGACCTCGCCGTCTGGGGGGACGCACGGGAGACCCTGCGCGCCCTGAACACCCGGGTGAAGGCCAAGACGGACCGCCGCTTCCTGGACCGGATGCTGAAGAAGCACGCGGACGCCCTGGAGGGCGTGGTCAAGGCCTACACCCGCAAGGTGGAGAAGCACACCCCGATCCACCCCGAGTACGTGGCCTCGGTGCTCGACGAACTCGCGGACGAAGACGCCGTGTTCACCGTCGACACGGGCATGTGCAACGTGTGGGCGGCACGCTATCTTTCCCCGAACGGCAAGCGGCGCATCATCGGTTCCTTCAGCCACGGCTCCATGGCCAATGCCCTCCCGCAGGCGATCGGCGCACAGTTCACGGACCGCGGCCGTCAAGTGGTGTCGATGTCGGGTGACGGCGGTTTCTCGATGCTGATGGGAGATTTCCTCACCCTCGTGCAGTACGACCTGCCCGTCAAAGTGGTCCTCTTCAACAACTCATCGCTCGGCATGGTCGAGTTGGAGATGCTGGTTTCCGGCCTGCCCTCGTACGGAACGACCAATCACAACCCGGATTTCGCGGCGATCGCGCGCGCGGCGGGCGCCTTCGGGGTCCGGGTGGAGAAGCCCAAGCAGCTCACCGGGGCTCTGAAGGACGCGTTCCGGCACAAGGGACCCGCCTTGGTGGACGTGGTGACCGATCCCAACGCCTTGTCCATTCCACCCAGGATCAGCGCCGAGATGGTGACCGGTTTTGCACTTTCGGCCAGCAAGATCGTGCTGGACGGAGGGGTGGGCCGGATGATCCAGATGGCTCGATCCAACCTGCGCAACGTGCCGCGCCCGTAAGCCCGCAGGAGTGCGGACTGCCCCGGCGGGCATGCATCCCGTAGACCAGTTCGAGATCCGTGGGACACGGGGGAGGTACATCGCCGTGCGGGTGGGGGCGAAGACCGGGAAGCAGTGGAGAAGAGGGCGGCCCGTACCGCGTGAACCGTCCGTCGAGGACGGGGGAGCGGTGGACGCGCTGGAGATCAGCCGAAGCGTACGCCGGGCGGATCTCAAGGCCGTGGGCGAAGTGCGCCGGGCGTTACGGGAGCTGATGCGCCACCGGTGCCCGGCCGACACCGCGGAGGTGGCGGAGCTGCTGATCACCGAGCTCGTCACCAATGCCCTCGTCCACACCGACCAGGGCGCGGAGGTGTCCGCGCGGCTCGCCGCGGACCGGCTGAGGGTGGAGGTCCGGGACTACGCCTCGCGCCGGCCCCGGCCGTACGTACCGACCGCCGACGACGGTACGCACGGCCGGGGGCTGGTGCTGGTGCAGGCCCTCGCCGACGCCTGGGGCGTGGACGCGCCGGTGCAGGCCGGCGGCAAGGTGGTGTGGTTCGAGCTGGACGGCACCGTCGGGATGTACGACGGGGCCTAGGTCGTGTCGTCAAAGTCTCGTCTGGCTGGCGGGGTCTGGCACGCGCGCTCGCCGCGTTGTCGTCGGTCACCGACGTCCCCCAGCTACCGCTGGGAGGTGCCCCCACCGCGTCGATTCCCTCCTCCGCCTTGCGATCGCACGCACCAGACCCCGCCAGCCCCGCCCTCACGGGCGGCCGACGCCACTTTGACGACACTCCCTAGGGGAGTACGACGGAGGGCCCGCCTGACCGGCGGGCCCTCCGAGGTCCTGAGCGGGTGCGGCCGTCAGCCGAACTGCTGCTCCAGGTCCTTGAGTTTGCGTTCGAGCGAGTCGAGGCGGGGGATGGTCTGGGTGTCGTCCTCGGCGGTGAGGTCCACCGTCCGGGGGCCGGTCACCTCAGCGACCTCGGTCCGGTGCACGGCCTGCAGGGAGGGCCGGCGGCGCGGGGCGGGCAGTTGTCCGGTTTCCGCTATGGCCGGCTCCGCGCCGACCGGCGCGGAGCCCGACCCGGGGGCCAGCCCCGGCACGTCGACCTGGCGGGCGCGGGATCGCCCGAACGCCCGGTTCTGCCGGCCCAGGGCCTTGATGCGGGCCCGGTCCAGCCGGTTCTGGTCGCGCCTGCGGTGGCGGTCCTGCTCCCGCTCGCGCTTGTCCTCGCGCACCTCGTCGACGGCCTCGTCGAGCGTGCGGACCCCCTCGAGCAGCATGAGCGACCAGGCGCCGAAGGTCTCCCGGGGGGCCCGCAGCCAGCGGACCATCCGGATCTGCGGCAACGGGCGCGGAATCAGGCCCTGTTCGCGCAGCGCCGCCCGGCGGGTCTGCTTGAGGGCGCGGTCGAAGAGGACGGCCGCCGAGAGCGACATCCCGGAGAAGAACTGCGGGGCTCCGTCGTGGCCCATGCCGCGCGGCGCGTGCACCCAGTTGAACCAGGCGGCCGCGCCCGCGAACAGCCAGACCAGCATGCGGGAGCCGAGGGCGGCGTCACCGTGGCTCGCCTCGCGGACGGCCAGCACCGAGCAGAACATGGCGGCGCCGTCGAGGCCGAAGGGGACCAGGTACTCCCAGCCCCCGGAGAGGTTCAGGTTCTGCCGGCCGAAGCCGACCAGCCCGTGGAAGGAGAGCGCGGCGGCCACCGCCGCGCAGCAGAACAGCAGGACGTAGGAGGCGGTTCCGTAGACGGCTTCCTTGCGCCGCCGCCGCTCTTCGCTGCGCTCCCACGTGTCGTCGGCCGCGGTCTTGTCGCCCTCCCGCTTACCCCGGGCCAGTACCGCAACTGCCGCAAGTACGCCCAGGATCAGCAGGCTGCCGGGCAGCAGCCAGTCCAGCGATATGTCGGTCAGTCTCATGCGGATGTCCCTTGCCTCTGCCTCGCGTGTGCGGCCTTCCGGGAGCCATGGTGACGCAGGAGATCGGCTCGGCACGCGGGTTTCTGGGCAAGTGGACGCCATCGGGGGGTGGGGCCCGCCGGATAGGGTGTTGTAACTCGAACTGCCGCTCGTTCAGGTGGAGTTGTGTTCGATTACGGTCAGCCGTACGAGTGGGTTCAGATGTCAGGCGGCAGCCGTGAGGCGGACGATGCGGTCCGCGTCGCAGGTGCGCGGGCAGGTGGTACAGGTCTCCGCGGGCCGGATCGTGTAGAAGAGGCAGCAGCTGGCCCGGTCCCGGGTGGGCAGCCGTTCGCCGTCCGGGCCGGAGAGCATGCGGAATGCCGCGCCCGCGGTGTACGGGGCGGTCCTGCCGGGCAGCAGCGCCTCCAGCTCCGCCCTGGCCCGGCGCTCCTCGCCCACCAGCTTGCCCAGGTGCCAGACGCCCGAGACGATCTCGTCGGTCACCATGCCCCACAGGGCGCGGCGGCCGCGCCGCGTGCGCGGGCCGAAGCCGTCCAGGAGGGGCTCGAGGTGCTGGGCCACCGCAGCCCGCACCTCGCCGCGCAGCGCCTCCTCGTCGGGCACGACACGGGCCCCGGGGAGGGCGGCCGCCGGATCGTCCGGCAGGCAGGCGAAGGAGTCGATGCGCACGCTCATGCGCCCCTGGGTCCGGTGGAAGGCCACCTGCCGCGCCGACACCCGGGGCACCCGCCGGTGGAGGAACCAGGGGGCCGTGATCAGCAGGCACGCGGGCCATGCGTAGCGGTGCAGGCCGAAGGTGGCCACGACATCGGGGCGGGCCTGGCGGCCGTAGTCCCGCAGGACCTGGGCGTCGTCCCAGGCGAGGTACCCGTCCAGCTCGGCCCCGCCGGCCGCGAGCGCATCCGCACCGACCCACCCCACACCGCGAGGGGCGGTCTCGTGCGCTGCGCGCTCGGTGACCTGCAGCCTGTCGTACACCTGCGACAGGCGTGCGTACGCGTCCGCCACCGGAGAGCCGGGCGGGGGCGGGGCGTCGACGGAGCTGTCGGGCATGGCGGAACCACCGATTCGCGCGATCACGAGAGACAAAGGTAAGCCTTACCTTAACTGATCTCGGTGGCCTGTACCAGCACGTGCCGAACCGATTCACCTATCCTCAAAGGGCCCAGGTCGACACCCGAAGGAGGACCGAGTGCACGAAGCGGCCCACGTCAGGGTGACGGCGCTGATCCCGACGCAGAAGGTGCTGCGCCATTCGGTGCGCGGGCAGGTGCTGGACGCGCTGCGCTCCGCACTCGTCGACGGGGAGCTGGTTCCGGGGGAGATCTACTCCGGGCCGGCCCTGGGGGAGCGCTTCGGCGTCTCCGCGACGCCCGTGCGCGAGGCGATGCAGCAGCTGGCGCTGGAGGGGGCGGTGGAATGCCTGCCGAACCGGGGCTTCCGGGTGCTGTCGCGTACGCCGCGGGCCCTGGCGGAGCTGGCGGAGGTCCGCGCGCTGCTGGAGGTACCGGTGATGCTGCGGCTGGCCCGTACGGTCCCGGCGGAGGCCTGGTCGGCGCTGCGGCCGGCGGCGGCCGCAGCGGCCGAGGCCGCCGCGGCCGGTGACCTCCCGCGGTACGCGGATGCGGACCGGGCCTTCCACCGGGAGGTCCTCTCCCTGGGCGGGAACGACCAGCTGGTCCAGGTCGCCGAGGACCTCCACCGCCGGTCCCAGTGGCCGCTGCCGGGCGCCCCGCGGGTCCGCAGGGCGGAGCTCGTCGCGGACGCGGCGGAGCACTCGGCCCTGCTGGAGGCCCTGATCGCAGGCGACCTCCCCCTGATCGAACCCCTGATCCGCAACCACTTCACCGGCACCTGACCGGGGCTCCGCAGGGGCCCGCGCCGTCAGGTGGCCGGGGTCGGGTGGAGCTGGTCCGCCAGCCAGGTGGGGATGCCGCCCAGGAGGTGGAACAGGCGGCGGGCCTCCGCGCGCAGGCGGGCGGCCTCCGGTTCCGGCTCGGCTTCGGCCAGGGCCGCCAGCGCCGGGGCCGTGCCGATCAGGAAGCCCAGCTCCTCCCGGATGCGCAGGGACTCCGCGAAGCCCTTGCGGGCCTCCGCCACCTCCCCGTCCCGCAGGGCCAGCGCCGCCAGGTGCCGCCAGGTGAACGACAGGAGGAGGGTGTCCCCGTGGGCCAGGGCCCCGGCGTGGGCGCGGTGGTATGCGGGCCGGGCCGACTGGGGGGCGTCCGCCAGGTGTTCCGCGACCAGGCCGCGCCGGAAGTCCAGCAAGGGCCGCGTCCTGGACCCCGGGGACAGCAGCGCCGCCGCCCGGCCCAGCGCCGAACGGGCCTCGTCCGAGCGGTCGCGGACCCCGAGCACGGTGGCCGCGTACGCCAACTGCCCCCGCTCGCACGCGGCGGAGCCCCGCTCGTCGTCGTCCCGGGCCACCGCCTCCGCGACCCGCAGCGCGTCCTCGGCCTCCGCCCAGCCCTGCCCGGTGAACAGGCACCGTTCGACCAGCAGGGCGGTCCGCTGCACGGCCGCGCCGGCGTCGGGCAGGTGCGGCGTCAGCAGGGCCGCCGCGTCGGTCCAACAGCCGCGCGAGCGCAGCCGCCATATCGCCCGCTGGAGGGGGTCGTCTCCCCCGGTAGTTCCGGCACCGGACATGGCGGTATCCGCCACATTGCCCTCCCCAAAGCAACCAAGCAGCACGTCGTCGAGCCCTGGGCCGAAATGAGAGCACGGATCGACGGCTTCGGCCAAGGGGTCGGGTGAACTCTTTCACAAAGTCCGGACGCCGCGTCAGGCATCCGCCGCCGCCCGTGGCCGGATCTGCTCAGCTCATCCGCAGTGCCAGGAAGAAGTCGAGCTTGTCCTCCAGCCGCGACAGGTCACGCGACGTCAACTGCTCGATTCGCCCGACCCGGTAGCGCAGCGTGTTGACGTGCAGGTGCAGCCGCGTCGCGCAGCGCGTCCACGAGCCGTCGCAGTCGAGGAACGCCTCCAGCGTCGGGATCAGCTCCGCGCGGTGACGGCGGTCGTAGTCCCGCAGCGGGTCCAGCAGGCGCGCCGTGAAGGCGCGGCGCACGTCGTCCGGGACGAACGGCAGCAGCAGGACGTGCGAGGCCAGCTCGTGGTGGCCGGCCGCGCAGACCCGGCCCGGGCGGGCCGCGGCGACCCGGCGGGCGTGCCGGGCCTCCTCCAGCGCCCCGCGCAGCCCCTCCGCGGAGTGCACGGCCGCGCTGACGCCCAGGGTGAGCCGGCCGTCGCCGTCGAGGCCGGCCTGCAGGGGCTCCCGTACGGCGGAGAGCAGCTCGTCGGCGTGCAGGGCGCTGTCCGGGCCGCCCTTCTCCTCGCCGGGCTCCGCGGGCAGCGCGGGCAGCGGTACGAGCGCGATGGCCTCGTCACCCGCATGGGCCACCGCGATCCGGTCCGAGGGCTCGGGCCCCGAGACGGACGGGTCGACCAGGATCTCCTCCAGCAGCGACTGGGCCACCGGGCCGCCGGGGATGTCCCCGCCCTCCCAGTCGACCCGCGCCACGACGACCTGCCAGTGCGGGGCGGTGCCCAGCCCGGGCAGCAGCACCGGGGCCGCCACCCGCAGGCGGGCGGCGATCTCGGCGGGCGGGGCGCCCGTCTGGACCAGCTCCAGCACCTCCTGGGCGAGGCGGCGGCGCACCGTACGGGCCGCGTCGCGCCGGTCCCGCTCGACGGCGATCAGCTGGGTCACGCCCTGGAGCAGGTCGAGCCGCTCGGCGGGCCAGTCGCCCGCGTCCGCCTCGACGGCCAGCAGCCAGTCCGAGAGCACGGTTTCCCGCACGTCACGGGCCCCGGGGCCGCCCGGGCCGCGCCCCGCTCCCCTGATCGGGAACAGGGAGTAGGTAATACCCTGGATGGAGATCCGGTGCGGGCCCCTGCGCCCGGTGCGGACCGCCGCCAGGTGCTCGCCGGCCAGCGTCGCGCAGACGCCCGATGCCAGGGGTTCTCCCGCTCCGGCGATCTGCCGGCCCGTGGGGGACAGCACCCAGGCGCGCAGATCGAGGTCGGTGGTGAGCAGATCGAGCACCACGTCGGGTCCACCGCCCGCGGGACCCGAGGTCATCAGGCGGCGGTGCCGGTCCACGACGGCCGCCAGATCGCCCGCACGCTCCCCCGAGACCTGGCGCACGACGTACTCGGTGATCGTGGCGAATGCAACGTCTTCGTTCACAGCGAACAACGGCAGCCGGTTGCGCCGACAGGCTGAAACGAGATCGTCGGGGATGTCCCCGAGCTCCGCCTCGCCGGCCGCGAGGCCCGCGACGCCCGCGCTCGCCAGGATTCGTACGAACGGCTCGGAGTCGGCTGAATTTCTTCGCCAGGCCAGGCCAGTGAGGACGAGCTCGCCCCCTGTGAGGTATCGGCTGGGATCCCTCAGGTCGGTCGTCATGACGCCGCGGACCGTCCGGTCGAGTTCGTCCTCGCCGCCCAGCAGCCGCAGCCCCAGCGCCTCGGTTTCCAGCAGTGCGCGCAGCCGCATGGTGTCGCCGCCGATCTGTCTCGAATGTTGCCGTTGGAAATCGGGCAGGTCGTTGCATCCTGCCTTTCATACGAATCTACAAGACGAGGGAGGCCGCCAGCCAACTCCTTCATGGTTTCGGTGACTGCACCGGGGGGACGCGCGGCTTGTGTACTGACTCCACACCGCGTTAACAGCACGTGAACGACCAGTCGAGGGCCCCCCGGGCCTCCTGGCTTGAAGTGAACGACACGATGAAGAAGAAGAGAGCCGCACATGGACTTCCTTCGCCCCGCCAGCTGGGAGGAGGCACTCGCCGCTAAGGCCGAGTACCCCACAGCTGTGCCGATTGCGGGTGGCACCGACATCATGGTCGAGATCAACTTCGACCACCGCCGTCCGGAGTACCTCCTTGACCTCAACCGCATCGGGCTGCTGCGGGAGTGGGAGGTAGGCGAGGAGGTCACCAAGCTCGGCGCCTCCGTCCCGTACACCCAGATCATGGAGAACCTGCGCGGAACGCTGCCGGGTCTCGCGCTCGCCTCGCACACGGTCGCGTCCCCGCAGATCCGCAACCGCGGCGGCGTCGGCGGCAACCTCGGTTGCGCCTCGCCCGCAGGTGACTCCCACCCCGCCCTGCTCGCCGCCGACTGCGCGGTAGAGGTCGAGTCCGTACGCGGCTCGCGCCTGATCCCGATCGACGAGTTCTACACCGGCGTGAAGCGCAACGCGCTCGCCGCCGACGAGCTCATCAAGTCGGTGCACATCAAGAACGCCACGGGCCCGCAGCAGTACTCCAAGGTCGGCACCCGCAACGCGATGGTCATCGCGGTCTGCGGCTTCGGCCTCGCGCTGCACACCGACACCCGCACCGTGCGTACGGGTATCGCCTCGGCCGCCCCGACCCCGATCCGGGCCAAGGCCGCCGAGGAGTTCCTGAACGCCGCGCTCGAAGAGGGCGGTTTCTGGGAGTCCGGCAAGGTCATCACCCCGTCGATCGCCAAGCAGTTCGGTGAGCTCGCCTCCGGCGCGTGCAACCCGATCGACGACGTCCGTGGCACGGCGAAGTACCGCCGTCACGCGGTCGGCATCTTGGCTCGCCGCCAGCTGGTCTGGACGTGGGAGCAGTACCGCGGCAACGGCCGCTCGCTTGAAGGGGCTGCGTAACCATGCGCGTCAATTTCACTGTCAACGGTCGTCCGCAGGAAGCCGACGACGTGTGGGAGGGCGAGTCCCTTCTCTACGTGCTGCGTGAGCGCCTGGGTCTGCCCGGCTCCAAGAACGCGTGCGAGCAGGGCGAGTGCGGTTCCTGCACCGTCCGCCTCGACGGCGTGCCGGTCTGTTCCTGTCTGGTCGCGGCCGGTCAGGTCGAGGGCCGCGAGGTCGTGACGGTCGAGGGCCTGGCCGACTTCGCCAAGCAGCGCGAGGCCCACGGCCACGGCGGTGCCTGCGGCACCGGCGGCTGCGGCAGCAACGGCGTCTCCACCGACGAGGCGAAGCGCTGGGCGGCCAAGCCGGGCGACTCCCAGACCGGTGAGGGCGTCGAGCTCTCCAACATCCAGCAGGCGTTCATCGACGCCGGCGCGGTCCAGTGCGGCTTCTGCACCCCGGGTCTGCTGGTCCAGGCGGACGAGCTCCTGGAGCGCAACGCCGACCCGTCCGACCAGGACATCCGTGAGGCCCTGTCCGGCAACCTCTGCCGCTGCACGGGTTACGAGAAGATCCTCGACGCGGTCCGCCTCGCGGCCGCCCGTCAGGGAGAGGCGGTCTGACCATGGCTCAGAACACCCGCACGGTACCGGCCGGCACGCCGACCAACGTCACCCAGAAGCACAACAAGGGCGGCATCGGCGAGTCCACGCTCCGCCCGGACGGCACCCTCAAGGTCACCGGTGAGTTCGCGTACTCCTCGGACATGTGGCACGAGGACATGCTGTGGGGCCAGACGCTGCGCAGCACCGTCGCCCACGCCGAGATCGTCTCCATCGACATCTCCGAGGCCCTGGCCATGCCGGGCGTCTACTCGGTGCTGACGTACGACGACCTGCCGGCCGAGATGAAGAACTACGGCCTCGAGATCCAGGACACCCCCGTCCTCGCCAACGGCCGGGTGCGTCACCACGGTGAGCCGGTCGCCCTCGTGGCCGCCGACCACCCGGAGACCGCCCGCCGCGCCGCGGCCAAGATCAAGATCGACTACAAGGAGCTGCCGCTCGTCACGGACGAGGCCTCCGCCCTCGCCGCCGACGCGCCGCTGATCCACGAGGGCCGCGACGACCACCACTCCGGTCACGTCCCGCACCCGAACATCGTGCACCGCCAGCCGATCATCCGCGGCAACGTGGAGGAGGCCCGCAAGCGCGCCGACGTCATCGTCGAGGGCGAGTACACCTTCGGCATGCAGGACCAGGCCTTCCTCGGCCCGGAGTCCGGCCTGGCCGTGCCCTCCGAGGACGGCGGTGTCGACCTCTACGTCGCCACCCAGTGGCTGCACTCGGACCTCCAGCAGATCGCCCCGGTCCTCGGCCTCCCGCCGGAGAAGGTCCGCATGACGCTGTCCGGCGTCGGCGGTGCCTTCGGCGGCCGCGAGGACATCTCGATGCAGATCCACGCCTGCCTCCTGGCCCTCGCCACGAACAAGCCGGTCAAGATCGTCTACAACCGGTTCGAGTCGTTCTTCGGCCACGTGCACCGCCACCCGGCGAAGCTCTGGTACGAGCACGGCGCCACCAAGGACGGCAAGATCACGCACATGAAGTGCAAGATCGTCCTGGACGGCGGCGCGTACGCCTCCGCCTCCCCGGCGGTCGTCGGCAACGCCTCCTCGCTCTCCGTCGGCCCGTACGTCATCGACGACGTCGACATCGAGGCGATCGCCCTCTACACGAACAACCCGCCCTGCGGCGCGATGCGCGGCTTCGGCGCCGTCCAGGCCTGCTTCGCGTACGAGGCCCAGATGGACAAGCTCGCGGCGAAGCTGGGCATGGACCCGGTCGAGTTCCGCCAGCTCAACGCCATGGAGATGGGCACGATCATGCCCACCGGCCAGGTCGTGGACTCCCCGGCCCCGGTCGCCGAGCTGCTGCGCCGGGTCAAGGCCCGCCCGCTGCCGCCGGAGCGCCAGTGGGAGACCGCCGGCGAGGGCGCGGACGTCCGCGCGCTGCCCGGCGGCCTCTCCAACACCACCCACGGAGAGGGCGTCGTCCGCGGCGTCGGCTACGCGGTCGGCATCAAGAACGTCGGCTTCTCCGAGGGCTTCGACGACTACTCCACCGCCCGCGTGCGTCTGGAGGTCATCAACGGCGAGCCCGTCGCGATGGTCCACACGGCCATGGCGGAGGTCGGCCAGGGCGGTGTCACCGTCCACGCGCAGATCGCCCGTACCGAGCTGGGCGTCACGCAGGTGACCATCCACCCGGCCGACACGCAGGTCGGCTCCGCCGGTTCCACGTCCGCCTCGCGGCAGACGTACATGACCGGTGGCGCGGTGAAGAACACCTGTGAGCACGTCCGCGAGGCGCTGCTGGAGATGGGCCGCCGCAAGAACGGCTCCTACCACCCGGCCTGGGCGCACGCCGAGCTCCTCCTGGAGGGCGGCAAGGTCGTCACCGACGGCGGCGAGGTCCTCGCGGACATCGCCGACATCCTCGAGAACGAGGCCATCGACCTCGAGCTCGAGTTCCGCCACCGTCCGACGGTCGCCTTCGACCTGAAGACCGGCCAGGGCGACGGCCACGTCCAGTACACCTTCGCCGCGCACCGCGCGGTCGTCGAGGTGGACACCGAGCTCGGCCTGGTCAAGGTCGTCGAGCTGGCGACCGCCCAGGACGTCGGCAAGGCCCTGAACATGCTCTCCGTGGTCGGCCAGATCCAGGGTGGTACCACCCAGGGCCTCGGCGTGGCGGTCATGGAGGAGATCATCGTGGACCCGAAGACCGCGAAGGTGCGCAACCCCTCCTTCACGGACTACCTGATCCCGACCATCCTCGACACCCCGACCATCCCGGTCGACGTCCTGGAGCTCGCCGACCCGAACGCGCCGTACGGCCTTCGCGGTCTCGGCGAGGCCCCCACCCTGTCGTCCACCCCGGCCGTCCTCGCGGCGATCCGGCAGGCGACCGGCCTGGAGCTCAACAAGACGCCGATCCGACCGGAAGCCCTCACCGGCACCCTCTAGGACGGCGTGGTCCGGGGGCCGCGAGGCCCCCGGACCCCCACAGATTTCCGGGCGGTGTGACACCGGGAACGTCACACTTCCAGCCACACCGCCCGGAGCAAGAAGTCCGGAGTACGAAAACCGCACCGCTCGCGGTCCGTTCCCCCGGCAGTACCCCCGCGCAACACCCGGTGGCCCCGGCACCCCGGAGCCGCCGCCAGTACCGCAGAACCCCCGCAGTACCCGCAGTACACGCAGTGATTTTCGCGTCGCCTCGGGCCGTCACCCCGGGTCGTGCAGCCAAACGGAGTTTCCCAAATCCCGCGTCTCCAATCTTCATGCGGGTGCCCCTTTGAACCTTGGGAGTTAGGCACCATGACCCAGTCGTCTGTGGAGCCCAAGACCACCGCGGAAGAGGCCGGCGACGGCTCTCGTACTCCCGCCGGGCGTTCTTGGCTCGACCGGTACTTTCACATCACCCATAGAGGATCCAGCGTCGGCAATGAGATTCGTGGCGGAGTCACGACCTTCATGGCCATGGCGTACATCCTCCTGCTCAACCCGCTGATCCTCTCCGGCAAGGACGTCGCCGGAGACACGATGAGCCAAAAGGCCCTCATCACCGCCACCGCGTTCGCGGCGGCCCTGACCACGCTGCTCATGGGCTTCGTCGGCAAGGTACCGCTGGCGCTGGCCGCGGGACTTTCCGTCTCGGGCGTGCTCTCCTCGCAGGTCGCCCCGCAGATGACCTGGCCGCAGGCCATGGGCATGTGCGTGATGTACGGCGTCGTGATCTGTCTCCTGGTCGTCACCGGCCTCCGAGAGATGATCATGAACGCGATCCCGCTCGCGCTCAAGCACGCGATCACCATGGGCATCGGCATGTTCGTCGCCCTGATCGGCCTCGTGAAGGCCGGCTTCGTCGGCAAGGGCTCCGAGTTCGGCCCCCCGGTCCAGCTCGGTTCGGTCGGTGAGCTCGCCGGCTGGCCCGTCCTGATCTTCTGCGTCACCCTGCTGACCATCTTCATGCTGCAGGCCCGCAAGGTCCCCGGCGCGATCCTGATCGGCATCGTCGGCGGCACCGTGCTCGCCGCGATCCTCAACGCCGTCGCGGACATCGACGCGAAGGCCTGGCGCAACGGCCCGCCGACCCTGAACGGCTCCGCCGTCTCGATGCCCGACTTCTCGCTCTTCGGCAAGGTCGAGTTCGGCGGCTGGGGCGACGTCGGCGTCATGACCGTCGGCATGATCGTCTTCACCCTGGTCCTCGCCGGCTTCTTCGACGCGATGGCCACCATCATCGGCGTCGGCACCGAGGCCAAGCTCGCCGACGACAAGGGCCGTATGCCGGGCCTGTCCAAGGCGCTGTTCATCGACGGTGCCGGCGGCGCCATCGGCGGCTTCACCGGCGGCTCCGGCCAGACCGTGTTCGTCGAGTCCGCCACCGGCGTCGGCGAGGGCGCCCGCACGGGCCTCGCCTCCGTCGTCACGGGCCTGTTCTTCGCCGCCTGCCTCTTCTTCACCCCGATCACGCAGATCGTCCCGGGTGAGGTTGCCTCCGCGGCCCTGGTCGTCATCGGCGCGATGATGATGCAGAACGCCCGCCACGTGGACTGGGCCGACACCGCGACCGCCATCCCGGTCTTCCTGACCGTGGTGGTCATGCCCTTCACGTACTCGATCACCCCGGGTGTCGCCGCCGGTGTCATCTCCTACGTGGCCATCAAGATCGCGCAGGGCAAGGCCCGCGAGATCGGCGCCTTCATGTGGGTCCTGACCGGTGTCTTCCTGGTCTTCTTCGCCCTCCACCCGATCGAGGCGTGGCTCGGTGTGAAGTAAGGCCGGGCCCGTGATCAAGACCTGACCCTCCACGCATCCGATACTGGAAACCGAACCCCTCCGAGGAGGCCGCACATGCTGGACATCGCCGAAGAACTGAACCGGTGGGTCGAGCAGGGACGTGACTTCGCCGTCGCCACCGTGGTGGCGGTCGGCGGGAGCGCGCCCCGGCAGCCCGGAGCCGCACTCGCCGTCGACAGCGAGGGCACGGCCATCGGCTCGGTTTCCGGCGGATGCGTGGAGGGCGCGGTGTACGAGCTGTGCCGGCAGGCGCTGGAGGACGGCGAGACCGTCCTGGAGCGCTTCGGCTACAGCGACGACGATGCCTTCGCCGTGGGTCTGACCTGCGGCGGGATCATCGACATCCTCGTCACCCCGGTCCCCGTGGGATCCCCGGCGCGCGAGGTGTTCGCGGCCGCGCTGGCCGCGGCCGCCCGCGGTGAGGCCGCGGCGGTCGCCCGGGTCGCGGAGGGGCCGGCCGAGCTCAAGGGCCGCGCCGTACTCGTCCGGGGCGACGGCGGCCACGAGGGCGGTTTCGGGGGCCACCCCGAGCTGGACCGCACCATCGCCGAGGAGGCCCGCGCCATGCTGGACGCGGGCAGGACCGGCGTGCTGGAGATCGGCGCCGACGGCCGGCTGTGCGGAGAGCCGCTCAAGGTGCTCGTCGAGTCCAGCGTCCCGCCGCCGCGGATGATCGTCTTCGGTGCCATCGACTTCGCGTCCGCCCTGGTGCGGATCGGCAAATTCCTCGGCTACCACGTGACCCTGTGTGACGCGCGACCCGTGTTCGCGACGAAGAACCGTTTCCCCGAGGCGGACGAGATCGTCGTCGAATGGCCGCACCGCTACCTCGAGGCACAGTCCTCGGCGGGCTCGCTGGACGGCCGGACCGTCCTGTGCGTGCTCACCCACGACGCCAAGTTCGACGTCCCGCTCCTCGAACTGGCCCTCAAACTGCCCGTCGCCTACGTCGGCGCCATGGGCTCCCGCCGTACCCACGAGGACCGCAACGAGCGGCTGCGCGAGGTCGGCGTGAGCGAGCTCGAGCTGGCCCGGCTGCGCTCCCCGATCGGCCTGGACCTCGGCGCCCGCTCCCCGGAGGAGACCGCGCTGTCCATCGCCGCCGAGATCGTCGCCAACCGCCGCGGCGGCTCCGGCGCGGCCCTCACCGGAGCGCACATACCGATCCACCCGGACACCTCGAACACGGTGATCGGCAGGATCGGCTCCGTCGCCTGAAGGGTGTGAGGAAGAGGGCGTGAAGAAGCGGGTGTGAAGAAAAGGGCGTGACCTCGGGGTTGCGCCCTTTTGCTGTTCCGCCTATTTTACCCGCCGGTAACAGCGCCTCGCTGCAACGGAGTTGAGCGGATGTCCAGGACTGCCCGCACCATCCGCACCGCCCGCACGGCCCGCACCCCCGTCCTCACGCTCCTCGCCGGCTGTGCGCTGGTCGCGGCCTCGCTCGCCGGGGGCCCGGCATCGGCCTCCGGGCCGGTCGCCGCCGGCCCCGGGGTCCGCGAGGTGCTGTTCGTCGGCAACAACTGGGAGGGCACCGCCGATGTGCTCGCCTCCACCGGCGACCTCGCCAAGGTCGGCCGGATCAACATGATCCCCGACAAGGAGGAGCGGCTCCGGGAGATCTACCTCGATCCGATCAAGCTCGGTTTCTTCCTCGGCATCCGCAACACTGCGGGAGAGGGCCACGACCAGTTCGTGGACGACATGTACACCACCCCGGACGGCACCGCCGTGGTCGCCTCCCGCCCCAGCTTCGCCGACGTCGTCTCGATCGACGTGCGCACGGGCCGGGTCAACTGGCGCTTCCCCGTCGCCGGCTACCGCTCCGACCACATGGCGGTCTCGCCGGACGGCACCCGCGTCGCCGTCTCCGCCTCCACCGCCAACACCGTGCACGTCCTGGACATCGCCACCGGGCGCCAGCTCGGCTCCTTCCCGACCGGCGACAAGCCCCACGAGAACACCTTCTCCCGGGACGGCCGCCACCTGTGGAACAGCTCCATCGGGGACGTCACCTCCGCCCTCGACGCCCCGTGGCTGGACTGGACGAAGGGCGACCGGAAGATCACCGTCGTCGACGCTCAGACCTTCCGCACGGTCCGCGTGATCGACATGCGCGAGCGGCTGGACGCCTTCGGCCGCCCGGACCTGTCCGACGCCGTCCGCCCCATGTCGTTCAGCCCCGACGAGTCCAAGCTCTACTTCCAGGTGTCCTTCTTCAACGGGGTCGTCGAATACGACGTGGCCACCGACCGGATCACCCGGATCAAGGAGCTGCCCCGCAATCCCGCCACCAACGCGGACCGCACCACCTGGGTCAACGACTCCCGCCACCACGGCATGTCCATGAGCCCGGACGGGGCCAAGCTCTGCATCGCGGGCACCATGGACGACTACGCCACCGTCGTGGACCGCGCCACCCTCACCGAGGGGCAGCTGGTCCGGGCCGACAAGCCGTACTGGGCCACCGTAGACGGGGACGGCACGGCCTGCGTGATCTCCGAGAGCGGCGCCGACCGGGTCACCGCCATCGACTTCGCCACCGGGACCAAACGGGTCTCCGTCCCCGTCGGCGACCACCCCCAGCGCGTCCGTCTCGGCCACGTCCCGGCCGGCTGGACCGGTCCGCGGTAACCGCGCCCGCAGGAACGCAGTCCGCCCGCCCGGCCCGGCGGTACGCGCACCGCCGGGCCGGGCCGGGCCGGGCGGTGCGGGATCAGGCGGGCAGGGTGATGCGGGCCGCCGACATGCCGAAGGAGGAGCTCCAGGCCCCGGGGGTCAGCCCGGTGGGCCTCGGGTAGAGGTCCTCGTCGCGGTAACGGCGCACGTTCTGGTGCCAGTTCAGGACGGCGGCCATCCAGTCCTCCAGCTCCCGCACGTACGCGTCGAGCGAGGCGCGCGCCCGCCGGCCGAGGCCGTGGTCCTCGTACAGCACCGGCAGCTGATGGTCCCGGATGTGCTCGAACTCCCGGGTGCGCTGCTCCAGCAGGTCGGCGACGATCGCGAACGCCTGCGGGTAGTCGATGTCGAAGAAGTTCTGGGTGACGAGGACGTGGTTGTGGACCTCGCCCTCGACCTCGATCTCCTTCTGGTACGAGTGGAGGTCGTTGACGATGCACCCGACGTCCGCCGCCGCGCTCTCCAGTGAGCGCATCACGCCGTCCCGGTAGACCTCGGGCGGGACGCCGTCGCCCTCGTGGCCGAACCTGGCCAGGAACATCGTCAGGTACGAACCGAACGTGAAGCGGCGCATCTCGGCGTAGTCGACCGGGTCGGGAATCCGGTTCACGGCCGCGTTGCCGATCTCCCAGACCCAGCTGTCCAGCATCCCGGTCACGTGCCCGCGGAACTCCGCGCGCGCCGCAGCGCCCATCCCGGCGACGGTGCGGGCCCACAGGTCCTTCAGGCTCCGCTCCATCGCGGTGACCGGCTCCGGGGCCCCGGCCGGATCGACCGGGATCATGGAGATCAGCCGGTCGGTCGCCGCCCGGGCCGCGCCGGGTGACTTCGAGCCGCCGAAGACCTTGGGGTAGTAGTCGTCCGCGTACGTGCCCCAGGTCAGCCACTGTGCGCTCAGGCACAGGGACTCGGCCGTGGCGTCGGGGTCGATGCCCGCCGAGCACAGGGCGAAGTCCATGCCGACCAGCTTGTCCTCGTCCCAGATGTCGGAGCCGGGATCGCCGGGCTGCACGGTCAGCAGGCCCATCTCCCGCGACCAGAGCACCAGTTCGCGGCGGGCCCGATCCAGGTGCGGGCTGAGGGTGAGCGGGAAGGGCATGTGGAAGTCGGGCAGCAGGGAAGGGCCCACCTTCCGCAGCGGCACGTGCGTGAAGCTGCGCCGGCGCATGTCCATGGCGCGGGGGGTGAACACCGAACGCAGGTCGAGGGCGGCGGTTCCGGGCCCGCTGGGCATGAAGGGCAGGGTGAGCGGGGCCGCCGCTCCCGCCTTGGCCTGCGCGTTCATGTAGCGGCTGGAGACCATGTGCCATTCGTGGCCGCCGGACTGCCAGTCCTGCAGGCCCTTCGCGTACGCGAGTACGGACGCCTGCTCGACGGGGTCGAGCCCGTGCCGGGCGGCGAGCGCGGGGACCTCGGCGAGGGCCGTGTACTCGAACTGCTGGAGCCGCGAGGTCAGCAGGTCGTTCGACAGGTCGGCGGCCTCCTGGGTGGTGCACTTCAGGAAGGTCTCCAGGACCAGGACGGCGTTGGAGAGTTCGCCCTCCTGCTCCACCTCGCGCTGGTAGGAGAAGATGTCGTTGCGGACGTGCACCGCGTCGGAGAACGCGTCGCGCAGCACCTCGAGCGGGCGCGCGTGCGCGACCCGGGCCGGCACCTCGGCGGACACGTACTCGATCAGCCCCGCGGACCAGGGGGCGCCGCCGACCTTGCGGCGCATCTCGATGTACTCGAGCGGGTTGGCCACGCGGCCGATGTTGATGTTGTGGAGCTCCCACATCGACTCGTTGAGGAGGTTCCTCGTCGACTCGGAGAATCGTTCCCGCCAGTCCATCGACATCGCGGGCACCGTCCGCGACCACAGGTCCTTCAGGCCCGCCTCGACCGGGTTCGCGGGCTCGGGGAACCCGTCGGCGAGGTCCATCGGCATGAAGGCGGCCAGCCCGTCGAGGTACTTCTTCGCGCCCTCGCGGTCCTGGGTGCGCTTGTAGACCTCCAGGAAGTGGTCGTCGAAGAAGAACACCCACACGTACCAGTCGGTGACCAGGTCCAGCGCGTCGCCGTCGCAGTCGGGGTGGGTGTACGAGCACAGCAGCGCGTAGTCGTGCGCGTCCAGGTCCTGCTGCGTCCAGACGCCGGACCCCTCCAGCATCCCGAAGTCGCGGGCCCACCGCCGGGTGTGCGTTCTCGCGGCCTCCAGGTGCGGGTTCAGTCGCGCCGGATAGGGCACGTAGAAATCCGGCAGTTGAAACGGCTGTGTCACGGCGGGATGGACCTTTCCGTCCGAGGGCGCGGGGGCCCCTTGGCCGTGGCCCCCGCACGAGATCAGCACGCCCCTACCCGGTCCGGCCGCCCGTCAAGGGTCGGTTCACCGCATCAGGTGACGCATGGGCCGTTCCGGGGCGCAGGTGCCTGGCTGGAGATAGGGGCACCCCGGCCGCGTCCTGCGCCGGTCCCGTCCCGTGCCGGGTCGAACGCCACGTGACGCCGTATGACCGTGCGCGGTTTCGCGCCCACCCGCATGTACAGGCACGAGGCGGATTCCAGGAGGTTCCGGTATTCGAGTCGTCACGCGGCGTTCGAATTCATTCGAAGGTGCGGGGGAAGTCCGCGGGGTATCGGATTCGGCCAGCGTAAAAGCGGAACCATTGACTACTTCCGTCACTTCCGTGTCTACTCGCTGCAGCGGCCACGCAATACGGCGGATGCGCTTTCCCTGCACATCAACTGCCGTACCCGGTCGTCCCATTGATGTGCGCAAGCACACTGAGGAGGGAAAAGAAATGAACAAGATTCTTGCTGTCCTGCGCAGTGCCCCGATCTGCCGGGACCTTTCGTTCGTCAAGAAGAGCGAGCCGAGCCTGAAGCAGAGCGCCTGGTACTTCTGGTACTAAGCCGGAAATCCCAGCACCGGGCCCGTACCCGGCAGAGCCGGCCCCGGCCCTTCCGGCCCCGCCGGGTACGGGCCTTCGGCATTCCCCGGAGCCCTCATATGCCAGCCACACCCCCGGCGCGTGCGCGCACGCGCCGCGCCACCGTATTCGCCCCCCGACTCCAGGCACTCATCGACGACCATCTGGGAAAGGACCTCGTCCGGCTGGAACCGGACACCATCGGAATTGCCGGAGCGGAACTCTCCGACAGGATTCTCGCCGCGCGAAAGGCCACCGAGACCGAGCGCCCGACATTCAAGCCCCTGCACGGCCGCTCCATTTCCAAGACCGAGGCCTCTTCGGTGATGCGCACCATCGGCAAGGACGTGCGCAAGGCCCTGGAGCGCCCGATACCCCGGGACGCGGATCTGTCGGGGCCGTGGCCCCTCACCGGCCACACCTTCCTCCGCGATCTGATCCTGCGCGACGACCCCGCGCGCCTGCGGATCCTGATGTCCCGGACGCTGGAGATCGACCCGAAGCTGACGTGGTCCACGATCGTCGCCGGAGCCGCGCTCCCGCGCCGGCCGCGGCCCGGCCCGCACCTGACCCACATCGGCAGCCTGTTCGCCGAGGCCGAGGGGTACCACGACCGCCGGTACGCCATGGGCATGTACCGGCGCGCGGCCGCTCCCGTCTGCTTCACCGTCTCCACGCTCGTCGCGAACGCCCTGTGGCTCGGCTCCCCGTTCGACGACGGCGACTCGAACCGGAACATCCTCTACGAGGCGATGCGGCTGCTGCCGCCCTCCTGGAACCTGCTGCGCAACCGCAGCCCCGAGTACCCCGCCCTCGACCCCCGCATCGGGCCCGGCGACGACGTGCTCGTGCTGCCGCTGCTCACCCACCGAGACCCCGCCCTGTGGGAGGCCCCGCAGGAGTTCCGGCCCGCCCGGTGGGACACCCTCGACCCGGACGCCACCCCCGGGTACATGCCGTTCGGCCACGCGAGCGAGCGCTGCTGGGGGCGGCACATGGTGATGCCGCTGGCGGAACTCCTGCTCGACCACATCCGCCGGACCGGACTCGTCGTCGCCCCCGGCCAGCGCACCGCCGACGTGCCGCTCGTCGGCCTCCTCGGTGTGAAGACCGTCCACGTCGGCCACAAGAACCGGGTGCACCATGCGTGACCGCAAGACCCACGACCGCCGGGGCCGGGACCGCAAGAACGCCGAGATCCTGGCCGCCGACTGGCAGGACCGCGCCCACGAGATCTACGGGCGCTGGCGGCGCGACGGCGCCATCCGCTACGTGCGCTACCCCGGACCCGGTGCGGTCGAGGGCTGGGTCGTCACCGGCCACGCGGAGGCGAAGGCCCTCCTGGCCGACCCGAGGCTGTCGAAGAACCGGGCGGCCCAGCGGTTCGGCCGGCACATCGGGCTCACCGAGGGGCCCGGGGCGGCGATGTTCTCGCACATGCTCAACGCCGACCCGCCCGACCACACCCGGCTGCGCAAAATCGTCCAGAAGGCGTTCACCGCCCGCCGCACCGCGAGCCTGCGGCCCATGGTCGAACAGCTCGTCGGCGGGCTGCTCGACGCCCTGGAGGGCAAGGCCGAGGCGGAGCTGATCTCGGAGTTCGCCCTCCCGCTGCCGGTCGCGGTCGCCTTCGAGCTGCTCGGCGCCTCCGACGCGGACCACGAGATCCTTCAGATACGGGGCAACAGCCTCGGCGGCGGCCAGGGCGACGGCGAGGTCTCCGTCTTCACGGCCGAGAGCATGCTCGCCTACCTGCGCGCCCTCGTCGCCCTCAAGCGCGAGAACCCGGACGGCGACGGGCTGCTGTCCGCCCTGCTCACCGCCGGGGACGAGGACGGCGACGCGCTCACCGAGGACGAGATCACCTCCATGTCCTTCCTCCTCGTCGTCGCTGGCCACCAGACCACGGTCAACCTCGTCGCGAACGGCATCCACGCCCTGCTCGGCCACCCCGACCAGCTCGCCGCCCTGCGCGCCCGCCCGGAACTGGTGGCGGGCGCCGTCGAAGAGGTCCTGCGCTACGAGTCCCCGTCCGGCCTCGCGTCGTTCCGCTACGCCACCGAGCGCATCGAGGTGGGCGGAGTGACCATCCGGAAGGGCGAGTTCGTCCAGATCTCGCTGCTCGGCGCCGACCGGGACCCGGCCGTGTTCGCCGACCCCGACCGGTTCGACATCGGCAGGGCCGACGCGGGCCGCCACCTCGCCTTCGGCCACGGCATCCACCACTGCCTCGGGGCGCCGCTCGCCCGCCTCGAGGGCGAGATCGCCCTCACCCGCATCCTCGAGCGCTTCCCCCGCCTTCGCCTGCACGAGACGCACGAGGCGCGGTGGCAGTCCAACCCCCGCCACCGCGGGCTGCTCAGCCTGCCCGTACGGCTGAGCTGAGCCGCCCGGGAGCCGGAACGCAAAGAGCCGGACCGGCCCTCCCACCCGTACCCGGGTGAGGAGTTGCCGGTCCGGCTCCGTGTGGTGCGGACTACTCCGCCTCGCCCTCCAGGTTGCCCTCCGTGTCCAGGTACACCTGGCGGAGGGCTTCGAGGATCTGGGCGTCCGGCTTTTCCCACATGCCGCGCGACTCGGCCTCCAGGAGGCGTTCCGCGATGCCGTGCAGGGCCCAGGGGTTGGCCTCCTCCAGGAAGGCGCGGTTCGTCGGGTCCAGGACGTACGTCTCGGTCAGCTTGTCGTACATCCAGTCCGCGACGACGCCCGTCGTGGCGTCGTAGCCGAAGAGGTAGTCCACGGTCGCCGCCAGCTCGAAGGCGCCCTTGTAGCCGTGGCGGCGCATCGCCTCGATCCACTTGGGGTTGACCACGCGGGCGCGGAAGACGCGGGACGTCTCCTCGACCAGGGTGCGGGTCTTGACCGTCTCCGGGCGGGTGGAGTCGCCGATGTACGCCTCCGGGGCCGTGCCGCGCAGGGCGCGGACCGTGGCCACCATCCCGCCGTGGTACTGGAAGTAGTCGTCCGAGTCGGCGATGTCGTGCTCGCGGGTGTCCGTGTTCTTCGCGGCCACCGTGATCCGCTTGTACGCGGTCTCCATCTCGGCGCGGGCCGGTCGGCCCTCCAGACCGCGGCCGTACGCGTAGCCGCCCCACACCGTGTAGACCTCCGCGAGGTCGGCGTCCGTACGCCAGTCGCGGGAGTCGATCAGCTGGAGGATGCCGGCGCCGTACGTGCCCGGGCGCGAGCCGAAGATACGGGTCGTCGCGCGCCTCTCGTCACCGTGCTCGGCGAGGTCCGCCTGGGCGTGGGCCCGGACGAAGTTCTCCGACGCGGGCTCGTCCAGGGACGCCGCCAGCCGTACCGCGTCGTCCAGCAGGCCGATCACGTGCGGGAACGCGTCCCGGAAGAAGCCCGAGATGCGCAGCGTGACGTCGATGCGCGGGCGGCCCAGCTCCTCGAGCGGGATCGGCTCCAGGCCGGTGACGCGGCGCGAGGCCTCGTCCCAGACCGGGCGGATGCCCAGCAGGGCCAGCGCCTCGGCGACGTCGTCGCCCGCGGTGCGCATCGCGCTCGTGCCCCACAGGGACAGGCCGACCGAGGCGGGCCACTCGCCGTTGTCCGTGCGGTAGCGGGTGAGCAGGGAGTCGGCCAGGGCCTGGCCCGTCTCCCACGCGAGGCGGGACGGGACGGCCTTCGGGTCGACCGAGTAGAAGTTCCGGCCCGTGGGCAGGACGTTCACCAGGCCCCGAAGGGGGGAACCCGAGGGGCCCGCCGGGACGAAGGCGCCGTCCAGCGCGCTCACCACGTGCGCGATCTCGTCGGTCGTGCCGGCCAGCCGCGGGACGACCTCCCGGGCCGCGAAGTCCAGTACGGCCGCCACCTCCGCCGCGTACCCTGCGGCGACCGAAGCCACCGCCTCCGGGGCCCAGTCCGCGTCCTCCATCGCCTGCACCAGAGCGCGGGCCGCCTCCTCCGCCTCGTCGGCGGTCGTACGGGTGGCCGCGGACTCGTCCAGGCCGAGCGCCTCGCGCAGGCCGGGCAGGGCCGTGGTGCCGCCCCAGATCTGACGGGCGCGCAGGATCGCCAGGACCAGGTTGACCCGGGCCGCGCCGGTCGGGGCGCCGCCCAGGACGTGCAGGCCGTCGCGGATCTGGGCGTCCTTGACCTCGCACAGCCAGCCGTCGACGTGCAGCAGGAAGTCGTCGAAGCCCTCGTCGTCCGGGCGCTCCTCCAGACCCAGGTCGTGGTGGAGCTTCGCGGCCTGGATCAGGGTCCAGATCTGGGCGCGGATGGCCGGCAGCTTCGCCGGGTCCATCGCGGAGATCTGCGCGTACTCGTCCAGGTGCTGCTCCAGGCGCGCGATGTCGCCGTACGACTCCGCACGCGCCATCGGCGGCACCAGGTGGTCGACCAGGGTGGCGTGCACGCGGCGCTTGGCCTGCGTGCCCTCGCCCGGGTCGTTCACCAGGAAGGGGTAGATCAGCGGCAGGTCGCCGAGCGCGGCGTCCGGCGCGCAGGCCGCCGACAGGCCGGCGTTCTTGCCCGGCAGCCACTCCAGGTTGCCGTGCTTGCCCAGGTGGATCATGGCGTCGGCGCCGAAGCCGCCGTCCTCGGCGCGGGCCTGGATCCACCGGTACGCGGCCAGGTAGTGGTGCGAGGGCGGCAGGTCCGGGTCGTGGTAGATCGCGATCGGGTTCTCGCCGAAACCGCGCGGCGGCTGGATCAGGATGAGGAGGTTGCCGCGGCGCAGGGCCGCGAGGACGATGTCGCCCTCCGGGTTGGCCGAGCGGTCCACGAACATGTTGCCCGGGGCCTCGCCCCAGTGCTCCTCGACGTCTTCGCGCAGCTCGGCGGGGAGCTCGGCGAACCACCGCTTGTAGTCGGCGGCCGGGATCCGGACGGGGTTGCGGGCCAGCTGCTCCTCGGTCAGCCAGTCCTGGTCGTGGCCGCCGGCCTCGATCAGGGCGCGGATCAGCTCGTCGCCGTCGCCGGAGACCAGGCCCGGGATCTCCTCGACGGGGCCGAAGTCGTAGCCGCCCGCGATGAGGGTGCGCAGCAGCTCCACGGCGCTGGCCGGGGTGTCGAGGCCGACCGCGTTGCCGATGCGGGAGTGCTTGGTGGGGTACGCGGACAGGACGAGCGCGATCTTCTTGTCGCGGCGCTCGATGTGCCGCAGCCGGGCGTGCCGGACGGCGATGCCGGCGACGCGGGCGGCGCGCTCGGGGTCGGCCACGTACGCGGGCAGCCCGTCCTCGTCGAGCTCCTTGAAGGAGAACGGGACGGTGATCAGACGGCCGTCGAACTCGGGCACGGCGACCTGCGTCGCGGCGTCGAGCGGGGACAGGCCCTCGTCGTTGTCCTCCCAGGCGCTGCGCGAGCCGGTCAGGCACAGGGCCTGCAGGATCGGGACGCCGAGCGCGGCCAGCGCGCCCGCGTCCCACGACTCGTCGTCGCCGCCCGCCGAGGCGGTGGCGGGCTTGGTGCCGCCGGCCGCGAGGACGGTGGTGACGACCGCGTCCGCCGACTCCAGCGCGGCGATCAGGTCCGGCTCCGGGGTGCGCAGGGAGGACACGTAGAGGGGGAGCGCCCGGGCGCCCTGGGCCTCGATGGCATCGCACAGGGCGTGCACGAAGGCGGTGTTGCCGCTCATCTGGTGGGCGCGGTAGTACAGCACGGCGATCCGCGGACCCTCGCCGGCCCCGGGCGTGCGCTCCAGCGGGCCCCAGGTCGGCGCGGCGGCCGGCGGCTCGAAGCCGTGGCCGGTGAGCAGCACGGTGTCGGAGAGGAACCGGGCCAGCTGGTCCAGGTTGGCGGGGCCGCCGTGGGCGAGGTAGCCGTGCGCCTCGGCCGCGATGCCGATCGGGACCGTGGAGGCCTCCATCAGCTGGGCGTCCGGGGCCTGTTCGCCGGTCAGGACCACCACCGGGCGGGTCTGGGCCGGCGCCAGGAGCAGGTCGAGCCCGTCCTGCCAGGCGCGCAGGCCGCCGAGGAGGCGTACGACGACCAGGTCGACGCCGTCGAGCAGCCCGGGCAGATCGTCGAGGGGAAGGCGGGACGGGTTCGCGAACCGGTACGGCACGGGGCCGTCCGCGGTGTTCGCTGCGCGGGCGCTGAGCAGATCGGTGTCGGACGTCGACAGCAGCAGGATCATGCGGCGGCAGGCCTTCCTCGGGGTTTCCGCGCCCCGGGCAGTGAGGACAGCGGGAGTTCCTGACTCACCCGGCGGATGGCTCTGCAGGGTTCACAGTGGCGGGACCGCGCCGGATTCGCACCGGGCTTCCTCCCGGCGGGCCATGGGGCTCCGCCGCTGGTCATCTTAGGTGGCGATCTCCCTGACCGGGAGTGGGGGTGGCCCGCGCCGGGAGGTTCGCCCGACAGGCCCGCCCGCGCCCCCCGACCCCCCGCGCGCCCCCGCTCCGCGGAGGGGGTGGGTGGCGACGGCCACAGGTCGGGGCGGGGGAATCGTGGGTATGCTCGCCGCCATGCCGCCCCAGCCCCCTTCCGCCGCACCACGGGACGAACCCGTCATACGCGACCGCGGTGACGCATGCCCCGGTGCGCTGCGGCTGCATGCCGCGGACGACGGCTTCCTGGCCCGGGTCCGGGTGCCCGGCGGGATGCTCGGCGCGGACGCGGCCCTGCTGCTGGCCGATGCCGCGGACCGGCTCGGCGACGGGCACATCGACCTCACCTCCCGCGGCAACGCGCAACTGCGCGGACTCGGGGCGAGTTGCGGCGGCGCGCTGCAGTCCGTGCTCGTCCGCGCCGGCCTGCTGCCCGCGCCCACCCACGAGCGGGTCCGCAACATCGTCGCCTCGCCGCTGACCGGCCTCGACCGGCGCGGTCTGCCCGATGTGGCCCCCTGGGTCGCGGAGCTGGACCGGCTGCTGTGCGCCGAGCCGGCCGCGGCCGCCCTCTCCGGGCGTTTCCTGTTCGCACTCGACGACGGCCGCGGCGACGCGCGCTCGCTGGCCGCGGACGTGACCGTGCTGGCACGGGGCGCCGACCGGGCACTGCTGCTGCTGGGCGGCACACCGGCCGAGCGCACCGCCGACGCCCCGGGCGCCGGGACCCCGGACACCGACGCCCCGGACACCGGATCCGACCCCGCGGGGCAGCGCCCCGCACGGGCGGTGCTCGTCGCCTCGGCCGACGCGCCGCGGGCCGCGCTGACCGCCGCCCTGTATTTCCTGGACGCGGCGCGCGCAGCCGGCACCCGGGCCTGGCGGATCGCCGAGCTGCCCGCCGAACACGCCCTGGACGCAGCCGGGTTGACGGACCGGCTGGCGGCCGTCGGCATCGCCGCCGAGGCCGGGGCGCTGCCCGCACCGGCCTCGGCCGACGCCGCGTCCCCGTACGGCCCGCACGGGCGGGCTCCCGAGCCGGGGACCGTCACCGGACCCGACGGGACCGTCGCGCTCAGCGTCCTCGCCCCGCTGGGCCGCCTGACCACCGCGCAGTGGCGCCTGCTGGCCGGCCTCACGGGCCGTATCCGCCTGACCCCCTGGCGCGGCATCGTCGTCCCCGGCCTGCCCGCCCACGCCGCAGCACGAGAACTGGCCGCCCTCGCCGAGGCCGGGCTGGTCACCGCCCCCGACGACCCCTGGCGGTCCGTCACCGCCTGTACCGGTCGCCCCGGTTGCGCCAAATCCCTCGCGGACGTACGCGCCGACGCGCGCGCAGCCGTCACCCGCGCGACCGGCCCCCTGCCCGTGCACTGGTCCGGATGCGAACGCCGGTGCGGGCACCCGCGCGGCACCGCGTGGGTGGACCTGGTCGCCACCCCCGCGGGCTACGACCTCTCCGCCCCCGGCCGCACCGCGCGCCGCGGCCTGCAGACCTCCGAACTTCCCGCGGCCCTCGCGGACGCACGCCGCACCACCTCCCACGACGCAGCGAAGAAATGAGCGAGTACACAGTGTTCGAGTACGAGAAGGACGGCGCGGCGATCTACCGCCAGTCCTTTGCCACGATCCGCGCCGAGGCGGACCTCTCCGGGCTGCCCGCCTCCGTCGCCCAGGTCGCGGTACGCATGATTCACGCCTGCGGAATGACCGACCTGCCCCGTGACCTCGGCTACACCCCCGACGTCGTGCTGCGCGCGCGTGCCGCCCTGAGTGCCGGCGCGCCGATCCTGTGCGACGTGCAGATGGTCGCCAGCGGCGTCACCCGCAAGCGGCTGCCCGCCGACAACGAGGTCATCTGCACCCTCTCCGACCCGGCCGTGCCCGCCCTCGCCGCGAAGATGGGCACCACGCGCAGCGCCGCCGCCCTCGAAGTCTGGCGCGACCGCGGCCTGCTGGAGGGCTCCGTGATCGCCGTCGGCAACGCGCCGACCGCGCTGTTCCGACTGCTCGAGATGATCGAGGAGGGCGCCCCGCGCCCCGCGGCCGTCATCGGCGTCCCGGTCGGCTTCATCGGCGCCGCCGAGTCCAAGGACGCGCTGGCCGCCCACGCCTCCGGCCTCGACCACCTGATCGTGCGCGGCCGGCGCGGCGGCAGCGCCATCGCGGCCGCCGCCGTCAACGCGATCGCGAGCGAGGAAGAATGAGCAGCGCAGCCAGCACCGCAGCCGGCACCGGAAAGCTGTACGGCGTCGGGCTCGGCCCCGGCGACCCCTCCCTGATGACCCTCCGGGCCGTCCAGGTCATCGCCGAGGCCGATGTCGTCGCGTACCACAGCGCCCGCCACGGCCGCTCGATCGCCCGCTCCATCGCCGCCGGGCACCTGCGCGCGGACCACGTCGAGGAGCCGCTGGTCTACCCGGTCACCACCGAGACCACCGACCACCCCGGCGGCTACCAGGGGGCGATGGAGGAGTTCTACGAGCAGTCCGCCGCCCGGCTGGCCGCGCACCTGGAGGCCGGCCGGACCGTCGCCGTGCTCGCCGAGGGCGACCCGCTCTTCTACGGCTCGTACATGCACATGCACAAGCGGCTCGCCGACCGCTACGAGGCCGAGGTGATTCCCGGGGTGACCTCGGTGAGCGCCGCCGCCGCCCGGCTCGGCACCCCGCTCGTCGAGGGCGAGGAGGTGCTGACGATCCTGCCCGGCACCCTGCCGGAGGAGGAGCTCACCGCGCGCCTCGCCGCCACCGACTCCGCGGTCGTGATGAAGCTCGGCCGTACCTTCCCCGCCGTGCGCCGTGCCATGGAGGGCAGCGGACGGCTGGCGGAGGCCCGGTACGTCGAGCGCGCCACCATGGCGGGCGAGCGGACCGGCGTCCTCGCCGACACCGACCCCGCGAGCGTCCCGTACTTCGCCGTCGCCGTCGTGCCCAGCCGCATCGGCAACCCGGGCAGCGTGCCGTCCGGGCCCGGCGAGGTCTGCGTCGTCGGCACCGGACCGGCCGGGCCGCTCTGGCTCACCCCCGAGACCCGGCGGGCGCTGGCCGACGCCGAGGTGCTCGTCGGGTACACCACGTACCTGGACCGCGTCCCCGTCAAGCCGGGGCAGATCCGGCACGGCTCCGACAACAAGGTCGAGTCGGAGCGCGCCGAGTTCGCGCTCGACCTCGCCCGCCGCGGCAAGCGGGTGGCCGTGGTCTCCGGCGGCGACCCGGGCGTCTTCGCCATGGCCACCGCCGTACTGGAGGTCGCCGGGCAGCCGGAGTACAAGGACGTGCCCGTACGGGTCCTGCCGGGGGTGACCGCCGCCAACGCGGCAGCCGCCGCGGCCGGGGCCCCGCTCGGCCACGACTACGCCACCATCTCGCTGTCGGACCGGCTCAAGCCGTGGGAGGTCATCGCGGAGCGGCTGCGCGCCGCCGCCGCGGCGGACCTGGTGCTCGCCCTGTACAACCCGGGCTCGCGCAGCCGGACCTGGCAGGTCGCCCAGGCCAAGGAGCTGCTGCTGGAGCTGCGTTCGGCGCAGACGCCGGTCGTGGTCGCCCGCGACGTGGGCGGCCCGGAGCAGTCGGTCCGCATCCTCGCGCTCGGTGAACTGGAGCCGTCCGAGGTGGACATGCGCACGATCCTGCTGATCGGGTCCTCGCAGACCCAGGTCACGGAGCGGCCGGACGGTTCCCGCGTGACGTGGACCCCGCGCCGCTACCCGGAGGCCTGACCGGCAGCGAGCGCGGCCCGCCGCCCCGGGCGCGACGAAGCGCCCGCGGGCGGCGGCCGGTCGTTTCCGGCGGGGGGCTCAGCACTGCCAGAGGAACGCCGCCCGGCCGCAGGGCTCGCAGGCATGCGCATAGGCGCTGCCGGAGCCGAAGTTGGGGGCGGTGAGGGGGTCCGGACCCTCGTCCAGCCGGGCGACGAACTCCATGGGGCGGCCACAGCCCGCGCAGTCGGGGGTCTCGTCGCATTGAAGCCACTCGGCGGCGCCGCCGAGCCGGCCGAGCACGTCGTTCGCCGGGCGCCCGCTCCGCTCGGACCAGGCCTTGCGCGCGAGCCGGTACTCCGGCTCGGTCACCGTGACGCGCTCGACGCTACGGACCGCCCCCAGCTGCCGCACGTCCTCGTCGTCCTCGTCGTCCTCTTCGTCTTCTTCGTCCCCGTCCCCGTCCCCGTCCTCGGCGGCGGGGAGCGCGGGCAGCGGCATCGGCACGAGCCCGGCCGACGGGAAGAGGTACGCCCTGTTGCCGCCGGCCGTCGCGCTCCACTCCTCGCAACTGCCGGGGTCGTTGGCGCACATGAAGACGGCGAGGATCCCGCGCCCGCCGTCGAGGACGATCTGCGCGATGAAGCAGAGCGGCCCGGAGCAGGTCGTACAGGTGGGCCACCGCGTGCCGGAGGGCGCCAGCGGAAGGCCGCCGATGCGGGTGACCGGGGCGTCGGGTGCGGCGGAGCCGTCGTGGATCAGCAGGGTGGTGGTGCTCATGGCGACGAGGGTAGAAGAGCCCTCTGACAACGCCCGGGTCCGGGTGGGCCGGGCCGTCTCCGTCAGGCTCCCGCGAGCCACTCCAGGGCCGCCTCCGGACGCTCCGCCTCCGCGACGCCCTCCGGGACCGGCGGCCGGCGGACCACCAGGACGGGGAGGCCGGCCTCGCGGGCCGCAGCCAGCTTGGGTGCGGTCGCCGAGCCGCCGCTGTCCTTGGTCACCAGGACGTCGATCCGGTGCCGCGCGAGCAGCTCCCGTTCCTCTTCGAGGGTGAACGGCCCCCGGGCGAGCAGGACTTCGAGCCTCGGCGGCACGGGTGCGTCCGGCGGATCGACCGAGCGCACCAGGAACCAGGTGTCGGCCAGGTGCGCGAAGGCGTGCAGGCCCATCCGGCCGGTGGTCAGGAAGGCCCGGCCGCCCAGTTCCGGCAGCCGTACGGCCGCCTGGGCGAGGGAGTCGGCGAAGTGCCAGTCGTCCCCCGGGCCGGGGGACCATCCGGGGCGGCGCAGCGCGAGCAGCGGGACGCCCGAGAGCGACGCAGCAGCGGCCGCGTTGAAGCTCATCCGCTCCGCGAAGGGGTGCGTGGCGTCGACCAGGTGCGTGACCCGGTGGGCCGTGATCCAGGCGGCCAGGCCGCCAGGGCCGCCGAAGCCGCCGATCCGCACCTCGCCCGGCGGCAGCACGGGCGCGGACACCCGGCCGGCGAGCGAGGTGGTCACGCGGTACGAGGGATCCCCGGCGAGCGCCTCCGCGAGGCGCCGGGCCTCCGTCGTACCGCCCAGGATCAGGACGTGGCGGTCCGGATCAGCAGACATGCCGGTCGCGCTCGGGCGAGTACAGGTGGCTGTCGCGGAACTGCTCGGCGCCGAGCGTACGGCCCACCACGATCACCGCGGTGCGGACCAGGCCCGCCTCCTTCACCTGGTCGGCGATGTCGGCCAGCGTGCCGCGCAGGATCAGCTCGTCCGGGCGGCTGGCCATCGCCACGACCGCCACCGGGCACTCGGCCCCGTAGTGCGGCAGCAGTTCGGCGACGACCCGGTCCACGTAGCGCGTGGCCAGGTGCAGGACCAGCAGCGCGCCGCTGCGGCCCAGGGTGGCCAGGTCCTCGCCGGGCGGCATGGGGGTGGCCTGCTGGGCGATCCGGGTCAGGATCACGGTCTGCCCGACGGTGGGGACGGTCAGCTCCCGCTTCAGCGCGGCCGCCGCCGCGGCGAACGCCGGGACGCCGGGGACCACCTCGTACGGGATGCCGGACGCATCCAGCCGCCGCATCTGCTCCGCGACGGCGCTGAAGATCGAGGGGTCGCCCGAGTGGAGCCGCGCGACGTCCTCGCCCGCGTCGTGGGCCCGTACGCACTCGGCGATGATCTCGTCGAGGTTCAGCTGCGAGGTGTCGACCAGGCGGGCGTCCGGCGGGCACTCGGCCAGCAGTTCGCGCGGGACCAGGCTGCCCGCGTACAGGCAGACCGGGGCGGCGGCCAGCGTCCGGGCACCGCGCACCGTGATCAGGTCGGCGGCGCCGGGGCCCGCACCGATGAAGTACACGGTCATGTCGTCTCCTGGTCCTCTTCGTTCTCTTCGTGCGCCGCTGCGGGAGGGTCCGTCCGCGGCCAGGGCTTCGTCACGGACCACTGGGTGACCGGCATCGCCTGCCGCCAGCCCGTGAAACCGCCGACCGCCGCCGCGTGCGCGACGGCGAGTTTGACCAGGTCGCCGCCGTGGCGCCGGTAGCGCTCGGTGAGGACCGCCTCCGACTCCAGGGTCACGGTGTTGACCACCAGCCGGCCGCCCGGGGCCAGCGCCGCCCAGGCGGCGTCCAGCAGGCCCGGCGCGGTCAGCCCGCCGCCGATGAACACCGCGTCGGGGGCCGGGAGGCCGGCGAGGGCCTCGGGAGCCGCGCCGGTGACCACGCGCAGCCCGGGGACGCCGAGCGCCGCCGCGTTGCGGGTGATGCGCGCGGCCCGCTCCGGGACGCGCTCCACGGCCACCGCCCGGCAGGAGGGGTGCGTGCGCATCCACTCGATGCCGATGGAGCCGGAGCCGCCGCCGATGTCCCACAGCAGCTCGCCGGGGGCCGGGGCGAGGGCGCACAGGGTCGCGGCCCGTACGTGGCGCTTGGTGAGCTGGCCGTCGTGCTCGTACGCGGTGTCGGGCAGGCCGGGGGTCGAGCCGAGCCGAGGGACCTCGCTCTGCCTGTCGCGGCGGCAGTCCACGGCCACCACGTTGAGCGGATCGCCGGGCGCGCGGTCCCAGCTCTCGGCCCGGCCCTCGTACGTGTCCTCGCGCTCGGAGCCGAGCTGCTCCAGCACCCGCATCCGGCTCGGGCCGAAGCCGCGCTCCCGAAGCAGAGCGGCGATCTCCTCCGGGGTCGCCGCTCCGGCGCTGAGCACCAGCACCCGCCGCCCCTCGTACAGTGCGGCCGCGAGCCGGGCCACCGGGCGGCCGACCACCGTGACCACCTCGGTCTCCTCCACCGGCCAGCCCAGGCGGGCGCAGGCGTACGAGACCGAGGAGGGGTGCGGGTGGACCCGCAGGCCCTCCGCCCCGAGCTCCTCGGCCAGGGCCCGGCCGATCCCGTAGAACATGGGGTCGCCGCTCGCCAGCACCGCGATCCGGCGGCCCGCGTGCTCCGCCATCAGCTTCGGCACGGCCGGCCGCAGCGGGCTCGGCCAGGCCACCCGCTCGCCGGCGCACTCGCCGGACGGCAGCAGGTCCAGCTGCCGCGGCCCGCCGATCAGCACCTCGGCCCCGGTCAGCGCGGACCGCGCGGCGGCGGTGAGCCCGGCCCAGCCGTCGGCGCCGAGGCCGACGACCGACACGGGCATGGGGGGCGGTGCTGGGCTCACTGCGCGGTACCTCGGGAACGGGAAGGGAGCGGGTGGACCCGCAGCCTACTGGCCGGGTGACCGGCCCCCGGCTCCACCCCCGCGAAGGGCGAGGTCTACCCTCGGTAACCCCACGTAACCCGTCGCTCGACCCACCTCGCGAGGGAGACCGCATGCCTGGCTGGACCGCCGAGAACATCCCCGACCAGAGCGGCCGCACCGCCGTCGTCACCGGCGCCAACAGCGGTATCGGCTACGTCGCCGCCCGGGAGCTCGCCCGGCACGGCGCGCACGTGGTGCTGGCCTGCCGCAGCGCGGCCCGCGGCCGCGCCGCCGTGGTGCGGCTGCGTGCCGAAGTCCCGGGCGCCGAGGTGGAGTTCGTACCACTGGACCTGGCCGACCTGGGCTCCGTACGGGAGTTCGCGAAGGCCTTCGGACAGCGCCGGCCCTCCCTCGACCTGCTGGTGAACAACGCGGGCGTGATGGCCCTGCCCTTCGGGCGGACCGCCGACGGGTTCGAGACCCAGTTCGGGGTCAACCACCTCGGCCACTTCGCCCTGACCGGGCTGCTCCTGCCGCAGCTGATGGCCGCGGCCCCCGGAGCCCGGATCGTCACCGTCTCCAGCGGCTTCCACGCGCTCGGCGACATCGACCTCGACGACCTGAACAGCGAGCACCGCTACCGGCGCTGGATCGCGTACGGCCGCTCCAAGACCGCCAACCTCCTCTTCACCCACGAACTGGCCCGGCGCCTCGACGCCGTCGGCTCCGGGATCGTCGCGGCCGCCGCGCACCCCGGCTACGCCTCGACCAACCTGCACGTCGGGGCGTCGCGCCAGGAGGGCCACCGGCCCATGTTCCGGCTGATGGGGCTCGGCGCCGCCGTCCTCGCCCAGTCCGCCGCCTCCGGGGCCCTGCCCACGCTGTACGCGGCCACCGCACCGGGGGTGCGGCCCGACGCGTTCCACGGACCGCGGCTCGGCTGGCGCGGGGCGCCCGCGCGCTCCTGGCGGGCCAAGTGGACCCTGGACGACGCCTCCGGCGAACGGCTCTGGGCGGCCTCGGAGAAGCTCACCTCCGTCCCGTACGGCCCCCTCGCACGCTGACGGCGGCCGGGCCGGGCGCCCCGCCGTGAGCCCGTCCGCCCCCGGGGTGCCTCGGGGCGCCCCGGGCGGGACCTGATCCCGCGTGCGCCCGCCACGGGAGACTCGGCGCCATGGACGACGACACGGACAACCACCCAGAAGCCCACGACCACGCAGTGGTCCTCGGCGCAGGCCTGGCAGGGCTGCTGGCGGCGCGGGCACTCGCCCAGCGGTTCGCGCGCGTGACCGTGGTGGAGCGGGACGAACTGCCCGATGCCGGACCGGCCTTCCGGCCCGGTGTGCCGCAGTCCCGGCACGTGCACGTGCTGTGGTCGCGGGGCCTGGAGCTGATGGAGGAGCTGCTGCCCGGGGTCACCCGCGAGCTGCTCGCGGCCGGGGCGGCCCTGATGGAGTCGCCGCGGGACTTCCTGTGGCTGAGCTCCGCCGACTGGTTCCACCAGGTTCCGGGCTCCCGGATCCTGGTGGGCAGCCGCGAGCTGATCGACTGGACGGTCCGCAGGGAGGTGCTGCGGGACGAGCGGATCCGGGTCCGCGCCGGATCGACGGCGACCGGGCTCGTCCCCGGACCGGACGGCCGCTCCGTGGCCGGCGTACGGCTGCGCGAGGGCGGCCCGCTGCCCGCCCGCTTCGTGGTCGACGCGACCGGGCGGACCTCCCGGGCCCCGGCGTGGCTCGCCGCCCTCGGCCACCCGGCCCCGGCGACCACCCGCTACGACTCCCGTCTCGGCTACTCCAGCCGCTACTACGAGGTCCCGCCGGATCCGGCCCGCCGCTGGCAGGGCATGTACGTCCAGGGCCGCCCCGACAGTCCGCGCGGGGGAGTGCTGGTGCCCCTCGACGACGGCCGCTGGCTGGCGACCCTGATCGGCAACGGCGAACACGCCCCGCCGACCGGGGACGAGGAGTTCCTCGAGTACACCAGGAGCCTGCGCACCCCGGCCCTGTACGACGCCCTCCGCGACGCCAAACCGCTCTCCTCGCCGACGGGGTTCCGGAGCACCGCGAACGAATGGCGCCACTACGAGCGGCTCGACCGCTGGCCGGCCGGATTCGTCGTCCTCGGCGACGCGGCCTGCCGGTTCAACCCCGTGTACGGGCACGGGATGACGGTGGCCGCCCTCGCGGCGGACGCGCTGGCCGGCGCCATCCGGGGGCTGGCACCCCGGGAGATCGCCGCGGCCGCCCGGCGCATCCAGCGGCGCACGGCCGCCGCTGCCGAGGTGGCCTGGCAGATCGCCACCAGCGAGGACATGCGCTACCCGGAGACCGAGGGGCCGCCGCCCGACCAGATGACCAAGGTCCTGCAGGCCTACATGTCCCGGGTGATCGTGGGCGCCAACGCCGACCCGGAGATCTCCCGGCCCTTCTTCGGCGTGCTGTCGCTGTCGGCCTCGCCGAACACCCTGCTGAGCCCGGGCACGGTGATCCGGGTCCTGTCCAAGTGGCGCCTGCCGACGGCCCCGGAGACCGCCGCCTACCCGCCGCACCACCCGGGCCCGCCGGACTCGGGTTCGTAGGGCCGCCCCGATCCGGCGGGTCTAGCGGGCCGCCACGGCCCGTTCGTACAGGGCGCGTACCGCCTCGTCGAACCGGCTGCTGTACGAGGTCGTCTCGTCCCCGCCCCCGTCGCGGCCGCCGACCACCCCGATCAGGGTGTGCGCGTCGGTCAGCACCGGACCACCGCTCGTGCCGTCGGGTACGTCCGCGCAATCCAGCCGCAGTTGCGCGGGCCCCGCGGCGCGGGCGGTGTTGAAGCACTCCACCGGGTACTCGGTGTCGTTCGGATAGCCCACGACCCGGGCCGGCGCAGGCAGTTCGGGCCGGAACCGGATGGTATGGGCCCCGGTGGCGTCCTCCAGGCGTTCGCCGGGACGGCCGGCCCGGCGCATCCGGAGGAAGGCCACGTCGTAGTCGGGGTCCTGGTCCTCGGTCCACCGGGGGTCCACGTCGATCCGGGTGGGCACCCAGATCCCGTACGGGGCCTCGCCGTCCCGGTAGCCGGGGGCGAAGGCGAGGTTGGTGCGGAAGCCGAGGCTGCCGCGGTACACGCAGTGGGCGGCGGTGGCGATGAGGTCGCCGTCGGGGGAGTGGACCACGCCGGCCGAACAGTGGTGGTCCTGGTCCCCGTCCTCGCCGGGCGAGAACAGCGCCCCGGTCGTGGGCTCGGCAGCGGCGGGCCGCGCGACCAGAGGGTCGGAGGGCTGCCAGCCGCCCGACCGCCAGTGCACGCCGGCCGGGGGGCCGCCCGTGCCCTGCGCGGTCGGGCCCGGCGGGGCCGATCCCGGCGCCGGGGTCCCCCGTACCGGGGCCTCGGGCGCCGGGGTCTGCCGTACCGGAGCCCCTTGCGCCGGGGTCTGCCGTACCGGGCCCTCCTGCGGCGGGACCTCCCGCGCCAGCCCGTCCAGCACGGCCGCCGCCGCGCGGTCGGCCTGCTCCGGGTTCTGTACGTAGCTCCCCTCCGCGGGATCCCCGTCCGCGAGGTGCGCCGCGATGCCGTGCAGTTCCCACAGGAACCCGCCGCCCCCGATCAGCACCGCGCTGCACATGCCGACGAGCAGGCAGACCCGTACGGCCCGCCCGCGAACCCTGGTGAACATCTGGCACTCCCGCTCGCGAACCCCGATCGGAGCCCGATCGGCCCCCTGTTCGACGGGCGGCGTGACGACGGCAGTTCCGGATCCGGAACGTGTCCGTTCTCACAGCCGGGCACCCGTCATCCCCCGTCCTTCCGGTCGTCACCCAACTCGCCTACCCTCCCCGCGAGTTGCCACATGGCGTACCGACTGGGCGGACAGGAGCCGAAAGCATGGGATTGCGGAACCGGATGGCGGGCGCGGTGACGGCGGGCCTGGCGGCCCTGGCCCTCGTACTCGGGGCGGCCCCGGCAGGGGCTGCGGCCAAGGCGGCAGGGACCGCCGCCGACCTCCCGTACGCGGGATCGACCGGCGTCGGCGTGCACAACGCGTACGAGAAGGCCAAGTACCCGTACTTCGCGGACGCCCTCGACTCGGGCGCCGCGATGCTGGAACTCGACGTGTGGACCAACTTCTTCGGCAGCTCCTGGCGGGTCGCCCACGACAACCCCTTCGGCAACGACAACAACTGCGAGAACGCCACCAGCCCCGCCCAGCTGCGCACCAAGTCCCGCAACCAGAACCTCGCGGGCTGCCTCTCCGACATCCGCAGCTGGCACGACGCCCACCCCGGCCACCGCCCGGTCGTCCTCAAGCTGGAGCTCAAGGACGGCTTCGCCGCCAACCTCGGGCGCGGCCCGGCCGAGCTCGACGCACTCCTCGCCTCGAAGCTCGGCGACGCCCTCTACCGCCCCGGCCGGCTCGCCGCGGGCCACCCCGACCTCGACTCCGCCGCCCGGGCCGGGGCCTGGCCGAGCCGCGCCGAGATGGCCGGGAAGTTCCTGGTGGAGCTCATCCCCGGCACGCTGGAGGAGGGCAACGCCGGCGACACCCTGTGGACCGGCCGGGAGTACGCCCAGCACCTGCGCTCCCTCGCCGCCGCGGGCCGGCTCGGCGAGGCCGCCGCCTTCCCCGCCGTGCACCGGGCCGAGGCCGGCGACCCGCGTGCCCGGTACGCCGACGCAACGCTCCGCCCCTGGTTCGTGGTCTTCGACGGGGACGCGAGCGCGTACGCGGGCGGCTCCATCGACACCGCCTGGTACGACCGCAACCACTACCTGCTGATCGCCACCGACGCCCACGGCGTGGCGCCCGCCATCGACGGGGTGCACCCGACCGAGGCGCAGGCCCTGGACCGGGTCGGCCTGATGGCCCGGCACCACGCGTCCATCGCATCGGCGGACTGGTATCCCCTGCCGTCGGTGCTGGCGACGGTCGTCCCGCGCGGCTAGGGGGTGCGCTGTGGGTCAGGCCGGGCTCGCGGCGTGACCCGCAGCGCACCCCCTGTATCCTTATTGCGAACTATTCGCAATAAGGGTCGGGTGTGCGGGTCTGATGGCTGCTTCTCCGGTGGTGCTCGGCATCGAGTCCTCCTGCGACGAGACGGGCGCGGGCATCGTGCAGGGCGGCCGCCTCCTCGCGCACGTCGTCGCGTCGAGCATGGACGAACACGCCCGCTTCGGCGGGGTCGTCCCCGAGATCGCGGCCCGCGCCCACCTGCACGCCTTCAACCCGGTGGTCCGCCAGGCCCTCGACCGGGCCGGACTGCGCGCGGACCAGCTCGACGCGGTGGCCGTCACCACCGGCCCCGGCCTCTCCGGCGCGCTCCAGGTCGGACTGGCCGGGGCCAAGACCCTCGCGTACGCGCTGGGCGTACCGCTGTACGGGGTGCACCACCTGGCCGGGCACGTCGCCGCCGACACCCTGGAGCACGGCCCGCTGCCCGAGCCCTGCGTGGTGCTGGTCGTCTCCGGCGGGCACACCTCGCTGCTGCTCGTACGGGACCTCGTACGGGAGCCGATCCTGCACCTCGGGGACACCCTGGACGACGCGGCCGGGGAGTGCTTCGACAAGGTGGCCCGGGTGTTCGGCCTGCCGTATCCGGGCGGGCCCGCCATCGACCGGGCGGCCCGGGGCGGGAACCCGAAGGCGGTTCCGTTCCCCCGCCCGCTGACCGGCGGACCGCGCGGGGAGGACCCGTACGCGTACTCCTTCTCCTTCTCCGGGCTGAAGACGGCCGCCGCCCGCTGGGCCGAGGGCCACCGGCAGCGCGGGGAGCGGCTGCCGGTCGCCGACGGCGCGGCCTCGCTCCAGGAGGCGGTGGCCGACGTACTGACCCGCAAGGCCGTCGCGGCCTGCACGGCGTACGACGTGAAGACGCTGGTGGTGGTCGGCGGAGTGGCGGCCAACTCGCGCGTCCGGGCGCTGGCGGAACGGCGCTGCGCCTCGGCGGGCATCGAACTGCGGGTGCCGCCGATGACGCTGTGCACGGACAACGGGGCGATGATCGCGGCGATCGGCGACCTGCTGGTCCGCGCGGACGCGGAGCCGGCGCCGCACGGCCTCACGATCGACCCGTCGGCCCCGCTGGAGTACGCGGCACTCCACCCGGCGGGCTGACGGTCAGCCGAGCAGGCGGGGCCGGTCGAAGACCGAGTTGTCGATGACGGCGTCCATCCGCGGCAGGGGGTCGACCTCGTCGAGGTAGATCCGCTCGGCCACCAGGTACCGGTTGCGGTGGATCGACTCGGCGTCCGACCCGGCCCAGTTCCGGTCCCGCTCGGCGCCGCGCCGTACGGACAGCTCTGCGTCCACGTCCAGCCAGACGCGGAAGTCCCAGTAGCCGTCGATCTCGGGCCGGAACGCGAACACCCCGTCGACGATCAGGACGGCGTCGGCGGGGACGGCCACGGTCTCGGCGGAATGGTCCCGCTGGGTCAGCGGATCGATGGAACACAGCGCACAGGACGCCGCCTGCGCCGACCGGCACGGGTCCAGCAGCAGCCGCTTGGCCGCGTCGTAGTCGTAGGCGTTGCGGTAGTACCCCTCGCCGGACTCCCGGTCGTACAGGTGCCGGTCCTTCCACGGCTTCTTGAAGTCGTCGAGGGTGGCCCGCAGTACGGTCCGCCGCCCGGCCACGGCGATCCGCCGGGCCAGTTCGTGCCCGAAGCCGGTCTTCCCGGCGGCGGTGAACCCGTCGATCCCCACGAGCAACCGCCCGCCGCCGAGGCCCAGAACGCGATCGGCGACCTCCGCGACGAGCGCGCTGCGCACGTCCGAGACGGGCGCGGGACAGGGCTGCTGCCAGGTCGAAGCCGAGTGGTGCACATCCGCCCGTCGTGAAGTCATGTGATCAACCTATCGACCGCCCGGAACTGCGTTCCTGCGGGCTCCCTGCTCCGCCGCGGCGCGGGCGGGTCCGAGCCGTTGCCGTTCCGGGGCGGTGTCGTTGGTCAGCGGGGCGATCCGGCAGCGCGGGCTCTCCCGACGGCATGACGGACTCGCGGAGGGTGAACGGACGACATGGACAGGACTGCCGACGAGGTGAAGACGGTGCACCTCACCCCCGAGGTGTACGGGTACCTGGTGGCGCAGGCCGAACCCCCGAGCCCCGTCCAGCAGCGGCTGATCGCCCGCACGCGTGAGCTCGGCCGCCCGGCGCAGATGCAGGTCCCGCACGAGCAGGGCGTCTTCCTCACCCTGCTGGGCCGGATCGCCGGAGCCCGCCGGATCGTCGAGGTCGGCACCTTCACCGGCTACTCCACGCTCGCCCTGGCCGAGGGCCTGGCGGCCGGCGGACGGGTCCTGACCTGCGACGTCTCCGAGGAGTGGACGGCGATCGCCCGGGAGGCCTGGAAGGCGGCCGGGGTGGACGACCGGATCGACCTCGAGATCGCCCCGGCCCTGGAGACGCTCCGCGCGCTGCCCCGGGACCCGGTCGTCGATCTGGTCTTCCTGGACGCCGACAAGCCCGGCTACCGCGCCTACTGGGACGAGCTCGTCCCGCGCCTGCGCCCCGGCGGGCTGATCCTCGCCGACAACGTCCTGTACGGGGGAGAGGCGGTGCACGCGGACGCCGAGGGGAACGCCCTGGCCATCCGGGAGTTCAACGCCCACGTGCGCGCCGACGACCGGGTCGAGTCGGTGATGCTCCCGATCGCGGACGGCCTCACGCTCGCGCGCAAGCGCTGAGGGTCGAGGGGACCTGGGGGTTCGCGGTGTTCGCGGTGTTCGCGGTGCTCCGGGGGAGCCTGGTGCTCCTGGGGCATCCTGGGAGGACAACCGCATCCAGAGGAGCCCCAGTTGACCGACCTGTCCATCGACCCGCCCGCGGACACGCACCGCCGCCACATCGCGTTCGATCGCCTGCACAACTTCCGTGACCTGGGCGGCTACCGCTCCGCCGACGGCCGCACCGTCGCCTGGGGCACGCTCTACCGGTCCGACTCCCTCGGCAAACTGGCGGGTGCCGACTGGGAGCGCTTCCTCGGGCTGGGCATACGGACCGTCATCGACCTGCGCTACCCCTGGGAGATCGAGGCCAAGGGCCGGATCCCGGAGGCCGAGCGGTTCACGTACGCCAACCAGAGCATCGAGCACCGTCCGTACGACCAGGCCGCGATCGACCCCGACGTCGACCCCTGGCGGTACCTGGCCGACCGGTTCGCCGAGGTGACCGAGGACGGCGTCGAGGAGATCCGCGCGGCCATCGAGCTCATCGCCGCCGACCCCGGACCGACGGTCTTCCACTGCACCTCCGGCAAGGACCGCACCGGCCTCATCGCCGCGTTCGTCCTGACCCTCCTCGAGGTGTCCGAGGAGGAGATCCTGGCCGATTTCGCGCTCACCGAGCTGGCCACCGCCCGGCTCACGGCCGACTGGCACGAGGCCAACCCGGGCCGCACCATGCGCTGGCCCGCGTACGGCCGCGCCCCGGCGACGATCCTCTCCCTCGTCCTCGCCGACCTGACCACGCGCTATGGCTCGGCGGCCGGTTATCTCGCCACGCGCGTCGGGATCGCGCCCGCGACGACGGCCCGGCTGCGGGAGCGCCTGCTGCGCTGATCATGGCCGGAACCTGACACCGCAGTGGCATCTGCCAACTGGGCGTACAGGCTTGTCAGTTGAGGCGGACATCCCAACAATGCCCATGACAACCGGAGGATCTTCGGTTGCCTCGTGCATCGTGCTTCGTCATCAGAGGGGAACCCCCACATGAACAAGCCTCTCGCCGGCGCCCTGCTCTCGCTGCTCCTGATAGGAGCGGCGGCAGCTCCGGCCGTCGCCTCCGAATCCCAGGGCCAGTCCGCGGCGGCCGTCACCGTGAACTACGCGGGGACGGTCGCGCTCAGCAACTGCTCCGGCTCCGTCGTCCGCGCACCCGGCTCCCTGCCGACCGACCCCGCGCTCGTCCTCTCCAACGGACACTGCATCGAGACCGGCTTCCCGGGGCCGGGCGAGGTCGTCAGGGACCAGCCGTCCAGCCGCTCGTTCTCGCTGCTCAACGCGTCGGGCTCGCGCGTGGCGACACTGCGGGCCAGCAAGATCGCGTACGCGACGATGACCGACACGGACATCTCGGTCTACCAGCTCACCAAGACGTACGCGCAGATCCAGAGCCAGTACGGCATCAGCGCGCTCACCCTGAACGACGCCCGCCCGGTGCAGGGCGCGGCCATCAAGGTCGTGTCCGGCTACTGGAAGCGGATCTACAGCTGCAACGTGGACGGCTTCGCGTACCGCCTCAAGGAGGGCGAGTGGACCTGGAAGGACTCCGTCCGCTACACCTCGTCCTGCAACACCATCGGCGGCACCTCGGGCTCCCCGGTGATCGACACGACGACGGGCAAGGTCGTCGCGGTCAACAACACGGGCAATGAGGACGGGCAGCGCTGCACGGAGAACAACCCGTGCGAGGTGGACGAGAACGGCAACGTCACCGTCCGCCAGGGCATCAACTACGCCCAGGAGACGTACCTCATCGTCCCCTGCATCGGCGCGGGCAACAAGATCGACCTGAACCGGGCGGGCTGCGCCCTGCCGAAGCCGTAGCGCGGTCGGCCGCCCGCTCGGCGGGGCGGGCGGCCACTCGCCTCACCACGGTCGACGGCGGGTCGATCGCGGCGGTCGCCGCCGCGATGTGCCAGCGTTGACCCGATGCAATCCGCCCACGGTGTCCTCGCACCCTTCCTGCAGAGCGACATCCCGTACCTGGAGAAGGCGCTCCGCACCATCGCGGTCTACGCGCTGATCCTCGTGCTGCTCCGGATCGTCGGCAAGCGCCAGCTGGCGCAGCTCAGCACCTTCGACCTCGTCGTCATGCTGCTGCTGGCCAACGTCGTGCAGAACGCCGTGATCGGCCCGGACGACTCGGTCCTCGGAGCGGCCTTCGGGGCCGCCGTACTGCTCGCGGTGAACACCGTCGTGGTCCGGGCGGCAGCCCGCTACGAACGGCTCGGCCGCCTGCTGGAGGGTTCCTCCACCACCCTGGCCCGCGACGGCCACTGGCTCACCCCGGTGATCCGCCGCTACGGCCTGCGCCGCGCCGACCTCGACGCGGCGGTCCGCCACCAGGGCGGCGACGACGTCACGGAGACCACGGAGGTCACCCTCGAACCGGGCGGCACGCTGGTGGTCCAGCTGGCGGAACCGGAACAGTCGGCGGACAAGGCCGACATCGCCACGCTCAGGGCCGACATCGCCGCGCTGGAACGCAAACTGGACGCCCTGGCGTCCGGCACGCCCTGACGGCCGACTGCGACCCGGCCGGCGCCATGGCCGGAAATCATCGCTCATACATGCCAACTTGCGGGTTTGGCCCACCAGTTGATGTTCCGTCCGCTACCGTCTGCTGCGCAACCACCTCCGACGGGTGGTCGCTCCACATCATCGGGAGTCCATCCGCCCTCGCACGCCGCAGTAGGCGACGCGCCTGGCCGGCTCTGGTGACGGTCTGTGGAGGCGGCGCTTGCGTCGTCATGCAGTTGAGTTCCGCGCTCCTGCAGCGCACCGACGACGCACCCGTCCTCCACCCTGTCCTCCCGTACGCGTAACCGTCTCCTCCACGGCCGTGCACCGGCGCCTTCACGCCGTCGGCCGGGTGACCGCACGCGTGCCCGGGCATCGCGCCGTGACGGGTGTCGACCCTGAGGAGGTTGCCACCCATGGCTGCCCGTAAGAGCACCTTCCGGTTCCTCGAGCCCGGCCACGAGAACCTGATCTCGGACGCCGTCCCGCTCGACAACGTCTTCCCCCTGCTGCCGCCGGTCTTCGAGCCCCTGCGGGGCGAGCCCGAACTCTCCGACGGGGAGCCGCCCACCGAACTCGGCAAGGCCGTCATGGAGTGGTACGCCAAGGCCCACGGCTGCCCGCCCGAGGAGACCCCCGCCGGGTTCGTCCGGGCCGTCGAGGCGGTGTCGGCAGGCACCCGGGAGAACGTCGAGGCCGTGCGCCGGGCGCAGTGGCGGCGCAACCACGCAGGACTGCTCTCGGTGGCCCAGCTCGTGGTCTGCGTCCCGATGGTGCGCCCGGCCACCGTCCAGCCGCGCATGGCGGCCTCCGCCCAGCGGATCATGCGGGGCCACGGGCAGTCGTTGATCCACGAGGTCGGGACCGGCCTGCGCATCGAGGCCCGCTCCGCCGACCACCTGATCAACATCACCAAGGCGCAGAAGCAGGTCCGCGACCCGGCCGCCTACGTGGCCGAAGCCGAGAAGGAGTTCACCGACTCGCTCGCCCTGGAAGGCATCCGCGAGGAGATCCGCGGCTTCGTGTACGACATGTACGTGTCCGACGACGAGCGCGGGTACCTCGTCGAGACGGACGACGGCTGGACGCGGGTCAGCGTCGCCCAGTCCTTCATGGGCCTGCTGATGGGCACGCACGCGGACCTGTCCACGATGCACTGGGAGGACCCGGCCGGCCCCCTGACCGTCCGCCCGCACACCCCGGACAGCATCGAGGCGGCCCACCGGACACTGCGCTTCGAGGAGGCGTCGTTCGCCGTCTGGCCGGCGGGCCGGACCAGGTCCGCGGTGCAGACCTGGCTCGACGGCGCCCCGCTCGAGGCCAAGGCCACGCTGCGCATGATGACGGCCCGGATGGACATCGGCATCGCCGTCCGGCCCTACCGGAAGAACAGCGCTCACGACGTGGTCTACGCCGACATGGCCCGTTTCCACGTCAAGGGGCAGAACCCGACCCTGTGGGGGAAGTCGGACGACGAGGCCTTCAAGGCCCGCACGGTCGTCAACGACCTCGTCCGCCGCGACTACCTCGCCGAGGAGCAGCGGGACGTCTTCTTCGGCGACACGGAAGTGCCCTGGGCGGACGACCCGTCGCGCATCCCCTATCGCAACCGCGTCGTGGCCACCACGCACGTCATGGTCTCCACCGTGGTCGACGATCCTGCCGTCCGCAGCCGGTACGCCGTGGTGCGTGAGACGCTCAAGCGGCTGCGAGTGCCCAACTCGCCCCTGCAGGCGGCGACCACCACCGCCTCACTGGCCGGTCTGGTCGCAGGTCTGGAAGGGGACGGCGAAATGGGCCAGTTCACCGCAGTGACCGCCCGCTCCTTCCGCAAGCCGGAGCTGCGCGACATCGAACACCACGACGGCAACTGGACCGAGCTGATCGACCGGGACCTCGAGGAGATCGCCGAAGGCGCCCGCGGGGAGCTGGCGGCAGCCGTACAGGCCCAGCGGAACCGCCTCGGCTGCCATCAGAGGGCCCTGGCCGTGCTCGCCCTCGTCGCACACGCAGCCAACCCGGCCCTGCGCAACTACTTCCGGAAGGACGGCGGCACGCGCTCCGACGGCACCCCGCGCCTGGTCCCGCATCCGTCCTCGATGACCCTGACCGGCCGTGGTGGCCGTGGCGGGGTGACGAAGGTCGAAGCGGACGTCGTGGTCATGAACGCGGCCCGCTCCGCCGAGGGGATCGACCAGCTCGAGGCGATCGTCCGCGCGGCCATCGTCAAGGACCCCGTCGTTCCGCGCGACCCGGCGACCGGCGCGGAGATGCTGGAGGAGTGGCTGCGGCGGGCCTGGGCCAAGCCGCCCGGCATCGATGGCAGGCTCGGTGCGGGTGCGGGTGCGGGTGCGGGTGCGGGCGCGGACGGTCTCGCGGGATCGACGCTGCCCGCCGCCGAATTCCGGGCCGACGGCAGCGACCACCAGGGCGGTCAGGGTCTCGGCTCCGCCGTCGCGGTCCCGTTGTGGTCGGACGGTCCGGAAGAGGAGGACGAGCGGCGAGACGCTGATCCGCCCGCCGAGACCCGCACGTGGGAGGAACGGATCTACGCCCTGGCCGACGGCATCGACAACTTGGCCGATCAGGCGCGCGGGCTCGCCAGCATCCGCATGGACGTCGCAGGAGCCGGTGACGACGAGGAGGAGAACGACCCCGACGACGAGAACCTGCCCCTCATGATCGACGAGGTGGGCATCGACCCCGACGTGGAGAACGGCACCGACGAATCCCTCGAAACCCTGCGCCGTTTCCTGCGCCAGGGCGTGATGGCCTACCTCCGGCAGCAGGCCCGCCGGTGACCGCCACGGAGGCGGAAGCCGCCCCCGAGGCCGCCCCCGAGGCCGAGGACCGTCGCGTCGCCCGTACGGCGGCGACGGCAGGGGACGGGCGCGTCACGGACACGGCGGCCGGGGCCGAGGACGGCCGTGTCACCGGCACGGTGGCCGTCGACGAGGCCGGCCGGCCCGTGGTCCGGCGGCCCGAGCACGTCACCGACCGCTGGTGGCAGGACGTGGCCGCCCTCCTCGGCCCGACCGTGTACGGCACGCCCGCCACGGCGGTGACCGCGGCCTCGGTCGTCGTCCGCCGCGACCGGGCCCGGGCCCTGCCCCGGCTGCTCGCGCGGCACCCCGCGGCCGCAGCCCGCTGGACCTGGACTCCGGCCGCCGAACGGCTCCGCGCGGGCGGAGCCGCCGCCGCGGACGGACTGGCCGCGCTGCTCGCCGCCGACACGGCCGAACAATCCGCCTGGCCGGCCGACATCGACCTCCCGGCCCTGGGCTTCGTACGGACCCTGCTCCCCTTCCAGCGCACGGCCGCGGCCCGGCTGCTGCGCGCGGGCGGCGGCGCGAACTTCTCCGTGCCGGGATCCGGGAAGACCACCGTGGCGTACGCCGTGTTCACCGCGCTGCGGGCCCGGGGGGCCGCGCACGCCCTGCTCGTCGTCGCACCGCCCTCCGCGTTCGAGGCCTGGGTGGAGGAGGCCCGCGCCTGCTTCGCGCCGGACCGGGCGCCCGCCGTCGCCGTACGGCCCCGGGTCATGGCGCGCACCGACACCGTCGTCGTACTCAACTACGAGCGCCTCGGCGATCCGGCGGTGCGCGCCGCGCTCGCCGGATGGTCCCGCGGGCGGAAGGTCCTCACCGTGTTCGACGAGGCCCACCGCGCCAAGGCCGGCGCCGCCTCCCGGCGCGGCGCGGAAGCCGCGGAACTCGCCCGCCGCGCCGACGCCGTGATGGTCCTGACCGGCACGCCGATGCCCAACCGGCCCCGCGACCTGGAGGCCGTGTTCGACCTGGTGTGGCCGGGGCAGGGACACCGGCTCGTCCACGGCGACCTCGCCCACCTCCGGGACCGGGCCTACGTACGGGCCACCAAGGACGACCTCGAACTCCCGCCCCTGCAGCTGCGGGTGGAACGCATCGCCCTGGACGCCTCCCACCGCGCCCTGTACGACGCCATGACCAGCCGCGTACGGCAGTGGGCGCAGGATGCCATCGGGGCCGCCGGGGCCGAGGGATCCGCCTCGGGGGCGGTGGCGGCCCAGGCGGGGCGCGCCCTGCTGCACCTGATCGCGGCCGCGGCGAACCCGGCCGCGGTCTTCGCCCCGGGGCAGCCGTGGTCGCTGCCGCTGGACGGGCCCGGCCACGCGGACCTGGCCTCGCTGGTGACCGAACCGACCCGGCACATCCGCCCGGCCAAGGTGGTCCGCGCCGCTCAACTCGTGGCCGACCACCGCGCCCGGGGCCGCAAGACCGTCGTCTGGTCGGGCTTCCTCGGCAACATCGAGGCACTGGTCACGGCGCTCGCCCGGCACCGCCCGGCCGTCGTCACGGGTGCCACCCCGCTCGACGCCCGCAAGGCCGAGCTCGACCGCTTCCGCCACGACGAGGACTGCTGGGCACTGGTCGCGACCCGCAGACCCTGGGCGAGGGGGTCTCCCTGCACCTGGCGGCCAGCGACCAGGTGCACCTGGACCGCGGGTACGCCGCCGGCACCTGGCTCCAGGCCCTCGACCGCACGCACCGCCTCGGCCTGCCCCCCGCCGCCCGTCCCACCTGCACGGTGCTGCTGGCCGCCCGTACGGTCGACGAACGGGTCAACGAGGTCCTCAACCGCAAGGTCGCCGCCCTGGCCGCCGCCCTCAGCGACCCCGCCCTGCGCCCGGTGGCGGACCCCTCCCTCACGGACGGCGACACGGACGCCCTCCTGGGCGACACCGACGCCCTGCGCGAACTGCTCCGCCCCTGGTGATCCGGCGGCGCGGCCACGGCCTCAACCGGTCGACGACTCTACAATTGGTCATGTTCCTGACAGCGGCGGCACTGCACCACGACCCACTCTCCACTCCCACGGACGGCACCACACCTCGAAGGGGGCGATCAGCGCATGACCAGGCCTGAGAGCGCGGGACACGACTACGACGTGGTCATCAGCGGGGCCGGCCTCGCCGGCAGCGCCGCGGCGATCCTGCTGGCTCGGCGCGGTGTCCGCGTCGCACTGCTGGAACGCCGCTCGGACCCCGAGGCGTACAAGGTGCTGTGCACCCATTCCCTCACGGCCAACGCCTACCCGGTGCTGGACGAACTCGGGCTCGTTCCCGCACTGGAGGAGGCGGGAGCCGTACGCAACGAGGCACGCTGGTACACCCGTTGGGGATGGATCGAGCCGAAGGCCGCGCCGGCCGGCCCCGAGCTGCCGTACGCGTACAACATCCGGCGCAGCATCCTCGACCCGCTGATCAGGTCCCGTGCGGCGCAGACCCCCGGCGTCGATCTGCTCCTCGGCCATCGCGTGACCGGGCTGGTCCGGGAGGCCGGGCGAACCGTGGGGGTGCGCGCCTCGACCCCGGAGGGCGAGCGTGAGGTCCGGGCCCGCCTGGTGGTCGGCGCCGACGGCAAGGACTCGGCCGTGGCGAAGTACGCCGGGGTGCCCGCCCGGCAGTACGAGAACGCGCGGTTCGGCTATCTCGCGCACTTCCGCAACCTCCCGCTGCCCGGCGGGATCGGCCAGACCTGGTTCCTCGAGCCCGACATGGCGTACGCGTTCCCGAACGACGACGGGGTGACGGTCCTCGCGGTGCTTCCGGACAAGAAGCGGCTGCCGGCCTTCCGGGAAGACCTGGAGGGCAGCTTCCTCGCGTTCGTCCGCGCCCTGCCCGAGGCTCCGCCCATCGACTCCGCCGAGCGCATATCGAAGATCATCGGCGCGGTCGACTACCCGCTCCACAGCCGCAAGCCGACCGCGCCGGGGGTCGCGCTCATCGGCGACGCCGCCCTGACCGGCGATCCCCTGTGGGGGGTGGGATGCGGGTGGGCCCTGCAGTCGGCGCAATGGCTCGCGCAGGCCGTCGCCACGGCCGCCGCCGGCCGGGGCGACCTCGACAGGTCGCTCGCGGCGTACGCACGCCGGCACGGGCGCCGGCTGCGCGCTCACCAGTCGATGGCCGTCGACTTCGCCAGGGCCCGCCCGTTCAATCCCGTGGAACGGCTGGTGTTCTCGGCGGCAGCGCGCGACGAGTCGGTGGCGCGGCACATGCACCTGTTCGCACAGCGCCTGATCGGCCCGCTGCAGTTCCTGAACCCCCTGGCCCTGGCCAAGGCCGCGGCCGTCACCCTCAAGCACCGCGCGCCGACCACGCCCCCCACACCCTGAGGCGCGCCGCCGCACCCTCGGGCGAGCGCCCCCTTGCCCCCTACCGGGCTCGCCTGGGCGCTCTTCGAACTCCCCGGTCGCCGACGCGCCGAGCTCTGACCGATTTCAAGAACGATCCGCTCCACACGGCGGCCGGGGACGACGAAAGCGATCACAAATGCCCGATCGACTGTGTGGGTCGTTCTCAGGTCCATGCCCACCGACAAGACCCGGCACCCGTAGTGCGCACTTGGAGAACTGGAGCAAGGCCCGTGACTCGGATTGACGCCACCTCGTGGAGCCGTTCCCTGCGGGCCCTTTTCGGGGAGGGCATGTTCGCGGCCGTGGGGGCGCGGCGGCGCGATGACTGGCGCCTGGACGCCCTCGACGTCATGCAGCTGCGGACGGACGATCCGCGTGGCTGGTCGAAGGTTGCCGCGGCACCGGGAGGGGGTGACTACGGCACCGGCCCGGACGGCCCGTTCAGTGCTGTCACGCCAGGAGACTTCAGCACGGCCTTCCCTGTGTCCAGGAGGGGCGCCGAACAAATCCTGGTCACTCTCCAGGGCGAGTGGTTCCAGACAGACGACATTCCGGATTTCGATGCGCGAGAGCCCGAGCTGACCTCGCACGCGAGAACGATCCTGGAAAGATTCGGAGGAGACGCGCTGTTTTTTACCAATGCGGCGACGGCGCGAGAGGATCCCCACGCCGCTATGTTCCGTCGCGAGGGTGCCTATGAGGGCTTCACCAGCCACGTAATGGATTGTGGTGTAATCGCTGTCTCCGCCACGGAAGTCGGCATCTTCTGGGGCTTCACCACCGACTGAGGACCTCCCGTGCGTACCCGTTCTGCCGCCTTCCCCCGCGGGCGTTCAAGACTTGCGCCTGGGCCGGACTGGAGCCCGACCGGGAGAAGCAGAGCTTCCCGCTCGTCCTCACGACGACGTACGGCAACGCCATCCGCGCCAACATCTTCACCGACGAGGCCTGGAAGCCGCCCCTCGCAGCAGCCGGAGTCATTCCCGTGCGGGAGAAGGGGTCACGGTGGAAGGCCTCCCGTAAGGACGGCTCCCACGTGCTCCGGCACACCTACGCCTCGGTCCTCCTGGAAGCGGGCGAGTCCATCGTCACGCTCGCCCGGTGGCTCGGTCACTCAAGTCCGACCATCACCCTGGACCACTACGCCCACTTCATGCCCGAGGCCGGCGGCAAGGGCCGCGCGGCCATCGACGCACTGCTCGGAGTGGTCCCTCAGTACGTCCCAGACGACCTTGCCCTTGCCTGAGAACGGGTGGCACAGCTCCTGCTGCGCCACCCGTTCTCGTTGGTGGGTCAGTCTCTGCGTCTCATGCCGCTCGACGCCACGGCAGGCGAGGGCGTCGAGCAGGTAGTCCGAGTAGTTCGTGCAGCGCCTTGCCCCTGTGGGCCCATTGGTCGAGTCGGTTGCGGTCGACCCAGTGGACTCCGTGGCGGTCGCCCCAGGCCATGGCGTCGCGCGTGAAGGAGCCGTTGGTGACGACGACCGCGTGGTCCGCCCTGTGCGCGGGCCCCGCCGTGCCCTTCACCTCGTACATCACCGACGAGCCGACCTTGCCGCCGACGCGGGTGTACTTCGCCTGCACCACTATCCGTCCGAGGGGGACCAGGACGCCGATCACGTCCGCGGCTTGGTCCCCGCCTCGGCCCACCTTCGTGGCCGCCCAGCCGTCGCGGACGAGGAGATCGCGTAGCGCATACTCGAACTGCTGGTCGTCCATGGCGTCCAACTCAGCCAAGGTGATGCGCAGGCGAGCCAGCCTCTCGCTGTCCGCGCGGTTCCGGCGGGAGCGCCGTAGCCCGAGGCAGGCCAAGCCGGTGGCGAGGGCCAGACCGATCAGGACCAGCAGCGGCCAGCTCGCGCCGGCCTTCGGCAGGAGGCGCGATGCGGCCTGTGCCAGGGCGACCGCGAGCGCGAGGGCGACGGCTGCCGCACCCAGGACGTCTGCGGTACTGCGCGGTCGCCACCGGATGCTTCGCCGCCGTCGTGCCGTCACTGCCCGCCCGCCGGCGCGGAGACGGCGGGCTTCGGCGCGGGCTGCTGCTCAGCGGAGCTGTCGCTGAACCCGAAGATCTGCCCCCAGAGCCACACCACCGCACACAGACCGGCGATGGCCCAGACGCTCAGCCCCTTGGCGGACTTCGGACCCGGCCTGCTCCGGAAGTGCGGCCGTACGTACACCTTGCCGTCCGGAACCTTCGGCATGCTGATTCCCTCCCCATCGGCCCGCGCCGTGCGGACCTCCAGTTCGGTTGTAGCGGCGGCCACTGACAGAACCTGATGCACCGTCATCATCGCGCAGGCGGCAAGGGTGCAAGTCGGCCACTTCTGCGGGAGCGGCGGGCCGACTGCGCATGCCGCTGGCCTGCGTCAAGACTCTTCGGCCGTATGTCACCCTACGGAGATGCAGGGCGTACCGAATGGCCAGTTCCCGCGGAGCGCGGTCGGCGACGACTGCGCCGGGCGCCGCCCCCTGGTGAGGTGGCGGCGCTGCGTGTTGGTCGATGCCTTGTCGCACATACTCCCCAGATTCTCCCCACGGGGCCGATGGGGGAGTGATCCATGGTTCGCTTGCGCTAAGTTGATCAAGCTCGTGCGGTGGTTCGCTACAGCCAGTCGCGCTTCTTGAAGATGACGTACAGGCTCGTACAAACCACTGCCATCAGCAGGATTGCGAAGGGGTAGCCCGCCGCCCAGTGGAGTTCCGGCATCGTCTCGAAGTTCATGCCGTAGATCGTGCCGACCAGGGTGGGGGCGAAGAGGATGGCCGCCCACGAGGAGATCTTCTTGATCTCCTCGTTCTGTTCGAAGCCGGCTTCGGCGAGGGCGCGCATTTCGGCGTTCTGTTGTTGGGAGACCAGGGTGGCGTTGACCGTCAGGATGTCCGTCAGGGCCTGGCGGAAGCCGTCCACGCGTTCGCTGGTGTGGGTGACGTGGTCGGCCACGTCGCGGAGGTAGCGCTGGAGTTCCTCGTCCGTGCCGTACTTCGCGAAGCCGGCCATCAGGCCGTGGAGCATGCCGACCAGGGGGCGGGTGGCGCGCTGGAACTCGACCATTTCGCGGGAGAGTTCGTAGATGCGGCGGGAGACCTCCGGGTCGCCGCGGAAGACCTCCGTCTCGATCTCGTCCATGTCGTTCTGGACGCCCGCGACGACCGGCGCGTAGCCGTCGACCACCGCGTCCAGGATCGCGTACAAGGCGGCCTCGGGGCCGAGGGAGAGGAGCTCCGGGGTCTCCTCCATGCGGCGGCGGACCGCGGAGAGGTCCGGGGCGGCGCCGTGGCGGACCGTGATCAGGAAGTCCGGGCCGACGAAGACGTGCAGCTCGCCGAACTCGACCTCCTCCGGGGCGTCGAGGTAGCGCGCCGCGCGCAGGACGACGAAGAGGGTGTCGCCGTAGCGCTCCAGCTTGGGGCGCTGGTGGGCCTCGAGGGCGTCCTCGACGGCGAGTTCGTGGAGGTTGAACTCGGCGGCCAGGGAGTGGAGCTCGGGCTCGGTGGGGCGGTGCAGGCCGATCCAGGCCATGCCGTCGGGTTCGTCGCGCAGCCGGCGGAACGTCTCCGCGAGGGTCGCGGGGGAGGCGATGCGCCGGCCGTCGCGGTAGACGGCGGAGTCGATCACGCTGCGGTGGTTCGGGGGAGGGCCCGGCGCCGGCTCGGGCTTCGGGCCGGCCGGCGGGGATGCGGGTGGCGAGGCGGGCGGGGGCGCGGGGCGGCGCCATCCCGGGCGCTTCCCGGACGGCGGGGGGCGGTGGTCTGGGCGCTCCGGCATCGCAGGTCAGCTCCCGGTCGAACGTTCGTGTTGAATCCGTCTGGCACGCGTGCATCTCGGGCGGTGAGCAGGTTGCCCAGGATATGAGGGCCGCCCCACTTGAGGACAGCAGCTGTCCGCAAGCGGGGGTAGCTTGCTGTCCATGGCCACCCGGACTGCGCATCCCGTACTCGATACCCGTTCACTGAACCGTGCCACGCTCGCCCGCCAGCTGCTCCTGAGCCGCGCCGCAATCCCCGCGCAGGACGCCGTGGCGCACCTGCTCGGACTCCAGGCGCAGAACGTGAAGCCGCCCTACTTCCAGCTGCACGCCCGGCTCGCCGGATTCCGGCCCGCCGAGCTCGCGGAGCTGATGGAGTCCCGGCAGGTCGTCCGGATGGTCACCATGCGGTCCACCATCCACACCCACACCGCGCACGACGCGCTGACCCTGCGGCCGCTGGTCCAGGGTGCCCGGGACCGGGAGGTCAACCACTTCCGCAAGGGCCTCGTCGGAGTGGATCTGGAACGGCTCGGCGAGCTCGCACGGGCGTTCGTCGAGGCCGAGCCCCGCACCATGGGCGAGATCCGGGAGGAGCTGCTCACCCAGTGGCCGGACGCCGATCCGCAGTCCCTGTCGGTCGCCGCGCGGTGCCGGCTCCCGCTCGTCCAGGTCACGCCGCGGGGGGTGTGGGGACGCAGCGGGCAGGTACGGCTCACCACCGTCGAGCGGTGGCTCGACGCACCTGGCGCGCCCGCCGTACCTGCCGCACCCGCCGCGCCGGCACCGCAGAGCGTGGACGACGTCGTACTGCGCTACCTCGGCGCCTTCGGGCCCGCCTCCGTCAAGGACATGCAGGTCTGGGCCGGGCTGACCCGGCTGCGGGAGGCCTTCGAGCGGCTGCGCCCGCAGCTGGCGGTCTTCCGCGACGAGAACGGCGTCGAGCTGTTCGACCTGCCCGACGCGCCCCGGCCGGATGCCGGCACTCCGGCACCGCCGCGCTTCCTCCCGGAGTTCGACAACCTGCTGCTCTCCCACGCCGACCGCACCCGCGTGGTCGCCCCCGAGATCAAGGGCCGCACCTGGGTGGGGAACCAGTCCTACTGCACCCTCCTCGTCGACGGTTTCGTCGCCGGGCTGTGGCGGCTGGAGGAGGGGACGCTGACCGTCGAGCTGCTCGGGAAGGTGTCGAAGAAGGACAAGGCGGAGGTCGTCGCCGAGGGGGAGCGGTTGATCGCCGACATGGCGGACCAGGGCGGCCGCTGCTCCGTGCGCTTCGGGTCAATCAGCGGCTGACGCCGCTCTGGTGGGGCGTACGGCCTGCACGGCACGATGCCTCCCATGACGCACAACATCCCC
>NZ_JBIARX010000017.1:0-62532 GCF_042890265.1 Streptomyces sp. NPDC002209 | reverse complement strand
GCCGAGAACGCCGAGAACGCCGAGAACGCCGAGAACGCCGAGAACGCCGAGAACGCCGAGAACGCCGAGAACGCCGAGAACGCCGAGAACGCCGAGAACGCCGAGACCGCCGAGAACGCCGAGACCGCCGAGCGATCCGCGAGCGCCGAGCACGCCGGGACCGGCTCCAGCCACCGCGGCGCCACCGCCGAGTTCCTGGCCGCACGCGACTTCCTGCTCGAACGCCGCGGGGACTACGAAGCCGCCCACACCGGATTCACCTGGCCGCGGCCCGAGCGCTTCAACTGGGCCCTGGACTGGTTCGACCACATCGCCGCCGACAACGCCGCCGACGCCCTGCGCATCGTCGAGGAGGACGGCACCAGCCGGTCCGTCTCCTTCGGGGAGCTGTCCGTACGCTCCGACTCCGCCGCCAACTGGCTGCGCGACCAGGGCGTTGCGGCCGGCGACCGGCTCCTGGTCATGCTCGGCAACCAGCGCGAGCTGTGGGAGGTCATGCTCGGCGCGATGAAGCTGCGCGCCGTCGTCATCCCCGCCACCCCGCTCCTCGGAGCCGCGGACCTGCGCGACCGCATCGAGCGCGGCCACGTACGGCACGTCGTCGTGCGCGCCGAGGACACCGGCAAGTTCGACGAGGTCCCCGGCACCTACACCCGGATCGCCGCCGGAGCGGACGTACCCACCGGATGGCGCCGGCTCGAGGACATGTACGCGGCCGACGCCCACTTCACCCCGGACGGCGAGACGCTCTCCACCGACCCGCTGATGCTCTACTTCACCTCCGGGACCACCGCCCGCCCCAAGCTCGTCGAGCACACGCACGCCTCGTACCCCATCGGGCACCTCTCCACCATGTACTGGCTCGGGCTGCGCCCCGGCGACGTGCACCTGAACATCGCCTCGCCCGGCTGGGCCAAGCACGCCTGGTCCAACCTCTTCGCCCCGTGGAACGCCGGCGCCACCGTCTTCGTGCACAACTACGCGCGCTTCGACGCCGAGCGGCTGATGGCCGAAATGGACCGGCACGGCGTGACCACCTTCTGTGCCCCGCCCACCGTGTGGCGGATGCTGATCCAGTCCGACCTCGGCAAGCTCCGCACCCCTCCGCGCGAGGCCGTCGCCGCCGGCGAGCCGCTCAACCCCGAGGTCATCGAGAAGGTCCGCGAGGCCTGGGGCGTCACCATCCGCGACGGCTTCGGCCAGACCGAGACCACCCTCCAGGTCGGCAACTTCCCCGGGGTCCCCGTCAAGCCCGGCTCGATGGGGCGCCCGGCGCCCGGGTACGAGATCGTGCTCCTCGACCCCGTCACCGGCAAGGAGTCCCCCGACGAGGGCGAACTCTGCGTGGACCTGCGCAGCCGGCCCGCCGGGGTCATGACCGGCTACCGGGACGACCCGGAGCGCACCGCCGAGGCCATGGCGGACGGGCTCTACCGCACCGGCGACATCGCCTCGCGCGACGAGGCCGGGTACCTCACCTACGTGGGGCGCTCGGACGACGTCTTCAAGGCCTCCGACTACAAGATCAGCCCGTTCGAGCTGGAGAGCGCCCTGCTGGAGCACGAGGCCGTCGCCGAGGCCGCCGTGGTCCCGGCCCCCGATCCGCTGCGGCTGGCCGTCCCGAAGGCGTACATCGCGCTCGCCGCCGGCTGGGAGCCCGGTCCGGGGACCGCACGGGCCCTGTTCGCGCACTCCCGCGCGGTGCTGTCCCCGTACAAGCGGATCCGCCGCATCGAGTTCGCGGAGCTGCCGAAGACCGTGTCCGGCAAGATCCGCCGCGTGGAGCTGCGGGAGCTGACCGCGGCCGGCTCGGGGGCGGAGTACGACGAGACCGAGCTCGGCTGAGTCCGGTCCTGCCACCGGCGGGGGCGGTCGGGCCGTACGGCCGGCCCGCCCCCGCTCCGTACGGCAGGTCAGGCCGGCAGCTGCGCCTCGATCGCGGCGATGACCTCGGGGGACTCGGGCTCGGTGCGCGGCCGGAAGCGCGCCACGACCTCGCCGGCCGGGGAGATGAGGAACTTCTCGAAGTTCCACTGGATGTCGCCCGCCTCGCCGTCGGCGTCCGGGGTCTTCACCAGCTCCTGGTACAGCGGGTGCCGGTTCTCGCCATTGACCTCGGTCTTCTCCAGCATCGGGAAGGTCACGCCGAATCCGGCCGCGCAGAAGGTCGCGATGTCCTCGGCGTTGCCGGGCTCCTGCTCGCCGAACTGGTTGCAGGGCACGCCGACGACGGTGAAGCCCTTCTCCTCGTACGCGAACTGGAGCCGGGCCAGTCCCGAGTACTGCGGGGTGAGACCGCACTGCGAAGCGGTGTTCACCAGCAGGATCGCCTTGCCCTTGTGGGCCGCCAGGCTGGTGGGCTCGTCGGACAGGGTGGTCAGCGGGATGTCGTACAGGCTCATCGGGCTCTCCTCGGCAGGGGAAGGGCGGGCACCCGGGCAGGCAAGCGGGCACGCAAGCAAGCAACCAACGGATACGGACGTGTGTTCCGAGCCTACGTCCTGCCCCGCGGCCCGATCGACCGGCCCGGCCCGCCCCCGGGCCCTGCGCCCCCGCCTACGCCCCCGCGCTCACCAGCTGGTCCGCCGGGTCGTTGACGGGCTGCGGCATGCCCGTGAGGTCCATGACGAACAGCGGTATCCCGAGGTCGTCCGCGCGGGAGCGGGCGTCCTGCGTATATCCCGCGAGCGCGAAGTAGACGCTGGTCGCGGACGCCGTCAGTCCGTTCAGCCAGACGCATTCCACGGCCCGCAGCCCGGCCGGCGCGGTGGTCGGGTCCACCTGCGCCACGAGCCCGGGGGCCCGCAGGTCCACGGCGGCCGCGGGGATGGGCCGCCCGTCGGGCTGCCGGACGTCCTGGAAGCCGAGCCACCGCAGGTACAGGGCGGCGGTGGCCACCGCGTCCCGGGCGGTACGGATGGTCACCGGGCGGAACGCCGGCCGCGGGACCGGTGCCGCCGGAGGCTGCCCGGGAGCCGGTCCGGACGTGCCGGACGTGCCGGACGTGCCTGACGTCCCGGACGTGCCGTCGGCGCCGGCCGGCCCGACCCGCCCGGTGGCACCGGCCGGACCGTCCCGGCCCGGAGCGCCCGGCCGCCCCGGATCCGCCCCCGGCGCCCGCCCGCGGACGCCGGGCCGCGCGGGCAGCCCGTCCCGCAGGCCGGTCCCCGACCCCGACCCCGTGTCCACCGGATGTACCGCGATCCGCACCACCGTTCCGCACGAGGCGCATCCCAGCTCGGGGTGCGGCCACTCGCTCACCCGCCCGCACGCCGTGCACCGCACCGCCACCCAGGTGTCCGACCAGGTGCGGTGCGTCAGCGGCAGGGGCGGCGCCGCGAGGTCCAGGGGCGGGGTGACCGGGCTCCCGCAGGCGCACGGGAAGACCGGGGCGGCGTAGCCGTTCTCGCGCAGGCATGCCGGGCAGCGCACCGGTACCGCTTCCGCCATGAGTGCTGGGCCCCCTCCGTCGCTGTGCGTAGGTCCATGCTCCACCACCCGCCACCGACGGGCGGGCCTGCCCTCGATTTTCCCCTCATATTCGGCCGGGTCCCGGTGGTTCGTACAACTCGCTTGCGCGAGACGCGGCATTTGGTGTGTTCCGGGGTGCTGAAGCTCCTTGACGTGCGGGGACTGGCCGCTTAGCTTGTTCCGTATAGCAGAACAAAACTTCCGGATTGTGGAAACGCCCCCGGGAAACAGTCTGACCGCCAGACCCGCAGGAGAACTCGATGCCTCGTATGACAGCCGCCGCCGCTGCAGTGGAGATCCTCAAGCGCGAGGGCGTTTCGCAAGCGTTCGGCGTGCCCGGCGCTGCGATCAACCCGTTCTACCGCGAGCTCAAGAACGTCGGTGGCATCAACCACACCCTCGCCCGCCACGTCGAGGGCGCCTCGCACATGGCCGAGGGCTACACCCGCACCAACCCGGGCAACATCGGTGTCTGCATCGGTACGTCCGGCCCCGCCGGCACCGACATGATCACCGGCCTGTACTCGGCCATCGCGGACTCCATCCCGATCCTGTGCATCACCGGTCAGGCTCCGGTCGCGAAGCTCCACAAGGAGGACTTCCAGGCCGTCGACATCGCCTCGATCGCCAAGCCGGTCACCAAGGCCGCGACCACCGTCCTCGAGGCCGCGCAGGTTCCCGGCGTCTTCCAGCAGGCGTTCCACCTGATGCGCTCCGGCCGTCCGGGCCCGGTCCTGATCGACCTCCCGATCGACGTCCAGCTCACCGAGATCGAGTTCGACCCCGACCTGTACGAGCCGCTGCCCGTGCACAAGCCGGCCGCCACGCGGAAGCAGGCCGAGAAGGCCATCCAGTTCCTGCTGGAGTCCGAGCGTCCGCTGATCGTCGCCGGTGGCGGCATCATCAACGCCGACGCCTCCGACCTGCTGGTCGAGTTCGCCGAGCTGACCGGCGTTCCCGTCATCTCCACGCTGATGGGCTGGGGCACCATCCCCGACGACCACGAGCTCGCCGCCGGCATGGTCGGTGTCCAGACCTCGCACCGCTACGGCAACGCGACGTTCCTCGAGTCGGACTTCGTCCTCGGCATCGGCAACCGCTGGGCCAACCGCCACACCGGCTACAACCTGGACGCCTACCTCGGCGACCGCAAGTTCGTCCACGTCGACATCGAGCCCACCCAGCTCGGCAAGATCTTCGCCCCGGACCTCGGCATCGCCTCCGACGCCAAGGCCGCGCTGGAGATCTTCATCGAGGTCGCCAAGGAGCTCAAGGCCGAGGGCAAGCTGCCCGACCTCAGCGCGTGGGTCGCCTCGCACCTGGAGCGCAAGGCCACGCTGCAGCGCCGTACGCACTTCGACAACATCCCCATGAAGCCGCAGCGCGTCTACGAGGAGATGAACAAGGCCTTCGGCCCGGAGACGCGCTACGTCACCACCATCGGTCTCTCCCAGATCGCCGGCGCACAGATGCTGCACGTCTTCAAGCCGCGCCACTGGATCAACTGCGGCCAGGCCGGCCCGCTCGGCTGGACCATCCCGGCCGCGCTGGGTGTCGCCACCGCCGACCCGCAGACCCCCGTCGTCGCGCTCTCCGGCGACTACGACTTCCAGTTCATGCTGGAGGAGCTGGCGGTCGGCGCGCAGCACAAGATCCCGTACGTCCACGTCCTGGTGAACAACGCCTACCTCGGCCTGATCCGTCAGGCGCAGGGCGGCCTCGGCATCAACTTCGAGGTCAACCTGGAGTTCGAGAACATCAACACCCCGGAGCTGGGCGTCTACGGCGTCGACCACGTCAAGGTCGTCGAGGGTCTGGGCTGCAAGGCGATCCGCGTCACCGACCCGAACGAGCTGGGCGCCGCCTTCGAGGAGGCGAAGAAGCTCGCCGCCGAGTACAGCGTCCCGGTGGTCGTCGAGGCCATCCTGGAGCGCGTCACCAACATCTCGATGAGCAAGACGGTCGACATGAGCGACGTCACCGAGTTCGAGGAGCTCGCGACCGAGCCGGGTCACGCCCCGACCGCGATCCGCCCGCTGGCGGTCTGACGACCGAGGCGTCAGCAGCGGCTGCAACCTACGGCCCCCGTCCCTCCGCCAGGAGGAACGGGGGCCGTTCTGCGTTCCCTGATACTGCTGCGATGGACAGAACAACGGCCTCGTGGCGCAATACGACGCACGACTGGGCGGGCTCCGTGGACGCCGACCACCTCGCCCACATCCGTGAGAACCAGGCCGCATTCGCCCCGGGCGGCCTTCCCCACCTGCTCCTCGAGGTCGTCGCCTACGCGGCCGACGAGGCGGAGTGCGTCGGCGGGGGGCGGTGCACGGTCACGCTCCACGCCGACGGCTCGGTGTCCGTGGCCGACGAGGGCCGGGGCACCGACACCCGCCTCGACGACCACGGCCGGCCGGTGAAGAAGCCGATCATGGCGACGAGGGACCTCCGGTTCTTCGATCACCCCGGGGCGCAGATCCTGCCCGACGGCCACCCGCGGCGCGGCATGTCCGTCGTCGCGGCGCTCAGCGAGTGGCTCGTCCACACCAACCGCCGCGCGGGCGGAGCCTGGCTCCAGCGCTACGAACACGGCATTCCGGCGACCGGCCTGACACCGGTCGCCGACGACGGCACGACCGGTACGACCGTCCACTTCAGCCCCGCCGAGCCCCTGCGCGCGGCGTCCGGACCCACGTCGGACGCACTGGCCGTGCTCACCGCGTCGTGGCCGCACCTGTCCGTCGACATCGTCGACCACCGCGCATGACAAAGCGCCGAGTCACGGGACCGTCCGTGACTCGGCGCTTTGGGTATGACCGCCCGACGGTGCGAGGCTGGCGCGACAGGACATTCGCATCGCCGGGCGGAGTGTGTGGGGAGGCCGTCCCCGTGTGCGGGGGACTCCGTACATACAGGGGACTCTGTGCGTGGCCCCTGTATATAAGGAGTGGCTGGGACCGCGACGGGCGGTGACGAGAGCTTCGGCGTCGTCTCCCTCAGGTCAAGAGACGGGCCTCGGCACCCATTACCACCGCACTGGCTCACACGCCCGTCGCGGCCCTCGTCCGGCCCTTACCGCGTACCACCCCTCATCCGGGTCCGCGGCTCGGGCTCGGCACCCGGGACCTGACCTCCCGCCAGGTCCCCGGTGCAGCTGATCGGCTCAGGCGTCGCGCAGGGCGCGGACGGCCTCCTCGACGCGCTTGCCGTAGTCGGCGTCCGCGGCGTGGAAGTGAGCCAGGTTCTTTTCGATGACGTCCTCGAGGGTGACCTGAGACAGGCCGCCGGCGATGTTCGCCACCAGACGCTGCTTCTCGGCCTCCGACATCAGGCGGTAGAGCTCACCGGCCTGGAAGAAGTCGTCGTCCTTGGTGTGGGCCGGGGCCTCGTGGGTGCCCGTGTAGCCGGAGACGGCCTTCGGGGCGCCGAGCGCGAGACCGGTCTCGGCAGGGCCCTGGTACGAGTTGGGCTCGTAGTTCTTGTCGTGGCGCGAGCCGTTGCGCAGCGCCATGACACCGTCGCGGCCGTAGTTCTCGGCCTTCGTCGCCTTCGGGGCGTTGACCGGCAGCAGGGTGTGGTTCACACCGAGGCGGTAGCGCTGGGCGTCGGCGTACGCGAAGAGACGGCCCTGGAGCATCTTGTCCGGCGAGGCGGTGATGCCCGGGACGAAGTTGTTCGGGGAGAAGGCGGACTGCTCGACCTCGGCGAAGACGTTGTCCGGGTTGCGGTCGAGGACCAGACGGCCCACGCGCTGCAGCGGGTAGTCGCTGTGCGGCCACACCTTGGTGAGGTCGAACGGGTTGAAGCGGTACTCCGCGGCCTCGGCGGCCGGCATGATCTGGACGTACAGGGTCCAGCTCGGGTTCACACCGCGCTCGATCGCCTGGAGCAGGTCGGTCTGGTGCGAGTTCGCGTCCTTGCCGACGAGCTCGGCGGCCTGCTCGCCCGACAGGCAGCGGATGCCCTGGTTCGTCTTGAAGTGGTACTTGACGAAGAAGGCCTCGCCCTGCTCGTTCGTCCACTGGTACGTGTGGGAGCCGTAGCCGTTCATGTGGCGGTAGGACGCCGGTATGCCGCGGTCACCCATCAGCCAGGTGATCTGGTGCGTCGCCTCGGGGGCGTGCGCCCAGAAGTCCCAGACGTTGTCCGGCTCCTGCTTGCCCGTGAAGGGGTCGCGCTTCTGGGAGTGGATGAAGTCGGGGAACTTGATCGGGTCCTTGATGAAGAACACCGGGGTGTTGTTGCCGACGAGGTCGTAGTTGCCCTCTTCGGTGTAGAACTTCAGCGCGAAGCCGCGCGGGTCGCGGACCGCGTCCGCGCCACCCAGCGAGTCGGCCACGGTGGAGAACCGCAGGAAGGTCTCGGTCTTCTTGCCGACCGTGTTCAGGAACGCGGCGCTGGTGTACGCGGTGACGTCGTCGGTCACCTCGAAGTAGCCGTACGCGGCGGAGCCGCGGGCGTGCACCACGCGCTCCGGGATGCGCTCACGGTTGAAGCGGGCAAGCTTCTCGAGCAGCTGCTGGTCCTGGATCAGCAGCGGGCCACCGACGCCGGCGGTGGCGGAGTTCTGGTTGTCGGCGACCGGGGCGCCGGACTCGGTCGTCAGCGTGCGCTTCGACATGGTGACCTTCCGTACGGGAACCTGCTGGCGGAACGCTTATTCCGTCATGCGGAACAGCCTAATTTCAGGCCGAACGCAGCGTCAACAGTTTGTTGAACAAAGATGGAGAGAGGTGATCCGGACGGTGCCGGCGCTTGGGCGCGACAGGACAGGTGTCAGCACCGGCACCATCCGGAAACTCAGGCCCCCGAAGGGGGGAGGAGCGGCGGCCCGGCGAGCGGGCCGCGGGCTCAGATCTGGGCGCCGGAGAGGCGCTCGACCGCGCGCAGCAGAGCCGAGTGGTCCAGGCCGCCGTCACCCTGGGCGCGCAGCGAGGCGACCAGCTGGGCGACGACCGCGCCGACCGGGAGGGCCGCACCGACGTTGCGGGCGGCGTCGGTGACGATGCCCATGTCCTTGTGGTGCAGGTCGATCCGGAAACCGGGCTTGAAGTCGCGGTTCAGGAAGTTGTCCTTCTTGCGGGTCAGGACCGTGGAGCCGGCCAGACCGCCGTTGAGGACGTCCAGGGCGGCCTGGAGGTTCACGCCCGACTTCTCGAGGAAGACGACGGCCTCGGCGCACGCCTGGATGTTCACCGCGACGATGAGCTGGTTGGCGGCCTTCACCGTCTGGCCGGAGCCGTGCGGACCGCACAGCACGATGACCTTGCCGAGCGCCTCGAGGATCGGCAGCGCCGCGTCGAAGTCGGCCTGCTCGCCACCCACCATGATCGACAGGACGGCCTCGATGGCGCCGGCCTCGCCGCCGGACACGGGGGCGTCGATGACGCGGATGCCCTTGGCGGCAGCGTTCTTCGCGAGGTCGATCGAGGTCTGCGGGGTGATCGACGACATGTCGATGATCAGCGCACCGGACTTCGCGTTCTCGAGGATGCCGTTCTCGCCGTAGGAGATGGCCTCGACCTGCGGGGACGCGGGCACCATCGTGATGATGACGTCGGCGTCCTCGACGGCCTCGGCGATCGAGCCGGCGGCGGTGCCGCCCGCGGCGGCCAGGCGGTCCAGCTTGTCCTGCTCCAGCGTGAAGCCGGTGACCGAGTAGCCGGCCTTCAGGAGGTTCTCGGCCATGGGGGAGCCCATGATTCCGAGACCGATCCAGGCAATCTTGGGGAGGTTGCTCATGATGAGGGTCCTTCTCTTAATGCTTTGTACGAAAAGTTCGTGTCGTGCCTGGCTGATCGCCTGGACTTGGTCCGCCTACTGGGCGGCGCGGGCCTCGGCCGGCAGCCACGCGAAAGAGGCGGCGGCGTCGGCGGCCTTGTACTCCAGGCCTACGTAGCCCTGGTATCCGGCCTTCTTCAGCTGGTCGAGCAGCTCCTCGAGGGGCAGCTCGCCGGTGCCGGGGGCACCGCGTCCCGGCTTGTCCGCGATCTGGACGTGCCCGGTCTTGGCGGCGTACTTTTCGATGACCTCGGAGAGGTCCTCATCGTTCATCGCCAGGTGGTACAGGTCGAGCAGGAACTTGGCGTTCCCGAGGCCGGTGGCCTCGTTCACCTTGTCCACCACCTCGATGCCGGCCGGGGCGCTCACCAGCGGGTAGAGCGGCGACTCGGGCTTGTTGAGGGTCTCGATCAGGAGGATCGCGCCGACGCGGTCCGCGGCCCGGGCCGCCACGACCAGGTTCTCCAGGGCGAGCTCGTCCTGGACGGCCGGGTCCACCCCTTCGACGCGGTTGCCGTAGAGGGCGTTCAGCGCCTTGCAGCCGACCGAGGCGGCGAAGTCCGCGGCCACGTTGATGTTGGCGTTGAAGCGGTCCGACTCCTCACCGGGTACCGAGACCGCACCGCGGTCCGGGCCCGGCAGCTGGCCGGCGTAGAAGTTCAGGCCCACCAGCTGGGTGCCGGCGTCCTCGAGAGCCTTCTTGAGGGCGTCGAGCTCCGCCTGAGCGGGGGTGGGGGTCTCGATCCAGGGCCACCACAGCTCGACCGCCGTGAAGCCCGCCGCGGCGGCAGCCGCGGGACGCTCCAGAAGCGGGAGTTCCGTGAAGAGGATCGAAAGGTTCACATCGAAGCGCTGGTCCGTGTATCCCATGAGGGGTGTGCGCTCCTTCCGTATTGCGGAAGTTAGTTTCTGCTTGATGGAAGACTGCATCGGGCTCGTCGTGGATGTCAAGTGCGAACTGCCGGAAAAACGAGACGGCGGGGTAGCTTGGCCAGCGTGCGATTGAGAGTGGAGTTCACGACCGAGCCCTTCGATCTCGAAGAGGCCCCTGCCCATGCCGTGGCCGCTCGCGAGGTCATCCAGAAGGCCCAGCTGGACGCGGTGGATGTCGGCCCGTTCGGCAACACCGCCGAGGGTGACGCCGACGAGGTGCTGACCGCGGTGGCCGCGCTGCTGCGCGACTCGCTGGAGTCCGGGGCCACGCGCGTCTCGCTCCAGGTCAACGTGATCGGGGAGGACACCCCATGACCGAGCCCCGCGACCACCCGTTCGTCACCGCGGTCAAGCCGCTGGTCGATGCGATGGGCGGCGAGCTGATGGATCCGGCCCAGGCCCTGCCCGACGACGTGGTCCTCTCGTGGGAGGGCCGGGAGCTGCTGGCCGTGCGCCTGCCCCAGCTGTCCGACTCGCTGGACCACATCCTGGCGGCGCTGGAGCGCCGGCACGGCGTACCGTTGTCACAGCTCGACCGGAAGTCCAAGCAGGACGTGGTCCGGATACTGGAGGCGCGCGGCGCCTTCTCCGTCCGGCACGGCGTGGAGACGGTCGCGGGCGCCCTGGGCGTAAGCCGCTTCACGGTCTACAACTATCTGAACAGGGAAAACCCCAACAAGAACAGCAAAGCGTGAAACCTGCTTGACCCGCTGTGACGAGCCGCCGCCCAATTCATCCGGGCGGCGGCTTTTGTGTACGGGAAGTTTCAACAAAGTGTTGACGCCGTGTTGTCGAGGGCGTTAGCTATGCCCAGCCCGTCAAAGCAACAACAGGCCACGGAGGCCTACCGTGACTTCGAGTCCGACCCCGGGTCTCACCCGGTTCAACGCCTTGGACGACAGTGCGGCCACGGCCGAGCTGCACGAGGTGTGCGCCAGTTCGGCATGGGGGAGCAAGCTGCTCGCCCAGCGCCCCTTCGCCACCGCCGACTCCCTGTTCTCCGCGAACGAGGCCGCCATGGCCGAGCTCACCGCCGAGGACCTGGCCGAAGCGATGGCAGGCCACGCGCCGATCGGCCGGCCGAAGCCGGGAGACCCGACCTCCGCCCGCGAGCAGCGCGGTATGGCCGGCGCCTCGGAGGAGCTCAAGAACGAGCTCCTCGAACTGAACCTGGCGTACCAGGAGAAGTTCGGCCACGTCTTCCTCATCTGCGCCACCGGTGCGACCGGTGAGTTCATGCGCGACGCGGTCAAGGTCCGGATCGACAACTCGCCGGAGCAGGAGCGGGAGATCGCCCGCGGCGAGCTCGTGAAGATCAACCGCATCCGTCTGACCCGCCTCGTCGAACTCGCAGAAGAAGGAGCGTGAGCATGAGCACCGAGACCACCGCGTCGGTGTCCACGCACATCCTGGACACCAGCATCGGACGCCCCGCCGAGGGCGTCGCCATCTCCCTGTCGGCCCGTGCGGGTCTCGACGGCGAGTGGGCGGCCCTGGGCGGCTCCGCCACCGATGCGGACGGGCGCTGCAAGGACCTGCCGGCGCTGCCGGAGGGCACCACCCACGTACGTCTCGACTTCGAGACCGAGACGTACTTCTCCAAGAAGCAAGCCGAGGCGCAGCAGGACGCCCCCCGCGTAAGGGACAGCGGTGCGTTCTTCCCCGAGGTCACCATCACCTTTGCGGTGAACCCGGGCGAGCACTACCACGTACCGCTGCTGCTCAACCCGTTCGGCTACTCCGTTTACCGAGGGAGCTAGCATGGCCACGATTCTGGGCCAGAACCAGTACGGCAAGGCAGAGAACCGCGTCGTCAAGATCACGCGGGACGGCGACACCCACCACATCAAGGACCTGAACGTCTCGGTCGCCCTCTCCGGCGACATGGACGACGTCCACTACTCCGGCTCGAACGCCAACGTCCTGCCGACCGACACCACCAAGAACACGGTGTACGCGTTCGCCAAGGAGTACGGCATCGAGTCCGCCGAGCAGTTCGGCATCCACCTGGCGCGCTGGTTCGTGAACAGCCAGGAGCCGATCCAGCGTGCGCGCATCCGGATCGAGGAGTACGCCTGGGACCGGATCGCCACCTCGGACGCCAACTCCAAGTTCATCGGCTCCGACGAGGTCAACCACTCCTTCGTCCGCAAGGGCATGGAGACCCGCGTCACCCAGATCACGTACGACGGCCAGAACTGGGAGGTCATCTCCGGCCTCAAGGACCTGATCGTCATGAACTCCACGAACTCGGAGTTCTGGGGTTACGTGAAGGACAAGTACACGACCCTGCAGGAGGCGTACGACCGCATCCTGGCCACCCAGGTGTCGGGCCGCTGGCGCTTCAACTGGTCGGACGACGAGCAGCGGATGCCCAACTGGGAGAAGTCCTACGCCGAGACCAAGAAGCACATGCTCCAGGCCTTCGCGGAGACCTACTCCCTCTCGCTGCAGCAGACCCTGTACCAGATGGGTTCGCGCATCATCAACCACCGCTCGGAGATCGACGAGGTCCGCTTCTCGCTCCCGAACAAGCACCACTTCCTCGTCGACCTCGAGCCGTTCGGCCTGAAGAACGACAACGAGGTCTACTTCGCCGCGGACCGCCCGTACGGTCTGATCGAGGCCACGATCCTCCGGGACGGCGCTGACGCCCGCATCCCCGTGGACATGACCAACCTCTGAGCGCGGCACGCGCGTCCCGGGGCTCCGCAGTGGCCCCGGGACCGCGCGACACGTTTCAACTTCCTGAATCGGCACCCGGACGCACCACGCGGGACGGCAGTACTGTCAGCTGTCGAGGTCCCCGGCTCCGGCACTCAAATCCCCTGGGTCCTGCCGTGCCCGCACCGCCACTGAAAGCACGAGGAAGTCCCATGGCAGCATCGGCAGCGCATGACAGCGCCGTAGAGCGCATCGTCATCGAGAACTGTGCGATTGCGACCGTCGACGCGAACGACACCGAGTACGCCTCGGGCCACGTGGTCGTCGCCGGCAACAAGATCGAGTCGATCGGTGCGGGCAAAGCCCCCGAGAACCTCGATAATGTGGTCCGCCGCATCGACGGCACGGGTCACCTCGTCACCCCGGGTCTGGTCAACACCCACCACCACTTCTACCAGTGGATCACCCGTGGTCTGGCCACCGACCACAACCTCTTCAACTGGCTCGTCGCCCTGTACCCGACGTGGGCGCGCATCGACGAGCAGATGGCCTACACGGCGGCCCAGGGCTCCCTGGCGATGATGGCCAAGGGCGGCGTCACCACCGCCATGGACCACCACTACGTCTACCCCAAGGGCTCCGGCGACCTCTCCGGCGCGATCATCCGCGCCGCGTCCGAGATGGGCGTCCGCTTCACCCTCGCCCGCGGCTCCATGGACCGCAGCAAGAAGGACGGCGGCCTGCCCCCGGACCACGCCGTCGAGACCCTCGAGGGTGCGCTCGCCGACACCGAGGCGACGGTCAAGAAGCACCACGACTACTCCTTCGACGCGATGACCCAGGTCGCCGTCGCCCCCTGCTCCCCCTTCTCGGTCTCCACCGAGCTGCTGAAGCAGGGCGCCGAGCTGGCCCGCCGCCTCGGTGTGCGCATGCACACGCACGGCAGCGAGACCGTCGAGGAGGAGCAGTTCTGCAAGGAACTGTTCGGAATGGGCCCGACCGACTACTTCGAGTCGACCGGCTGGCTCGGCGAGGACGTGTGGATGGCGCACAGCGTCCACATGAACGACTCCGACATCGCCGCGTTCGCCCGCACCAAGACCGGCGTCGCGCACTGCCCGTCCTCCAACGCCCGTCTGGCCGCCGGCATCGCCCGCGTCCCGGACATGCTCGCCGCCGGCGTCCCGGTCGGCCTCGGCGTGGACGGCACCGCCTCGAACGAGTCCGGTGAGCTGCACACCGAGCTGCGCAACGCGCTGCTGATCAACCGGCTGAACCCGGTCCACCGCGAGGCCGCCCTCAATGCGCGCCAGGCCCTGCGCCTCGGTACGTACGGTGGCGCCCAGGTGCTCGGCCGCGCCGACAGCATCGGCTCGCTGGAGGTCGGCAAGTGCGCCGACCTGGTGATGTGGAACCTCAGCACCCTGGCCCACTCCTCGATCGCCGACCCGGTCACCGCGCTGGTCTTCGGCGCGGCCGCCCCGGTGACCCTCTCGCTGGTCAACGGCAAGCAGATCGTCGAGAACAACCGCCTTCTCTTCGCCGACGAGGACGCCATCGCGGTGTCCACCCGGGAAGAGGCCCAGCGCCTCGCGCGGATCTCCGCGCAGGGCTGATCCCACGGAGTCCGGCCGGGGGGGACGGCCCCCGGCCGGCGGTCGCGGACCCGAGCGGGGTCCGCGGCAGCCGTTCCCGGGAAGCGCCCGAGGGATTCCGAGGGTGCTCCCGGGGCGGTGACTCGTGCCACCGCTGTCTTCGTCTGCTGCGCGAACGACTCGGGCGAATCGTTTCCGCATGCCGTGGACCACGGCGACCACGGCACCCCACAACTGCATACAAGGCTCGACTCGCACCGCTTTCGCACCACCTCCAAGACACCACGTCCCTGCCGGCGTGTTCAACCGAACGGAGGAAGCCGTGGCCCAGGCGCCCAGGTTTCGCAAAGATGCAGTCGCAATACCGGAGGAGAAGCACCCGGTCGACGAGACCCTGCCTCCGCTGAAAATGTTCACGAGCGGACTCCAGCACGTGGCCGCCATGTACGCGGGTGTCGTCGCCCCGCCCATGATCGTCGGCCCTGCCGTCGGACTCTCCGCCACCGAGACCGCGTTCCTGATGGGCGCCTCGCTCTTCACCGCAGGGCTCGCCACCCTCCTCCAGACCCTCGGCTTCTGGAAGATCGGCGCCAAACTCCCCTTCGTCAACGGCGTCTCGTTCGCCGGTGTGACCCCGATGATCGCCATCGGCAAGGGTGAGGGCGCGGACGCCGTCCCCGTCATCTTCGGCGCGATCATCGTCGCCGGGCTCGTCGGCTTCCTCGCCGCCCCGTACTTCGGAAAGCTCGTCCGCTTCTTCCCGCCCGTGGTCACCGGTACGGTCATCACCCTGATCGGCGTGTCCCTGCTGCCGGTGGCCTTCAACTGGTCGCAGGGCGGCAACCGCACCGCCACCGACTACGGCTCGATGAAGAACATCGGCATGGCCGCCGTCACCCTCGTGACCGTCCTGCTGATGCGCAAGTTCCTGCGCGGCTTCCTCCAGCAGATCTCGATCCTGCTCGGCCTGGTCGCGGGTACGCTGATCGCCCTCCCGCTCGGCATGACCAGCTTCGACGCCGTCAAGAACGCCTCCCTCGTGGGCTTCCCGACCCCGTTCCACTTCGGCGCCCCGCAGTTCCAGGTCGCCGCCATCGTCTCCATGTGCATCGTCATGCTGGTCTGCATGACCGAGTCCACCGCCGACATCCTGGCCCTCGGCAAGATCGTCGGCCGCCCGGCGGACGCGAAGACCATCGAGGGCGGGCTGCGCGCCGACACCCTCGGCAGCGCGCTCAGCCCGCTGTTCAACGGCTTCATGTGCAGCGCCTTCGCGCAGAACATCGGGCTCGTGGCGATGACCAAGGTGCGCAGCCGGTTCGTCGTCGCCGCGGGCGGCGGCATCCTGATCCTGCTGGGCCTGTGCCCGGTCGCCGCCTCCGTCATCGGAGTGGTCCCGCTGCCGGTCCTCGGCGGCGCCGGCATCGTCCTGTTCGGCTCGGTCGCGGCCAGCGGGATCCAGACCCTGGCGGGCGCGGCCATGGAGAAGGGCGAGAACGCCCTGATCGTCGCCGCCTCGGTGGGCATCGGCCTGATCCCGATCGCGGCGCCGGACTTCTACCACGCGTTCCCGAAGGACCTGCTGGTCGTCCTGGACTCGGGCATCAGCACCGGCTGCGTGGTGGCCATCGCGCTCAACCTGGCCTTCAACCACTTCGGGGCCCGGCGGGCCGGGGCTGCCGCCCCGGAACCGGTACCCGTGCACTGACCCCTCACGGGGTCCGGCCTGCCACGACCGGTGCGTACGCCACCCACTGCGGGTGTGGCGTACGCACCGGCCGTCTTTCCGCGCCCGTCAGGGCCGAGGGGGCAGCCGGGGGAGTCAGCCCGCGGCGCCGGGGCCGACCGGAGGCGTCCAGAGCATCAGATTGCTCATCAGCTCGGCCTGCTCGATCGCGTCGTCGAGCGCGTGGTGGGTGTGCCGGCGGCGGGAGAGCAGCTGCTTGGGCATCCGCCCCTTCACAGCGGCGCGCAGCGGGACCCGCGCCTTCGCCGCGTACAGGGTCTTCATGTCCAGGCAGCCGGAGTGCCCGAAGGGGCTGTCACCGCCGAACCGCATCAAGTACCAGTACAGGAAGGTCCAGTCGAAGGAGGCCGGGTAGCCGCACATCACGGGCTGGGCCCCGGCGGAGACTTCCCGCACCCAGGCGCGGAACTCGGCCATGGCCGCCGCGGGTTCGGCGCCCTCCCGGACCAGCCGGTCCCGGTCGAGGCCGCTGACGGCGAGCGCCTCGGGGACGTACTCGTCGCCGATCGGCCGGAGTTCGCGGTAGAAGGTGTGCTGCTCGGGGTCCGCGGCCGTATACGAAGCGCCGTCCTGCCGCCCCGCGACGGCGGCCCCGAAGCTGATCATCGAGTACGGGCCGGGGATCGGGCCGTCGGCCTCGATGTCGACGGAGATGTAGAGGCTGGGACGTGCGCTGCGGACTGCCATGCGCCCGAGCATGCCAGCCCGCACCGCGAGAGATCATCCGGATTTCCGGTGGCCGGGTGGCCAGGGGCCGGCGGGCCGCGGGGCGGGCATGGTGCCAGGTCCAGGGGGTTCGGGGCACGTCACGAGAACGCGTGGCATGACCCGGGGTCCCGGGCCCCGCGCAATGGAGGGCACGAACCGGGCGGACCCGCCGTCCGGAATTCCGGAAGGAGGACGGCCATGGCTGCCCTGAACCCCCTGCGCAAGGCGATCGTGGTCGCGGTTTCCGCCGCGGCCGTGCTGATCGGTACCGGATCGGCCTTCGCCGCATCCGGTGCCGCCCCCCTGGCCGACGACCCCTCGGGAGCGAAGCTCCTGCGGAACACGTCGCTGAAGGCCGCGCTCGGCGCGAACAAGGCCCGCCTGAGCACGTACTACTACTACATACAGGGGTGGTGACCCGTGCGGTCGCCCGCCGTGCCGCCCGGCCCCGAAGGAACCGGGCGCCACGGCAGCAACAGGCGCGCGTTCGAACGCGACCAGCTCGGCTTCCTGCTCGACCAGCGGCAGTACGGCGACCTGGTGCGCTTCGACGACGAGCTGTACATCGTCAACTCGCCGGTCCTGGCGGAGGAGGTCCTCAAGCACACCAACACCGCCTACACCATCAATCAGGACCTGCTGGGCCAGGCGACCGACGGAGGCCACGCCTCGCAGGACCTGGCCCGGTGGATGCGTGCCCGCAGCCTGGCGGGACGCGGCCTGAACCGCAGCAGCCTGCGCGCCGCCGAGGAGCGCATCGCGGCGACGGCGGCCCGGCACGCGCACACCTGGCAGGCCCGGGGCAGGATCGAGGCGATCCCCGCCCTGGAAGACCTCAGCGCCCACCTCATCGCCGAGTTCTGCCTCGGACCCGACACCGGTGAGGCCACCGTCCGGCTGGCCCGGCTGCAGGACGCGCTGCTGCCCGCGGCCGTGCCCCTGCCTGCCCGCTGGCCCTCGCTGCACCGGCGGCGCCTGCACCGAGCCGGCCGCGACCTGGCCCGGGAGGTGTCCCGGCTCATCCGGCAGCGGCGCAGAACGCGGCAGGACGGCTCACCCCCGGTGGTCGCCGACCTCCTCAACACCGCGTGCGACGAAGGAGCCCTCACCCACGACGGTGCGATCAGCATCGTCGTCTCCACCCTGTTCGCCGCCCACGAGACCACCGCCGCCGCCCTGGCCTGGCTCTTCCTCGTCCTCGACCAGCACCCGGCGGTGCACGAACAGGTACGGGCCGAGGCCGACCGGGAGCTCGCAGGCCGGCTGCCGACCGCGGCCGATCTGCCCCGCCTGGCCGTCACCGAGGCCGTGGTGAAGGAGGTGCTCCGGCTCTACCCGCCGCTGTGGCTGCTCGAGCGGACCGTCGACCGGCCCACCCGGCTCGCCGGCTACCCGCTGCGCCCCGGCCGGCGGGTCGCCGTCAGCCCCTTCGTGCTCCAGCGGGACCCGCGCCACTACGACCGGCCGACGGCCTTCCGCCCCGAGCGCTGGACGGAGCACCCCGCCACCCCGTTGCCCAAGTACGCCTTCATGCCCTTCGGCGGCGGACCGCGCACCTGCCTGGGCGCTCACTTCGCGATGGTCGCGATGGTCACCGCCACCGCCACCGTCGTCGCCCGCCACCGGGTCACCCGTGCCGCGGGCACCACGCCCGTGTTCAGCACGCGCACCATCCTGCAGCCCGGCGGCCTCACCCTCGACGTCGCAGCCCGCACCCCGGTCCGCCACCCCCAGGGGGTGTCCGGCTAGGGGGTGCGCGGCGTGGTCATGCGGCCCACGATCCGTACGACCGTGCGGCGGCTCGCGAACCGTCCGCTGAGGGTCATGATGCGGTTCAGGGCCCCGGAGACCACGCTCGGCGGCGGGTTCTTCCGGTCCAGCGCCTTCAGCGCGGTGCGTACGACCTCCTCGGAGGTCTGCATCTTGGTGCCGCTGGCGGCGTCCTCGGTGCCGACCACGTCGAAGAACTCCGTCCTGGTCGCGCCCGGCGACAGCGCCAGCACGCGCAGCCCGTTGCCCCGGGACTCCTGCCAGAGGGCCTCGGTGAAGCTGAGCACGAAGGCCTTGGTGGCGCCGTAGACGGCCATGTTCGGGACGGGCTGGTAGGCGGCCGAGCTGGCGACGTTGACCAGGACGCCCTCGCCGCGGCTGCGCAGCGGGCCGATGAAGGCACGGCTGATGTCGACGACGGCCATCACGTCGAGGCCCACTTCCTGGCGGAGCCGCTGCGGGTCCTCCTCGTGGAAGAGCCCGTACGTGCCGAAGCCGGCGTTGTTGATGACGCTGGAGACCGTGATCCCGCGCCGTTCCACCTCGGCGGCCAGCCGTTCACCGCACCCTTCGACGGCCAGGTCCATGGCGATCACTTCGACGCTGACGCCGTGCGCCGCCGACAGCTCCCCGGCGAGCGCCTTCAGCCGGTCCTCCCGGCGGGCGACGAGCACGAGGTCGGAGCCTCGCGCAGCGAGCTGGCGCGCGAATTCGGCGCCCAGGCCGGAGCTCGCGCCGGTGATCAGGGTGGTCCGGTCCCGGTAATCGACCGCGTTCACAGTGGCTCCTGCTCATGGGGGACATCGTCTTGCCATCACTGTATGCCCGCTTGGCAGTGACTGCCAAGCGGGCAGTGAGAGCAAAACTGGCGGTCCGCCTATATGCTGGGCGGATGGTGACCACCGCAACGCAGCCGAGCCTGTGGGACCGCTCCCGGCAGGCCGTGGTGGCGAGCATCTTCGAGACGGCCATGCGGCTCTTCGCCGAGCAGGGCTACGAGGCCACGACGATCGCGCAGATCGCCAAGGAAGCCGGGATCTCCCAGCGGTCGCTGTTCCGGTACTTCGGTACCAAGGAGGACATCGTCTGCGGGGAGCAGGAGGAGCTCGGCGAGCTGCTGCGCGCGACGGTGGAGGCCCAGCCCGCCACCGCCACCGCGTGGGAGGCCCTGCGCGCCGGCTTCGAAGTGCTCATGGACGCGCACGGCGCCCCCGAAGAGCTGCTGGAGATCACGGCGCTGATCTTCGACACCCCGTCGCTGCGCGCCCGTTACACGCAGAAGCGGCTGCGCTGGCAGGAGATGGTCCTGCCCGCCGTCACGGTCCGGATGGGCGCGGGGGAGGGCCTGATCCCCGAAGTCCGCGCCGCTGCGGTCGTCGCGACCGTCTTCGCCTGCGTGGACGCCGCCACCGAAGCCTGGGTCCGCAGCGGCGGCAGCGCCGACCTGGCGGCCCTCTACGACGAGGCGCTGGCAGCCGTACGGGGCTGACCGCACGCGAAAAGGGCGTCCGCGAGCACTCCGCGGACGCCCTCGACCTGTACGTCGTGCCTTAGACGGCGGGCGTCAGGAACATCCCCGTCTGGTCCGCTCCGGCGGTGTTCTTGCAGCCGGAGGCGGAGTTCGCGGGCTGGGCGACGGCCAGGGCCAGACAGCGGCCGACGGCGAGCTGGCCGAAGTAGTTCGGGTGCATGGACTCCTGGACCGGCCCCTGCGTCTCACTGCTGTCGATCCAGCGCGCCCACTCGCTCGTCTTCGCCGACGCGGGCGCCGAGGTGCTCACCAGCTTGCTGGCCTTCGCGCACACCTCGCGGCCCTGCAGCATGTCCCGCAGGTCCAGGAACTGCACGCCCTTGGCGGCGGCAACTCCCTTGAGGCGATCGGCGATCTGCGGCACGAGCGAGTCGCGCGCCCAGTCCGAGTCCCGGTTCCAGAACGGGCAGCCGCCGGTGTTGAGGCGGCTCCAGTCGCTCTGCGTGTAGCGGTTCTCGGCGCCGCGCGGGATCGGCGACGGATAGGACTGGAGCACGATCCGGTACGAGGAGTCGGCGTACCCGGCGGCTCGCATCACGGCGCGGATCTCGTCCACGGACTTGCCGACGTTCGCCATGACGCCGTCGATCTTCCCGTCGACCCCGGACTGCTGGTCGTCGTAGCAGTACGAGTTCCAGAGGACGAAGTCGAGGGCGCACTCCTTGATGATGTCGGCGAAGCCGAGGTCGTTGCCGCCGATGGACAGCGCGATGACCTTCACGTTGTTCGCGGCGGCCACCGCGGCCAGCTGATCGGCCTGCGGGGCTTCGCCCTTGAAGGGCACTCCGCCGTTGGAGGCGCGGAAGACGTTCTCGGAAACGGCCCCGGAGCAGGCCAGGTTCACGGCCACGTCGGCGATCGCCCCGGCGCTCTTGACCTCGGCGGAGTCGGATCGGTGGCACCCGCCGGCGGTGCTCCCGTACACCTTGGCGGGGTCGTAGGTGCTCCCGGAGACCCACGCGCGGTCGGTCCCGGTGCGATTCCCGCTGTTGGTCAGGCTGTTGCCCTTCCAGCGGCCGGCCTCGCCGGAGATGTAGCTGTCGCCCATGGACACCACGGCGGTGGGCCCGGTCCCGGGGCTGGCCACGGAGGTCCCGGCGGAGCCGGCGAGCAGCGCGCTGACGGCGAGCGGCAGAACCATCCCGGCCCCGGTGAGCCGTCGCACGCGACTGCGGGCCCGGTCCTTGCTGGCGGTGCGGAATCCGATCACGGCGGAACTCCTGCGGTCGGCCATGGCAGAGCCGGAGAGAACTCCGGTGCATGGCTGGGGAAGTGGGGGTACCGCCGGCCGGTGGCATCGGAAAGGTGACACGGCGCGCGTTGTTACCGCTAGGTACAGGAAAGTTACGATGGAGTAACAACCGATCGATCGGTCGGCCCGCCAACCCTCCCCGCCCTTGGCCGGATTGCGCTGTTCCCTCGCCGGCCGTTCGCGCCCACCCTGTGAACAGAAGCGCAACCAAGGCGGTCAACGGGGGAGCCACCATGGTCGAGCCGCTCTACGTACCCGTCCTGCCGGTGCGCCGCGGCCCGCTCGCGGCGTACTCCCGGCTGGCGCCGTCCCTGCAGACCGCCGTCTCACCGCTGTGGACGATTCCGCGGCGCCCGCATCCGGCCGGGCCGGCCGGCCCGCCGGGCGCCGTCGTCGCCGCCCAACGGGCCACGCCCGCCTGGGTGGACGCCCGGCACCTCGAGGGCGAGCCGCGTGCCGTCACGGAGGGGCTCTGGCCGTACCTGCTCCGCACACCGCTCCGGCCGGTCACCGGCCCGGGGCGGCCGCACTGGCAGCAGTCCGCCTGCGCGGACTTCGCCCGGGCGGGCGGGAACGGCCTCGGGCTGCGGGTCCGTGCCGCCGCTGCCGCCTCGGAGCAGGGCGCCGAGGAGGTGCGCCGGCTCGTCGAGCGGCTCGACGGACCGGACCTCGCCCGGGACCTGCTGCTGGACCTGGAGGCGGTCACCGAGGAGGACCACCGGGCGGACAAGTGCGCCCTGCGCGCCCTGGAGCTGCTCGGCCCGCTCACCCGGTGGCGTTCGATCGTGCTGCTGGCCGGTTCCTTTCCGCCCGCCGCGCCCGAGCCGGCGGGGTGGGGGCCGATCGAGGCGCACCGGCACGACTGGGACGTGTGGCACATGGTCCGTCACGCCCGGCCGCAGCTCCCCGTCGACGTCACCTACGGGGACTACGGCGCCCACCACGCCTTCGCGGCCGACACCGGCGCCGGCGGCGGCCCGCCCTGGGGCGTCCTGCGCTACACCACGGACCGTACGTTCATCCTGGCCAAGGCGCCCACGGTCGGGGAGGGGCATGCCGAGGAGGTGCGGGAGATCGCCCGCCGGATGATCGCCGAGCCCGACTTCCGGGGAGCCGGGTTCAGCGAGGGCGACCGCTGGCTGCACGAGTGCGCCACCGGCCGGGGAGCCCCCGGCGTCGGCAACGCCGAGTGGTGGATCCGGGCGGGCCACAGCCAGCACCTCGCCTACGCGGCATGGCGGTTGACCGCTTGACGCGCGCAAACGGCTCCGCCCCCGGGCCTGGTGGCGCGGGGGCGGAGCCTGGTCGACTGCTGTGCGATCCGGTCGACGCCGGGGGTCAGCCGACGAGCTGGTCGTACGCGGGCAGGGTGAGGAAGTCCGCGTAGTCCGCGTCCAGGGAGACCTGGAGGAGGAGGTCGTGGGCCTGCTGCCACTTTCCGGCCGCGAAGGCCTCCTCGCCGATCTCGGCGCGGATCGCGGCCAGCTCCTCGGCGGCGATCTTGCGGGTGAGGTCGGCGGTGGCCGTCACGGGCTCGCCGTCGTGCTCGAAGACGACACCGGCGTTGATCCACTGCCAGATCTGCGAGCGCGAGATCTCCGCGGTGGCCGCGTCCTCCATCAGGCCGAAGATGCCGACGGCGCCCAGGCCGCGCAGCCAGGCCTCGATGTAGCGGATGCCGACCTGGACGGCGTTGCGCAGGCCCTCGTACGTCGGCCGCGCGTCCAGCGAGTCGATCGCGATGAGCTCGCCCGGGGCCACCGAGACGTCCTCGCGGAGCCGGTCCTTCTGGTTCGGCTTCTCGCCGAGGACCGCGTCGAAGGAGGCCATCGCGATCGGGACCAGGTCGGGGTGGGCGACCCACGAACCGTCGAAGCCGTCGCCCGCCTCGCGGTCCTTGTCGGCCTTGACCTTCTCGAACGCGACCTTGTTGATCTCGGCGTCCTTGCGGGACGGGATGAAGGCCGCCATGCCGCCGATGGCGTGCGCGCCGCGCTTGTGGCAGGTGCGGACCAGCAGTTCGGTGTACGCCCGCATGAACGGGGCCGTCATCGTCACCGCGTTGCGGTCCGGCAGGACGAACTTCTCGCCGCCGTCGCGGAAGTTCTTCACGATCGAGAACAGGTAGTCCCAGCGGCCCGCGTTCAGGCCCGCCGCGTGGTCGCGCAGCTCGTAGAGGATCTCCTCCATCTCGTACGCGGCCGTGATGGTCTCGATCAGGACCGTCGCGCGGACCGTGCCCTGCGGGATCCCGACGTAGTCCTGCGAGAACACGAAGATCTCGTTCCAGAGGCGCGCCTCCAGGTGCGACTCCGTCTTCGGCAGGTAGAAGTACGGGCCCTTGCCGAGCGCGATGAGGCGCTTGGCGTTGTGGAAGAAGTACAGGCCGAAGTCGACCAGGGCGCCGGGGACCGGACGGCCGTCGACCTGGAGGTGGCGCTCCACCAGGTGCCAGCCGCGCGGGCGCATCACGACGGTCGCCAGCTGCTCGGCGGGCTTGAGGGCGTACGACTTGCCCGTGCGCGGGTCCGTGAAGTCGATGCGGCGCTCGTAGGCGTCGATGAGGTTGAGCTGGCCGAGGACGACGTTCTCCCAGGTGGGGGCGGAGGCGTCCTCGAAGTCGGCGAGCCAGACCTTGGCGCCCGAGTTCAGGGCGTTGATGGTCATCTTGCGGTCCGTCGGACCGGTGATCTCCACACGGCGGTCGTTCAGCGCGGCCGGGGCCGGCGCGACCTTCCAGTCGCCCTCGCGGACCTGTGCGGTGTCCGGGAGGAAGTCGAGGTGGGAGGTGCGGGCGATTTCGGCGCGGCGCTCGGCGCGGCGGGCGAGGAGCTCGTCGCGGCGGGGGGTGAACCGCCGGTGGAGCTCGGCCACGAACGCGAGGGCCGCCTCGGTCAGGACTTCGTCCTGCCGGGGCAGGGGCTCGGCGTCGACGATGGCCAGCGATGACGGCGCTGGTGCGGACATATCTGTCACTCCTTCAGCGGCGGTGCCTGGCGGCCGCGGGGAATGCTCGCGCAGGACGGCACGCAGTGCCGTCGGGTGTGGAGAGTTCCGGGATACGGTCGCGGGCGCCGTCTGGGGGTTCAGGGCGCTTCTGACCAGTGGATAGTAATTTCCTTATGGTGGAAGTTCAATGGTTTGTTGATGTCGAGATTCTCTGAGTCGACAGACTCCGGCGCCCGGTGGCCCTCAGTGCCACCTTCGTCACTGCCTGCTCAACTGCCGCTCGACCTCCGCTCAAGCCAGTCGTGCCAGGTCGGGCGGGGTGTCGATGTCGAAGGCCTCGGCAATGTCCCCGCACTCCACCAGCGTGAGCTCGTTCGCGTGTTCTGTCAGATGAACCCGCGCACCCTTGTCCCCGGTCGCCGTCGCCGCGATGTCCGCCCAGCGGTCCGCGCCGAAGAGCACCGGATGGCCGCGCTCCCCGCCGTAGGCCGCCGCGACCAGGCTCGCGGGGGAGCGGTAGGCCCCCCGGACCCGCGCCACGGCCGCGGGGCCGATGCCCGGCTGGTCCACGAGCGAGACGAGGGCTGCCGAGGCGCCCGTACCGGCGAGCGAGGCGAGGCCGACACGCAGGGACGAGCCCATGCCCTGCGCCCAGTCGGGGTTGTCCACGACCACGCACCCGGTCAGGTCCGCCCGCTCGCGGACCTCGGCGGCAGAGGCGCCGAGCACCACGTGCAGCGGACCGCAGCCCGCCTCGCGCAGCACCCGCACCGCGTTCTCGACGAGCGGGCGGCCGCGGTACTCGAGCAGGGCCTTGGGGCGGCCGCCCAGGCGGCGGCCGCCGCCGGCCGCGAGGAGCAGGCCCGCGATCACGGGGCCAGGGGGCCGGGGGGTCGGGGTCGAGTCTGCGTTGGCTGGCATGTCAGCGATTCTCGCCCCTGCGGGCCGGTGCGCGGCCGCCGTCTCAGCAGGCGCCGTACCGCGGCCAGACCGGGTCCGAGGCGCAGCGGCGCGGAGATCCGGTTCTCGACGGCAGCCGCCAGGGCGCGTTCATCGCGGTCGGTCAGGGGGGTCGGCATGGCGCTCTCCTTGCCAATCGGGGGCCAATACCGCGATTCTGGACCTGGATTGGCCTGGCGGGCAGAGCCAATCAGGGGAGGTTGGCATGGCAAACGGGCGAGTCGTCCAGACGGCGGACAGAACCATCGGCAGCCGCCAGCTCGCGGCCCTGCTGCCCTCCGAGGTGCTGGCCCGGCCCGGTTACCGGTCCCTCGCAGACGCCGTGCGGACCCTGATCCTGGACGGCCGGATCGCCCTGCACGTACGGCTGCCCGCAGAGCGCGAGCTCGCCGAGGCGCTCGGCGCCAGCCGCGCCACCGTCACCGGGGCCTACGACCTGCTGCGCGAGAGCGGCTACGTCCGCAGCCGGCGCGGCTCCGGCACCTGGACCGAACTCCCCGAGGGCCACGGACCGGTCGGCGCGCACCTGCTGGTCGGCTCCGGCGGCTACATCGCCGACGGCGATCCCGGGATCGACCTGGCCATCGCCGCCCTGGGCGCCCCGCAGGACGCCCTCGCCGAGGCCCTCGCCCGGGCCGCGACCCGGCTGCCGGGCCTCGCCCGGAGCCCCGGCTACAACCCCTTCGGGCTGCCCGACCTGCGCAGTGCCGTCGCCGAGCGGTTCACCCGGCGGGGGTTGCCGACCCGCCCCGAGCAGATCCTGGTCACGGCCGGTGCGCAGCAGGCGTTCTCGCTGGTCGTGAGCCTGCTGTGCCGGCCCGGGGACCGGGTGGTGACCGAGAACCCCACGTACGCGAACGCCCTGGACGCCCTGCGGCACGCCCGGCTGCGCACCGGGTCGATCGCCGTCTCCGACGCGGGCTGGGACATGGAGATCGCCGAGTCCACGCTGCGGCAGACCGTGCCGAGGATGGCGTACGTGATCCCGGACTTCCACAACCCGACGGGTCTGCTCATGCCGCAGGAGCAGCGGCTGCGGCTGCTGTCGGCGACGCGGCGCACCGGGACCTGGCTGGTGGTCGACGAGACCATCGCCGACATCGCCCTGGACGTGCCGCCGCCGGCGCCGCTGGCCTCGCTGGCGCCGAGGGGAGGGGCGGACCACGTGGTGACGATCGGTTCGCTCAGCAAGACGCACTGGGGCGGGCTGCGGGTGGGCTGGGTACGGGCCACCGCAAAGATGATCACGGAGCTGACGGCGGTGAAGGTGGCCGCGGACATGACCGGGTCGGTACTGGACCAGCTGGTGGCCCTGCCGCTGCTGGAGGGGCTGGAGCGGACCCTGCCGGCGCGGCTCGCGCAGTTGCGCGGGCAGCGGGAGGCGCTGGTGCGTGCCCTGGAGCGGCACACTCCGGAGTGGTCGTGGCAGGTGCCGCCGGGTGGGCTGTCGCTGTGGGTGGACCTGGGGGAGTCGGTGAGCTCGGCGCTTGCGGAGCGGGCGGGGGCCTGCGGCGTGCACATCGGGCGGGGGGCGCGGTTCGGGGTGGATCCCGGAACGTTCGAGCACCGGCTGCGGATTCCGTACACGCTGGCCGAGGGTCGGCTGGACGAGGCAGTACGGCGCCTCGCGGCGGCCTTCCACGACGGGGTCCCGCTGGCTCCGGCGGTGGAGCGGCCGCACTGGGTGGCCTAGGTGTGTTGTGGATCAGGCCGCCGGGGAGCCCGGGGGAAGGCCCGTCCCCGGGGAGGACCGTCACCCGCAGGCGCCTATGGCGTGCGGATCAGGCGGCGGGTGGTGGCCGCGGCCACCGCCGAGGTGCGGGAGTCGACGCCGAGCTTCGCGTAGATGTGGACCAGGTGGGATTTGACCGTGGCCTGGCTCAGGAAGAGCTTCTTCGAGATCTGCTGGTTCGACAGGCCGTCCGCCACCAGCTGGAGCACCTCGAGCTCCCGCTTCGTCAGTGCCTCCGCGGGCGTGCGCATCCGGTCCATCAGGCGCAGCGCCACCGCCGGGGCCAGCGCCGACTGGCCCGCCGCCGCGGTGCGGACCGCTGCCGCCAGCTCCTCCGGCGGGGCGTCCTTCAGCAGGTAGCCCGACGCGCCCGCCTCCACCGCCGCCAGGATGTCCGCGTCCGTGTCGTACGTGGTCAGGACCAGGACCCTGGGGGCGCCGGGCCGGGCGGTGATCGCCGCCGTCGCCGCCGAGCCGTGCATGCCCTTGCCGAACTGGAGGTCCATCAGGACCACGTCCACCGGCTCCGAGGCGGCCAGCTCCACCGCCCGCTCGGCGGTGGCGGCCTCCGCGACCACCGCGAAGTCCGGTTCGGTGTCCAGCACCGCGCGCAGCCCGGCCCGGACCACCGGGTGGTCGTCGGCCAGCAGCAGGCGGATCGTCATCAGGATGCCTCCAGGGGCAGCGGCAGGGTGACGGCCACGGCGGTGCCCTGGCCCGGCGCGGACTCCACGGTGAACAGCCCGCCCAGTGTCTCGGCCCGCGAGCGCATCGCCGGCAGCCCGAACCCGCCCTCGCCGCCCGGAGCGCAGGACGGATCGAAGCCGGTCCCGTCGTCCACGATGTCCAGCGTCACCGAGGCGTCCATGAAGGTCAGGGTGATCTCGGCGCGGTCCGCGCGCGCATGGCGCACCACGTTGGCGAGCGCCGACTGCGCGATCCGCAGCAGGGCCACCTCGTACGGGGTGGGCAGGACCCGGGGCGCACCGCTCAGGCAGAACCGGGCCCGCGGCCCCGGAGCGGCCGTGCACAGCCGCTCCAGCGCGGCGGCGAGGGAGCCGTGCTCCAGATCGGGAGGGGTGAGCGCGCGTACGAAACGACGCGCCTCGGCGAGGTTCTCCTGCGCGGCCTCCCGGGCCCGGCCGATGTGCTCCAGGGCGGGAGCGTCCTGTGGAAGTGACCGTTCCGCCGCGCGGAGCAGGAGCTGGATCGAGGACAGGCCCTGGGCCAGGGTGTCGTGGATCTCCCGGGCCAGGCGTTCCCGCTCCGCCAGGATGCCCGCGTCCCGCTCGGCCGCGGCGAGCTCGGCGCGGGTGGCGATGAGCTCCTCGATCAGCTCGCGGCGCCGTTCGCTCTCGCGGTACAGCGCCTGGTAGCCCAGTACGGTCGCCACCGCCACGGCCCCGCCGAGCAGCGGTCCGAGGAAGGCCCCCGGCGACACCGCGCTGCTCTGCGCGTGGGCCAGGAAACCGCCGATCGCCGCGCACGCGGTCACGGCGACGGCCGCGACGCCCCAGCGCAGCCGCAGCAGGTGCAGCTCCAGGAAGTACAGCGGGAAGGCGATCCACAGCCCGTCGGGGGAGACCACCAGCAGCCCCGCCCATGCCGCGCCCAGCCCGGCCAGCCACACCGCCCCGGCGCGCGGCGAGCGGTGCACCGCGGGAGTCAGTACGCCGGCCGCGTACACGGCGGCCAGCACCGCGCAGGCGGCGACCACCCAGCCGGCGCGCGGCGCGGAGTCGGTGACGGCCCGCCCGGCGGCCAGCGCGAGCAGCCCGAACAGCAGCGCGTGCAGGCACAGGCGCAAGACGCGCGAGACTGGGGTGAGGGGACGTGGAACGGGGGATTCCGCAATAACAGCCATGGCCTGAACAGCCTAAGCGGGGGCCGGCGGCGCCCGGTCAATCGAAAGTTTGATGTCCGGATGCGTCCTTCGATACCAGGATCACTACCGTGGCGCGATGCCCTGGGCCCGCGCCGACGACCAGGGTGGGGATCATGTTCGTCGCATGGAGAGATCTACGGTTCGCCAAGGGCCGCTTCGCCCTCATGGGCTCGGTCGTACTGCTGATCACGCTGCTGGTCGGCCTGCTGTCCGGGCTCACCGCCGGCCTGGCCCGGGAGAACATCTCGGCCGTCACCGGCCTGCCCGCCACCCACCTGGCCTTCGCCGCGCCGACGGGGGACCAGAAGGTGTCCTTCACCAACTCCCAGGTGCCCGAGAAGGCCTGGCAGGCCTGGCGCACGCAGCCCGGCGTGAAGACGGCGCAGCCGCTCGGCATCCGCACCACCAACGCGGCGGCGGGTGAGCGCACCGCCGCAGTCTCGGTGTTCGGCGTCGACCCGGCCGGCCCCCTCCCGCCGCGCGGCAGCGGCCTCGCCCAGGGGCAGGTGGTCCTCACCGAGAAGGCCGCGAGGGAGCTCGGCGGCCTCGCCGCCGGCGGCAAGGTGAAGATCGGCCCGCTCGAGCTGACCGTGGCCGCGGTCTCCGGCACCGCCGCGTACAGCCACACCCCGGTCGTCTGGATGGACCTGGGCGACTGGCAGCGCATCGGCAACCCCGGCACCTCCATCGACACCCTCGCCACCGTGATCGCGCTCGACACCTCCGGCTCCGCCGACCTCGCCGCCGGCGACAAGGCCGCCGCCACCAAGGCCCAGACCGTCGACGAGGCCCTCGGCGCCATAGGGTCCTACCAGGCCGAGAACGGCTCGCTCCAGCTGATGCGCGGCTTCCTCTTCGTCATCTCGGCCCTGGTCATAGGGGCCTTCTTCACCGTCTGGACGATCCAGCGCAGCGGGGACGTCGCCGTGCTGAAGGCGCTGGGCGCCTCCACCCCGTACCTGCTGGGGGACGCGCTCGGCCAGGCCGTGGTCATGCTCGCGATCGGCACCGGTCTCGGTACGGCGCTCGCCGCCGGGATCGGCGCGTTGATCAGCGGGGGCGACGTGCCCTTCGTCCTCGACACCGCGACCGTGCTGGTGCCCGCCGCGATCATGATCGTGCTCGGTGCACTGGGTGCGGCCCTGTCCATCCGGCGGATCACCGCCGTCGACCCCCTGACCGCCCTAGGGAGCGCCCGATGACCCTCCTCGTGCACGACGTGACGCTCACCTATCCGGACGGCGAGGGCAGGCTCACCGCCCTCGACCGGGTCCGGCTGGAGGTGCCCGCGGGCACGCTGGCCGCGGTGATCGGCCCCTCCGGTTCCGGCAAGTCCAGCCTGCTGGCGGTCGCCGCCACCCTGGTCACCCCGGACTCCGGGCAGGTGGTGGTGGCCGGCCAGGACACCGCGCGGCTGAGCGCGGCCGAGAAGTCGGCCCTGCGCCGCGAGAAGATCGGCATCGTCTTCCAGCAGCCGAACCTGCTGGCCTCGCTCACCGCCGCCGAGCAGCTCCAGGTGATGGCGCACCTCTCGGGCCGCCCGTCGCGGACACTGCGCCGCCGGGCGCTGGAACTGCTGGACGCGGTGGGCCTGGCCGACAAGGCCGACAAGCGCCCCCACCAGCTCTCCGGCGGCCAGCGCCAGCGCATCAACATCGCGCGCGCCCTGATGAACGAGCCGGCCGTGCTCCTGGTCGACGAGCCCACGAGCGCCCTGGACCACGAGCGCGGTGCGGCCGTCCTCGACCTGCTGGTCACCCTGACCCGCGAGCGCTCCACCGCGACCGTGCTCGTCACCCACGACCACGCCCACCTGGAGCGGATGGACCGGACGGCGACGATGACGGACGGCCGCCTGACGCAGGCGGCGTCGGAGGAATCCGTCCCGGCCGCCTGAGCGCCCGTACGCACGCGAAGGCCCCGCCCCCCTCGCACCGGAGGGGGCGGGGCCTTCGCGTACGTACGGGGGCCGGGGCCCGGGCCGGAGGCTACGCGGGGTTCTGGCTCTGCAGGGCCACGGACAGGTCGGCCGCGACGTTCTGCAGGATCGGCACGAAGGACTCGGCCACGGCCTCGGTCACCCGGCCGGCCGGACCCGAGATGGAGATCGCGGCGGCGGTCGGCGAGTTCGGCACCGACACGGCCAGGCAGCGGACTCCTATCTCCTGCTCGTTGTCGTCGACCGCGTAGCCCACCTTGCGCACCTGCTCCAGGGCCTCCAGGAAGCCCTCGGGCGTGGTGATGGTCTTCTCGGTCGCGGCCGGCATCCCGGTGCGCGCCAGCAGGGCCCGTACCTCGTCGGCGGGGGTGTACGCGAGCAGCGCCTTGCCCACACCGGTGGAGTGCGGCAGCACCCGGCGGCCGACCTCGGTGAACATGCGCATGGAGTGCTTGGACGGCACCTGGGCGACGTAGACGATCTCGTCCCCGTCGAGCAGGGCCATGTTCGCCGTCTCGCCGGTCTCCTCGACCAGACGGGCGAGGTACGGCCGGGCCCAGGTCCCCAGCAGGCGCGACGCGGACTCGCCGAGGCGGATCAGCCGGGGGCCGAGGGAGTACCGTCGATTGGGCTGCTGCCGGACGTAGCCGCATGCCACGAGGGTGCGCATGAGGCGGTGGATGGTCGGCAGCGGCAGACCGCTGGCGGTGGAGAGCTCGCTGAGGCCGACCTCGCCCCCGGCATCGGCCATGCGTTCGAGCAGATCGAAGGCGCGCTCAAGGGACTGGACGCCACCGCTGGCGGCGGTGGGCTTGGCGGAAGCGTCGGTGGTGCTGGCGCTGGACGTCGGCACGGCGCGGTCCTTTCGGTGCTGGCAGGCAAGGAAGCAGCCTACCGGTCGGTCGGCGTCGGCCCTAGAGCCGGGTCGAAGCCGTCCCCGCCGGTCAGAGGGGGTTTGTCCGGGTGGCGGACGTCCTCGACAAGTTACCCGCCCGCCCCCCGGTGGTGATAGCTACATTCTGGATAGTGAAATCTTAATTCCACCCTGTGGAAACATCCAATTGCGACTCCGGTGTGTCAGTGCTCTGTCCGGGCGCTCTTGACTGGCTCCGGATCGGCGGCGAGACTCCGTCAACAGAACGTTGAATTTCGCTCTGTGGAAGTAGATGGGGAGGTTCCGGCGTGTCCGACGACGTGGAACTGGTACTGCGCTCGACTCGTGTCATCACCCCCGGGGGGACGCGCGCCGCTACGGTCGCCGTCGCCGCCGGGAAGATCGTCGCCGTACTGCCGCACGACGCCGAGGTACCGGCCGGCGCCCGGCTCGAGGACTTCGGCGACGACGTCCTGCTCCCCGGCCTGGTCGACACCCACGTGCACGTGAACGACCCGGGCCGCACCGAGTGGGAGGGCTTCTGGACGGCCACCCGCGCCGCCGCGGCCGGGGGCATCACCACGATCCTCGACATGCCGCTGAACTCCCTGCCGCCGACCACCACGGTCGACCACCTCCGCGTCAAGCAGGAGGTCGCCCGGACCAAGGCGCACGTGGACGTCGGCTTCTGGGGCGGCGCCCTGCCGGACAACGTCAAGGACCTGGCGCCGCTGCACGACGCCGGCGTCTACGGCTTCAAGTGCTTCCTGTCGCCCTCCGGCGTCGACGAGTTCCCCGAGCTCGACCAGGAGCAGCTGGCCACCTCCCTCGCCGAGATCACCGGCTTCGGCGGCCTGATGATCGTGCACGCCGAGGACCCGCACCACCTGGACTCCGCCCCGGTCGTCCCCGGCCCCAAGTACGCGGACTTCCTCGCTTCCCGCCCGCGCGATGCCGAGAACACCGCGATCGGCAACCTGATCGCCCAGGCGAAGCGGCTGAACGCGCGCGTCCACGTACTGCACCTGTCCTCCTCCGACGCGCTGCCGCTGATCGCCGCCGCCAAGGCCGAGGGCGTCAAGATCACCGTCGAGTCCTGCCCGCACTACCTCACCCTCACGGCCGAGGAAGTGCCCGACGGCGCCAGCGAGTTCAAGTGCTGCCCGCCCATCCGCGAGGCCGCCAACCAGGACCTCCTGTGGGACGCGCTCGCCGACGGCACCATCGACTGCATCGTCTCCGACCACTCTCCCTCCACCGCGGACCTGAAGACCAGCGACTTCGCCACCGCGTGGGGCGGCATCTCCTCCCTCCAGCTGGGCCTGCCGGCCATCTGGACCGAGGCGCGCCGCCGCGGCCGGACCCTGGAGGACGTGGTCCGCTGGATGTCCGCGGCCCCGGCCGCCCTCGCCGGCCTGGCGCAGAAGGGCGCGATCGAGGTCGGCCGCGACGCCGACTTCGCCGTGCTCGCCCCCGAAGAAACGTTCACCGTGGACCCGGCCGAACTCCACCACCGCAACCGGGTCACGGCGTACGCGGGCAAGACCCTGCACGGCGTCGTGAAGTCCACCTGGCTGCGCGGTACGCAGATCGCCGACCACGGCACCCCGACCGAGCCCACGGGCCTCCTCCTCGAAAGGCAGAACTGACCAGTGGCGATTGAATCCTTCACCGGCAACGCGAACCCGTACGGAGGCGGCGACCCGTACGCGGACTACCGCACCGCGGACTTCCCCTTCACCCAGTACGCGAACCTCGCCGCCCGTGAGCTGGGCGCCGGTGTCATCGCCGCCAACGACGAGTTCTTCGCCCAGCGCGAGAACCTGCTGATCTCCGAGGCCGCGCACTTCGACCCCGAGGACTTCGGCCACAAGGGCAAGGTCATGGACGGCTGGGAGACCCGCCGCCGCCGCGGCGTCTCCGCCACCCAGCCCTGGCCGACCCCCGAGGACCACGACTGGGCGCTCGTACGCCTGGGCGCCCCCGGCGTCATCCGCGGCATCGTCGTCGACACCGCCCACTTCCGCGGCAACATGCCGCAGGCCGTCTCCGTCGAGGCCACCAACTGGGCGGGCGCCCTCGCGCCGACCCCGGAGGAGCTCCAGGGCGACGACGTGAAGTGGACGACCATCGTCCCGCGCACCCCTGTCGGCGGCCACGCGGCCAACGGCTTCGAGGTGGACGTGGAGCAGCGCTTCACGCACCTGCGCGTCAACCAGCACCCCGACGGCGGCATCGCCCGCCTGCGCGTCTACGGCGAGGTCCTGCCCGACCCGAAGTGGCTCGACGCGCTCGGCTCCTTCGACGTCGTCGCCCTGGAGAACGGCGGCTCCGTCCAGGACGCCTCCAACCGCTTCTACTCCCCGCCGACCAACACCATCAACCCGGGCCGCTCCCGCAAGATGGACGACGGCTGGGAGACCGCCCGCCGCCGCGACAACGGCAACGACTGGATCCGCTACCAGCTGGTGGCCGACTCCGAGATCCGCGCCGTCGAGATCGACACCGCCTACCTGAAGGGCAACTCGGCCGGCTGGGCCTCGCTGTCCGTCAAGTCCGGCGAGGAGGGCGAGTGGACGGAGTTCCTGCCGCGCACCCGCCTGCAGCCCGACACCAACCACCGCTTCGTCCTGGACACCCCGGCGGTCGGCACCCACGTGCGGATCGACATCTTCCCGGACGGCGGCTTCTCCCGCCTGCGCCTGTACGGCTCGCTGACGGAGGCCGGCGCGGCCGCGCTGAGCGCCCGCAACCAGGAGCTGGGCGGCTGATTCCGCCCCGGTGACTGCCCCGGGGGCCGACACCCCCGGGGCCCGCACGGCCCGACGGGGCGCACCGCAGCAGCGGTGCGCCCCGTCGGCGTGTCCGCGCGCCGGGGGTCCGGCGGCTACGCCGCGTGGCCGCCGTCCACCGCGAACTCGGCGCCCGTCACATAGGCGGCGTCCGGACCCGCGAGGAAGGACACCAGGGCCGCCACCTCCTGCGCGGTGCCGAAACGGCCGAGGGCCGTCAGTGCGCTCTGCGCGGCGGCGTGGGGGCCGTCCGCCGGGTTCATGTCCGTGTCCACCGGCCCCGGGTGCACGAGGTTCGCGGTGATGCCGCGCCCGCCGAGCTCCCGCGCCAGCGCCTTGTTCAGGCCGGCCAGCGCGGCCTTGCTCATCGCGTACAGGGTGCCGCCCGGGCCGGGGACCCGCGAGGTCATGCAGCTGCCGATGGTGACGATCCGGCCGCCGGATCCCATCCGTGCGGCCGCGGCCCGGGTGGTCAGGAACGCCCCGCGCACGTTGACCGCCAGCACCCGGTCCACGTCGGCCAGGGTCAGGGCGTCCAGCGGCCCGAGTACGCCGATGCCCGCGTTGTTGACCAGGGCGTCGATCCGCCCCAGGCCCCGTACCGTCTCCTCCACGGCGGCGACCGCCTGCGCCGGGTCGCCCGCGTCGGCCCGGACCGCCAGCGCGCGGCGGCCGAGCGCCTCGATCTCCCCCACGACCCCGGCCGCGGCCTCCGCACCGTTGACGTAGGTGAGCGCGACGTCGATGCCGTCCTGCGCCAGCCGCAGGGCGGTGGCCGCCCCGATGCCGCGGCTGCCGCCGGTCACCAGTGCCACCGCCGCGTCGTTGGTGCTCATGGTCCTTCTCCCTGCTCTCGCCCGATAAGTCGTTGCGGATTCAATGAAATAGGGGGAGGGGGGCGGGCGCTGGCGGGAATCGGACCTCGCGTTCGCGCGCGCCGCCCCGATGACTTCCGGGGCGGCCGGGAGTCTGAACCCGTGCAGGAGAAACCAGTGCAGGAGACACCGGACGCAAGGAGCGCAGAGCCATGGGCAAGCTGACCCTCACCACCTTCGTGACCCTCGACGGAGTGATGCAGGCACCCGGCGGTCCGGAGGAGGACCCCAGCAGCGGGTTCGGGTACGGCGGCTGGATGGTGCCGTTCTACGACGAGGGCGTGGGTGCGTTCACCACCGAGCTGTTCGACCGGGCGGGGGCCTTCCTGCTCGGCCGCCGGACGTACGACATCTTCGCCGCCTACTGGCCGAAGAGGACCGATCCCACCGACCCGATCGCGAGCCGGCTGAACGGCCTGCCGAAGTACGTGGCCTCGACCACGCTCAAGGAGCCGGCCTGGGCGGGGACCACCGTCATCGACGGGGAGCAGCTCCAGAGCGAGATCATGCGGATCAAGGACGCGCTGGAGGGGAGCCGGGAGCTCCAGGTGCACGGCAGCGGGCAGCTGGCCCAGTGGCTGCTGGCACGGGACCTCGTGGACGAGCTGAACCTGGAGGTGTACCCCGTCTTCCTGGGCGCCGGGCGGAAGCTGTTCCCGACGGGCGGGCTGCCCACGGCCTTCGAGCTGGCCGCCTCGCGCACGACGCCGAACGGCGCCGCCATCCTCACCTACCGCCCGACGGGCCGGGCCACCTTCGCCACGTTCGACTGATCCCGTCGGCGCCGGCCGGGGCCCGGGCGGGCCCGGGGGAAACCGCTCGACCGCCGTGATCGGCTCCGGTACGGTGAGCCGCGCCCGAGGGAGCCGCCGAAGTCTCCACCCGCTTCACGCCGATGGAGAGTCCCCGGTGAGCTCGTCCGCCCTCCTTGCACGCACTGCCGCCCCCCACCGGGCCTGGCTCGCCGATCTGCCCGTCCTGGCCGTCGCCGTCGTCTGGGGCGGCAGCTACCTCGCCGCCAAGGGCATCACCACGGGCCACACGGTGGTCGCGGTCCTCGTGCTGCGGTTCGCGCTCGTGCTGCCCGTGCTGGCCGTCGCCGGGTGGCAGCGGCTGCGGGCGCTCACCGCCGGGCAGTTGCGCGGCGCGGGCCTGCTCGGGCTCGTACTCGGCGGGATCTTCCTGCTGGAGACCTACGGTGTCGTGCACACCTCCGCCACCAATGCCGGGCTGATCATCAGCCTGACCATGATCTTCACCCCGCTCGCCGAGGCCGCCGTACGGCGCAGGGCCCCCTCGGGCGCCTTCCTCGCGGGAGCCGCGGTCTCCGTCGCCGGCGTCGTCCTGCTCACCCAGGGCGCCGGGTTCACCGTCCCGGGCGCCGGCGACCTGCTCATCCTCGGTGCGGCGCTCGCCCGGACCCTGCACGTCCTGCTGATGGCGCGGATCAAGGCCGTCCATGAAGCCGACTCGTTGTCGCTGACCACCGTTCAGTTCGGCGGGGCCGTCCTCGTCTTCGCCGTACTGGCCGCCGTGCCCGGCACCGGCGACAGCCCCTGGGCGACCGCCGCCGGCTTCGGGGCCGCCGAATGGGCGGGGCTCGCGTTCCTCTGCCTCTTCTGCACGCTCTTCGCCTTCTTCGTGCAGATGTGGGCCGTACGCCGCTCCTCGCCCTCCCGGGTCAGCCTGCTGCTCGGCACCGAACCCCTGTGGGCGGCCGCGGCCGGTATCGCCATCGGCGGCGAACACCTCGGCCCGGCCGGCCTCGTGGGCGCCGCCCTCGTCCTCGGCGGCACCGCCTGGGGCCGCCGCGCCGTGGCCGGATGACCTCGGACGCCGTCCGGCCACGGCGCGTGACCGGAAATCGATGGTCCCAGCACCGAGCGGTCACATTAATGTGACTGCATGCCACAACCGGACATCAGCGTGAACGACGCGGACTTCCACGCGGACCCCTACTCCTTCTACGCCCGGCTGCGCGCGGCGGGACCGGTGCACCACGTCGAGGTCACGGCCGCCGAGTACGCGCCGACCTTCCTGGTCGTCGGCTACGAAGAGGCCCGCCACGCCCTCAACCACCCGGGTCTGTCGAAGAACTGGATCAGCAGCGCAGTCCTGCCGGGCGTAGCGACCACCCCCGCCAACAGCAACATGCTGGAGGCGGACCCGCCGCACCACACCCGGCTGCGCCGCCTGGTCGCCCGCGAGTTCACCGCCCGCCGGGTGCAGGCGATGCGCCCCCGCGTCCAGCAGATCACCGACGATCTGCTCGACGCGATGGCCGACCGCCCGCAGCGCACCGCCGACCTGATCAAGGCCCTGGCCTTCCCGCTGCCCATGACCGTCATCGGCGAACTCCTCGGCGTCCCCGACCTGGACCGCGAGCGCTTCAGCCACTGGTCCAAGGAAGTCCTCGCACCCACCTCCGTCACCCCGAGCACCGACGCGCACCGGAAGCTCGGCGACTACCTCGCGGAGCTCGTCGAGGCCAAGGCCAAGGAGCCCGGCGAGGACCTGCTCAGCGCCCTCATCCGGACCCGCGACGAGGACGGCGACGCCCTGTCGCCCGACGAGCTGATCGGCATGGCCTTCCTGCTGCTGATCGCCGGCCACGAGACCACCGTCAACCTGATCTCCAACGGCACGCGCGCCCTGCTGGCCCACCCGGACCAGCTGTCCGCCCTGCGCGCCGACTACGACGGCCTCCTCGACGGCGCGATCGAGGAGATGCTCCGCTACGACGGCCCGGTGCAGAACACCACCTACCGCTACGCCCGCGAGGACATGGAGATAGGCGGCACCGCCGTCCCGGCCGGAGCCACCGTCCTCGTCTCGCTGGCCGGCGCGGACCGCGACCCCGTGCGGTACGAGGCCCCCGACACCTTCGACATCCGGCGCGCCCCGCAGGGCCACCTCGCCTTCGGGCACGGACTGCACTTCTGCATCGGCGCCCCGCTGGCCCGCATGGAGGGCCGCATCGCGATCCGCGGCCTGCTGGAGCGCTTCCCGGACCTCGCCGAGGACCCGGCCGAGGAGGCGCCGACGTACATCGGGGGCAGCCTGATCCGGGGCGTGACCCGACTGCCGGTGCGCTGGTAGCCGCCGCCCGTGGCAGACCCCGTACCGCACCCGTCCCCGCGGCCCCTACAGGTCCGGGAGCTCCTCCATCCGCACCGGGCGGTGCTCCCGGCGCGAGCGCTCGCAGGCCTCCGCGATCCGCAGCGCGGCAAGCGCCTCCCGGCCGTCGCACGGATTGGGGCCCTCGCCGCGCACCAGCCGGACGAAGGCCGCCAGCTCCGCCTCGTACGCGGGGGCGAACCGCTCCAGGAACCCCGTCCACGGTTTGCTCGCCGGGGGCGGGCCCTGCGGTTCGGTCGAGGCGATCGGCGTACGGTCGTCCAGCCCGGAGGAGACCTGGTCGAGCTCCCCGGCCAGCTCCATCCGCACGTCGTACCCGGCGCCGTTGCACCGGGTGCCCGTACAGGTGGCCAGGGTCCCGTCGTCCAGAGTGAGCAGGGCGACGGCGGTGTCCACGTCGCCGATCTCCCGGAACATCGCCGGACCCGCGTCGGAGCCGCTCGCGTAGACCTCCGTCACCTCGTGCCCGGTGACCCAGCGGACCATGTCGAAGTCGTGCACCAGGCAGTCCCGGTACAGGCCTCCGGACGTCGCCAGGTACGCGGCGGGCGGCGGCGCCGGGTCGGCGGTCATCGTCCGTACGGTGTGCAGCCGGCCCAGGGCTCCGGAGCGCACCAGCTCGCGCGCGGTGAGGCAGCCCGCGTCGAAGCGGCGCATGAAGCCCAGCTGGAGCACCCCGTTGGCGGCGGTGACCTCGCGCAGTACGGTCAGCGTCCGGGCGAGGTCGGTGGCCAGGGGCTTCTCGCAGAACACCGGGAGTCCGCCGCGGATCGCCCGCAGGACCAGCTCCGCGTGCCCGTCGGTGGCGGTGGCGACCACCACGGCGTCCACACCCCACTTGAAGACCTGTTCCACGGAGGGCGCGGCGGTCGCCCCGAGCCGGTCGGCGATGCGCGCCGCCCGCGCGGGATCGGCGTCGGCGAGCAGCAGCGAGCCGGCGTCCGGGTGGCGGGCCAGTGCCGCCGCGTGGAAGGAGCCGATCCGGCCCGTTCCGATCACCCCGATGCGCATGCACTCAAACTGACCCCGTCAGGGGGAGCTGTCAATCTGCCCGACAGTACCCGGATGGCCCAGATGGCCTCGAAGGCCCCGATGACCGCACATGGTCCACTGTGGCGGATACTGAGCGGCTGGAACCGGAATGACCGCTTTGACATCAGCAGCATGCAGGACGAGGGAAGGGCACGCAGACGTGGCTAGGGTTCGGACAGGGGTACGCGTCGTGGGCGCCGTGCTCGCGACGGTACTGGGAGCCTCCCTCGTGGGCTGCAGCAGTACGGGCGGCAAGCGTGCCGAGGACCGGGCGAAGGCCGCCCAGGCGGGCCGGCCCGCCGTGTCCACCCCGCGCTGGACCTTCGCGATGGTCACCCACGCGGGCGATGGCGACACCTTCTGGGACATCGTCCAGAAGGGCGCCAAGGAGGCCGCGGCGAAGGACAACATCAACTTCGTCTACGCCCACGACGACCAGGCACAGCAGCAGGCCCAGTTCGTGCAGAACGCCATCGACCAGAAGGTCGACGGGATCGTGGTGAGCCTGGCCAAGCCCGAGGCGCTCAAGGACGTCATCGGCAAGGCCGTCAAGGCCGGCATCCCGGTGATCACGGTCAACTCCGGATCCGCGCAGTCCGCCGAGTACGGCGCCCTCACCCACATCGGGCAGGACGAGACGATCGCCGGCGAGGCGGTCGGCACCGAGCTGACCAAGCGCGGCAAGAAGAAGGCGGTGTGCGTCCTGCACGAGCAGGGCAACGTCGGCCACGAGCAGCGCTGCGCCGGGGCGAAGAAGACCTTCGGCGGGGTCATGGAGAACCTGTACGTCGAGGGCACCAACATGCCCTCCGTCCAGGCGGCCGTCCAGGCGAAGCTCCAGGCCGATCCGTCCGTCGACGCGATCGTCACCCTCGGGGCCCCCTTCGCCCCGACCGCGATCAAGGCGAAGGACGCGGCGGGCAGCAAGGCGGAGGTCGACACCTTCGACCTCAACGCGTCCGTCGCCCGCGACCTCAAGTCCGGCGCCCTCGGTTTCGCCGTCGACCAGCAGCCCTACCTCCAGGGCTACGAGGCCATCGACCTGCTCTGGCTGTACCGCTACAACGCGAACGTGCTCGGCGGCGGCCGCCCCGTACTCACCGGACCGCAGATCGTGACGGCCGACGAGGCCGCCAAGCTGGAGGAGTTCATCAAGCGGGGCAGCCGATGAGCACGCACGCCGCCGTCGACGAGCGGCTGGCACCGACGTCCGTCGTGCGCAAGCTGCTCGCCCGCCCGGAGCTGGGCTCCGTGGTCGGCGCCGCCGCCGTCTTCGTCTTCTTCTGCATCGCCGCGCCCAGCTTCCTGCAGGCCTCCAGCCTCAGCACGGTCCTGTACTCGGCCTCCACCATCGGGATCATGGCCGCTCCGGTGGCCCTGCTGATGATCGGCGGCGAGTTCGACCTCTCCGCCGGTGTCATGGTCACGACCTCCGCGCTGGTGAGCTCGATGTTCAGCTACCAGATGACGGCCAACGTCTGGGTCGGCGTCGCGGTGTCCCTGCTGGTCACGCTGGCCATCGGCTTCTTCAACGGGTTCATGCTGACCCGCACCAAGCTGCCCAGCTTCATCATCACGCTCGGCACCTTCCTGATGCTGACCGGCCTGAACCTCGGCTTCACCAAGCTGATCAGCGGTTCGGTCTCCACCAAGACCATCGCCGACATGGAGGGCTTCTCCTCCGCGCGGGCCCTCTTCGCCTCACAGTGGAACATCGGCTCGGTCACCCTCAAGGTCACCATCCTGTGGTGGCTGGCCATCGTCGCCGTGGCCACCTGGATCCTGCTGCGCACCCGCGCCGGGAACTGGATCTTCGCGGTCGGCGGCGGGGCGGACGCGGCCCGCGCGACGGGCGTCCCGGTCGTCAAGACCCGTATCGGCCTCTACATGGGCGTCGCCCTGTGCGCCTGGATCTCCGGGCAGCACATCCTCTTCTCGTTCGACGTGGTCCAGTCGGGCGAGGGCGTGGGCAACGAGTTCCTGTACATCATCGCGGCCGTCATCGGCGGCTGCCTGATGACCGGCGGCTACGGCTCCGCCATCGGCTCGGCCGTCGGCGCCTTCATCTTCGGCATGACCAGCAACGGCATCGTCTACGCCCAGTGGAACCCGGACTGGTTCAAGTTCTTCCTCGGCGCGATGCTCCTGCTGGCCACGCTGCTCAACGCATGGGTCCGCAAGCGGGCGGAGGCGAAGTGATGACCGAGACCGTGCCCACGACCGCCTACGGGAAGACCCCCGCGCCGGCGCTCGTGAAGATGACCGACATCAGCAAGTACTACGGCAACATCCGCGCGCTCCAGGGGGTCTCCCTGGAGGTCCACGCCGGCGAGATCACCTGTGTCCTGGGCGACAACGGCGCCGGCAAGTCCACCCTCATCAAGATCATCGCGGGGCTGCACCGGCACGACGCCGGCAGCTTCGAGATCGAGGGCGAGGAGACGGCGCTCGCCAACCCGCGCGCCGCCCTCGACCACGGCATCGCCACCGTCTACCAGGACCTGGCCGTCGTCCCGCTCATGCCCGTCTGGCGGAACTTCTTCCTCGGCTCCGAGCCCACCAGGGGCCGCGGCCCCTTCCGCCGCCTCGACGTGGGGTTCATGCGCGAGACCACCCGCGCCGAGCTGCTGCGCATGGGCATCGACCTGCGCGACGTCGACCAGCCGATCGGCACCCTGTCCGGCGGTGAGCGGCAGTGCGTGGCCATCGCCCGCGCCGTCTACTTCGGCGCGAAGGTCCTCGTACTCGACGAGCCCACCGCCGCCCTCGGCGTGAAGCAGTCCGGCGTGGTCCTCAAGTACGTCGCCGCAGCCCGTGACGCGGGTCTCGGCGTGGTCCTCATCACCCACAACCCGCACCACGCCTACCTGGTCGGGGACCGGTTCGTGCTGCTCAAACGCGGCACCATGGCCGGCAGCCACACCCGCGACTCGATCACCCTGGACGAGCTCACCCGGCAGATGGCGGGCGGCTCCGAGCTGGACGAGCTGAGCCACGAACTGGAGCGGGTGGCAGAATCAGGACCGGACCACCCGTCCGGAGCAGCCGATCCGGCGTCCGGCCCCACCGCACCCTGAGGGACGACACGACTCGATGAGCACGTACCGGGACTTCACGCTCACCCACCGGGGGTCCGCGCGAGGCACCGTCCTGCGGACCATCGGGACCCGTGAGCGCCGGTCGCACCTGACCGCCCCGCGCGTCCCGACCGTCGGCATCGACATCGGCGGCACCAAGGTGATGGCCGGCGTCGTCGACGCCGACGGGATCATCCTGGAGAAGATCCGCACCGAGACCCCCGACAAGTCCAAGAGCCCCAAGGTCGTCGAGGACACCATCGTCGAGCTGGTCCTCGACCTGTCCGACCGGCACGACGTCCACGCCGTGGGCATCGGCGCGGCCGGCTGGGTCGACGCCGACCGCTCCCGCGTCCTGTTCGCACCCCACCTGGCCTGGCGCGACGAGCCGCTGCGCGACGCGCTGCAGTCCCGCCTCGCCGTCCCGGTCATGGTGGACAACGATGCCAACACCGCCGCCTGGGCCGAGTGGCGCTTCGGCGCCGGGCGCGGCGAGGACCACCTCGTCATGATCACCCTGGGCACCGGCATCGGCGGCGCGATCCTCGAGGGCGGCCAGGTCAAGCGCGGCCGCTTCGGGGTCGCCGGCGAGTTCGGCCACATGCAGGTCGTCCCCGGCGGCCACCGCTGCCCGTGCGGCAACCGCGGCTGCTGGGAGCAGTACAGCTCCGGCAACGCCCTGGTGCGCGAGGCCCGGGAGCTGGCCGCCGCCGATTCCCCGGTCGCGCACGAGATCATCGCCCGGGTCGGCGGCAACGTCTCGGAGATCACCGGGCCGCTCATCACCGAGCTGGCCCGGGAGGGCGACGCCATGTGCGTCGAGCTCCTCGACGACATCGGCCAGTGGCTCGGCGTCGGCATCGCCAACCTCGCCGCCGCCCTCGACCCCTCCTGCTTCGTCATCGGCGGCGGCGTCAGCGCCGCCGACGACCTGCTGATCGGTCCCGCCCGGGACGCCTTCCGGCGCCACCTCACCGGCCGCGGCTACCGCCCCGAGGCCCGGATCGCCAAGGCCCAGCTCGGCCCCGAGGCCGGCATGGTCGGAGCCGCCGACCTGGCCCGGCTCGTCGCCCGCCGCTTCCGCCGCGCCACGCGCCGGCGCGTCGAGCGGTACGAGCGCTACGCGCAGTGGGGCCTGATCGACTCCCCGGCCACCGCGAACCGCAAGGCCGCGGACGCCAAGGGAGCAGACCCCAAGGCCGCGGACCCGACGACCGCGGACCCGACGACCGCGGACCTCACGGACGGGGACACGCAGTGACACCGCCCACCCTGCCCCGCCAGGCACCCGCCCCCGACGAGGGGCGCACGCCGCTCCCGGCGGAGGACCGCAAGCACGTCGTCCGGCGCCGCTGGATCACGGCGATCATCATCCTGCTGCTGGTCGGCGTGCCCGCCGGCTACCTCGCCGTATCCGCCCAGCAGAGCCGCGAGAGCGGGCGCGACAAGGCCGCCAAGGTGGGCGCGACCAAGGTGCGCCCCGGCTGGCCGTCCAAGGTGCAGCGCAGCATCTACGAGGTGCCGATCCCGCCGAAGGCCTGGCGCGTCGGGTTCCTCGAGACCAACAACTGGCGCACCAGCCGGCTGTACGTGCAGTTCGCGGTCACCCCCGCCGACCTCGACTCCTTCCTCGCCGAGGTCGGCACCAGCCGGGCCGAGCTGAGCCGCGAGGTCTCCGTCGGGGCGCACGACGCCGCGGTCGCGGGCTGGAGCTGGGGCCCGCAGAACTCCTGGTACGGCACCACCCTGGAGCAGTCGAACCCGCGCCCGACCCGGGACGTCACGGTCGACCTCACGGACCCGGAGAAGCCCCGGGTCTACGTGGTGTCCACGGCGACCCCGTAGCGGCCGGCCCGGCAGCCCCGCGCGGCGGCCCTCGGCAAGGCCCCGGTGGCCGCGTCGTCCCGCCGCTAGCCTGGGATCATGAAGCTCACCAAGCGGCTGCACTCCTGTGTCCAACTGGAGAAGGACGGGCGCGTGCTCGTCATCGACCCGGGCGCCTTCAGCGAGCCCGACGCGGGGCTCGGGGCGGACGCCCTGCTCGTCACCCACGAGCACCCCGACCACTTCGACGAGGGCCGGCTGCGAGCCGCCCTCGATGCGAACCCGGCCGCCGCGCTGTGGACGCTGCGCAGCGTCGCGGAGCGGCTGGCCCCGGCCTACCCGGGCCGCGTGCACACCGTCGGCCACGGGGACGCCTTCACCGCCGCCGGGTTCGAGGTCCAGGTGCACGGCGAGCTGCACGCCGTGGTCCACCCGGACATCCCGCGGGTCACCAATGTCGGCTACCTGGTGGAGGGTTCGCTGTTCCACCCCGGTGACGCGCTGACCGTGCCCGAGGTGCCCGTGGACACCCTGATGCTGCCGGTGCACGCGCCCTGGAACAAGGTCTCCGAAGTGATCGACTACCTGCGCGAGGTCAAGCCGCGCCGGGCCATCGACATCCACGACGCCTACCTCTCGGACATCGCCCGGCCGATCTACGACCACGCCCTGGCCGCCCTGGGCGGCACCCACCACGGGCGGCTCGCCGCCGGAGAAGCCGCGCAGCTGTGACTGTCGGAGCCGGGCGGTAGGTTGGACGGCATGCGTATCGCCACGTTCAACGTCAACTCGATCACCGCCCGGCTGCCGCGCCTGCTGGCCTGGCTGGAGAGCTCCGGCACCGATGTCGTGTGCATCCAGGAGACCAAGTGCTCCGCGGAGCAGTTCCCGCACGAGCAGCTGCGCGAGCTGGGCTACGAGGCGGCCGTCAACGCCACCGGCCGGTGGAACGGGGTGGCCCTGATCTCCAAGGTCGGCCTGGAGGACGTGGTCACGGGCCTGCCCGGCGGCCCCGATTACGAGGGCGTCCAGGAGCCCCGGGCGATCTCCGCCACCTGCGGCGGGGTGCGCCTGTGGTCGGTGTACGTGCCGAACGGCCGCGAGGTCGAGCACGACCACTACGGCTACAAGCTGGACTGGTTCCGCGCGCTGACCACCGCCGTCGCCGAAGACGCGGCCGGCCCCCGCCCGTTCGCCGTGCTCGGCGACTACAACGTGGCCCCCACCGACGAGGACGTGTACGACCCGGCGGTCTTCGCGGGCCTGACCCACGTGACCCCCGCCGAGCGCGCCGCCCTGGAGGCACTGCGTGCCGCCGGGCTCTCCGACGTGATGCCGCGCCCGCTCAAGTACGACCGGCCGTACACGTACTGGGACTACCGCCAGCTCGCCTTCCCCAAGAACCGGGGCATGCGCATCGACCTGGTCTACGGGAACGAGCCCTTCACCAAGGCCGTCACCGACGCCTACGTCGACCGCGAGGAGCGCAAGGGCAAGGGCGCCTCGGACCACGCCCCGGTGGTCGTGGACCTGGCGCTGGACGCGTAGCCGGTCCCCGGACGGATCCCGCGCGCCCTGTGGCCAGCGCGGGATCCTGGTGCCAGGCTGGTCGGTATGAACATCCCCTTCCTGGACAACTGGCTGAACCGGAACGAAACGGAACGGGGTGCGGGGCTCGCCGCCGCCCTCGCGGACGACCCCGAGGGCATCAACGAGTTGTTCTCGGAATGCGAGATGCTGCGCGTCCACGCGCGGGCGGCCGGGCTGGAACTCGACGAGAGCCCGGCCTCGTTGGAGGCGCTCGACCAGCTGATGCCCCGCTGGCGCCGGGACCCGGAGGTCGTTCCCTGGCTCGGCAACGACGCGGGCCTCTACCTCGGGACGGTGATCATCCGGACCAAGCTGGGCTCCGCCTGGCGGGTGTGGCCCAACGGCCAGCCGGTGATCCGCCTGGCCTCGGGCCGCGAGCTGAACGTGGTGGAGTCGGGGGTGTCCTGGGCGATGACCGGATCCCCCGAGCTCTCCCAGGCCTACGCCGAAGCCTCCGAGGGCTGAGCCCTTCCACGGGAACGGCCAGGCCGTTTCATCACCGCGTGGGCTTTATGCCCTCTTTAGGCGTGTCGAGGCGAAGTGCTCTTCCGCGGCTGGATAGTTTGCGCTGACCTCGAGATTCCGACAGGTGGGCAGGGCAGCGCATGGCCGTCGATCCGTTGATCGAGCTGCGGGGCGTCAACAAGCACTACGGGGCGCTGCACGTACTCCAGGACATCAACCTCACCGTCGGCCGCGGGGAGGTGGTGGTGATCATCGGTCCGTCCGGTTCCGGGAAGTCGACCCTGTGCCGGGCCATCAACCGCCTGGAGACCATCGAGTCGGGCACGATCAGGCTCGAGGGCAAGCCGCTGCCCGACGAGGGCAAGGAGCTGGCCGCGCTCCGCGCCGACGTCGGGATGGTCTTCCAGTCCTTCAACCTCTTCGCGCACAAGACCGTCCTCGCCAACGTCTCGCTCGCGCAGACCAAGGTCAGGAAGCGCAAGAAGGACGAAGCCGACCAGCGCTCCCGGGAGCTGCTCGCCCGCGTCGGCCTCGCCGACCAGGCGCCGAAGTACCCCGCCCAGCTCTCCGGCGGCCAGCAGCAGCGCGTCGCCATCGCCCGCGCCCTGGCCATGGACCCCAAGGCGCTGCTCTTCGACGAGCCCACCTCCGCCCTCGACCCGGAGATGATCAACGAGGTGCTGGAGGTGATGCGGCAGCTCGCCGCCGAAGGCATGACCATGGTCGTGGTCACCCACGAGATGGGCTTCGCCCGCTCCGCCGCCAACCGCGTCGTGTTCATGGCCGACGGCAGGATCGTCGAGGACCGGACACCGGAGGCCTTCTTCACCGCCCCGGAGAGCGAGCGGGCCAAGGACTTCCTCTCCAAGATCCTCAAGCACTGAGGGGCGGTCCGATGAAGCCGACCCGCGGCGCGCGGCCGCGCGCCCGCCTGCGCCGCCTCCTGCTCGCCGCCGCCCTGCTGGCGGCCCTCGCCGGCTGCGGCAAGGAGGGCAGCCCCCCGGTCAAGGGCCCGCAGCCCGAGGACCTGCCGGCGTACGAGGTCGCGACGGACTTCCGGCTGCCGCAGTCCCCCACCTGGGAGAAGGCCCGGAAGCGCGGCCACCTGGTGGTCGGGGCCAAGGAGGACCAGCCGTACGTGGGGGAGAAGGACCCGGCGAGCGGCCGCTACTCCGGCTTCGACATCGAGATCGCCAAGATGATGTCGGCCTCGCTGGGCTTCGACCCCAAGACGATCGAGTTCAAGACGATCTCCTCCGCCAACCGCGAGACCGCCCTGCGGAACGGCCAGATCGACTACTACGTCGGCACCTACACGATCAACGACAACCGCAAGAAGCAGGTCGGCTTCGCCGGCCCGTACTTCATGGCCGGCCAGTCCCTGCTCGTCCGCAAGGACGAGAAGGACATCAAGGGCCCCGAGGACCTCGCCGGGAAGAGGGTCTGCTCCGCCGCCGGCTCCACCCCCTACCAGCGGCTCCAGAAGGACTACCCGCAGGCCGTCCTGGTCGCCTACGACACCTACTCGGTCTGCGTGGACAACCTGCTGACCTATCAGGTCGACGCCGTCTCCACCGACGACTCGATCCTCCTCGGCTACGCGGCCAAGGTCCCCGAGGAGCTCAAGGTGGTCGGCACGCCGTTCTCCCGGGAGCCCTACGGCATCGGCGTCCCGCGCAGCGACGACGCCCTGCGCTTCGCCCTCGACGACGCCTTGGAGGCGCACGAGAAGAACGGCGACTGGAAGAAGGCGTACGAGGCCACGCTCGGCCTCTCCGGCGTGCCCGCCCCGAAGCCCCCCGCCATCGACCGCTACCCGGCGAGCTGAGGGAGAGACCGCCACCATGGACGTACTCACGCAGAACTTCGCGCTCTACGGGAAGGGCTTCCTCGGGACGGTGCAGCTCACGGTCTACGCCTCGCTCCTCGCCCTGGTCCTCGGTTTCGTGATGGCCTCCTTCCGCGTCGCGCCCGTCGGCTCCCTACGTCTCTTCGGTACGGTCTGGGTCACCGTGTTGCGCAACACCCCGCTCACCCTGCTCTTCTTCGCGGTGCTGCTGGGCCTGCCGCGCTTCGGGCTGGTGCTGCCGTTCCAGGTCTTCGCGGTCCTGGCGCTGGGCTGCTACACCTCCGCCTTCATCTGCGAGGTCCTGCGCTCGGGCATCAACACCGTGCCCAAGGGCCAGGGCGAGGCCTCCCGCAGCCTCGGCATGACCTTCACCCAGACCCTGGGCGGGGTGGTGCTGCCGCAGGCCTTCCGCAGCGTCATCCCGCCCATCGGCTCGACCCTGATCGCACTCGCCAAGAACTCGGCGATCGCCGGCGCCTTCAGCGTCAACGAGCTGCTCGGCACGTACAAGACGCTCGGCGAGCTGGGCTACGGCGTCGTCTGGACCTTCGTCTGGATCGCCGTCGGCTACCTGATCATCACCCTGTCCATCAGCGCGCTCTTCAACGTGCTGGAGAAGCGCTGGGGGATCGTCCGATGACCGCGCACGCGCTCCACGGGGACCTCGAGTCCACCGCCCTCTACGACCTGCCCGGCCCGCGGGCCCGGCGCCGGCACTTCCTCTACGGGATCGCCTCGACGGTGGTGATCCTCGGTCTGCTCGCCTGGATCCTCTACCTCCTCTTCGACACCGCCCAGTTCACCGCCGCCAAGTGGAGCCCCTTCACGTACAAGGGCATCCAGGAACTGCTGCTCAGGGGGCTGGGGAACACCCTCAAGGCCTTCCTGTACGCCTCGGTGTTCTCGCTCGTCCTCGGCGCGGTGCTCGCGGCCGGGCGGCTGTCCGTGCACCGGCCGGTGCGCTGGGCGTCGACCCTGTGCGTGGAGTTCTTCCGGGCCATGCCGGTGCTGGTGATGATCTTCTTCATCTTCGTCGCACTGAAGGTCCAGCCGCTGCCCGCGCTGGTGGCGGGGCTGACCCTGTACAACGGCTCCGTCCTCGCCGAGGTCTTCCGTACGGGCATCGACTCGGTCGACAGGGGCCAGCGGGAGGCGGCGTACGCGCTGGGCATGCGCAAGACCCAGGTCATGACGTTCGTGCTCGCCCCGCAGGCGGTCCGGGCGATGCTGCCCACGATCATCAGCCAGCTGGTGGTGGCCCTGAAGGACACCTCGCTCGGGTACCTGATCACGTACGAGGAGTTCCTGCACGCGGGCAAGCTGATCGCCTCGAACCTCGACTACGACCTGCCGTTCATCCCGGTCGTGATGATCATCTCCCCGATCTACATCGGGATGTGCATGCTGCTCTCCTGGTTCGCCGGCTGGGTGGCGCGGTTCGAGCGGCGCAGCCCGAAGACCGAGGCGGTCGGCGTCGTCGAGGCCGAACCCGGAACGGTGCTGCCGGGCGCTCCACGGTAGCTCCGAAGAGCCGCCCCGTCCGGCAGCAGCCGCAGATCACTGCTCGCGCAGAGGTACCGAGACGTACGAGGGATCGGTGCGCGGCGAGGAGAAGGTCAGCTGTGCGCCGGTGGGGTCGTGCTCGGTGTCGCCCCGGTCGCCGCCCGGGCCTGGTGGAGGGCCAGGCCCAGGGCGGTCGCCGCCGGTACGGCCGCCACGGCAGCCGCGGCGGGGGTGGTGCGGACGGTGCGGACCTGCGGGATCAGCCGTTCTGCGGAGCGCCGCCCGCGCCGCCGGCCAGGGCGCTCTTGGCCTTCCACTCGTCCCAGGACAGGTTCCACTCGCCGTAGCCGTTGCCGATCTCGGCCTTGCCCTTGGAGCCGTCGCCGGTGACCTCGACCAGGTCGCCGACCTGGGCCATGGCGAAGAGCGCCTTCGCGTCGGAGTCGCTCATCCCCACGCAGCCGGAACTGGCATTGGCACGGCCGAAGTTGCCGGAGTTCCACGGCGCGGCGTGGATGTACATGCCCGACCAGGTCACCCGCATCGAGTAGTCGACCATCTTGTCGTAGGAGTCGCCCAGGCCCACCGTCTGGGAGTCCATCCGGATGGTGCCCTCCTTGGACATCAGCACCATCTTCCCGGACCAGGAGGCCTTCTGGCCGCCGGGCGTGCCCGCCGAGACCGGGATGGTCTTCACCGCCTGGCCGTCCTCGGTCACCGTCATCTTCTTGGTGTCGAGGTTCACCTGGAGCCGGCGGTCCTTGCCGATCTTGAATGCGGTGTCGTAGTCCTTGACGAACATCCCGCCGCCCTGGCCCGAGTCCACCCCGTTGAGGTTCATCTCGACCTTGACGTCGGTCCCGGACTTCCAGTACTCCTTCGGCCGCCAGTCCACCCGGTCGTTGCCGGTGTAGTCCTTGAACCAGCCCCAGGAGCCCTCGGTGTTGTTCGAGGTGGTGACCTTCAGGTGCTTCTCGACCTCGGCCTTGTTCTTCACCGGGTTGTCGAACACGATCGAGATCGGCTGGGCGATGCCCACCACCGGGTTGGCCTTGCCCGGGTTGATCGTGACCTTGTTCACCTTGTCCGCGGCGACCGTCTTGAACTGGGCGCTCGCGCTCTGGCTGTCGGTGTTCTGCGCCTCGACCTTGTAGTCCGTGCCCGGCGAGGCATTGCGCTCGGACGTCCAGGACTTGCCGTCGTCGGCTATCTTCCCGGGCAGTTCACCGCCCTTGCCGTCGGACACCTTCACCAGGGACAGCTTCCCCTCGGTCAGGGTCACCTTCACCGGCTCGCCGGGCTTGGCCTGATCGCCCGTGAGGTTCACGGATATCGCCATGTCTGGCTTCTTCTTCATCTCCGCCTTGCCGGAGTCGCTCCCGCCGCTCCCGCCGGAGCCGCCCCCGCAGGCGGTCAGCGCGGCGGCCATGAGTGCGGTCCCGGCCAGCATGGCGTGGCGACTGCGTGCGATACGGCGTGTGCGGCTCAACGAAACCCCTCCAAGTAATGATCGTTCGCAAAAGGAGATGCGAACGGCACGACTGTAGGTTGCACAATCCGCCGAAAAGATCCGACTTTCGGTTGTGACGTGGACCGCAGCGAAACGGTCATCGTCCGGTCACAATCGCCGCGCACTGCGGTCACGGGCGCCTGTGAGAGTCCTGTGCGTCCTGCTTCCCCGGACGTACAGGAAGGCCGATCCGCCGTGTGCGCACTGCTCGTGACCCCCGCCCAGCGAAACCAGTCCCCGGAGCGGGAGCTGAGTGTGCGTTCGCTGTCCGTTGCGGAATACCAGGCCTTCCTTTCGCGAAACCGGAATGCCAGCTTTCTCCAGTACCCGTCGTGGGCCGCGGTCAAGGACCTTTGGCGCTCGGAACGGGTCGGATGGCACTACCCGGACGGGCAAATGGCAGGTGCCGGACTCGTCCTTTACCGCCAATTCCCCGGCACCCGCAAATATTTCGCCTACCTCCCCGAGGGCCCCGTCGCCGACTGGTCCGACCCCCACATCGACCGGTGGTTGGACCCCCTCAAGCGCCACCTGCGCGCGGCCGGCGCGTTCGCCGTCCGGATCGGGCCCACGCCCGCCTACCGTCGCTGGGACGCCGCCGACGTCAAGTCCGCCACCGGCCCCGGCCTGCAGATATCCGACGTGCTCGCCACCGAGGTCGACCCGGTCGGCGCGGCCCTCGCCGACCGGCTGCGCACCCGCGGCTGGACGCGCTGCGGCGGCGAGGACGACGGCGACGCCCAGCCGCGCCACGTCTTCCGCGTGCCCCTCGCCGGCCGCTCCCTCGACGAGCTGTGGTCCGGCCTCAACCAGGAGTGGCGGCGCAACGTGCGCAAGGCCGAGAAGTGCGGCGTGGAGACGATCCTCGGCACCGCCGCCGACCTGCCCGAGTTCTACCGGCTGCTGCGCATCACCGAGGAGCGCGACGGCTTCCGGCTCGGCCGCTCGCTCGCGTACTACCAGCAGCAGTACGAGGCCCTCAACGCCGAGTCGCCCGGCCGCATGCGCCTCTACCTGGGCATCCACCAGGGCGAGATCCTCGCCGCGCACACCATGATCGTGGCCGGGCGCCGGGTCTGGTACCAGACCGGCGCCTCCGCCGACCACCGCCGCGAGGTCCGCCCCAGCAACGCCCTGCAGTGGCGCATGATGCGCGACGCCCACATCCTCGGGGCGGACGAGTACGACATGCGCGGGGTACCCTCCACCCTTGACCCCGACGAACGATCTTTCGGGCTGCTGCGCTGGAAGCTCGGCACCGGCGGGCAGGTCGTCGAAACGCTCGGCGAGTGGGAGACCCCGATGGACGGCTACACCAACACGGCCCTGTACAAGGCCTTCCAGGCCTACATGGCCCGCCGGTGACCTCCACCGACACGAGAACGGCCCCCGGCCCGTCCGCCGACGGCGCGGCCCGCCCGGCACCGGCGAAGACCTCGGTGCTGCGCAGCGGCGCACTCATGGCGGCCGGCTCGATCGTCTCCCGCGCCACCGGCTTCGTCCGCTCCGCCGTCGTCGTCGCCGCACTCGGCACCGAGCTGCTCGGCGACAGCTACGCCGTGGCCAACACCGTTCCGAACATCCTGTACATGCTGCTCATCGGGGGCGCGCTCAACGCCGTCTTCGTCCCCGAGCTGGTCCGGGCCGCCAAGGAGCACGAGGACGGCGGGGCCGCTTACACCGACCGGCTGCTGACCGCCTGCACCGCGGCGCTCGTCGTGCTGACCGCCGTCGCCGTGCTGGCCGCACCGCTGATCGTGTCCACGTACACGCCCTACACCGGCAGCCAGGCGAGCACCACCGTGGCCCTGGCCCGCTACTGCCTCCCGCAGATCCTCTTCTACGGGCTGTTCACCCTGCTCGGCCAGGTCCTGAACTCCCGCGGCCGGTTCGGCGCGATGATGTGGACCCCCGTCCTCAACAACATCGTGATCATCGGCGTCTTCGGGCTCTTCCTCTACCTGTCACACGGCTCCGCGACCGGTCTCACCGCCGGCGAGACCCGCCTGCTCGGCCTCGGCACCACCGCCGGCATCGTCATCCAGGCCCTCGCCCTGGTCCCCTCGCTGCGCGCCGCCCGCTTCCGCTGGCGCCCCCGCTTCGACTGGCGCGGCCAGGGCCTGGCCCGCCCGCTGCGCAACGCGGGCTGGCTGGTCATGCTCGTCTTCACCAACCAGATCGGCTACTGGGTCGTCACCCGGCTCTCCACCGCCACCGGAAACCGCGCCGTGCTGGCCGGCCTCGCGGGCGGCGCCGGGTACACCGCCTACAGCAACGCCTACCAGCTGTGGATCGTCCCGCAGGGCATCGTCACCGTCTCGCTCGTCACCGCCCTGATGCCCCGGATGAGCTCCGCGGCCTCCGACGGCGACCTCGGCGCGGTACGCCGGGACGTGTCGTACGCGCTGCGCTCCAGCGCCGCCCTCGTCGTCCCCGCCGCCGCGCTGTTCGCCGCGCTCGCCCCCTGGATCGTGGGCAGCGTCTTCGGGTACGGGCGCACCGGCGCCGCCGACATCGAGGTCATGGCGGGCATGCTCCTCGCCTTCGCGCCCGGCCTGATCGCCTTCTCCGGCCAGTACGTCCTCTCGCGCGCCTTCTACGCCCTCTCCGACACCCGGACCCCGTTCTTCCTGAACCTGGTCATCGCCGCCCTGAACGCCGGGCTGTCGGCCGCCGCCTACGTCCTGCTGCCGCTGCGCTGGGCCGTCACCGGCATGGCGGGCGCCTACTCCGTCGCGCTGTTCGCGGGCCTCGCGGTCACCGCGTACACCCTCGCCCGGCGGCTCGGCCCGCGCACGGGGACCCGTACCGAGCGCCGCACCACCGCGGTCCGCACCCACCTGAGGCTGCTGGCCGCCTGCCTGCCCGGCGCCGCCGCCGGGTACGCGGCCGCCCGGGCCGCCGACGGCCTCGGCGACTTCGCCGCGCTCGGCGCGGGAACCGCGGCGCTCGCGCTCGTCGTCGTACTCCTCGCCAGGCCGCTGGGCCTCACGGAGATCACCGACCTGCTGGACTCGCTGCGACGGAAAATCGGCCGTTAGCAGGAGAACGAGCCTTCGAACCACCTTGGATAATGACCGGATGCCACGCGTACTGCTGATCGAGGACGACCCTTCCATCCGGGAAGGGGTGGGCCTCGGCCTGCGCCGCCGCGGCCACGAGGTGGCCGCCGCCGAGACCGGCGAGGCGGGCCTCGCGCTGATGGGGAGCTTCGTCCCGGAGCTGGTCCTGCTCGACCTCATGCTGCCCGGGATGAACGGCGTGCAGGTCTGCCGCCGCATACGCGAGACCAGCCAGCTCCCGATCATCATGCTGACCGCCCGCGGCGACGACTTCGACATAGTCGTCGGCCTGGAGGCCGGCGCCGACGACTACATCGTCAAACCCGCCCGCACCGAGGTCATCGAGGCCCGCATCAAGGCCGTGCTGCGCCGCCTCGGCGCCCCGGCGGGCAGCCGCCCCGAGATCGAGTTCCACGGCGAGCTCGCCATCGACCGCGCCGGGCTGACCGTCGCCAAGAACGGCGAACGCGTCCCCCTCGCCCCCAGCGAGATCAAACTCCTGCTGCACCTGTCCGCCTCGCCCGAACAGGTCTTCTCCCGCCAGCAGCTCCTCGAATGCGTCTGGGACCACAGCTACCACGCCGACGCCCGCCTCGTGGACGCCTGCGTACGCCGCCTGCGCACCAAGGTCGAGGACGGCGACGGCAGCCCCCGCTACATCCAGACCGTGCGCGGCTTCGGCTACCGGTTCGGCCCGCTGTGAGGCGCATCGCGCCCCTCGGGCTGCGCACCCGGCTGATCGCGGCCTTCCTCCTGGTCGCCGCGATCAGCGCGGTGACCACCGCCGCACTGACCTACCAGCAGGCCCGCACCGCGATCCTCAAGCAGAGCCAGGACACCGCGGTCATCACCCTGCGCGACGTCCTCGGCACCCAGCCCCTCGACCTGCCGCTGGACCAGGAGCAGCTCCAGCGCGTCGTCAACGACCTGGCCAAACGGGGCAAGCCGAACCCGTGGAACATCTTCGCGGAGTACGGCACCCTGCGGGCCTCCAGCACCACCGCGCCCACCTCCACCGTCGTGACCGAGCAGCTCCGCCGCCAGGTGACGGCCCATCCGCACGGCGCCTTCCAGCGGGTGACCGACGCCTCCGGCACCCCGTACCTCACCGTCGGCATGCCGGCCGTCTTCGTCCACAACGAGACCCGGGAGCCCACCGGCCTGGTCATCTTCGCGACGATGCGCCTGACCACCGAGGGCAAGACGATCGAGGCCATGGTCCAAGCCGCCAAGCGCGGCGCCGTCCCCGGCCTGGCCATCGCCGTCGTCCCCGCCCTGCTCGCGGCGCGCAGCGTACTGCGCCCCGTACGGGACATGCGCCGCGCCGCCCAGCGCCTCGGCCGCGGCCGCCTCGACACCCGCATCGAGGTCCGCGGCGCCGACGAGCTCGCCGGACTCGCCCGCACCTTCAACGAGACCGCCCGCGCCCTCGAACAGTCGGTGAACGAACTGCGGGACGCCGAGATCCGGGCCCGCCGCTTCGCCTCCGACGTCTCCCACGAACTGCGCACCCCGCTCTCCGGGATGCTCGCCGTCACCGAGGTCCTGGACGAGGACGCCGAGCGCCTCGATCCCGACACGGCCGCCGCCCTGCGGCTGGTCAGCGCCGAGACCGGCAAGCTCGCCGTCCTCGTCGAGGACCTCATGGAGATCTCCCGCTTCGACGCCCGCGCGGCCGAGCTCAACCTCGACGACGTGGACATCGCCGAGGCCGTGCGCAAGACCCTCGAGCTCCGCCACTGGGACGACGGGCGGGTGGTCACCGAGCTGCCGCGGCAGGTCCGCGCCCGGCTCGACCCGCGCCGTTTCGACGTGGTCCTCGCCAACCTCGTCGGCAACGCCCTCAGGCACGGCGGCGCCCCCGTCCACGTCACCGTGCGCACCGAACCACGGCCCGGCGGCCCCCGGATGCTGATCGAAGTCGCCGACAGCGGGCCCGGTATCGCCCCCGAGGTGCTGCCGCACATCTTCGACCGCTTCTTCAAGGCGGACGCCGCCCGTACCCGCTCCGCGGGCAGCGGCCTCGGCCTCGCCATCACCCTGGAGAACGTCCGGCTGCACGGAGGCACCCTGCGCGCCGCGAACGGACCGGCCGGGGGAGCCGTGTTCACCCTCGACATGCCGCTGGAGGCCGACGCATGACCCCGCCCAGGACGGCCGCGGCCGCCGCCTTGCTGCTGGGCGCACTCGTGCTCACCGGCTGCGGGATCAAGCCCACGGGGGTCATCGAGAGCGGAGACGCCGCGAAGGTGGTCTACCCCGACGCCCACACGAAGGGGACCGTCTACTTCGTGATGGCCGACGGGCGGCTCGCCCCCGTACCCGAGAAGGATCAGCCCGCGGATTCGCCGGTGTCCGTCCTCATGCGGCTGCTCATCGGCCCCCTCGACCAGGAGAAGGCCGCGGGCCTGCAGACCCAGGTGCCCGCGCCGCCCGACAGGAAGCCCCCCTTCGGCCTCTCGGCGAGCATCGTGTCGGGGGAGACCCTGGAGGTCCGGGTGCCGTTCGCGGTCGCCGGCCTGTCCGAGACGGCCCGCCGCCAACTCGTGTGCACGGCGGCCTCCGTCAACCCGCGCTACGGCGTGGTCCTGCACGGCCCGGACACCTCGGTCGGACCCGCCCGCTGCGACCTCGGCGGCTGATCGCCCCCTTGCGGGACGGTCGCCGGTCCCGCCACCGTGGCCCCATGGACCCCGCCGCGTACGTACCCGACGTCTTCGACCCCCGGATCCACGGCGCCGGGATCCCGTACGAGAGCTACCGGCTGCTGCGGGACCGGCACCCGGTCGCCTGGCAGGAGGAGCCGGAGATCCGGGGCTGGCCCGCCGGCCCCGGCTTCTGGGCCGTCACCCGGCACGCCGACGTGGTCCGGGTGCTGCGCGACCACGCCACGTACTCCTCCTGGCTCGGCGCCACCCAGATCCGCGATCCCGACCCGGCCGACCTGCCGTTCCTGCGGCGCACCATGCTCAACCAGGACCCGCGGCGCAGCGCGGGCGACCACGGCCGGCTGCGCCGGCTCGTCTCCCGCGCGTTCACCCCCGCCCGCGTCGACGCCTTCGCGGGCCGGGTCCGCGACCGGGCCCGCACCCTGCTCGCCACCGCCCGCGCGAAGGCCGAGGGCGGCGCCGCCGACCTGGTCCGCACGGTCACCGACGAGTATGCGCTGCTCAACCTGACCGACCTGCTGGGCGTCCCGGCCGCCGACCGGGGCCTGCTGCTGGAGTGGACCGTACGGATCATCGGCTACCAGGATCCCGAGGACGCGCCCGCGCCCCTGCTCGGCCCTGACGGAAAGCCGCTCAACCCGCGCTCCCCGGCGCTGCTCGGCGAGATGTTCTCGTACGCCCGGGAACTGGCCGCCCACAAGCGCGCACACCCCGGCGACGACGTCATGACCGCGCTCGCCGAGGCCGGACTGGACCCGGCCGAGCTGGAGATGTTCTTCTTCCTGCTCACCGTCGCCGGCAACGACACCGTACGCAGCGCCGCCCCCGGCGGACTGCTGGCCCTGGCCCGCGACCCGGGCGCGTACCGGCTGCTCGCCGAGGGCCGGGCCCCGATGCACACCGCGGTCGACGAACTGCTGCGCGTCCACCCGCCGGTGCTCAGCTTCCGCCGCACAGCCGCCGTCGACACCGAACTCGCCGGGCAGCCGGTCCGCGCCGGGGACAAGGTCGTGGTCTTCCACGCCTCCGCCAACCACGACGAGCGCGTGTTCACCGACCCGCAGCGCCTCGACCTGGGCCGGACGCCCAACGCGCACGTCTCCTTCGGGGACGGCCCGCACGTCTGCCTCGGCGCGCACTTCGCCCGGCTCCAGCTGCGCGTGCTCTACGAGGAGTGGCGGGCGGCCATGCCGGCCCCGGAACTCGCGGGCCCGCCGCGCCGGCTGGTGTCGAACTTCATCAACGGGATCACGCGGCTGCCGCTGCGGGTGTCCGGGCCGGCCGGGTGACGTCGGCGAGCAGCTCGACCACGTCCGGGCCGTACGCATCGGAGTTGTTGACCTTCAGCACCACGCAGAAGGAGTCCCCGCGGTAGCGGCGCGCCAGGTCCTTGTGGTGGCGTGCCAGGTAGCGGGCGCCCGCCTGGTTGCTGATCGCGGTCTGCCCGGAGACCAGGAACACCGGCCGGCTCCCCGGCCCGCTCGTCAGCCGGGCCAGCAGCACGTGGTCGATCTGGCCCTTCTGCCAGCGGTACGTCTCCTCGCCGACGCGGATCGCGCCGCGGTCCGGACCCGGCTCGGTGGACAGGTCGACCCGGACGCCCGGCAGCATGGAGGCCAGGTGCGCCGCCGTCCGGGCATTGGACACCGGCCCGCCCACGCAGAACTCGGCGCGCTCGCCGAAGCCCTGGCGGACCGAGTCGTGGGAGACGATCTGGAGATTGGCCCCGCAGTCCTTGATCAGGGCGGATATCTCCAGCAGCGCGAACGCGTCGTTGCGGTGCACCGACCCCTCGGTGCCGCCCATCTGCCGGTTGACGACGAACAGGCAGTCGGAGCCGGTGGGCAGGCCGAAGAAGGCCTGCTTGCGGCGCAGCGTACGGCGCCACAGATAGGTCCGGGAGAACCAGCCGAAGCCGCCGCTGATGGCGGTGGCCACCACGCCGAGCACGATGTTGCGCACGTCTTCGTTCATGCGCGGATGCTAGCCCGCACCGGGTCTTCCTGACGCGGGGGGTGCGGTGAAGTTACAGTGCCGAGTTCAGGCCTGTCCGGTGGGGTCCGACGGGCCGTCGACTGGAGGTACGGATGCATCGTTCCGCCACACGTCAGTTAGCGCTCGTCGCCCTCGCCGGAGCGCTGGTGTCCACCGGCGCGGCGGCCCCGCCGTCACAGCCGGCGTCCGCGGGGGGCACTCCCGCCAAGGTCCCGGTCGCCGCCGGATACGGCGGGGCCGTCGCCAGTGTCGACGCCGACGCCTCCGCCGCCGGCATCGCGGTCCTGCGTTCCGGCGGCAACGCCGTGGACGCCGCCGTCGCGACGGCGGCCGCGCTCGGGGTGACCGAGCCGTACTCGGCCGGCATCGGCGGAGGCGGCTACTTCGTCTACTACGACGCCGAGTCCCGCCGGGTGCAGACCATCGACGGCCGCGAGACCGCGCCCGCCACGGCCACCGCCGGCCTCTTCCAGGAGAACGGCGTCCCCATCCCGTTCGAGCAGGGCCAGACCAGCGGCCGCTCCGTCGGCGTCCCCGGCACCCCGGCCACCTGGAAGAGCGCCCTCGACGCCTGGGGCACCCGCCCGCTCGGCCAACTCCTGAAGCCCGCCGAGAAGCTGGCGCGCGACGGGTTCACCGTCGACCCGACGTTCCGGGCCCAGACGGAGCTCAACCAGAGCCGCTTCAAGGACTTCCCCGACACCAGGAAGCTCTTCCTGCCGGGCGGCGCCCTGCCGGTGGTCGGCTCCACCTTCAAGAACCCCGACCTGGCGGCCACGTACGCGGAACTGGCCCGCAAGGGCACGGGCGCGCTGTACCGGGGCCCGATCGCCGAGGACATCGTCCGGGCGGTGCGCAAGCCCCCCGTGGACCCGGCCGCCACCCGGATCGTCCGCTCGGGCGATCTGACCACCGGCGACCTGCGCGCGTACGAGACCAAGCGGCAGGCCCCGACGCAGGTGAGCTACCGGGGCCTCGACGTGTACAGCATGGCGCCCTCGTCCTCGGGCGGCACCACCGTCGGCGAGGCGCTCAACATCCTCGAGCGCACCGACCTCTCGAAGCTGTCCGAGACCCAGTACCTGCACCGCTTCATCGAGGCCTCGCGGATCTCGTTCGCCGACCGCGGCCGCTGGGTCGGCGACCCGGCCGCCGAGGACGTGCCGACGCGTGAGCTGCTCTCGCAGCGGTTCGCCGACTCGCGCGGCTGCCTGATCTCCCCGGACCGGACGCTGACCAGCCCGCTGGCCCCCGGCGACCCGCGTCACCCGGCGGCCTGCGGCGGCTCCGGCCAGGCCGCCCCGACCACGTACGAGGGGGAGAACACCACGCACCTGACGGTCGCCGACCGCTGGGGCAACGTCGTCTCGTACACCCTGACCATCGAGTCCACGGGCGGCAGCGCGATCACCGTCCCCGGCCGCGGGTTCCTGCTGAACAACGAGCTGACCGACTTCTCCTTCGCCCCGGCGGCCCCCGGGGTCCCGGACCCGAACCTGCCCGGCCCCGGCAAGCGGCCGCGCTCGTCCATGTCCCCGACCATCGTGCTGGAGCACGGGCGGCCGGTGCTCGCGGTGGGCTCCCCGGGCGGGGCCACCATCATCACCACCGTCCTGCAGACCCTGACCGGGCACCTGGACCGGGGGCTGCCGCTGGTCGACGCCATCGCCGCGCCGCGGGCCAGCCAGCGCAACCAGACCACCACCGAGCTGGAGCCGGGCCTGTGGAACAGCCCGCTGCGCACCGAACTGGAGGCGCTGGGCCAGGGGTTCCGGCAGAACCCGGAGATCGGCGCGGCCACCGGGGTCCAGCGGCTCCCGGACGGGCGCTGGCTGGCCGCCGCCGAGACGAGTCGGCGGGGCGGGGGCTCGGCGATGGTGGTCCACCCGCACGGCAAGCCGTAGGAGTCAGGGTGTGGTGAGGATCCTCGGGCCGTCGGCGGTGATCGCGACCGTGTGCTCCGCGTGCGCGGCGCGACTGCCGTCGACGGTCCGCAGGGTCCAGCCGTCCCCGTCGCAGCGGTAGTCGTCCGTACCGCCGGCGACCAGCATGGGCTCGATCGCGAGGACCATGCCGGGGCGCAGCTTCATGCCGCGCCCGGGGCGGCCCTCGTTGGGCACGCCCGGGTCCTCGTGCATGCTGCGGCCGATGCCGTGGCCGCCGAACCCGTCCGGGACGCCGTAGCCGGCGGACCGGCAGAGCGAGCCGATGGCGTGCGCGATGTCCCCGATCCGGTTGCCGGGCAGCGCGGCGGCGATGCCGGCCGCGAGGGCCGCCTCGGCGGTCTCGATCAGCCGCAGGTCGGCCGGGCGCGGCCGGCCGACGGTGAAGCTGACCGCCGCGTCCCCGACCCAGCCGCCGAGCTCCGCCCCGCAGTCGATGCTGACCAGGTCGCCGTCGCGCAGCCGGTAGGTGCCGGGGATGCCGTGGACGATCGCGTCGTTGACCGAGGTGCAGATCACCCCGGGGAAGGGCACCGGCGCGAAATCCGGCCGGTAGCCGAGGAACGGCGAGCTCGCGCCCGCCCCGGCGAGCACCTCGCGGGCCACCCGGTCCAGGTCCAGCAGGGACACCCCGACCCGTGCGGCCTCCCGTACGGCGGCCAGGGCCTCGGCGACGACCCGGCCCGGGGCGCGCATGGCATCGATCGACTCTTCCGTCTTCAGTTCCACCATGCCAATAACTATACCGGTATATCTATCCCGGTATAACTTTCACGGGATAGTTATTGGGGGAGCGGGTAGGATGCAGGCATGGTCCGCACCCCTCTCACCCCCGAAGAGCGCGAGCGCGGCGAGCGCCTGGGCGCACTGCTGCGCGAGGCCCGCGGCGGCCGCAGCATGGTCGAGGTCGCGGCGAGCGCCGGCCTGTCCGCCGAGACGCTCCGCAAGATCGAGACCGGCCGCGCGCCGACCCCGGCGTTCTTCACCGTGGCCGCCGTGGCCGAGGCGCTCGGGCTGTCCCTGGACGAGGTGCTGCGCCGCTGCGCGTTCGTGCCCGCCTGACGCCGCGCGGACCTGCGGGTTCTTTCGGGCGGGCCCGGCGGGCCGAACGGCCCAATCGGTGGTGGGAGCGGCCGGGCGCGGGGCAAGCGTGAAGGCGTGTCAGCCTCGAACGCTTCCAAGCGACTCGCCTTCGCGCTCCTGGGCGCCCTCCTGGCGGCGGGTCTGCTGCTTGCCGTCTGCGCGGCGCCGCAGGGCCGGGCCGATGCCGGGCGCCAGGGCGAGGCGGCTCTCCGCGGCGCGGGCGCCGCGGTGCGCCCGACCCCCTAGGGGGTGTCGTCAAAGTAGCGTCGTCCGCCCGTGAGGGCGGGGTCGGCGGGGTCTGGTGCGTGTGATCGCAAGGCGGAGGAGGGAGGCGACG
>NZ_JBIARX010000016.1:0-147716 GCF_042890265.1 Streptomyces sp. NPDC002209 | reverse complement strand
CGTCGATTCCCTCCTCCGCCTTGCGATCGCACGCACCAGACCCCGCCAGCCCCGCCCTCACGGGCGGCCGACGCCACTTTGACGACACTCCCTAGCGCTGTGGCGCGAGCGGCTCCTGGAGTTCCGTGACCCACTGGTCCCGGTCCTCCGGGCAGGCGAGGGTCAGCTCGCGCGCGTACCCGGCCGAGCGGTGGCCGTTGGCGTCGATCCACCGGGCGAGGGCCTGGGCGGTGGGCAGGACGCGGTCCATCGAGCCCCGGTGCACCACGGTCGCGGCCCGCTCGACCCCCGGCAGCTCGACCACCCGGACCGAGCCCCCGAGGTCCTCGGCGCGGACCGAGGCCCCCACCGGCAGCCCGGCGTGGACGAGGACGGCTCCGGCCTCGGCCCCCGGCGCGTCCTCGTAGTACGCGGTCCCCGGGCCGGTCGGGACCACCCCGGCGGCCTCGATCCGGCGGCAGAGCTCCTCGTACAGCGGGCCGATGACCGGCCCGATGTCCTGCGGCTGGTAGCTCCCCGCGATCCCGGTCAGTTCGACGAGCCGGACGGGCGGAAGGCTCTTCACGACGATGTCGACGGTGGACATGGATCCCTCGCTCTCGATGGTCCGGAGCCTCGCCTCGACCTGGGTCAGCCGGGCCGCAGCGGCGGCCATGGCCGACTCCAGTTCCGCCCGGCGCAGCCGCAGCATGCCGCGCAACTCGTCCGCGCCCACCCGCTCGTCGAGGATCGTCCCCACCTGGTCCAGGCTGAAGCCGAGCTCCTTGAGCGCGATGACACGGTTGAGGCGGGCGAGCTGCTCGGCCTCGTAGTAGCGGTAGCCGCTGGCGGGGTCGACACGTGCGGGGCGCAGCAGTCCGATGGCGTCGTAGTGGCGCAGCATGCGGACCGATACCCGGCCGTGTTTGGCGAAGTCTCCGATGGTGAACATGACGCCTTCCAGTGCAGGCCCTGACACGGGGGGAGGGTCAAGTCCTGAGCGATATCTGCTGGTCAGCGGCCATACTGCCGGATGCACAGGTCCACGATGGACGGCGGTACGGTGCCCTCGGCGGCCGCGCACAGCTCGTCCGGCCGGGGCAGCGGGGCCGCCTGCCGCGGGCGGCGCGGCGGCGCGGGCTGGGGCGGGTGCTCCCGGCGCGGCGCAGCCGGCGGCTTCGCGCTGCGCGCAGCGGGCGGCCGGGCCGCCCTGGCCGGCGCAGGCTCCGGATCCGGCTCCCCGTCCGGCGCCGGGAGCCGCCCCAGCGGCAGGGGCCGGGACTCCGGGGCGGGCGGCGGCAGGCCGGGACCGGCCGCCGGGGGCGACGCTTCGGCCGGATCCCGCGCGTCCAGCGGCGCCGAGGTGCCGGGCGCCGGGGCCGGATCCGCGTCCGCGCCGACGGAGAGGCAGCCGCTGCTCGCGAGCAGCGCGGCGAGGGACAGGGGCAGGGCCCGGCGTAACTGCATCCGACCACCATGCCGTACCGCACGGCCGGCCGGTCCCCGCGCTCACGCGTCCGGGTGACGGGGCCCGGAAGCCGGCCGTGCAGTCGGTCCGTGGGGTCGATCGGCGGGTGGCCCCCGGCGCCACCAGGGGCGCCCGGCGCCGCTCCCTGCCCGGCCGCGGCTGCCGAAACGATTGCCCGGACCCGGATTTTCCGTAGTCTGCCGGAGGACGGGAACGACAGTGCGAGTGCCGGGGAGGCGCGACCCCCGGTACGCCGCGCTGCCCTGTCCTCACATCCCGACGGACCGTACGGAGTACCGATCCATGACCGCAGCCGACGCGCCCGGCGAGCCCGCACCGACTCCTGACCCCCTCGCGCCCACCATCCGCCCCGCGCCCTGGAAGGGCTGGGCGGCCGTCCTCGCCGTCGCGCTCGCGATCTTCTGCCTGATCACCTCGGAACTGCTGCCCGTCGGCCTGCTCACCCCCGTCGGGGACGCCCTCGGGGTGTCCGACGGCACCGCAGGGCTGATGGTGACCGTGCCCGGGCTCGTCGCCGGACTCTGCGCCCCGCTCGTCACCGTCGGCGCCGGCCGGCTCGACCGGCGGCTCGTGCTGTGCGTGCTGATCGCCCTGATGGCGGCCGCCAATCTCGCCGCCGCCGTCGCCCCGGGCTTCGCCGTGCTGCTGGCCGCGCGCCTCCTCGTCGGGGTCGGCGTCGGCGGTTTCTGGGCGCTGGCGGGCGGGCTCGCCGTACGGCTCGTACCGGAGCGGCACGTCGCCCGGGCCACCGCGCTCGTCTTCGGCGGCGTCCCCACCGCCTCCGTGCTCGGCGTCCCCGCCGGCACCCTGATCGGCGAACTCGGCGGCTGGCGGGCCGCGTTCGCTGCGGTCGGCGTCCTCGGCCTCCTCGCGCTGGGCGCGCTGCTCCTGCTGCTGCCCCCACTGCCGCCGACCCGGGACGTCACGTTCCGCGAACTGCCCGCGCTGCTGCGCGGCAACCGCGGGGTCCGGGCCGGGGTGATCGTCACCTTCCTGGTGGTGACCGGCCAGTTCGCCGCCTACACCTTCGTACGGCCCGTCCTGCAGGAGGTCTCCGGCATCGACGCCGCGTACGTGAGCACCCTGCTCCTGGGCTACGGGGTGGCCGGCGTCGCGGGCAATTTCCTGGCCGGGGCGCGTGATGCGTACCGGGCGGTCCTGGTGATCAGCGCCGCGCTGACCGTGGTACTCGGGCTGATCGCCACCCTGCCGGGAGCGGCTGCCGGGACCGCGCTGCTGCTCGTCTGGGGGCTCGCGTACGGGGGTGTCTCCGTGAGCCTGCAGAGCTGGATGATCAAGGCGGCGCCGGGCGCGGCCGAGGCCGCCGGCTCGCTGATGGTGGCGATGTTCAACCTGGCCATCGCGGCCGGCGCGCTGGCGGGCGGGTTCGCGGTCGACGGGATCGGCGCCCCGGCGGCCCCGCTCACCGGGGCCGCGCTGATGCTCGTGGCCGCGGTCACGGTCGGCCTCACCGTCACGGTCCGGATGCCGAGGGCTACCGCGGCCGACGGGTAGGGCGGACGGATGGGGCAGTTCGGACAGCCGGCTTGACCCGGGCCGTCCCGGGGGGAAAGAGTGCGCCGATCAAGCACTCAAGAACCACCGCATGAGCTGCACTTCGGAGATATCTCATATGTTCGTATCGGTCCGGTCTTCGCTTGACCCCATGACGACCGTGGGCGCCCCCGTGCCGGGTGCACCCGCTGCGGGCATGGTCCTGGTCGCGCGGCGGCGCAGGGCCTGACCGGCCGGGTGGGGGCCGACACCGCACCGCCGCGCCGGTCCCCACCCCTGCCGGGAGACAACCGTGTCCCACCATCCCGATGAGAGCGGAAGCCTCCCCGAGGACCGCCGGCTCGTGCGCCCGTACGTCGCCCCATCCGAGCGGGCGTACCGGGCGACGACGCCCGCCTGGCCGCACACCGGACCCGTCCCCGTCTCCTTCCGCGCGCCCGAGGCCCGGCGTGAGGACGAGCCCGGGCGGGCCGCCGAGGCCACCGGCGCCGCCGATGCCCGCGCCGTCCGGCAGGACCGCGGCAGCCCGCTCCCGCTGGTGGTCTTCGCCCTGCTCGCCCTCGGCGCCGCCGGCGGGCTGGTGTTCCTGTTGAGCGGCCCCGATCCGCGGCCCGAGCGGGCCGTGACGCCGCCGGAGTTGTCCGTACCGGCGCTCCCGGCGCGCCCCGGCGCGGACGACGAGCCCTCGCCCGAGGGATCCGTGCGGGCCTTCGCGCCCTCGGCCTCCGCATCGGCGTCGGCCGGCCCGTCCGCGAGCCGGACGCCGAAGCCCACGCCCCCGCCGAGCGCCTCGGCCGGCCCGCAGCCGGCGGGGCCTTCCGGGACGCTGCGGATGGGCGACCGCGGGCCCGAGGTGAGCGCCCTGCAGGAGCGGCTCCACGCCCAGGGGTTCACGTACGTCGACGTCACCGGCGTCTACGACAGCCAGACCAAGCGCGGGGTCGCCCAGCTCCAGCGCGACCGGGACATCAAGGGCGACCAACCGGGCGTCTACGGCCCGGCCACCCGGGCCGCCTTCGGAGGCTGACCCGCCACACCCGGCGCCGGTCGAGCCCGAAGGCGGAGACCGGCCTCAGCGGCCGCCGGAGACGCGCAGGACGGCGCCCGTCGTGTACGAGGCGTCCTGGGACAGCAGCCACGCGATGGCCCCGGCGACCTCCTCGGGCTGCCCGGCCCGCCCGAGGGGGATCCCGGCAGCCGCGCGGGCCGGTCGGTCGGGGTCGCCCATCGCGGCGTGCATGTCGGTCTCGATGATGCCCGGCGCCACCGCGTTGACCCGGATGCGGTCCGGGCCGAGCTCCTTGGACAGCCCCACCGTCAGGGCATCGGTGGCGGCCTTCACCGCCGCGTAGTGGACGTAGTCGCCGGGGCTGCCGAGCGTGGCGGCCGCCGAGGACACGTTGACGATGGCGCCGCCGCCCGCGTCCGCCATGTCCCGGGCGGCGCGGCGGCAGCACAGCAGGTACCCCAGCAGGTTGACCTCGACCACGCGCCGCAGATCCTCGGTCGCGGCGTCGGCGAGCCGGCCGAGCGGGCCGGTCACCCCGGCGTTGTTCACCAGCCCGGTCACCGCGCCGAACTCGGCCCCGGCGATGTCGAAGAGCCGCTCCACCCCGCACTCCCGGGACGTGTCGCCGCGTACGGTCACGCAGCGCGCACCCGCCGCCCGTACGCGCTCCGCGACGGCCTCGGCGGCCGCGTCGTCCCGGAGGTAGCCGAGCACCACGTCATGGCCGTCCGCGGCGAGCCGTACGCACGTCGCGGCGCCGATGCCCCTGCTGCCTCCGGTGACGACGGTGACCGGACGACGTGGCACGGGGGCCTCCTGGGCGACGGGACGGGCCGCCGGGACGGCGGGCGGGTCAGGCTAACACCGTGATATCGGCTGGACCAGCAAAAATGCCGGGCCGCAGAGTGGACGCCGTCGTCACATCCGAGGAGTTGCGCACATGTCGACCTTGCGAGTCACAGCCGAAGAGCTGACCGTCCACGAGCACCCGAACGCCGACGCGCTGGAGCTGGCCCAAGTGGGCCTCTACCGTGCCGTGGTCGCCAAGGGCGCCTACCGCACCGGTGAGTTCGCCGTCTACATACCCGAACAGGCCGTGCTGCCCGCCGCGCTGATCGAGGAGCTCGGCCTGACCGGCCGCCTCGCCGGCAGCTCCGCCGACCGGGTCAAGGCGGTCCGGCTGCGCGGCGAGCTGTCGCAAGGGCTGGTGTGCCGGCCGCGGGCGCTGGCCGACGTGGACCTGGCGCAGGCGGCCGAGGAGGGTACGGACTTCACCGAGCTGCTCGGGATCACCAAATGGGCGCCGCCCGTGCCGACGACGATGAACGGCGAGGTGGAGGCCGCGCCCGACCTGCTGCCCTGGGTGGACATCGAGAACCTCCAGCGCTACCCGCACCTCTTCGAGTCCGGCGAGCCGGTCGTCCTCACCGAGAAACTGCACGGCACCGCCTGCCTGTTGACGTACGTGGTCGAGGGCGGCCGGGTACTGGTCTCCTCCAAGGGCTTCGGGTCCAAGGGGCTGGCGCTGAGGGAGGAGGACCGCAACCTCTACTGGCGGGCCGTACGCGGCCACGGCGTCCCGGAGGTCGCGGCGAAGCTGGCCGCGCGGCTGGGCGCGACCCGGATCGGCGTCTTCGGCGAGGTGTACGGCGCGGGCGTCCAGGACCTCGGGTACGGGACCGACGCGCGGACGGCCGCCACGGGGCCGGGGTACGCCGTCTTCGACGTGTCCGCGGAGATCGACGGGCAGGTGCGCTGGCTGGACCCGCACGAGCTGCTCACCGACGGTGAACTGCCGCTCGTACCCCGGCTGTTCGAGGGTCCGTACGAGCTGGACACGGTCCTGGAGCTGGCCAGTGGCCGCGAGACGGTGTCCGGCCGGGCCGTGCACCTGCGCGAGGGCGTCGTGATCCGCCCGGCGGCGGAACGCTACAGCCCGGTGGTCGGCGGCCGCGCGATCGCGAAGGCGGTCAGCCCGGCCTACCTCACCCGCAAGGGAGGCACGGAGTACGAGTGACCCGGGCGCACGCCGAGAGTCCGCGGGTAGGCTGCCCCGATGCCCGACTCCGATGCGCTGTCCCGCGCCCTCGAGACCCCGGCGGAACCTGCGCTGCGCACGTTGCCGCCCGCCGTGGCCGCGTTGCTGCACGAGCTGGCTGCACCGCCCCGGCTGGCGGCCCACCTGCGCCTCGTGCACGAGGTGGCGGGCCGGCTCGCCGACTGGCTGGCCGCGTACTGCCCCGGCCTGCCCTTCGCGCGCGAGGCCGTGCTCTTCGGCGCGGCCACGCACGACGTGGGCAAGGCCGTCCACACCGCCGAGCTCAGCGGACCCGGCTCCGCGCACGAGGCGGCCGGGCGGGAACTGCTCCTCGCGCACGGCTTCACCGAGGAGCAGGCCCGCTTCGCCGCCACCCATGCCGACTGGGCGGCGCCCGGCATCAGCATCGAGGAGCTGCTGGTGAGTACCGCCGACAAGGTGTGGAAGGGCAAGCGCGTGCCCGAGCTGGAGGACCTCCTGGTCGGCCGGATCGCGGAGGCCGCGGGCACCGAGCCGTGGGCCGTGTTCCTCGATCTGGACGAGTTGCTCGGCCGGATCGCCGAGGGTGCCGATCGGCGGCTGGCCTTCCAGGCCGCCTTTCCCGTCTGACCCGTCTCCCGTTCACGCCGGCGCACCGGGGGTGTCAGACGAGGCGCGCGCCTCCGTCCACGTGCAGCACGGTCCCGGTGACGAACGGGTTGCCGATCGCGTAGAGCACCGAGCGCACCACGTCATCGGGGGTGCCCGTCCTGCGGGCGGGGTTGCGGCCGGCGACGCCGCGCAGGAACGCCTCCTTGCCCGCGCCCAGCCGGTCCCAGGCCCCGGAGTCGATGATGCCGGGGGAGACCGCGTTGACCCGCAGGGGCGCCAGCTCGACGGCGAGCGCCTCCACCAGGAAGGACAGGGCGCCGTTGGTGGTGGCCATGACCACCCGCTCCGGGGCGGGCCGCCAGGCCGCGACGCCGGAGAAGAACGTGAGGGAGCCGCCCTCGTTCATCCGCCCGGCCAGGTGCTTGGCGAGCAGCAGCGGGCCGAACACCTTGGCGGCGAACGCCCGCTGGACGTCGGCGAGGACGAGACCGGAGACGGGCCCGTTGGCCGGGACGGCGGCCGTCGAGACGACGTGGTCGACCGCGCCCACCGCTTCGGCGAGGGCGGCGATCGAGTCCTCGTCGGTGAGGTCGGTCGGCCGGATGCGGGCGGGTGCGGGCAGCGCGTTCGCGGTCGCTGCCAGCCGGTCCGCATCGGGCCCGGCGAGGATCACCTCGGCGCCGGCCGTCGATGCCGCAAGGGCCAGCGTGCGCCCGATGTGCGAGCCGGCGCCGACGACGACGAGCCGCTTGCCGTCGAGGGAGTCCTGGAAGAGAGCTGATGTGGGCATCGGAGGTCCTGTGTCGTGTGAGTTCCGGTGCGCGCCGAGGATGGCCGCCGGGTACGACTCGACTCTCCGCCGGACGGGACCCATACGTCCAAGACTTGGTTTCTACTGCTGCCATAACATTTGCTCATGACCACCCTGCGGCAGCTCGAGTACCTCGTCACCGTCGTCGACACCGGCTCGTTCACCCGCGCCGCCGAGCTGCTGCACGTCTCCCAGCCCGCCCTCTCGCACCAGGTCCGCGCGCTGGAGCGGGACGCGGGCGGCCCGTTGCTGGAGCGGCTCCCGCGGGCGGTCCGGCTGACCCCGATGGGCCGCGCGATGCTCACGCACGCCCGCGCCGCGCTCGCCGACGCCGAACGGGCCCGCACCGCCGCCCGTCGAGCCGTCGGCCTGGAGGGCGGCGAGATCCAGGTCGCCGTCGTCTACTCGATCACCCTCGGGATCCTCCTCCCGGTGCTGCGCACCTGGCACGAGCGCAATCCGCAGGTGCGCATCCGGCTGAGGGAGTTCGCGCACACCGACGCGCTGCTCGCCGCCATGGCCGCGGGCGGCGCCGACCTCGCCGTCGGCCCGGAACCCCGCGGATGGGACGGTCCCGTACGGGAGTTGGGGGAGGAGGAGTTCGTGGTGGCCGTCCCCGCCGATGACCCGGCGCCGGAGCGGGTGCACCTCGCGGACCTGGCGGACCGCTCGTGGGTGCACTACGCCCCCGGCAACGGCCTGGCCGAGGTGGTGGACCAGGCCTGTGCGGCGGCCGGCTTCCGGCCGCGTGCCGCCGTACGGACCGAACAGACCGCCGCGGCACCGCTGTTGGCCGCCACCGGACTGGGCCCGGCCCTGGTCCCCGAGAGCGTCCTGCCGCCGGGCTTCGCGGGCCGGGTACTGCGCCCCGAGCCGCCGGTGCGCCGGATGCTGGCCGCCTACGCCCGCCCGCACCCCGACCCGCTCACCACGGCCTTCCTGGACACCCTCGCCGAGCACGCGGACCCGGGTGCGGGCGCCGCCGGCGCCGTCTGAGGCTCAGCCCCGGCGGGCCGCCGATTCGCCGCGGACCTCCAGGGCCGTGCGCCAGCCGGGCGGTTCGGCCTGCTGCTGCGGGGGTGTGCGGCGGCCGCCCGTGGCGAAGAACGCCGACAGCGGGAGCGTCGCCGCCCCGACCGTGACCGCGTCCGGGCCCAGGGAGCCCAGGTCGATGGTGACCCGGTCGGCGGGATGGCGCAGGGAGTACCGGGCCGCGTGTTCCCGTACGGCGGGCAGGATGTGCGGTCCCAGCAGCAGGCCCGCCCAGCCGCCGATGAGGATCCGCTCGGGCCGGAACAGGTTGATGACGTCCGACAGGCCCGCGCCCAGGTACTCCGCCGTCTCCTCCAGGACCTCCAGGGCCACCGGATCCGCCGCGACCGCCGCCGCCAGCAGGGCCGACAGGGCCTCCTCCTCGTCCGGTGCGTCGCCCGCACCCGCGGCGAGCCCGCCCCGCTCCGCCCAGCGGGCCAGCAGGGACTCCGCCCCCGTGTACGCCTCGAGGCAGCCCAGCGCCCCGCACCGGCAGCGCCGCCCCCGTACCGAGACCGTGAGGTGTCCCCACTCCAGCGGTGTGCCCTGCGTCGTGCCCCCGTCGGGCGAGCCGTCCGTGATCAGGCTGGCGCCGACGCCCGAGCCGAACAGCACGACGACGGCCTCGCGGGCCCCGCGCCCCGCCCCGAACCACATCTCGGCCTGGCCGAGCGTGCGCGCCCCGTTGTCGATGATGTACGGGACCTCGTCCGGCAGGGCCCCCGTGGCGCGCAGCAGCGCCTCCAGCGGCACCGCGTCCCAGCCGATGGTCTGCCCGTGCACGACCGCGCCGCCCGGCGCCTCGCGGTCCACTATGCCCGGCACGCCGACGCCCACGCCCAGCAGCCGTTCGGTGCCGACCCCGGCCTCGGCGAGGACGGCCGCGATCCCGGTCCGGACGTGGTCCACGATCGGACCGACGTCGTAGCAGCCACGGGGCGACAACGGCAGCTCCGTGCGGGCCAGTTCGGTCAGTGCCAGGTCGAACAGCTCGACGCGGACCCGGGTTTCGCCGACGTCGACCCCGATCATGTGCGCGCTGCCGGGGGCCACGCGCAGCAGGGTGCGGGGCCGGCCGCCGTCCGAGTCGACGACGCCGGCCTCCTCCAGGAGTCCGTCCGCGACGAGTTCGCCGACCACGTTGCTGACGGAACCGGAGCTCAGCCCGGTGGCGGGCCCGAGTTCCTGCCGGCTCATCGGCCCGCCGAAGTACAGCCGCTGGAGCACGGCGCTGCGGTTGCCGCGCCGCAGGTCCCGCACCGTACGGCCGCCACGCCCTGTGGTCATCTGGCTCCTTCCGCCCTGCCCGTCCGCCCTGTCGTCGCTCGCAACATACCCGTGCGGGACCCCTTGACGCGACCCTTTCACGAGGCTTAACTCACGTCCTGAATTAAGGCCTTGGCGCGTTGGGCGTCCTCGAGGAGCCCGAGCCGAGAGCACCCGCCGGCCTTCCCCCGACCCTGCCGAAAGGGGCCGATCCGCCATGCGCAGAACCCGAGCCGCCGCTGCCGCCGTCACCGCCTGCCTGCTCGCCGCCGCGGCCACCGCCTGCGGCGGCGGCACCGCGGACAACGGCGGCGGCTCCAACACCGCCCCCGAGGAGCTCACGTACTGGGCCTCCAATCAGGGCCCCGACCTCGCTGCGGACCAGGCGGTCCTCGGCCCGGAGCTGAAGAAGTTCGAGGAGCAGACCGGCATCAAGGTCAAGCTCGAAGTCGTGCCCTGGTCCGACCTGCTCAACCGGATCCTCGCCGCCACCGCCTCCGGCCAGGGCCCCGACGTCCTCAACATCGGCAACACCTGGTCCGCCTCCCTCCAGGCCACCGGGGCCCTGCTCCCGTGGGACGGCAGGAACTTCGCCGCGATCGGCGGCAGGGAACGCTTCGTGGAGTCGGCCATCGGCTCGGCCGGCGCCGCCGGCCAGGACCCGGCCGCCGTCCCGCTCTACTCGATGGCGTACGCGCTCTACTACAACAAGAAGATGTTCCAGGAGGCGGGCATGGCGAAGCCGCCGGCCACCTGGGACGAGATGGTCACGATTGGCCGGAGCCTGTCCAAGGACGGCAAGTGGGCGCTCGGCGCCGAGGGGGGCAACCTCGCCAACAACATCCACCAGGTCTTCGTCCTCGCCAAGCAGCACGGCGCGGACTTCTTCGACGCGGCCGGCAAGCCGACCTTCGACTCCCCGGCCGCCGTCGACGCCGTCAAGCAGTACGTCGACCTGATGGCCAAGGACGGGATCATCGCGCCGGGCAACGCCGAGTACGCCCAGAACCAGTCCCTCCAGGACTTCGCCAACGGCAAGACCGCCATGGTCCTGTGGCAGAGCGCCGCCTCCTCCTTCAAGAGCCACGGCATGAAGGAGGGCGACTGGGGCGTGGCCCCGGTACCGGTCCCCGCCGGCACCGCGCCCGGCACCGGCCGGGGCACCAACTCCATGGTCGCCGGCATCAACCTGGCCGTCTTCAAGAACACCGACAACATCGACGGCGCCCTCAAGTTCGTGAAGTTCATGACCGGCGACGAGGAACAGAAGATCCTCAACAAGACGTACGGCTCCATCCCGCCGGTCAAGGCCGCCCAGAACGACCCCGCGTTCGCCACCGACGACCTCACCGTCCTGCGCACCACCCTGGGCACCAGCGCCGCTCCGCTCCCGCAGGTCGCGCAGGAGTCCCAGTTCGAGACCGCCGTCGGTACCGCCGTCAAGGAGCTCTTCGCCGACGCGGCAGCGGGTCGCCCGGTCACCACCGAGTCGGTCAAGGCCAAACTCACCAAGGCGCAGCAGCAGATGGCGAGCTGATCCCGACCCGATGAGCCCCAAGAGCCCCAAGAGCCCCACGACCGCCCGCCTGCGCCGCAGCGCACTGCCCTACCTCCTGCTCCTGCCCGCCCTGCTCCTCGAACTTCTCATCCACCTCGTCCCCATGGTGATGGGCATCCTGATGAGCTTCCGGCAGCTGACCCAGTTCTTCATCCGCGACTGGTCCCGCGCCCCGTGGACGGGACTGGCCAACTACGAACTCGCCGTCGACGTCAACCGGCCCGTCGGCGAGGCCCTCCTGCGCTCCTTCCTCACCACCTGCCTGTTCACCCTGCTCTCCGTCGGCCTGTGCTGGCTGCTGGGCACCGCGGCGGCGGTGTTCATGCAGGAGAACTTCCGCGGCCGCGGCATCCTGCGCGCCCTGTTCCTGGTCCCGTACGCCCTGCCCGTGTACGCGGCCGTCATCACCTGGGCGTTCATGTTCCAGCGGGACAACGGTCTGGTGAACCACGTCCTCCACGACCAGCTCGGCCTCGGCGGCGCCGAGCACACCTTCTGGCTGCTGGGCGACAACAGCTTCTGGGCCCTGCTGACCGTCTCGGTCTGGAAGGGCTGGCCGTTCGCCTTCCTCATCGTGACGGCCGCCCTGCAGAACGTCCCCGCGGAGCTGTACGAGGCCGCGGCGCTGGACGGCGCCGGAGTCTGGCAGCAGATCCGCCGGATCACCCTGCCCTCCGTCGGAGCGGTCAACCAGGTGCTGGTCCTGGTGCTGTTCCTGTGGACCTTCAACGACTTCAACACGCCGTTCGTGCTGTTCGGCAGATCCGCCCCCGAGGCCGCCGACCTGATCTCCCTCCACATCTACCAGTCCAGCTTCGTCACCTGGAACTTCGGCACCGGATCGGCCATGTCCGTCCTGCTGCTGCTCTTCCTGCTGCTCGTCACCGCCGGCTACCTGCTCGCCACCACACGCGGACGGAGGAACAAGCGTGCCTGACCGCCGCCGACCGTCGCCGCTGGCCCCGCCCGCCTCCTTCAGGGTGGTCCGCGCCGTCTTCCTCACCCTGCTCACCGGCTTCGTCCTGTTGCCCGTCTACGTGATGGTGACCAGCTCGCTCAAACCGCTCCAGGACGTCGCGGGCCGCTTCCGCTGGATCCCCAGCGGGCTCACCGTCCGCCCCTACATCGACATCTGGCACACCGTCCCGCTCGCCCGGTACTTCGTGAACTCCCTGGTCGTGGCGGGCGCCGCCACCGCAGCCTCCGTCGTCATCGCCGTCTTCGCGGCGTACGCGGTCAGCCGCCACCGCTTCCGCGGCAAGCGCCTGTTCACCGTCACCGTGCTCTCCACCCAGATGTTCCCCGGGATCCTCTTCCTCCTCCCGCTGTTCCTGATCTTCGTGAACGTCGGCAACGCCACGGGAATCGCCCTCTACGGCTCCCGCGGCGCCCTGATCCTCACGTACCTGACCTTCTCCCTCCCCTTCTCCATCTGGATGCTGATCGGCTACTTCGACTCGGTGCCCCGCGACCTCGACGAAGCGGCCACCGTCGACGGCTGCGGCCCCCTCGGCGCGCTGCTGAGGGTCGTGGTCCCGGCCGCGGTCCCCGGCATCGTCGCCGTCGCCGTGTACGCCTTCATGACCGCCTGGGGCGAGGTGCTCTTCGCCTCCGTCATGACGAACGACACCACCCGCACCCTCGCCGTCGGCCTGCAGGGCTACTCCACGCAGAACGACGTCTACTGGAACCAGATCATGGCCGCATCGCTCGTCGTCAGCATCCCCGTCGTCGCCGGATTCCTGCTGCTGCAGCGGTACTTGGTGGCCGGCCTCACGGCGGGAGCCGTCAAATGACCCTTTCGGCAGGAGCCGTCAAGTGACCCTTTCCGAAACGCGTTCCGAAACCCGTTCCGACGCGGCCCGCGCCGCGGCCCGTGACGCGGCGTCCGTCGACCTCGCCGCCCTGCCCCGCGACTTCGCCTGGGGCACCGCGACCTCCGCCTACCAGATCGAGGGAGCGGTGGACGAGGACGGCCGCGCCCCCTCCATCTGGGACACCTTCTCCCACACCCCCGGTGCCGTCGACGGCGGCCACACCGGCGACACCGCCTGCGACCACTACCACCGCTGGCCCGAGGACATCGCCCTGATGCGGGAGCTCGGCACCAACGCCTACCGGATGTCCGTCGCCTGGCCGCGTGTGGTCCCCGGCGGCGACGGCCCCGCCAACCCCAAGGGCCTCGCGTTCTACGACCGGCTCGTGGACGGGCTGCTCGCCGCCGGGATCACCCCCAACGTCACCCTCTACCACTGGGACCTGCCCCAGGCCCTCCAGGACCGCGGGGGCTGGCCCGAGCGGGCGACCGCCGAACACTTCGCCGCGTACGCCGGCCTCGTCGCCGCCCGCCTCGGCGACCGGGTCACGCAGTGGGCCACGCTCAACGAGCCCCTGTGCTCGGCGTGGATCGGCCACCTGGAAGGCAGGATGGCCCCCGGACGCAGCGACCTCACCGCCGCCGTCCGCGCCTCCTACCACCTGCTGCTCGGCCACGGGCTCGCCACCCAGGCCGTACGGGCCGCCGCCCCCGGCGCGCAGATCGGCATCGTCAACAACCTCTCCACCGTCGAGCCCGCCACCGGCGGCGAAGCCGACCGGGCGGCGGCCCGGCGCATGGACGGCCACGTCAACCGCTGGTGGCTCGACCCGGTCCACGGCCGCGGCTTCCCCGCCGACATGCGCGAGGTCTACGCCGTGGACCTCCCCGAACGCCCCGGTGACGCGGCGGCCATCGCCGCCCCGCTCGACTGGACCGGCCTGAACTACTACTTCCCGCAGACCGTCACCGCCGACCCGGCCGGCCCCGCCCCGTACGCCCGCCAGATCGACCGGCCCGGCGCCCCGCGCACCGGCATGGACTGGGAGGTCGACGCGAACGGCCTCGAGACCCTGCTCATGCGGCTGACCGAGGAGTACGGGGCCCGCCGCATCCACGTCACCGAGAACGGCTCCTCGTACCACGACACCGTCTGCGCCGACGGCAGCGTCCACGACCCCGAGCGGGCCGCGTACCTGACCGGGCACCTGGCGGCCTGCGCCCGCGCCGCCCGCCGCGGTGCGCCGGTGGCCGGGTACTACGCCTGGTCCCTGCTGGACAACTTCGAATGGGCCTACGGCTACGACAAGCGCTTCGGCCTCGTACGCGTCGACTACGCCACCCAGCGCCGCACGATCAAGACCAGCGGCCGCCGGTACGCCGAGGTGATCGCCGCCCACCGGGCCCTGTGAGACCACGGGCCCCGCGCCGCGCCGGGCCCGCCCTGCTTCTCGGGGCGGGCCCGGCCTTTCGTGATGGGATGGGAAACGACGGCTCACGGCTGACGGCTCACGGAGAGGTCGGGTAGATGTCCGAGGACACCATGCGGGCGATGGCGTACGAGACGTACGGCGGGACGGAGGTGCTCACCGAGACCCGGCTGCCGATGCCCAAGCTCGCCCCGGGCGAGATCCTCGTCCGGGTCGAGTGCGCCTCGGTCAACCCCGTCGACTGGAAGATCATGGCGGGCGGGCTCGACGCCCTGATGGACGTCATGTACCCCGTCGTACCCGGCTGGGACGTCGCAGGAACGATCGAGCGGGTCGGCATCGACGTACCCGAGTTCTCGGTCGGCGACGAGGTCATGGCGTACGCCCGCAAGGACTACGTGCACGGGGGGACCTTCGCCGAATACGTCAGCGTGCCCGTCCGTGCCGCCGCGGCCAAGCCCGCCTCGCTCAGCTGGCACGAGGCGGCCGGCCTGCCGCTGGCCGGGCTCACCGCCTACCAGCTGCTCACCCGGCTCGCCACCGGCAAGGACGACACCGTCCTCATCCACGGGGCCGCGGGCGGCGTCGGCTCCTTCGGCGTGCAGATCGCCCGCGCGCTCGGCGCCCGGGTCATCGGCACCGCCTCGCCGCGCAACCACGACCGGCTGCGCGACCTCGGCTGCGAGCCCGTCGAGTACGGGGACGGCCTGGTCGACCGGGTGCGTGCGCTCGCCCCCGGCGGGATCACCGTCGCCGCGGACTTCGTCGGCGGCGTCCTCGACGTCACCCAGGCGGTCCTGGCGAACGGAGGCCGGCACGCCTCCATCGCCGACCACACCGTGCTCGGTGCGGGCGGCCAGTGGATGTGGGTACGGCCCGACGCCGAGGGCCTGGCCGAACTGGGCCGGCTCGCCGACGGAGGGCAGCTCAAGGTCCCCGTCGCCAAGACCTTCCCGCTGTCCGAGCTGGCGGCGGCCTTCGAGTTCAGCCAGACGGGACGCGCCGCCGGGAAGATCATCGTGGAGGTCTGAGGTCCCGTCCCCTCAGTTCGCGTCGGCGGTCGGCATGTTGTGCAGGTCCACCATCGTCCGAACGGCCGGGGGCAGCCAGTCCCCGGCCGGCTTCTCGTCCCCACCGCCCAGCCGCGCCAGGATCTGCGCCGGGGTCGGCCGGCCGGCCGGATCGGGGGAGAGGCAGGCCGTCACGATCGCCGACAGGTCCGCGGGCAGCAGCCGCAGGGCGGGCTCCAGTTCCGCTCCCTGCGGGAAGGGCGCGGCCCCGCACGCGTGGCCCAGCACCATCCCGAAGGCGTACGCGTCCACGGCCGGTGTGAGCGGAGCCCCCGTCAGCTGCTCCGGGGCGAGGAAGCCCCGGGTGCCGATCAGGTAGTCCGCCCGGGTCAGGGCGGTGGCGTCCACGGCCCGGGCGATCCCGAAGTCGATCACCCGCGGGCCCGTCTCCGCGATGATGATGTTGCCGGGCTTCAGATCGCGGTGGACGATCCCGCAGGCGTGGATCCCCTCCAGCGCCTCGGCCACCCCCAGGGCCAGGGTGCGCAGGGTCCGGGCGGGCAGGGCCCCGTGCTCCCGCAGGACGGCGGCCAGGGACGGGCCCGGGATGTACTCCGTCACCAGCCAGGGCTGCTCTCCCTCGGCCGACGCGTCCACCACCTGTGCCGTGTGGAAGCCGCCGACCCGGCGCACGGAGTCGATCTCCCGGGCGAACCGTTTGCGGAAACCCGGATCCGCCGCCAGGTCCGCCCGTACGACCTTCACCGCCACGCGCCGCTCACCGGGGGACAGCCCCAGGTAGACCGTCCCCATCCCGCCCTCGCCGAGCCGGGCCGTCAGCCGGTAGCGGCCGACCCGGCGGGGGTCGTCGGGCAGCAGCGGATCGTGCCGCACGGGCCGTAAGGAAACCCCGGCGGGCACCGCCCGCGCGCCGCGCCGGAGGACCTCCGCGACCGCCACCTCACCTTCGGCGAGCAGGGCCGCGGCCTTGGCCTCACCCTCGGCGCGCAGGATGGAGGACTGCTTCTCGCCCTCGGCGCGCAGGATCTCGGACTGCCGGACACCTTCGGCCTGGAGGATCGCGGCGCGCTTGTCGCGGTCGGCGCGCATCTGCTTCTCCATCGAGTCCTGGATGGAGGTCGGCGGCTCGATCGCCTTGAGCTCGGCGCGGTTGACGCGGATGCCCCACTTGCCGGTGGCCTCGTCGAGGACCCCGCGCAGGGCCGCGTTGATCTCCTCGCGGGAGGTCAGGGTCCGCTCGAGGTCCATGTCGGCGACGGTGTTGCGCAGGGTGGTGACGGTGAGCTGCTCGATGGCCTGGATGTAGCTGGCGACCTCGTACGTCGCGGCGCGGGGGTCGGTCACCTGGTAGTAGATGACCGTGTCGATGTTGACGACGAGGTTGTCCTGGGTGATGACCGGCTGCGGCGGGTACGGCACGACCTGCTCGCGCAGGTCGATGCGGTTGCGGATCGTGTCGATGAACGGGACGACGACGTGGCGGCCCGCGTTGAGGGTGCGCGTGTAGCGGCCGAAGCGTTCGACGATGGCGGCGCTGGCCTGCGGGATCACCTCGACCGTCCTGATCGCCACGAACACCAGGCCGATCAGGAGCAGGGCCGCCGCCACCCACAGGAGCACTTCTGGCAAGCTGGTTCCGAGAAGATCTGCTGACAAGTGCTTCCGCCCCTCGCGCGCGCACGCTCTGCCGGTAGCGAATTCTGACAGAACTCCGTTGCCGCGCACATTGATTGGGCGAGGTTGACCCGTGACCGGGAAGCGCGGGACGGCCGGGCGCCGCCCCGCGTTTCCCAAGGCCGGTGGTGGGTCAGGGGAAGGAGACGACCGTGGACGGGGTCGTCGACGTACCCGAGGTGGGTGCGCCCGTGGTGTTGACGACGTGCTCGTACTGGCCCTTGCCGCCGAGCGAGACGACGAGCAGGTCGTGGAACCTCACGCCCGGCTTCACCGGCGCCTGGAAACCGTGGTCCTGACGGATCGTCGGGTCCACGTTGTAGAAGCAGTAGCTGCCCAGCCCCCAGCCCTCGTGGGTGGTCACCGAGTCGGCCACCTTGTAGGCGGCGTAGCCCTTGGTCGCGCCGTTCTGGATCGCCGCCTGGTTGGGGGCGTCGTACGCCTTCTCGTTCTGGAAGAACACCGTGCGGCCGCGCTCGCCGTTCCACTGCACGTCGTACTTGTTGAAGTGTTCGACGAACAGCCCGGTGGCCAGGACGTCGTCACCGTTGACCCGGAACCCGTAGTCGGCGCGGTTGGTCTCCCAGCCCACCCCGTCGCCGTGGTCGGCACGCCAGATCCAGGTGTGGTCGACGATCGTGTCGTGGTTGTTGATCACCATGCCGACGTCCGTCCTGCCGGCGCCGGCGCCGCCCACGCGGACGAACACGTCCTGCACGGTCGTCGGGTTGCCGCCGTGGTCCGTGGTCGTCCCGGCCGGGCCGACCTCCAGCAGGCTCGGCGAGTCGACCTGGCCGGCATCGATCAGGAACCCGGCGAGCCTCACCCCGTCGACGTCGGCGACCTTCATCGCCGTCACCCCGTTGTCCGGGACGATCGTCGCCAGGCCGAGGCCCAGGACGACCGTGTCCGCGCGGTTCACCCGGATGGTCTGGTCGACGTGGTAGACGCCGGGCGTGAAGAGCAGGTGCAGGCCCTGGGCCAGCGCCTGGTTCATCGTCGCGGCGGTCGTGCCCGGCTTGACCACGTAGAACCGGCTCAGCGGGATCGAGGTGCCCTGCGGTGCGCCGTTGCCCCAGGAGGTGCCGCGGGCGTTCACCCGCTTCGCCGGAACGAAGACCTTGTACTCGCTCCCGTCCAGGTAGAGGAACGGCTTCTCCCGCGAGACGGGCGTGGAGTCCAGCGTGGTGTACGGAGGGTTCGGGAAGGACTGGGCGGGCGCGCCCTGGACCCCGGAGAAGACCTGGTTCCAGACGCCGTTGCCCCAGCCGCCGATCGCGCTGTCGCGCGTGTACCACTGCTGCTGCGAGTAGTTGCCGACCTGGCCGTCGATCTTCGAGTCGGCGATGTAGCCGCCGGAGGCCCAGCCGAAGCCGTCGGGGGCGAGGTTCAGGCCGCCCTTGACGTGCATGCGACGGAAGGGCGCGGCCTGCGATACGGCCCAGCGGTCGGTGCCGTTCACCGGGTTGAGCGCGAGGTTCTCGGCCGAACGCCAGAAGTTCTGCGTGGCGTTGCCGCCGAACCAGCCCGCGTCGACGGTCACGTCACCGTTGATGGTGGTGTCGTCGGGGCTCAGGCCCAGTCCCGAGATGGAGGTGTAGAAGCCGATCTGGGCGTTCAGGCCGTTGTAGGTGCCCGGCTTGAACAGGAACTGGTAGCGCCCGGCGCCGAACTGGGCCGACTCCTGCTGCCGGAAGACCTCGTCGAGCCTGGCCTGGATGCCGGGTGTGGACGGGTCGAAGACGATGACGTTGGGGCCGAGGTCGCCGCCGCCGGGGAGGGCGGGGCCCGAGTCGGTGGTGCCGTAGACCTGGAACTCGTAGAGCGAGTAGCCCCACTGGGTGGCGCGCTGGGTGCCGTACACGCGGACGTAGCGGGCGGTGCCGGTGATGTCGTGGGTCCGCACTCCGCCGGTGGCGGTGCTCGTGGAGTAGGCGGCGCTCCAGTGCGTGCCGTCGTCGGACAGCTCGATCCGGTACGCCTTCGCGTACGCGGTCTCCCAGTGCAGCACCACCTGGCTGATCCGGGCGGGGGCGCCGAGGTCGACCTGTATCCACTGCGGGTCGGCGAACTGGCTCGACCAGCGGGTGGCGTTGTCGCCGTCGACGGCGGCCGAGGCGGGGGTGGCGGCGTTCTCCTGACCGGAGGCGGTGGCTGGTCTGCCCTGGGAGAGGAGGACGGGCGCGGCCTGGGCGGTGCCGCCCGGCAGCAGTACGAGGAGGGCCGCGACCAGCGCGGCGGCGAGCGCCGCGACGGTCAGTCGCGGTGGATGGTCCGAGAGGCGGGGCATGGGGGGCTCTCCTGACGTCGTGGATCCGGGGGGATCGAAGCGTGAGTGAACTGCCCGCCACGAGGGCCGTCAAGGGTTTCCGCGTTCATGAAGTGAAGGCCTGATGAGGTGTCAATTGCCGGTAGGGCCTGTGAACTCGGAGTTTCTTCAATCCTTGTGAAAAGTGTTGACGAAAAAAGGTGTCAGCACTCTACTGAGACTTCAGGCCGCTCTGTCCCGCCACGCCCGCTGGGCGGGACAGAGCTCGGCCGCCTTCGGGGAATGGCCCGGGCCGGAGGGCGAGTGCTGCCGTGCGTTCGTTACTTGTCGCCAGGGAGGCGGACGCCTCACCCGAGCGGGGGGACCGCCCCGCACTCCGCCCAGGCGACCTCGACGCCCGTGAGGCCGGCGGACCAACGGCCTGCGAGCGCGCCGAGACCGGCCGCATCCGGCGGGCCCGCGCCGAGCCCGATCGCATACCGGGCCGAGACGGGGGAGAGCGCGAACGGCCGCGGCCAGGCGTGCACGTCCCGGACCCCGCCCTCCTCCAGCGCACCGAGCAGGGCGCGCATCCGGCCCCGGGCCCGGCCCAGGTACTCCTCGAACTCCCGCGGCGCGTCGGCCCGTACGGTCACCACGGCCCACGCCGCGTGCCGGCGGTGCAGCGGCGGCACGCCGAGGGGCAGGACCTGGGGGCGGGGCTCCGCCTCCAGGAGTTCCCACGTCCGGTACAGCTCCCGGCCGAGCAGGTCGCGCAGCCCCGGGCCGACCTGGGGCGTGCAGCTGCGCGCCGGTGCGGAGGGAGTGAGGACGGTGACGGGATCCGGGGCTCCGTGCGCGAGCGGGTCCGCGTGCGGGTCCGGGATCAGGGGCGCCAGGGCGATCGGGTCGCGCCAGTCCCAGGCCGCCCAGGTTCCGAAGAACTCCCGGAGCAGGGCGGCGGGGGACAGGTCGGCCGCCCCGCGCACCGTGCGCGCCGCCAGTACCGCCCAGGCCACCCCCGGCAGTCCGCCGAACGGCGCCGAATCCAGCCCCCGCGCCCGCGCCCACGCCTTCACCTCCCGGGCCAGCCGGACGAACGCCGCATGCCGCTCGGAGCCCGCGAACTCCCGCACCGCATCGGCGTCGCTCACCGCGCTCAGCGCGACCGCGGCCGCCTCGCCGAGCTCGGCCCGGCGCTCCACCGCGTGCGCCGGGTCCAACGCGCCCGCGGCGACGACCACCAGGTCCACATCCGCTCCGGCCGTACGCAGCCGCAGACCGGGCACCCGCGCGCCCTTCACCTCCCGCAGCCCTTCGGCCTCCGGGAGCGCTGCCGCCACCCGCCGGCGTACCTCCTCAATGCCTACCGTGCCCGGAAGTACCGCGACCAGGTCGAGGTCGGCCCCGGGCAGGGCGCAGCCCATGCGCCGGGATCCGGCGAGGTGCACCACGCCGTCGCCGAGCGCCGCCGCGATCCGGGCGGTGAGGGACTCGGCTTCCGCGTCAGGTGCGGATGCCGCTTCCGGCTCGGCATCCGGTTCCCGGCCGGCCTCCGGTTGCGGTCCGGCCTTCGGTGCCCGGCCGGCCTCCGGTTGCGGTCCGGCCTTCGGTGCCCGGCCGGGCTCCGGTCCGGGCTCCGGTCCGGGCTCCGGTTCCGGCGCCCACCGCCACTGGCCGCTGCCGAGTTCCACGGTCGCCCGGACCTGCATCGGCCCGTCCCCGCGCCGTGACAGCACCGCGAGCTCCCCGACCCGGGCCTGCGTCCCCGTTGCGGATCCGCCCAGTCGCGCGGTGAACTCGGCCAGGGTCCGCTGCGGATCCCGGCTGCGCCCCAGCGTCAGGTGCGGGGTGAAGCCGTCGCGCCCACGGCACCCCGGGAACCGCTCGGCGAGCCCCCGCCGCAGCTGCTGCCACGGCGCGTCACCCGCCGCCGCCGGGTCCAGCCACACCGTGGCGTCCTCCCGGTGCCCGAAGCTGTGCACCCCGGCCATCCGTGCCGTGAACGGCGGCGTCTGCGCGGCCGCTTCGGCCAGCAGCGGCAGCGCCTCCTCGAACGAGGACTCCGGTACGAAGCCGAACAGCAGGTTCACGTGCGCCGGCCAGCGGTGGACCGCCGGGTCGTGCTCCCGGCGCAGCTCCTCGACCACCGGATCGTGCGGCGCCAGCCAGGCCACCGCCGTCCGCGCGGTCGCCCGTACACCGAGGGCCGAGCGCCCGGCGTCCCGCTCGGTGAAGTCCACCACCGCCTCGACCCCGAAGTGGTCGGAGATGAACAGCCCTTCCGGACCGGGGGTGTCGCCCCGCAGGACGGCCTCCCGCACCCGCGCCCCCGCCGAGCGCAGCAGGACCCGGTCCAGCCGGGCGGCCCGCCCCGACAGCGAGCCCACCGCGGCCAGGGGATTGGCCGCCGGGTCGAAGGTCGGCGTGGCGTCCTGCGCCCCGTGGATCTCGCTCCACGTGTCCCGCATGCCGAGTGCGGCCGCCGGACCCTCCGGACCGGAGCGGCCGTCGTTGAAGTCGCCGAGCGCCGCCGCGTCCGCCTCGATGCCGCTCAAACCCTCGGCGATCCGGGCCAGTTCGACGCTCCGCCGCCCGGCGCCGTCCGCCGTGTGATCGCTCGTCAGATGGACGCAGGCCACGACCAGTGGGCCGGTGGCGGTGTCCACCGTCACGGCGGCGACCGCCTTGTGCGGCCCCAGCAGGTGCAGCCCCGCCTCCCGCACGGGCAGCCGGCTCAGCACCAGCAGCCCGCTCGCGGCGACGTCCTTGCCGCGCGGATCGGTGCCCACCGTGTATCCGGCCCGCACCCACGGCTCCTCCAACAGCATGCCGAGCAGGGCGGGTTCGACCTCCTGGAGGGCGATCACATCGGCGTCGGCGCCCGCCAGGTCGGCCAGCAGCATCGGCCTGCGCCGGGCGGTGTCGATGCGCGGGGCGTCGTACCGGTCCCACAGGGTGTTCCAGGTCAGCAGCCGCACCTGCTGCGGCCCCGGGCCGCCGGCCGGGCCGGACGGCGCGGACCCGCCGGCCGGTGCCCCGGCCGGCCGCCAGGCGCCGCCGTCCGCCGGATCCCATGCGTGCGGGGTCCGGGAGGTGAAGAACGGGGCGCGCAGCAGCCTCGGTTCGCGGATCCGCCCGGCCCCGGTGGAGTCGATCCGGTCCACGCCGCTCGCCCGGTCCCAGACGAGCTCGCCGTCCGCCTCGACGAACAGCACGCGGTGCCAGGGGATGTCGCCGCCGGGCACGAAGGAGTGCAGCGGGATCCGCTTCGGCGGCGCCCCCCGCTGGTGCAGCCCGAACACGAAGCGCGCCGGATCGAACCGGGGGTCCCAGCGGACCTGGTGGTAGAGCTCCTCACTGGTGCGCATCAGCCGTCCTCGCCCCCTGCCGCGGCAACTGCCGCTGCGGACGCCCCGATGGTTCCCGCCGTGTCCTCCACGGTCCCGCCCGCCCCGACGTACCAGGTGCGGTGCCCCGGCCCGTGTCCCGGGTACGGAGGGCTGAACCGGTGCAGCTGGGTGGCCAGCACCTGCGGCGGTACGGGATGGGGGCGCACGGCGTTGCGCCGGACCAGCTCCGCCTCCTCGACCAGGACCACGGCCTGGGTGACCAGCGCGTCGCGGCGCTGCGCGACCGCGGCGACCAGGCCCCGCTGCTGCTCGGTCAGGGAGGTGGCGTCCCACACCACCGTGCCGCCGGCGCCCGCCGCGGCCGCCAGCGCGGCGTCCAGCCGGTCCAGGCCCTCGCGCAGCACGTCCGCATTGGCCCGCTGGTCGGCGCGGGAACCCCGGGCGGTGCGCAGATCGTCGAGACTGACGTACGCGGCCACGCCCGGCAGGCTCCGGGCGTACGTGCTCTTCCCGCTGCCCGAGGGCCCGCACAGCTGGACCAGCCGGGGGAAGGCGCCGTCGCGCCACCGCCAGGTCGCGGCCACCGCCTCCTCGGCGGTGGAGATCCCGCCCCGCGCGAAGGCCTCCCGGGCCTGTGCCCAGCAGCGGTCCGCCGCGTCCGCGCCGAGCCCGCCGAGGGCCTCCTGCAGCCCGGTGCGCAGCGGGCCCAGCGGATCGGGGCCGAGCAGCCCCGCCTCCTCGGCGTACAGCGCGGACCACTCCACGCACTCCCGGGCCTCGGCATCCCCCGCGGCCGCCGCACCGGCGAGCGCGTGCAGCACCCCGAGATCGGCGGCGACGGCCATCCGGACCAGCCCGGCCCGCCGCCCCTCGTCCGGGAACGGCCGCTGGAGGGACGGGTACAGCCCGACGAGGTCGGCGACCCGCCGGGCGAGCGGCATCCCGAGCGGCCCCGCCGCCAGCCGCGCCCCGATCCGGGCCCGCGGCGCGCGGTGCAGTACGGCGGCCAGTACGCCGGCCAGCCGGGCGTCCCCGGTGCGTCCCGACGCGTCGAGCCGGCCCGCCACCTCGGCGACGACCGGCGCGACCGCGGCACCGGGTGCGGTGAAGGGGGCGGCGTCCAGGCCGAGGGCGGCCGCCAGCTGCGCCGCATCGGGCTCGGAGCCCGAGCGCACCCCCCACAGCGGGGCCTGCGGACCGAGCCCGTTCGCCACCACCTGCGCGTACATCCAGTGCGTGTCCGTCTGCACATGGCCGACGCGCACCCACTTGGCGACGTACCGCCCGAAGTCCGCACGCGTGAAGCCGGCCACCGTCCGTACGACGTAGCCCTCCTGCCGTGCGGTGTCGAGCCGCAGCCTGCGCAGCGCGCGCTCGTCGAAGACGCCCCGCCACAGCACGCGCGGGGTGGGCACCCCGAGGCCGTGCAGGAAGCTCACCGTCCGGTCCCAGTCCAGGCAGTGCTCGCCGTCCCACACCGAGAAACCGTGGAACCAGCTGTCGAGGTCCTCGTAGGGGATCGAGTGGCGGGCGTACAGGTTCTCCCCGCACACCCGCCACCCGGCCGGTATGCCGGCGCCGATCCTGCTCTGGAGGCCCTTGACCCAGGCCCGCGAGGGGTGGTGGCCCGAGTCGAGCGAGCGCGCGTGCAGACCGTCCGCGTACAGGGTGGTGTTCTCCCCGTCGAGCTTCTCGGTGACGACGACCTCGCGCCCGGCCAGCCCCGCGAGCCCGCGGGCCCGCACGTCGTCCGCAGCCGCCCCGGGGGACCAGGGCAGATGCGGCGTACGGGGGTAGTGGGTGCGCATGACGGCTCCTGCTCGACGACGGGGTGCGTCGTCACTCTAGGTATCCGGAGCCGGGGCATCCAACCAATAACCCGCGCGGGGTGGCCCGGTCCGTCAGGGCCGCCGCCCCGCCCAGGCCACCAGCCGGTCGATGGCCGGCGCGTCGGGGTCCACCGTCACGACCTCGGCGAACGGGATCCGCCCGCCGCGGGTTTCGGCCGGGAGCGCATTGCGTACGACGGCGATCACCCGCTCGATCAGGGCCGCGTCCCATTCCGGGTGCTGTCCGGTCGCCCTGGCCAGGTCCCAGGTGTGCACGGTGAGTTCGTGCGTGTAGACGGCCGCGGCGGCCGCGCCCGGCAGGACGCCCATCGGCAGGCGCAGCTGCCGGCCGAGCAGGGCAGGGTCCGCCCACACCGCGGCGACCTCGCGGGCGGCCGGCTCCCAGGCCGCCGCCCAGGCGCCGTCGGCGAGCTCGTCGGCGAAGGACGGGACGCTGAACGGGTCCTCGCCGCGCCCGATCACCGCGATCCGGCGGGCCACGGCGACGAGGTGGCTCGAGAGCCGCCGGACGTCGAACTCGTCGCAGGGGGTGGGGGCGTCGTACTGGTCGGGCCGGACGGCGGCCAGGGTGCGGCCCGCCAGCTCGACGGCCGCGGCGAGGTCGAGCCGCGGGTCGAAGGCGGTGGAGGCGGTGGAGGTGGAGGCGGACGGGGTCTCGGTGAGCTGAGCAATTTCGGTCATGAGCTCATCCTGGAAGCCAAACTGGCCACCTTCTGGCCAGTTTCCCGAGGAGAATGAACGGACCCGGGGGACCACCCGGGGCGCAGGCAGGGAAGAGGGAGCATGAGAGCGGACCGGCTGGTGGCGACCTTGCTGTTCCTCCAGGAACGCGGCCGCGTCACCGTCCCCGAGGTGGCCGCCGAACTGGAGGTGTCCCAGCGCACCGCCCGCCGCGATCTGGAGGCGCTGGCCGCGTCCGGCATCCCCGTCTACTCGCAGCGGGGCCGCGGTGGCGGCTGGTCCCTCGTCGGCGGCGCCCGGACCAACCTCACCGGGCTGACCGCCGAAGAGATCAGGGCGCTGTTCCTCGTCACCGGGCCGCTGACGGCCACCCCCGAACTGCGCACCACCCTGCGCAAACTGGTCCGGGCCCTGCCGTCCACCCTGCGGGCGGAGGCCGAGGCCGCCACCCGGGCGGGAGTCGTCGACGCGACGGACTGGTCCCGCAACGCCGTCACCGCCGATGCCGCCCACCGCTCGGTGCTCCAGGGCGCCGTCGTGGACGGGATCCGCGTCCGCCTCGGGTACGCGGGCGTCGGCAAACCGGCCGGCGAGCGCACGGTCGACCCCCTCGGGCTCGTCGCCAAGGCGGGCGTCGACTACCTGGTCGCCGGTACGGAGAAGGGCCTGCGCACCTTCCGGCTCAGCCGGGTCCGCTCCGTCGAGCCGACCGGCGAACCCGTGGTCCGGCCGCCCGGCTTCGACCTGGCCACGGCCTGGCGGGAGCTGTCCGGGGCCTTCCAGGACGGCATGTACGCGGTGACCGCGCGGGCCCGCGTCCACCCCGGCACGCTGGCCCTGCTGCAACGGTTCCTCGGCGGCCGGGTGCGCGTCGGCGGCCCGCTGCCCGACGGCTGGACCGAGGTGTGGGTCGACGGCCCGGCCCCCAAGGCCCTGGCCGGGCACCTGGCCGGGCTGGGAGCGGGGGTCGAGGTTCTGGAGCCGCCCGAGGTACGGCAGTGGCTGGCCCGGATCGGAGCCGAACTCACCGCGGTGTACGCCGGGGACGTGCAGGACGCGCCGCCCGGTCAGTAGCCGATGGTGAACCGCCGGCCCGGATGGGCGTCGCGCTCGATCTCGTCGACCAGTGCCACGGCGTAGTCCTCGGCCGAGATGTGGCTGCGGCCTTCCTCGTCCACGATCAGATCGTCGAGGGCCAGCCGGTACGTGCCCGTGCGCTCACCCGGACCGATCTGCGCTGCGGGGCTCAGACAGGTCCAGCGCACCTCCTCCACGGGCACGGTGCGCAGGAAGTCCAGCGCCTCCCCGTGGGCGTGCATGAGCGCGCGGAGCGGTTCCGGAACGCCCGCCGCCGCCGAGACCGGCGTGCCTTCCGGGGTACGCAGCGAGCCCGCCCCGCCCACGACGATCACCCGGGGGCGGGGGACGTCCGGGCCGAGCGTGCAGACGCCGCCGATCAGGGACTTGGCGGCGGTGACGAGCACGCCCGGATCCCCGGACCCGGGGCCGATCGCGCTGACGACCACGTCCCGGCCGGCGGCCGCCTCGGCGACGGAGTGCGGGTCGAGTACGTCGCCGCGCAGCACCTCGGCGCCGGAATCCACGGGCTTCGCCGGGTCCCGCACCACCGCCGTGACGTCGTGGCCGCGCCCGAGCGCCTCGCGCAGTACAAGGGTTCCGATGCTGCCGGTCGCGCCGAACAGGGCGATCTTGGCCATGGCGACTCCCTGGGGGTGGAGGCGGTACGGGCCTCCGGTCGGACCCGCGCCGCCCATCCAAGCGAACGGGCCCGCCGACACCCGGCAGCCGGGCCGGGGCCACTCGGATGATGCGCCCTGCCCCGAGCCCTGCCCCGAGCCCTGCCCCGAGCCCGGGCCCGAGCCGAGCGGCTACTGACACAGGGCGACGATCGAGGGCGAGACCGTCCCCTTGGCCGCCTCGCACAGGGGTGCCATGTCGTACGGGCGCGGCGGCGCGGACCGCGGTTTCGGCCGTACGGGCGGCCGCTTGCGGGGCTTCGGCGCCGGGGCGGGACGCACGGGCTGCGCCGGCCGGACAGCCGCGCGATCGCCGGTCCGCCGCTGCGGCGGCCGGTTCTGCTCGGGCTGCGCTGCGGGGGGTCCCGGCTCGGCCTCGGCGGCCGGCGGCTCCGGCGGGGACGCCGGCGGGGGCTGCGACGGGGGCTGCGACGTCGGCAGCCGGCCCAACGGCAGGGCCCCGACCGCCGTTTCCCGGGCCGCGGTCCGGTCCACCGCCGGAGCCGGTTCCGCGGGCCGGGTCGGCCGTACGGTCACGCACCCGGCGGTCAGCACCACCGCGGCGAGGATCAGGGGCAGGGGCGGAGCCACCCGGCGTAACTGCATCCGCCCACCCTGCCGTACGACGGCCGGTGGAACCTACGCGCCGTCACACACACGGGTGACGGCCGGGCTCGGGCCGGCTACGCGGCCGGGCGGCCCCGTGCGGCCAGCCGGAGCAGGTGTTCCAGCGGGCCCCGGCGCAGCGGGCCGTCCGCCCAGAACCGCTGCCAGGCCCAGGACGCCGTCAGCGCCACGCCCGCGAAGCCGGCCAGCGCGGCCCAGGAGGCGGCCCCGTGGGCCGGTCCGGCCAGCGCCAGCGCATGCAGGACGTACGCGCTCAGCGCCATCGCCCCGAGCGCGGTCAGCGGCCGGAGCAGCCGTGCACCGGCCGGGCTGCGCGCGGCGAGCACGAAGAGCCCGATGAGCGCGCAGCCCACCCCCGCGTTGCCGATCGTCTCCAGCGGCGTCTGGCTGTACGGATCGGCCACCAGCAGCCAGTCCCAGGAGGTGCTGGGCACGGCCCCGAACTGCCCGCGCAGCACTTCGCGTACGGGATCGGCCGCCCCGAGGGCTTCCGGATGGCGCTCCGCGACCGCCTCGAGCAGCCGCTCCCGGCCGCCGAGCACATGGGCGGCCACCCAGGCGGCGCCGTATCCCACGGCCGCGGCGGCCGTGCCCCCGAGCGCCATCCGGCGGGCGACGCGGCGTTCCCGCAGATCGCACAGCCGGCCCAGGGCCAGCCCGGCCAGGACGTACGGGAAGTAGGTGGCGAGGGGATACGCGCCGGTGAGCAGCAGTTCGCACAGCACCCGGCCCGGTCCGTCCCAGCCGGTCAGGGCGGTCGGTTCGGGGACCGCGCCGCGCCCCGAGGACTCGTACCCGAACACCGGGCCGAGCAGGAACGAGAGCAGGGGACCCGCCACCACGCAGACCCCGGCGACGGCGGTGAGCACCGGGGCGGACAGCCGGGTGAAGGGCTCGGCGGCGAGCAAGTAGACGGCGAAGAAGGCCAGGATGACCAGGATCCCCGGCCACAGTGCGGCCAGCAGCAGGCCCAGCCCGGCCAGGACCGCACACCGGATCAGCAGCGGGCGGTAGCGCAGGGCCCAGCCGGTCGGCTGCTCCCCGGGGGTCCGGCCGCGCTGGGCGAGGGCCAGCGAGAACCCGGCGAGGAGGGTGAACAGCGCGGGCGCCCGCCCGTCGGCAGCGACGAGCAGGTAGCCGGCGCCCTCGGGGCGCGGGCCCGGCCCGACGTGTACGGCGAACATGCCGAGGACGGCGAGCCCGCGCACGGCGTCGACGGCGGGGAGACGGCCGCTGCCGCTGCCCGTGCCCGTGTCGGTACGGGAAGCGCGTCGCATGGCTCTGTCCACCCTCGGCGTCGGTCCGGTGACGTGGTCGGACCGGCGGTTTTCAAGCCGCCAGTCCGCGACGCGAACGTACCAAGAAGGGCGTAACAAGGTAATAAGCAGGTATGGGGACGGCAAAGCCGCGGTCAGCGGCCGCAGTGGCGGGACCGGCGTAACCGGCGTAACCCGCAGGCCGTGCGGGCTGTTGCACGGGGAGAGGGTCCATCCACGGTGAACGGAGTTCCGATGCCGCAGCTGACCGACGAGGCCGTGACCGACGAGGACGGCGGTGGGCCGGGCACGTGGATGACCCCGCAGGAGTACGGGGCTTCGCGGGCCGCGCTCTGGACGGGCGCCGTCGTCCTGGTCACCGACGCCGACGGCCGGATCCTCGTCCAGAGCGTCGACTACCGCGCCGAGCGCATGCTGCCCGGCGGCGCGGTGGACGCGGGCGAGGCCCCGTCGGCCGCCGCGGCCCGCGAGATGCGGGAGGAACTCGGCGTCGACGGCAGCTACCCCAACGGCCTCGCCGTGGACTGGATCCCGGCGGACACCCCCGGCTTCCCGCCCGAGATGCGCTTCCCGGGAGAGATCCTGTACGTGTACGACGGCGGCACCTGGACCCCCGACCGGATCGATGAGATCCGCCTCCCCGCCCAGGAGATCACCGACGTCCACTTCGCCGAACCGGCCGACCTGCCCTCCCTGATGGACCCGGGCGACGCACGCCGCGCCCTGTCGGCGCTGCGCGCCCGCATCAACGGCGGCGGCCCGGCCCTGCTGGAGGACGGCCGCCCCGTCGCGCCGACCGCCCTGGACCGGCTCGGGGTCCTGCGCACCCGCCGCACCCCGCACCACGGCTCCTGGCATCCCGGCCCGGTGCCCCCGGAGCTGCCCGTACGGGAGCCCTCGGCCTGGCTGTTCGCCCCCGACGGCCGGGTCCTGCTGCTGATCTGCCGCACCACCGGCGCCGTCCGGCTCCCACCCCCGACGGCGGGCTCCACCCCGCTCGGCTACCGGTACGCCGACGAGGCCGCCCATCCCCGTGGCGCGGCCCGCCTCGGCTCCCCGCCCCCGGCCGCGGACCCGGCGTACGCGCGCCTGCTGGCCACCCCCGAGCAGGTCCGTGAACTCGCCGACTGGGGCCCGGCCGGCCACGCCGAACTCGCCGCCGTCCACACGGCCCGCGCCCGCCTTTCCCTCCCCCGCCCACCCCGCACCCCCCTCACGGAACTCCCCGAACAGGGCACCGGCCGGTGATGCGGCCCCCTCCGCGTCCGGCGGTCCGCCGCCGCGGTGGCCCTGAGCGGCCGTCACCGCCGCGACCTGGGAAATCCGGCGTCCACGGGTTCCGGTCCCGCAGCATGGGGGGATGAGCGACAGCGCGATCACCTACACCCTCTACGTCCAGGCCGATCCCGACCGGGTCTGGCAGGCCCTCACCGAGCCCGCCTTCACCCGGAGGTACTGGGGGCTGAGCTTCGAGACCGACTGGGCGGTGGGATCGAGGATGGCCTGGGTGGAGCGCGGCGCCCGGACCAGTGATCCCGAGCAGGTGGTCCTCGACTGCGTCCCGGGCCGTCGGCTCTCGTACACCTGGCACACCTTCACCCCGCAGTGGGCGGCCTCGGTCGGCATCGCCGAGGAGCTGCGGGCCGAGCTGGCGCAGGAGCGGCGCACGAAGGTGACGTACGAGATCGAGCCCGTCGGGGACACGCTCGCGCGGCTGACCATCCTCCACGAGGGGTTCGACCCCGGCGGCACCCTGATCGGGATGTGCAGCCGCGCCTGGCCGATGCTCGCCTCCAGCCTCAAGACCCTGCTGGAGACGGGGGCTCCGCTGCCCGAACCGGGGCACGACCCGGATCAGGGGCGGGGCGGGTACGAGATCCACGGGGGCTGAGCCCGGGTGCACCGGCGGGGGGCGGTCCGGCGCCGGTCCGCCCGACCGCCGCGCCCGCCCCCGCCCCGCCCGAACGCCCGTACGCCGCGCCTGAGATCATGTGTATCGACCACGGGAATCAGGAGCGCCGACATGACCCTCGAACACCACCGCGTCGTCATCACCGCCGCCGGCCGCGACTTCGGGCGCACCCTCGCCCTCCGGTTCGCCGCCCGGGGCGCCGAGGTCCACCTCTCCGCGCGCACCCTCGAAGGCGCCGAACGCGTCCGCGAGGAGATCCTCGCGCAGGGCCACGCCGCCGACCGCGTCCACGCCCACGCGTGCGACCTCACGGATCCCGCCTCCGTACGGGAGTTCGCCGCCGCGGTGGCCGCCCGCACCGACCGCATCGACGTACTCGTGAACAACGGCTCCCGCTACCAGCACGGTACGGACCTGCTCTCCGCATCCGACGCGGACGTGGTCGACACCCTCTCCTCGGGCGCCACCGGCACGGTCCTCGTCACCAAGGCCCTCCTCCCGCTGCTGCTGAACTCGGACAAGCCCGACATCGTGACGATGGTCTCCAGCTGCGGCGACACCGGAAACCACCGCTCCGACGCGCACGACGCCTTCTACGCCGCCAAGTCCGCCCAGGCCGGTTTCACCGAGATCCTCTCGCGCCGGCTGCGCGACCGGGGCGTCCGCGTCATCTCCCTCTACCCGCCGGACTTCGACAACCACGACCCACTCTCCCCGCAGTGGGAGAGCGCCCCGCGCACGGCGAAGGACCCGCTCACCGCCCAGTCGCTGGTGGACTGCATCTTCTTCGCCATCGGCCAGCCCCGCGACTGCTTCATCAAGTCCTTCCGCTTCGAGCAGGTCTGACGGGCATGGGCCACACCCTCGAGGCGATCCTGGACGCGGCGGCCGCCGGGCGGTTCCCGCCGCCGGACGGCGGCACCACCGTGGTCCCGCAGCCGAGCCCGCGCGACGCGGGCGTCATCGCGTTCACCGCGCACTCCGTGGTGTTCACCGACGAGGACCCGCACTGGGTGCACTCCGCCCTCGGCGCCCTCGAGTGCGACGGCCTCGCGGCCACCATGCACCCGCGCTTCCTCGCCGCCCTGCTCGAGCGCACCGGTCGCACCACCGACACCATCGACCTGCTCACCGTCGCCGCGGCGCTGCCCGGCGACCCGCCGCTGGAGCTGCGGGAGATCGCCGATCCCGACCATCCGCGGGTGCGCCGGGCGCTGCGGCGCCGCGACGACGTGCGGGTCTGGGCGGCCGAAGGGGGAGTGCTCGTCCTCGGCCGCGGCGTGGCCGGGCGCTGGGAGGCGGCGATCGAGGTGGACGAGGCCGTCCGCCACCGGGGTCTGGGCCGGGAGCTGGCCCGCGCCGCCCGCCATCTCGTCCCCGGCGGCGGCCCGGTCTGGTCCCAGCAGGCCGCGGGCAACGCCCGCAGCATCCGCGCCTTCCAGGCCGCCGGGTTCCGCCCGGTGGGCTCCGAGGCCCTGCTGCTGCCGCAGTGGCCGCAGTAGCCGTGGTGAACGGCGCCCGGGCGGGCTGAGGCACCCCTGCGCACCGGTCGTCCGCGGCCGTCGTGTGGAATGGGCGGCATGGGGAGAAGCGACAACCAGATACGCGAGGGGGGCGGCCCGGCGCACCGCGCCGAGAGCGCGACCGCCACGGCGCCCGACCACTGGCGCTACGCCCGGCACCTCGACGCCCTGGCCGCCGCGGCCGCTGCGACGGCCGGGGCCGAGGCGGACGCCGTGGCCGCCGTGCTGCGCGATCGCGACCCGGTGATGGCGGAGAGCGCGGTGGTCACCCACCTCGACCGGCGCGCCGCCCGGCTGCTGGCCGACGCGGGTTTCCCCGGCTGGGCCCGGGCCATGGACACCGCGATCGGCGCCCGCGCCTTCCCGGCCCGCCGGCTGCGCGAGTGGACCCTGCTCAAGGCGATCGCCGACGGCGCACCCTGGTCGCCGGCCGAGCTCACCGCCGCCTCCGACTGGTGCCAGCGCACCGCCGCCCAGTCGCTGCCCTCGTACGAGGCCCTCGATCTGCTCGCCGCCGCGGCCCGCACCCGCCGCGTGCGCAACACCGCCGCCCAGCGCCTGCACCGCCGCAACATCACGGGCTGAGGCCGCGAGCCCGCCCCGCCCCCGGATGCAGCTGGGAAGAAAGGGGCAATCGGGAGCAAGATGGGAAAACGGCGGCGGCGGTTTTGTCCGCTCCGCACAGGAGTCTCGTCACACGGCTGTTCGGGGGTTTATGGTCTGCCTACCTGGCCGGGTATCAGCGTTGATCCGATGCCGTTTCACTGGAGGCTGCTCTCCGTGTCGCACGTTTCCCAAGCTCCCGTCACCACCCCCGACGGCGAGCCGGTCCTGCCCCCTCCGACCGCGTACAGCCAGGTCAAGGGGTGGTTCTCGGACTATGACCAGGTGCTGTTCGACTGGTTCCTGACGCGCCAGAGCGGCGATGAGGAAAAACCGGGCGATCTTCTCGAGCTCGGCGCTTTCATGGGGAAGAGCGCGATCTTCCTCGGGGGGTACCTGCGGGAGGGTGAGGAGTTCACCGTCTGCGACCTGTTCGACTCGCCCGCGCCGGACGACTCCAACCTCGCGGAGATGCAGGACTCGTACCCCACGCTCACCCGCCGCGGGTTCGAGACGAACTACCTGGCCTTCCGCGAGGCCCTGCCCACGGTCATCCAGGCACCGACCTTCGTGGTCGCCGACCGGGTGCGTCCGGCGAGCTGCCGCTTCATCCACATCGACGCCTCGCACCTCTACGAGCACGTCGTCCAGGACATCGCGTCCTCGCGCGTCGTGGCGGCCCCGGGCGCCGTGGTCGTCTTCGACGACTACCGCTCCGAACACTGCCCCGGCGTCGCCGCCGCCGTGTGGGGCGCGGTGGCCACCGGCGAGCTGCACCTGATCGCCGTGTCCGCGTCGAAGCTGTACGCGACCTGGGACGACCCGGCGCCCTACCGGTCGGCGCTGCTCACGTGGCTGGAGGGCCGAACGGACCTGTGGCACGGGGTGGACGCCGTGGCCGGCCAGTCCCTGGTCCGCATCGGCGACGAAGGGGCCGTGCCGCCGGCGCCCCCCGCGCCGCTGCATCCGGCGCCCGAGCCCGTCGTGGCGCCCGTGCCGCCCGCGCACCAGCCCGGACCCCGCCTGCGGGCCGGCACCGCCTGGCGCAGGCTGGCCAAGGACCTGCTCCCGCCGGTCGTCACCCGCGCGATCGTGTCCTGGCGCCGGCGCCGCCGCGGCTGACAGGTCGCGCCGCCCGCCCGCGCATGCACGTACGGTGCCGGCCCCCGCATCGGGGGCCGGCACCGCAGGTGTGTCGGGTCTCAGCCGCCCCGGCGGACGCGGGCCGCGCGGCGCGCCTCGGCCAGCTGCCGGGCCTCCGCGGTCTTGCGGGACTCCTTGCCCGCACCCGGCCGGCCCGGGCGGGTGCCGATCCCGCGGAAGCCGAGGTCCGAGCCCGAGGGCCGGCCCTTCGCGTCGGTCGGCTCGGCGCCCGCCAGCGGCACCCCGGACGGGGCCTTGGCCCCGGTGAGCCGGCTCAGCGCCGCCTCGCCGGAGCGGACCTGGGTGGTGGTCGGCCGGATCTTGGCGTCGGCCATCAGCCGGACCATGTCCCGGCGCTGGTTCGGGGTGACCAGGGTGACGACCTTGCCGGACTCGCCCGCGCGGGCGGTACGGCCGCCCCGGTGCAGGTAGTCCTTGTGGTCGGCCGGCGGGTCCACGTTCACGACGAGGTCGAGGTCGTCGATGTGGATGCCGCGCGCGGCGACGTTCGTCGCGACGAGGACCGTGACGGCCCCGGTCTTGAACTGGGCGAGCGTCCGCGTGCGCTGCGGCTGCGACTTGCCGCTGTGCAGCCCTTCCGCCCGTACGCCCATGGCCCGCAGGTGCTTCACGAACTGGTCCACGCCGTGCTTGGTGTCCAGGAACATCAGCACCCGGCCCTCGCGCGCCGCGATCTCGGTGGCCGTGGAGTACTTGTCGGCGGAGTGGATGTGCAGCACGTGGTGGTCCATCGTGCTCACCGAGGCCGCCGACGGGTCGACGGAGTGGGAGACCGGGTCCTTCAGGTAGCTCCGCACGAGCTGGTCCACATTGCGGTCCAGGGTGGCCGAGAACAGCATCCGCTGCCCGGCGTGGTGGACCTGGTCGAGGATCTCGGTGACCTGGGGCATGAAGCCCATGTCGCACATCTGGTCGGCCTCGTCGAGGACCGTGATCCTCACCCGCTCCAGGTGGACGTCCCGCCGCCCCACCAGGTCGCTCAGGCGCCCCGGAGTGGCCACCACGACCTCGGCGCCGGTGCGCAGCGCGCTCACCTGCCTGCCGATCGACAGCCCGCCGACCACCGTGGCCATCCGCAGGTCCAGGGCCTGCGCGTACGGGGTCAGCGCCTCGGTCACCTGCTGCGCCAGTTCGCGCGTCGGTACGAGGACCAGTGCCAGCGGGCGCTTCGGGTCGGCCTTGCGGCCCGCGGTGCGGGCCAGCAGCGCCAGGCCGAAGGCCAGGGTCTTGCCGGAGCCGGTCCGCCCGCGGCCGAGGATGTCCCGGCCGGCCAGGGAGTTGGGGAGCGTGGCCGCCTGGATGGGGAAGGGCTCCGTCACCCCCAGGTCGGTCATCGTCGTCACCAGCTCACGGGGCAGGTCGAGCTCGGAGAACGCCTCCACCGGCGGCAGCGCCGGCTCGACCGTCTTCGGCATCGCGAACTCGCCCTGCAGGGGGGCGGTCCGGGGGGTCTTGCCGCCGGACTTCGCACCGCCCTTGGGGCCTGCCTTGGCTCCGGCCTTGATGCCGAAACGCCCGTGAGCTGACGGGTTCCTCATGCAGAACCTTCCGTGAGACGTGAAAAGAGAAATTTTACCATCGGGGCCGCGGCGCCCCGGGACTAAGGCGTCGGGGAACCGGGGGTCACGGGACCGAGCTGCCCGGACCGCACCTCGGCGAGGTGGGCGGTCATCTCGACCGTCGCCCGCGCGAACCAGTCGGCGATGACGGCGATCTCGTCGGGGGAGTACTCGGCGAACACCGCGCCGAGCCGGGCGTAGAAGGGCTCGTAGACGGCGAAGACCCGGGCGGCGGCCGCCGGATCGGCGACCACGCGCACCCGGCGCCGGTCCGCGGGATCCGGCTGCCGGCGGGCGTATCCGGCCCGCTCGAGGCGGTTGAGCACCCCGGTGACGGCCCCGGTGGTCAGGTTCGTCAGCTCGGCGAGGTCGCCGGCGCCCAGCGGGGTGTCCGCTGCTCCCAGGATGTGGCCCAGGCAGGTCAGGTCGGTGACGTTCAGCCCCAGCAGCTGCGCCACCTCCTGTTGGCCGATGAGGCCCAGCGCCACGTACCGGTCCATGCGCGACAGCGCCTCCGCGGGCGTGGCCGCGGGGCGGGACTTGCCCTGCACGCAGATACTCCTTAGCATCTAAGTAACTTAGCTCGTGAGATGCTTATCTTGTTCACTAAGGCATCTCGCCGTCCGAGCCTACTGCCGCCCGTCCGTCCGGGGAGAATCATGAGCGCACACGGAGACGTCGACATGGGTCACACGGTCGCCGGCTGGACCGGTACCGCCCTCGCCCTGCTGGGCTGCACCGGAGCCGGCGTCGCCGTGTGCGCGGCCTGGACCCCCGGCATCTGGCTCGGCCTCGGCCTCGTCGCCGCGGCCGGAGTCGTCACCTGGGTCCTGCACCTCGCCGGCTGGGGCAAGCCCAGTGGCCCCCGCCCCCGGGCCGACTGGGACTGGCGCACCCGGGACACCGTCGCCCGGACCGGGCACGCGCAGTGCCTGGGCTGCCGGGCCGGCGGACCCCGGCGCTCCGCGGCGGCCGCCGCCCGGCCCCGGCCCGCCGAGCTGTCACCCGCGGGGGACGGCGGTGTGTGAACGAATGTTCTAAGTGTCCCCGGTTGGCCGCGCCTGGGGTGTGGCGCGCGGGACGGGTGGGCAGGATGGAGACGGCTGCACCGCACGTGCGGTCCGCGTGGAACGTTGAGAAGGATCCGTACAGATGGCAACAGGCATCGTGAAGTGGTTCAACTCGGAGAAGGGGTTCGGCTTCATCCAGCAGGACGACGGCGGCCCCGACGTGTTCGTGCACTTCTCCGCCATCCAGGGCACCGGCTTCAAGGAGCTGCAGGAGAACGAGAAGGTCGAGTACGACGTCACCCAGGGCCCCAAGGGCCCGCAGGCGGAGAATGTGGTCCCCCTCAGGTGACGCCATTTCACGAGCCCAGCCCGTGACATGAGCCCCGCCGGTCGGTCCGGCGGGGCTCATCGCTGTCATGGCGCGGGCGGCAGGGAGCCCGCGCGGTGCAGGGCCAGCAGCAGCGGCCAGACGTGGTCCGCCAGCTCCGTCGGGGAGCCCGGAACGCTGTCGTGCAGCCAGTCGGCGAGGATCCCGGTGAAGGTCGCGGCCACCGCCGAGGCCACCAGGTCGGCGTTCGGCGCGCCGGCCGCCGTGCGTTCGGCGCGGGCCCGGGCGCGCAGCTCCCGGTGGAGCCGCTCGCCGAGCGGGCCCGTACCGCCCGGCAGGAGCAGGGTGCGGTAGAGGGCCGCATGTGCGGCGGCGCCGGCGAGGAAGCCGGCCAGCGCGGCCGGCGGCCGTACCGGGGCCCGCGCCCCCGGCTCCGTCTGCCAGGCGTGCAGGGCGTCGACCGCCGCGTGCACCACATCGGCGCACGCGTCGACGGCCAGCGCCGGGAGGTCCTCGTAGTGCAGGTAGAACGTGGCGCGGCCGACCCCGGCCCGGCGGACCACCGCAGAGACGCTGACCTCGCCGAGCGGCCGGTCCGCGCACTCGGCGAGCAGGCTCTCGCGCAGCCGGGCCTTGGTGCGGGCCGTCCGCGGGTCCTCGGGGCTCACGGGGTGCTCCGGGCTCATGCGGCCAGCAGCGCCGCGCCCAGGGCGAGCGCGCCGGGCAGGGCCTGGGCGATCAGGATGCGGCGATTGGCGGTCGCGGCCCCGAACGCCCCGGCGACGACCACGCAGACGAGGAAGAAGACCTGCGTGGCGAGCGAGTCGATGACCAGCGACCAGACCAGGCCGGCGGCCAGGAAGCCGTTGTAGAGGCCCTGGTTGGCGGCGAGCGGTGCGGTGCGGCGGGCGAGGTCCTCGTCGAACCCGGACAGGGCCCGGCCGGGCGGCCGCTGCCACAGGAACATCTCCAGGACCAGGAAGTACACGTGCAGAGCGGCGACGACGCCGATGAGGACCTGAGCGACGGTGTGCACGGGGCAGCCTCCCTTGACCGAATTTCCTGGACAACTGTACAGGAAGTCGCCGTCAGGTCCATGGAGCGTGCACGGATAGGCTGATCGCATGACTGTGCTCGTGTACGAAGACTTCGGGACCGGACGCCACCGCGAGGCCTCCCTGATCCGCCACGCCCTGGGCAGCGCCCACGACGAGGAGCTGATCGCGGGCCTGGCCGGCGGGATCGGCTTCATGTACTTCGTGTTCGAGTACGCCGGCCGGGCGCCCATCGCGACGATCGTCGCGCAGGCCCACCCCGAGCCCTGGGTGCAGGTCGCGCTGCGGCGCCTGCACATCCCCTACGACGCCACGCGCGCCACCAAGCCCCGCTGGGGCAGGGTGCGCGCCGCGCTCGACGGCGGTCAGCCCGCCTTCTGCGTCGTCGACCGGTCCTCGCTGCCCTGGCACGAAGCCGACGCCGACGCGGAGCTGACGGGCGCCGACCCGTACACCGTCGTCATCGCCGGGTACGACGGTGACGACCTGCTGATCGCGGACGGTGCGGAAGTCCCCTACCGGATCGACCGCGAGGAGTTCGGCGCGGCCTGGACCGCGCACCGCAAGGGCCGCCACCAGCTGATCGTGCCCACCGGGCCGCCCGAGGGCGAACCGGACGTCGACGGGGCGATCGCCGCGACCGCCGCCCGCCTCACCGGGCCGGTCCTCGGCAACCACTTCGACGTCAACTTCGGCTTCACCGGGATGGAGAAGCTGGCCGCGCAGCTGCGCGACCGGACCACCGCGACGGGCTGGGAACGCCGCTTCGGCGGCTCCGCGGAGCTCTTCCGCGCCGGCACCGGGCGGCTGTACGCCTGCCTGGAGGAGGAGTGGACCGCCCCCGGTGCCACCCGGCCGCTGTACGCCGACTTCCTCGACCTCGCCGGGCGGCCGGAGGCGGCCTCGCTCATGCGGGACTCCGCCCGGCACTGGTCGCAGCTGGCGAGCCTGGCCCGTACGGCCGACCCGGACTGCGACGCCGGCGCGCGGCGGGCCCTGTTCGACGCCTGCGCCGACCTGGTGGACCGCTCGCTGGACCTGGAGCGCCGGGCCGTCGCCCTGCTCTGAGCCGTACGGGCCCCGCGAAGGGGTGGCTCCGCTTCGCCTGCGCCGCTCACTCCTCCCGGATCCGGATGGCGGCGACCGGGCAGGCGCGGGCGGCCTCGCGGACCAGCGGGCTGCCGTTGCCGTCCTCCCGGCCCGGGAGCACCTGGCTGAAGCCGTCGTCGTCCTGGGTGAACACGTCGGGCGCGGTCAGGGCGCACTGCCCGGCGCCGATGCAGACGGCCGTGTCGATGTCGATGCGCTGTGGCGACATGCCTCTCACCATGCCACGGGGAGTTCGACCATGCCCTGGATGGTGTCGCCGGGCCGGAACGGGATCCGGTCCGGTTCGGCCGCCAGCCGGAGCCCCGGCAGCCGCGCGAACAGCGTCCCCAGGGCGATCTCCATCTCGGCGCGGGCCAGGTTCTGCCCGAGGCACTGGTGCACACCGAAACCGAACCCGACGTGGTGCCGGGCGGGCCGGTGCCAGTCGAGCGCGTCGGGATCCTCGAACACCGCAGCGTCCCGGTTGATGACGGAGGTGGAGAAGATCACCCCGTCGTCCGCCCGGACCGTCACCCCGCCGATCTCGATGTCCTGCGTCGCCACCCGCAGCATCCCGTCCGCGATGGACAGGAAGCGCATCAGCTCCTCCACGGCCACCGTGATCAGCGAGGGGTCGGCGCGCAGCTCGGCCAGCTGCTCCGGGTGCCGCAGCAGGGTGAAGGTACCGAGCGAGATCATGTTCGCCGTGGTCTCGTGGCCCGCGATCAGCAGGATCGCGGCGAGGGAGACCAGCTCGTCGATGTCGGTCTCACCGGTCTCCAGGCGCCGCTCGACGAGCTCGTCCAGCAGTCCGTCGCCCCGGTGGGTCCGCTTGTGCTCGATCAGGCCGGCCAGGTACCCGTTGATCCGGGACCGTGCGTCCTCCACGTCGGCGAGCTCCGGTCCGCGCAGCAGCCGCCGGGACTGCGCCTCGAAGAACTCGTGGTCCTCGTACGGGACTCCGAGCAGGGCGCAGATCACCATCGACGGCACGGGCAGGGCGAAGGCGCTGACCAGCTCGGCCTGTGGCCCCCTGGCGACCATGTCGTCGATCAGCCGGTCCACGGTCTGCCGGATCGCGGGCCGCAGGGCGGCCGTCCGCTTCAGGGTGAAGCTCGGGATGAGCATCCGGCGCTGGGTGTTGTGCACGGGGTCGTCGACGCCGAGCAGGGCCGTGCGGCGGTTCTGCAGGCCCTTGAACCGCTTCGTGGGGGCGGGGAAGGCCTCGTTCTGCCGGTCGGCCGAGAGCCGTCCGTCCGAGAGCAGGGCGCGCGCCTCGGCGTGCCCGGTGACCACCCAGACCGAGCGGCCGTCGAAGAGGGTGACCCGGGAGAGCGGCCGGCCCTCGCGCAGGGGTCGGTAGGCGGCCGGCGGGTGGTAGGGGCAGGTTCGGTCCTGAGGGAAGGCAACGGTCTCTGACATGCAGCACCTCGTAAGCATGGTTCCGTGTGTCCGTCTCACCGGAACCCATTACATGCCCTAGGCACCTATCCGACCTATGCCAGTTTCGGCCAGACAGCCCACTTCGGCCCGCCCGTCCGAGTGGCCGCCGAGCGGCTCAGAGGTGGGCGTCCAGGAACTCCCGGAGCTCCGCGCGGCTCATCGCGCCGGCCCGGCTCGCCACGGCCTCGCCGTCCTCGACGAGGACGACGGTGGGCGCGCCGGTCACGCCGAAGCGCCTGGTCGGCCCGGGGCAGCGGGTCATGTCGGTGCGGACGGCCGTCAGTCGCGTGCCGTACTCCTCGGCTGCTTCGGCCACGAGCGCGTCCATCGCCCGGCAGGACTCGAGGGCCTTGGGCCAGGTCCCGATGAAGTAGGCGAGAACCGGTCCTTCGGCCATGCCGAGGATGAAGTCGAACTCCTGGTCCTCCAGCGGCTGGTGTACCCGACGTGCCATGGGCGGTGCTCCTGCTTCGTGTGCCGACTTCGTGTGCCGAGTGACCGTGGCCGGTCGGCCCCATCATCGCCGCCGGCCCCGCCGACCCCGAAATCCCGTCCGGAACGGGTGTTTCCGCCAAGGGGCGGGACCGTTTGGCGAGGGTTGCGGCCAGGCCGTTCGGTCGATGCTCCAGCGCGGTTGCGGCAGGCTGGGGCAACTGCGGGTCTTCCTGTATGTTGCGCACGGCATTTTCGCCGCCAGAGGGCTGATCGCCTTGCATCTGCGAGGCAGTTGATCGGCGTTGTCGGGAGGGGTCGTCCATGGAACGTCGCAGGAACCGTGAGAGAGCCCGCGCAGCCCGGGGACTTCGGGAGGCCCGGAGGGCGGGCCTCGCGCTCGCGGCGGGCGCACTGGTGCTCTCCGGCTGCGGCACCTCGGCGGACGGGAAGGACGCCGAGACGGGCAAGGCGGCCCCGGCCTCCGCCTCCGCGCCCACAGGCGCAGGGGCCGGCGCGTCCGCGAAGGCCTCCGTCGCGCCGCTGAAGCCCGGCGAGGTACGCGTGGGCGGCGAGGTCGGCAAGCCCTACACCCTCACCCTCGCCGACCTGCGCGCGCTGCCCCAGACCTCGGCGGCGGTGAAGTTCACCAGTGCCAAGGGCGATCAGGAGCACACGTACCAGGGCGTGCCGCTGCACGAGGTGCTCAAGACGGCGGAGCCGCGCTTCGACCAGAGCAAGAAGAACGGCCACCTGCGCGGGGTGGTCGCCGCGACCGGCGGCGGCGACTACCGCGCCGTCTTCGCCTGGGCCGAGATCGACCCCGGGTTCGCCAAGAGCCAGATCCTCCTCGCCGTCTCCGAGGACGGCGTGCCCTTCGACGACGCGGCCGGGCCGCGCCTGGTCGTACCGCAGGACACCAAGGGCGGCCGGTACGTGTCCGAGCTGAACCGGCTGTGGGTCGGGGCCGTCGACCCGGTGGTCGACGGGGCGAAGTGACGGCAGCGGCCGACGAGCCCGGCAGCGGCCGGTCCCGGGTCGCCCGCCGGGCCCTGCTCGGAGCCGGGGGACTGGCCGCCCTGGCCGCGGGCGGCGGCCCACTGACGACGGCCGGCGCCCGGAGCGGGGAAGCGCGGCCCGCCGCCGTCATCCCCTTCCACGGCCCGCACCAGGCGGGGATCCTGACCCGGCGCCAGCCGTACGCCCACCTCGCCGCCCTCGACCTCGAGCCCGGCACCGGCCGGGCGCGGACCGCCGCCCTGCTGCGGACCTGGACCGAGGCGGCCGCCCGGATGAGCCGCGGCGAGCCCCCGGCCGGAGCCGGGAACGACACGGGCGTCGCCCTCGGCGCCGGACCGGCCGCCCTCACCGCCACCTTCGGCTTCGGGGCGGGCCTCTTCGACCGGCTCGGGCCGGCCGCCGCCCGGCCGCAGGCCCTCGCCGCGCTGCCCGCCTTCCCGGACGACCGGCTCGACCCCGCCCGCTGCGGCGGGGACCTGTTCGTGCAGATCTGCGCCGACGACCCGTTCGTCGCCGTGCACGCCCTGCGCACCCTGCAGCGGCTGGCCCGGGGCGCGGCGCGCACCCGCTGGGTGATGCCCGGCTTCACCCGGCCGTCCGGAGCCGCGGCTGCGGGAACCGGGTCCGGTACCCACCGCAACCTCATGGGCCAGCTCGACGGCACGGCCAACCCGGCCCCGGCCGACGACCCCGCCTTGCGGGCCCGGATCCTCGTCACCGGCCCCGATGCGCCCGGCTGGCTGGCCGGCGGCTCCTACGTCGTCGTACGCCGGATCCGGATGCTCCTCGACACCTGGGAAGGGCTGCCCGTCGACCATCGCGAACAGGCCGTGGGGCGGCGCGTGGCCGACGGCGCCCCGCTCACCGGCGGCACCGAGCGCACCCCCGTGGACCTGGACGCCGCAAGGCCCGACGGGATCCCCGTCATCGCGACCAACGCCCACGTCCGGCTGGCCGCGCCGCGCACCAACGCCGGCGCCACGATGCTGAGGCGCGGCTGGTCGTACTACGACGGCCTGCGCCCCGACGGGACGCCGGACGCGGGCCTGCTCTTCGTCGCCTGGCAGGCCGACCCCCGTACGGGCTTCGTCCCCGTCCAGCAGCACCTGGCCCGGGGCGACGCCCTGGTTCGTGTCGTCGAAGTCCCGTCTGGCTGGCGGGGTCTGGCACGCACGCTCGCCGCGTTGTCGTCGGTCCACGACGCTCCGCGTCGCCTCCCTCCTCCGCCTTGCGATCGCACGCACCAGACCCCGCCAGCCACCGCCCTTCGGGCGGCCGACGCCACTTCGGCGACACTCCCTCGCGCGCTACACCGAACACGAGGCGTCCGCCCTGTTCGCCGTGCCGGGCGGGGCCGCGCCGGGGGAGTACGTCGGGCAGCGCCTGCTCGAAGGCTGAGGCCGGGCCGCCCCCGCGGCAGGTCGGCCCCGCCGGCACGGGCTCGTTGTCAGTGGTGTCTGTGAAGCTGGGCGGCATGGACGACAGGATGCTCCGGCGCCGGGTCTACGGCGCCGACCACGACGACCCCGACCCCGGCCCGCGCCCCGGCCACGTCTACGGCGAACTCGTGGGCGGCCCCCTGGACGGGCTCCTCCTGGACATCACGGGCTGGAGTTCGCCCCAACTCGCCGAAGAGGCCCGGCTCCCCACCGAGATAGGCCGCTACGGCGCCGGCGGCCGCGCCCACTACCGCCGCCGCGCGGCCGACCCGGACCACTGGGACTGGTCGGGCGACAGCCGTTGACCCCGGTCCGCGATCCCGGTGGCGGGGCGTCAGCCGGCGGCGCCGCGGCTCACGTTCCGGGCCCACAGGACCAGCGGGAGCTGAAGCGGCAGCCGGGCGATCGTCACGGCACGCACGGCGGGGGAGCGGCGGCGGGCGTCGACGGCCATCTTCACGTTCGCGGGGAACACACCGACGAAGAAGGCCGCGGCGGCCAGCGCCGCGACCCGGCGGGTGCGCGGATGGGCGACACCGGCGGCGAGCGCCAGCTCGACCGCGCCGCTGGCGTACGTCCACTGCCGCGGGGTGCCGGGCAGAGAGCTCGGGACGGTGGCGTCGAACTGCTTCGGTACGACCGCATGCGCGACGCCCGCGGTCGCCAGCAGACCGGCGAGCAGGACGGGGGAGGAAGGGGTGCGCGGCATCGGAAGGTCCTCTCGAAGGGGCCGGAGCCCGCGATCCTACTCGCGGGTACGGCTTTTCGGCCTGGAAGATTCCTTTGAAGAAATCTCCGGGGAGCTGTCGATCCGGGCGCCTCCCGTTCGACGCAGGAGTGAGAGGCGGGGAAAGGCCCCGTCCGTCCGACCGAGGAGTCACCGTGCCGCGCTTCCTTTCCATGATCCGTATCGACGAGCAGGCCCTTCCCGCCGACACCGAGTTCCCGCCCGAGTTCGGGCAGCGGATGGGCGCACTGATGGAGGAGATCACCAAGGCCGGGGTGATGCTGGACACCGCCGGGCTGCTCCCGACCTCCGAGGGGACCCGGGTGACCTGGTCCGGCGGCAAGCTGAGCTACACCGACGGGCCCTTCACCGAGACCAAGGAGGTCGTCGGCGGCTACGCCATCCTCCAGGCCAAGGACAAGGCCGAGGCGCTGGAGTGGACCAAGCGGTTCCTCGAGATCCACCCCGTGGAGTGGACGGTCGGCGCCGAGCTGCGCCAGATCGACGGGGGCTGACCGGACGCGGCTGCGCCCCGCCCCGCGTTTGCCCTGCCCCGTCACGGCTGCTCTGATGGGTGGCCGTGACGGCAGTGAGTGCGACCCAGGCGGTCGAAGCGGTGTTCCGGATCGAGTCGGCGCGGATCATCGCCGGTGTCGCGCGCATCGTGCGCGACCTCGGCATCGCCGAGGAGATCGCCCAGGACGCGCTGGTCGCCGCCCTGGAACGGTGGCCGGAGTCGGGTGTCCCGGACAAGCCGGGCGCCTGGCTCATGGCCACCGCCAAACACCGCGCGATCGACCTCGTCCGCCGCAAGGAGACGTACGCCCGCAAGCTGGCCGAGGTCGGCCGGACCCTGGAGGACGTGCCGCCGCCCGCCGAGCCGTCGGCCCCGGACGACATCGACGACGACCTGCTGCGGCTGATCTTCACCGCCTGCCATCCCGTCCTGGCCACCGAGGCCCGGATCGCGCTCACCCTGCGCCTGATGGGCGGACTGACCACCCAGGAGATCGCCCGCGCCTTCCTGGCCTCGGAGCCGGCCGTCGCCCAGCGCATCGTCCGGGCGAAGCGGGCGCTCGCCAAGGCGGACGTGCCCTTCGAGGTCCCGTACGGAACCGACCGCGAGGAGCGGCTCGCCTCGGTCCTGGAGGTCATCTACCTGATCTTCAACGAGGGCTATGCGGCGACCGCCGGCGACGACCTCGTCCGCCCCGCCCTGTGCGAGGACGCCCTGCGCCTGGCCCGCGTACTGGCCGCCCTGATGCCCGAGGAGCCCGAGGTGCACGGACTGGCGGCCCTGCTGGAGTTCCAGGCCTCCCGGATCTCCGCCCGCACCGGCCCCGACGGCGAGCCCGTACTGCTCGCCGACCAGAACCGGTCCCAGTGGAACCGGATGCTGATCCGCCGCGGCGCCCTGGCGATGCAGCACGCGGGCAGCGGCCCGTACTCCGTCCAGGCCGCGATCGCCGGCTGCCATGCGGAGGCCGTCCGCTACGAGGACACGGACTGGGCGACGATCGCCACCCTGTACGGACGGCTCGTCGAGCTGGTTCCGTCACCGGTCGTGGAACTCAACCGGGCGGTCGCCGTCTCGATGGCCGAGGGCCCGGAAGCGGCGCTCCCGCTGGTCGACGCCCTGGCGGAGGAGCCGGCCCTGCGCGCCTACCACCTGCTGCCGAGCGTACGGGGCGACCTGCTGGAGCGGCTGGGCCGCCGGGAGGAGGCCAGGGCGGAGTTCGAACGCGCCGCCTCGCTCACCCGCAACGCACGGGAACAGGCGCTGCTGCTGGGGCGTGCCGCCCGCGCGTGAACACGGGCGGCCGGCATCTCAGGGGCGGCGCGCGTACGGGGCCGCGCCGAGCGGGGTGCCCGCGGCGCGGCGCGGCGAGGTCAGCGCGATCGGCCGGCGGAACGCGCCGTGCCGGGCGATCTCCCGGACCGTCTGGCGCAGCGCCTCCTGGAAGTCGTCCATGGTCCGGCGTGCGGCGGCGGTGTCGACGTAGAGCGAGTTCATGTGCAGGCCGTCCGTGTCCCGCTGGAACCAGGAGCAGGCGCCGTTGGCGCGCGCCGACCACACGTGCGAGGTCGGCCGCCAGTCCTCGTGCCGATCGGCGCCGGGACACTTGCGGACGTCGATGTACGAGAAGAAGTTCACCGGGTACGGCCAGGAGCGGGCGGCGAACTCGGTGGGCGCCAGCAGCTGCCAGGCCCGGACGAACGGCACGTCGATGTGCTTCATCATCTCGCCGAACCCGGTCCGGACCGCCGCGATGACCTGGGCGAAGTCCCGGCCGGGCGAGGCGTCGAACTCGATGGGCAGGGTGTTGACGAACCAGCCCACCGAGTTCGCCCAGCCGCCCCGGCCGCGCTCGCTGAGCGGCATGAAGCCCCGGTACACGCCCGGACCGCCCGCCTCGCGCAGACAGACCGCGACGGCGGCGAGGACCCCCATGAACGGCTTGCCGTCGACGGCCCGGCAGGCCTTCTCGAACACCTCGGCCTCGGCGGCGTCCAGCAGCGTCGAGGCCTCGTTGACGATCGGGTACATCCGGTCCGGCTCCACGCCGAGTTCGAGCGGGAACCGGGGGAAGAACTCGCCGCCGCTGCGCGCCATGAACGACTTCCAGTAGCCGAGGCGTTCGTCGTCGGCGTCGATGGAGAGGTAGCGGCGGCGCTGCTCCTCGGCGAAGTCGAGGTAGCTCGGCGCGGGCGGCAGATCGATGTCCTCGCCGCGGAGCAGCGCCTCGTACGCGTTCTGCACCTCCTGGACGACGATCGGCATCGACAGGCCGTCGCAGACGATGTGGTCGAAGGCCAGGTAGACGGTCGCGGAGTCCTCGCGCAGGACGGCGCCCATCGTGAACAGCGGCCACGAGAGGGTGTCGATGCTGCGTGTGAACCGCTCGGCGAGGAAGCCGCGCAGGGCCTCGGAGGACTCGAAGGAGGCCACGGGAGCGGAGTCGAGGGCGAGTTCGCCGGCATCGATGGGCTCGCACGCCAACTCGCCCGCAAGACGCCGGAACTCGCACCGCAGCACCTCGTGCCGGCGTACGAAGGCCAGCAGGGCACGGGTCAGGGCCTGCTCGTCGAGGGCACCCGCGACCTCGAAGGTGACCGCGACCCAGGACGCCACCGGGTCGTCGGCGCCGCGGCTCTCCTCGGCGACGGTGAAGTGCTTGTCCTGGTTGAACGAAGCCCTCCGGCCCGCCGCATCGCTCGCTGCACCGCCCGGCGCACCGCCCGCGGCGCCGGCGTCCGCCGCCGCCCCGGCCGTGGACCGCAACCGCCACTCGACGACCCGTCCGGGTGCCATGTGGTGCATCTCCAGAGGAAACTGCCGCATTCCGTCATCCCTTCGCCCCCAGAGTCAACCCCGAGCCCCTAACGACACCCGCCCCACGGAAGTGACGCCCACCTGTTCGTTCACCCTGCGCCCGCGCATGCCGTACGGGGGCGGCCGACCGGCCGGTTCGGGTCCGGGTCGGGGCGGCCGCACCCGGCTCAGGCCGGGTCCCGCGCGGAGTCGGGGCGGATCTCGATGTGGTCCGGGGCCAGGTCGACCGCCACGCGGTGCTCCATGCCGAGGGCCTCCAGGAACTTGTACGGGAGCTGCACGCGGCCGGTCCGGTCCAGCATCACGTACTCGCGCTCGCTCACCGACTCCGCGCCGTGCTCGTCCGTGACCGTGCGGCGCAGTACTTCGCTGCTGGTGCGGCCGTCGCGGATGGCCACCGTACGGCGGACCTCGCCCGCGACGAGCGGGTCGTGCGTCACGATCACGACCGTGGCGCCGAGCTCCCGGTTCACGGTGCGGAACGCCTCGAAGATCGCGGCGCCGGTCTCGGAGTCGAGCTCGCCGGTGGGCTCGTCCGCGAGGAGGACCGGCGGGTTGTTGGCCATGGCGACGGCGACGGCCACGCGCTGCTGCTCGCCGCCGGACAACTGCGCGGGGCGGCGGTCGGCGAGGTGGCCGATCCCGAGTGCCTCGAGCAGGTCGGCGACCCGCGCGGCATGGCGCTTCGCCGCACCACGCCCGCCGCCGCCCCCCAACTGGAGCGGCACCGCGACGTTCTGAGCTGCCGTCAGGAAGGGCAGAAGGTTGCGGGCGGTCTGCTGCCAGACGAAGCCGACCGCCTCGCGGCGGTAGCGCAGGGTGTCCTTCGCGGACATCTCCAGCAGGTTGTAGCCGCCGACGGTCGCGGTGCCCGCGGTGGGCACGTCCAGGCCCGCCAGGATGTTGAGCAGGGTGGACTTGCCGCTGCCGGAGGCACCCACGAGGGCCACCAGATCCCCTCGGGCGACGGTCAGCTCCAGCCCCTGCAGGGCCTGCACCTCGATGCCGTCGCTGCTGAAGATCCGGACCAGGCGGTCACAGGCGATCGCCGTGTCCGCCCCGATGCTCCGGGGCTCGGCGGCGGCCAGGGCCTGCCGGCGCAGCTCTTCGTAGGTCGGCTGGTCGCTGTTCAACGCTGGTCTCCCGCTCTCAACTCGGTGGTGATCTGGCGCCGCCCGGTCACGGCCGCCTCGGCGAGCACGGCCGCCGCGACCAGCCCGGCCAGGATCAGGGCCTGTGCCACAACGGGCCACACGGCCGGCCGTACCCCGGTGTGCGCACGCGAGCCGACCAGTGCGGACAGGTCCACGGCCGGACCCAGCAGGGCCACGGCGGCCGCCGCGACCAGGGCGCCGCCCAGTGCGGCGGCCAGGGCCTGGGGCAGCGCCTCCGTCAGGATCAGCGCCACGCCCTGCCGGGGGCGCAGGCCCATGGTGCGCAACCGTGCGAGCAGCGCGGCCCGTTCGGGCGCGGCCCGGACCATGGTGAGCAGGACGGCCAGCAGGGCGAGGCCCCCCGCGCCGGCCACCGACGCCCAGAACAGCCGGGCGGCCGAGCGCCCCAGCGGGTCGCGCGCCAGCCGGGCGTTCTCGTCGGCGCTGGTGTGCACGGCCCAGCCCTCGAAGGCGGGGCCGCGGGGCGCGGCGCGGACCAGCTCGTCCAGCGCGGCCTTGCCGGGGGAGCCGAGGGCGAACCACCGGGTCGGGTGGGTCGTCTGGGCTGCCGCCGCCGTGGCCGGGCCGGCCGGCAGCACGAGGAAGGAGCCGCCGACGCCCGGCAGGGCGGGCGTGTCCTCGACCACTCCCGCCCCCTTGACCGGCAACGACACGGAGTTGTCGAGGTGCAGCTCGTGCGGGCCGGGGCCGGCCAGCCGGGCGAAGTCACGGCTGAACAGGGCGGGTACGGGCGCTCCGGCACCGCCGCCCGCCAGCCGGGCCGGGTCGAACCCGCCCGACCCCACGGCCCGGGCCAGCTGCGCGTACGTCACCGGATCGGCGACGACCACCCGCACCTTGGTGGAACCCTGCTCGGTGCCGGAGACGAACGCGTCGTCGTCCGTCCACACCGGTACGGACAGCCGTACCCCGGGCAGTGCGGCGGCGGCCTCGAGGAGGGACTGCGGCAGCATCTCCCCGTAGGGTGCGGTGATCTGCGCGTCACCGCCCACGTTCACCCGCGCCACCTCGGTCCTGGCGCTGTCCACGGTGGCGAGGACGGCGGCCCCGAAGCCTCCCGTGGTGATCGCGAGCAGCAGGGCGACCACCGGCAGTACGGAGGGGCGGCGCCGGCCGCCGGCGCCGCGTGCGGCGCGGGCCAGCCCGAGGAAGCCGATGAGTCCGGACCGCCGTCCGGCGAGCCAGGCCAGCGCTCCGACGAGGGCGGGTACGAGCCGTGCCAGGATCAGGCCCCCGCACAGGGCGAGCAGCAGCGGGGCGGCGACCAGCAGCGGGTCCACGCCCTCCCCGGCCGGGGCGACCCCGCGCAGCCGGACCTCGAACACGGCGGCGGCGGTTGCGACGAGGACGAGCAGCTCGCCGGCCGGCCTGCGCCGGGGGCGCGGGCCGCGCCGTGCGGACAGCATCGCGGCGGCCCGTACGGGGAAGGCGAGCAGCGCGAACAGCGCGGCGGCCGATGCGGCGAGCAGGGTGGCCGTCCAGCGCGGGGTGGGCAGCAGCAGGACGGCCAGCGCGGTGGCGAGGGCGGCGGCCGGCAGGACGGTGACGGCTCCCTCGCCGAGCAGGCGCAGCAGGATGCCGCGGCGGGACCCGCCGCGGGCGTGCAGCAGCCGCAGCTCGGCCTCGCGCCGGTCCCCGGTGAGCGCGCCGGCCAGGCAGAACACCACGACGGCCACCCCGGCGACCCCCGCCGGGCCGATCGCGGCGAGCGGCGCGGCGGCCGCTTCCCGGGCCCGCGCCTGGGTGAGGAGCGCCGGCAGCGCGGAACTGATCCGGAGCCTGGGCCGGCCCGTGGCCTGCGCCAGGTCGGTGGCGGTCTGGCCGGCCATGTACGCGGCGATCCGGCGTCCGGTGGCGGGCAGTTGATCGGCCCGGAGCGCGTCCGTGTCCACCGGGAGCCGCCAGAACTCCTCGGCCTGCCCGCCCCATGCGCCGAGCCGGGCGAGGTCGTCCGGGCCGACGAGGCCGGCGGCCTCCCAGTACATCTCCGGCAGCGGCTTGCGGGTGTACCGCTGACAGGCGTGGGTGGGGCAGGGCAGGTCGGTCCAGAAGACGTCCGCGTCGTCGTGCGCGGCGTAGAGGCCGACGACCTCGGCGCTCATGCCTTCGGAGGTGGCGGAGGAGCCCCGCAGCACCGTGCCGACCTTGGCGCCGAGGGTCTGCGCCGTCTGCTGCGGCAGCGCGACGGGGACCGGGCCGTCCGACCTCCCGCCGCCCGGCCAGCGCCCCTCCACGAGGCGTACGTGCTCCTCGGCCCCGTGCACGTGCATCAGGTGGAGAACCGGCGAGACGCCCTCGGGGCGGGCCAGTTCGGGATTGTCGAGGGAGCGCGGCTTGACGCCCCGGGCGCCGTACACCGGCCCGCTCGGCGCGATGCGGTATCCGGGGCCGGTCCGGGCGAGCAGGGCGGCCAGCGCCGTGTCCAGGCCCTGCGGGCTCTGCGGCCCGTCCTGCGCGGGGGAGGCGACCAGCACGCTCGTCGCGCTCGCGCCGCGGTCGTGGAGGAAGGCCCGCAGCCCCTGATCGGCGCCGCGGTCCATGGCGCGCGGCAGGGCGGCCGACAGCAGCACGGTGACGAAGGCCAGCGCGGCGGCGAGCAGCGCGGTCAGCGGCGCCGCACTCAGTCGGGTGCGCACCCAGGGCGCCCGGCGGATACCGGACCGGGAGGCGGTGGCGGGCCGGGCGCCGGGCGCGGTGCCGGGCGGGGACTCGGGCGCCGTGCCGGCGTCCGGTGCGGCCGGGCTGGTCATATCTCCTCCACGTACCGCAGCCGGGCGGCGATGCCCCGGGCGCTCTGGTCACGTCGGCCGCCGGCCAGGGCCGACAGCAGCGGAAGCAAGGCGATCGCGGCGGCCAGCAGCAGCGTCCGGCCGTCCGGAAGATCCACCACCACGGGTGGCAGCGGGCGGCGGCCGGCCGGAGTCAGCACCATCAGCGGCACGACCAGGTGGACGATCGCGGCGCCCAGCCCCACCCCCACGGCACTGCCGAGGCCGACCAGGACCAGACCCTCGGCGGCAGCCGTACGGGCCAGGCTCCGCCGGGGCGCACCGAGCGCCGACAGCACGGTGAACTCCCGGGTCCGCTCCCGCGCGGCCGCCGCGGACGAGGCCGCGAAGCCGATCGCGGCGAGCACCGCACACACGACGGCGAGGGCGGCCAGCGCGCCCTGCGGGCCCGCGCTCAGCGGATCGCCGAGCAGTGCGGCGGCCACCTCCTCGCGCAGCTCCACCTTCTGCAGGCCGGCGCCGGAGCGCAGTTCGGCGGCCGCCCGTGCGGGGCGCGGGTCGTCGGCGGAGGCCGCCGGGAGCCACCACTCGGTGGGCGGTGGCAGCGCGCGCCCGTTCTCGGCCGCGAACATCCGGCCCAGGGCGGCCAGATCGACGGCCAGCGCGGTGTCCCCTGCCACGGGCAGCGAGCTCACGGCCGCGGTCACCCGGACCCGTAGCGTCGAGCCGCCGAACCGGACGGGGATGGTATCGCCCACCTTCGCTCCCACACCGGCCAGGTAGCCGGGCGTGGCGATGCCCGGGAGCTCGCCGGCGGCCGGCGGCGTGCCGGCGGGGGTCAGCATGACGCCGATGCCGCCCGGGGCGTCGGTCCCGCCGTGGTAGCTCATCCGCAACAGCTCCGAGCCGTCGGCGGCGCCCGGCAGCGGCACCGCGGCGGCCCCGTCCTTGAGGCTCGGCGCCGACAGCTGCCAGCCGGCCGGCGCGGACGGGGGGAGGGCGACGGCCGCGCCGCCCGCCGTGTCGGAGACGGAGATCCGGCGGACGGCCAGCTCTCCGGCGGACGGCCGGAACTCCCAGGCCTCCGGCACCAGGGCGGAGTATCCGACCGTCATGCCGACGAGGCTCAGCGGCGCGGCGGCCGACCCGATGGGGGCGTCGGTCAGGGCGCCCAGATGCGCGGAGAGGGTGGTCTCGCCGTCGGCGGGGATCGTCATCACCGGTGTCCGGAAGGTGAGGCCGAACCGGTCGCGCAGCAGCAGCGAGATGCCGGGGTTGCCGCCGTGCTCCCCGCGCAGCGTCACGTCGACGTCGATCCGCACGGGCGTGCCGGGCAGCGCGATGCCGCCCGCACCCGCGGTTCCCGCGCCGGCGGCGAGCGGGGCGAACAGTTCGGCCATCGGGCGCCCGTCCCGCAGATCGCGCCGCAGCGGCACCCGTTCCGCCACGGCCCTGGCATCCAGCGCGAGCAACTCCGCGGGAGTACCGCCCACCAGCTCCTGCTGCTCGCGGATCACCGGCATCACCCGCTCGCCGCCGGGCAGCGCCGAGTACCGGCCGCCCTGGCCCATGGCCGACAGATCGGCGCCGGAGATCCGCAGCCCGCCCGCGGTGGCGAAGTCGGCCTGGTCGCGCTGGGAGGCGGACCACGCGCTGTGCTGGCCGAGGGCCAGGACCCCGCTGGAGACGGCGAGGACGAGGAGCAGCACCGGACCGGTGGCGCGAGCGGGCCGCCGGGCCAGCTGCCAGCCGACCAGCGCCGGGCCGAGGCCGCGCCCGCGCGCCGCGAGCCGCCCGCCCAGCCGGGCGGCGGCGAACGGCAGGATCCGCAGCACCAGCAGGGTGCCGGCGCACAGTGCGAGGCTCGGCGCGGCGACCAGCACCGGGTCGATGCCCAGAGCGCCGGACGCGCCGGAGCCCCCGGGCCGGCCGGTCCCGTGCCCGGCGTCGTGGTACCGGGACAGCTGCTGGTACGCGAGGGCGGCCAGCGCCACCAGCGCGAGGTCCGCCCCGGAACGGGTGGCGCGCGCGGTGAGCAGCTGCCGCCCGCGCGCGTGGCGCAGGGCCGCGGCCGCCGCCCCGCGCAGTACGGCGGGCAGCGCGGTCAGCAGGACGCAGGCGAGGGCGCAGCCCGCCGCGACCGGCCACAGCAGCCAGGTCCCGGAGCTGTCCAGCGGCACCCGGGACAGCGGTCCGAAGTCGGCGAGCAGCCGCAGTAGCGGCGGCGTGAGCAGGGGTGCGAGGACGGCGGCCGGCAACGCGAGCAGCAGGCCTTCCGCCGCGGTGAGGGTTCCGAGGCGGCGCCGGGAGGCGCCGCGTGCGGCGAGCAGCAGGCGCTCGGTCTCCTGCCGGCCCGTCAGGAGGTGGGAGACGAGCAGCAGTGCGGCCGCGGCCAGGACGGTGAGCTGCAGTGCGCCGACCAGCAGCGTGGACCGGGCGACGAGCAGCCCGGACTCCAGCTCGCCGAGCAGCTCCGGCAGTTCGGTCCTGGCGTGGAGCCCCGAGGCGCCGGGGAGGGCGTCCGCGGCGTCGGCGGCGCGGGTCCGCAGCGCCCCGGTCTCGGCGACGCGGGCGGTGGCGAAGTCGGCGGTGAGGAGGGAGTCGCGGCCGTTCTGCACGAGCCCGCCGGCGCCGAAGACGGTGTCGTCCACGAGCAGCGGTCCGTACGTGGTGAAACCGCCGACCTGGAACTCCCGGCCGCCGAGCGGGTCGAGCCGCCAGTACGCGGCGTCGGGGTCGGCCGCACGGTACACGCCCGTGACCACCACGGTGAGCGGGGCGCCGCCGTACCGGTCGTCGAGGCGGACCTCGGCGGGGAGCGCGCCCGGCGCCAGCCCGAGCCGGGTCAGGGCCGCCTGAGGGACGGCCGCCTGCACCCGGCCGCCCGGCGCGGCGGCCGGCTCGGGCCACTGCCCGGAGACCAGGCGCACGCGGTCCCGGGCGAGGGCCGCGAGCAGGGTCAGATCGGCCTCCCGGCCGGGGGCGCGCACGCCGGGCAGCCCGTACGAGCGGCTGCGCGCCACGCTCTCGACGGTGACCGGCAGCCGGCCGAACACCTCGTCGGAGAAGGCCCGTACGGCCGCGTCGTCCTTGCCGCGCGCGGCCGCCGGATGCTCGCCGGTGACCAGGACGGTGGTCCGGGTCTGGCCCGGTGCCTGGAGCGCCCGGCGCAGCCCGGCCTCGCCCACGCTGCGGTTGAACGCGAGCAGTGCGGTCAGCACGGTCGTGGTGATCAGTACGGTCAGCAGTACGGCGGCGGCGAGCGGCAGCCGCCCCCGGAGCCGGCGCACGACGAAGCCGAGCATGTGCCGTTTTCCTCCCCCATCCGGACCGTTGGCACCGGATAGCGGACGATGCTGTCAGATTCGAATGCCGAGCGGAAGGGACCGGAAGGGACTTGCGTGAATGATGTGACGGATGAGCAAATGCGAAAGGGCGGGATGTCAGACGGTGTCCGCCGGGCCGATTCCAGGGAGAACCTGAGCATGACGCAGCATCAGAACGGCACACCGGCAGCCATGGTGACGGTGCGGGACCTCCACCGGAGCTTCGGCAGCGGACCCAGGGCCGTCCACGCGCTGCGCGGGGTGTCGTTCGAGATTCGCCGCGGCGAACTCACCGCCCTCAAGGGCCGGTCCGGCTCCGGCAAGACCACCGTGCTCAATCTGGTCGGCGGTCTCGACACCCCGACCGGCGGCACCGTCACGCTCGACGGCACCGATCTCGCCGGGCTGGACGAGGCCGCACTGCTCGCCCTGCGCCGCGACCGGATCGGCTTCGTCTTCCAGTCCTTCGGGCTGATCCCCGTACTGACCGCCCTCGAGAACGTCGGCATCCCGATGCGGATGCGCAAGGTGCCGGCGCAGCAGCGCGAGGAGCGCGCCCGGACCCTGCTGGCCCTGGTGGGCCTGGCCGACCACATGGACCAGCGCCCCGGCGAGCTCTCCGGCGGACAGCAGCAACGGGTCGCCGTCGCCCGCGCCCTGGCCAACGAGCCGGCCCTGATCATCGCGGACGAGCCGACCGGCCAGCTCGACTCCGAGACCGGCCGCTCGATCATGCAGCTGCTGCGCGCGGTGGTGCGCAGCGAGGGCGTCACCGTCCTGGTCGCCACCCACGACCAGAACCTGATCGAACTCGCCGACCGCGTGGTGGAGTTGCGCGACGGCCGGATCGTCGACGACCCGGGCGCCTGAGCGGCGTTCCGAGCCGGCCTCGGGGTGCGCGGAACCGCTGCGGCGGGCCAGGCGTTCCAGAGGTGCCGACCGGCACCGGTTCGCGAGGGGGGACACCGATGATGCTCCGCCGCACTGTCGCACAGCACGCCTGCACGGCCGCCGTGACCGCCGCCGTACTGCTCACCGGCTGCGGACGGGCCGCACCGGCCGCTCCGGCCGCCACGCCTCCGCCCGCGCCCGGCAGCACCGCGCCGGCCCCCGGCAGCCCCGCGCCGGCGCAGGACGGGCGGTGTCCCGCGCTCGACGTCACCGCCCGCGGCGCCGAGCCGACCGCCACCGACCGGAGCCAGGGCAACACCCCTGAGGGGGCACGCCTGTCGGCGGCCATCGGCAAGCAGGGGTACGGCGCGTTCGCCGACGTCTACGCCACGCAGATCACCGACCAGCCCCCGGGCCGGGTGGTCCTCTGCGTCACCGACCTCGCCCGCGGCCGCAAGCTGCTGGAGGCGGTGCACGCGGCCGATCCGGAGGCCGACCCGGGCCGGGCAGACCTCTATCTCAGCCCGTACACGCACCGCAGGCTCATGGCCGCGGTCGAGAAGGCCTTCCAGCTGAAGGACCGTTTCCCCGTCTACACCGGGCACGCGAGCGCCGGCGCGACCGGGATCACCGTCAGCACCTCCGCCGAAGGCGCCGCGTCGAAGGAGTACAAGGCGCGCCTGGAGGCGGCCACCGGAGGCATCCCCGTCACCCTCGAGGCGGGCGCCCCGGTCGAGGCCCTGACGGGCGGCGGTCTGACGCCCCGTCCCGTTCCCCCCACCGGTGGTTGAGCAGGTCCCCGAGCAGGTCCGTCATCACGTCGACCGGAAGCGAAGGGTTGGCGGCCGCCGCCCGCGCCACCTCGGGATCGGGGTCGGTGATGAGATCGGCCAGGACCGCCGCGGGCAGGGCCGGGTGGCGGGCGGCTCGCGGCCGGGCCCTCTCGTCGGCGAGGGCGGGCAGGAGCGCCCCGGCCGTCGCGTTCGGGTGGCCGGCGATCTCGCGGAAGGCCCGCCGCACCGGCGGATCGTGCCGGGCCAGCTCCTCCAGCAGGGCCGGCGGGGCGCCCGGGTTGGCCGCCACCCGCGCGAGGACCCGTACGCCGTGCAGCCCGACCATGGCGCGCAGCTGCTCCTCGGACAGGCCGGGGTGCGGGGCGACGGCCTTGACCACCGCCGCATCCGTGTCGGCCGCCAGGGTGTCGCGCAATTCGGGCTCCAGATCGCGCCGTTGGGCCACGAGCATCCGTACGCGGGCATCCGCCGACGCGGCGGCCTGCGCGAGCTCGGCGGGCACGGCGCCGGCGATCCGCGGCAACAGGGCCGGCCCGATCCGGGTCTCCCGGGCCAGGTGCGCGAGGACGTCGAGCGGCAGCCGCGGGTGCCGGGCGAGGCTGTGGGCGACCTCGTCCCCGCCGGCTCCGCCCTTTGCGTTCTTCCCGCCCTTCCCGCAGCGGGCGGCCAGGGCCCGGATCAGGGGTTCGCCGATCGCGGGGTTCTCGGCCACCTCGGACCGCACCCCCGGAATCGGGTCCTCGGCGAGCCGGGCGTACAACTCCTGGGACAGGTCGGTCCGTTCGGCCAGCGCCCAGCGGATCAGCAGGGACGGATGGTCGGCGAGGGAGGCCGCGGCGGCCGTGGGCGTGGCAGGGTTGCGCGCGGCCTGCTGCCGGATCTCGTGCAGGGTGGACTCGTGCCCACCCGCGCAAGCCGCGCCGCCGCGCAGGTCGCAGTCCGTCCGGGGGCAGTACGGATCGTGCGTGAAGGGGATCTCCTCGCGGTCGCAGACCAGGCAGGAGCGCGCCGGAGCGAGCCCCTCGCCGGTGATCAGCGCGGCCAGTGCGGCGGGCGGGGTGGCCTCGTTGGACGCGGCCCCCCGGCGCACCTCGGCATGCGGATGCGCCGCGAGGGGCCCCGCGACGGACGGCTCGGTGGTCCACAGGGCCAGCTCCGCGACCACCTCGACATCCGGATCGGCGGCCAGCGCCTCCGACACATCGAGCGGGAGACCGGGCACGGAGGCCAGCCGTCGGCGGATCTCCCGGTCCGGATGGGCTGCCAGCAGGCGGGCCCAGCCGGGCGGTCCGGCGCCCTCGTCCAGCAGGGCGAGGGCCACGGCCGGCCGGGCCGCCGGATCCACACCGGCGGCGTCCAGCAGGCCCGCACGGGCGAGATGCAGTGCGGCGTCCTCGTCGCACGCGGCGAGCGCGGCCACCCGGGCGGGCCCGAGGTCCGGGCGTTCGCTCAGGACCCGGGCGAGCTCCGCGTCCGCCTCCTCCGGGCTCTCGTCCGGGCCCGAGGCCGAACGCGCGAGCAGTCGCTCGATCAGCCGGGCGAGCAGCTCGGCCGGCAGCGCCGGGTTGGCGGCGAGACCGGCCAGCAGGTGCCCGCTCACCGCTCCACCGCCGCCCCGGCCAGAGCCGCCGTCAGCGCCTGCGCGTACGGGTGGGGGCGCCGCCGGCGCGGGGTGACCACCCCGATGTGGCGTGCGGGGCGCGGAGGTTCGACCCGTACGACCGTGAGCGAGGCCGTGGGGGCCAGCGACACGTGCGGGATCAGCGCGACCCCCACACCCGCGGCGACCAGGGTCTGCGCGAAGAAGTAGTCGGTGGTGGAGGCCGCCACCCGGAGGTCGAAGCCGGCGAGCGCCGCGTACCTGCGCAGGTACGCCTCCGTCTTCAGGCAGCCGAGCACCCAGCGGTCGGCGGCCAGTTCGGCGAGGCCCAGCGAGTCGCGGCCGGCGAGCCGGTGCCCGCTCGGCAGCACGAGCCACAGCGGATCGTCCATCAGCGGCGTCCAGTCGAGCCCGGCCTGCAAGGGCAGCGGGCCGTCGAAGTGATAGGTCAGGGCGAGGTCGGCGCCGCCGCTGCGCACCAACGGCACCGCGGCCTCCGGTTCGGCCTCCCGTACGGTCAGCTCGACATCCGGGTGCGCAGCCACGAACCGGGCCAGCGCCGCGGGCAGCAGATGACGGCCGCCGCTGGTGAACGTGGCGACCGTCAGCCGGGGCCGCCCCGCCGTCAGCCGGTCGATCTCGTGGCGGACCTGGTCCAGCTCGGCGGAGATCGTCTCCGCCGCCTCCACCAGCAGCCGCCCCGGCTCGGTCAGGGTGACCCCGCGGGTGCTGCGCACCGCCACCGGGTGGCCCAGGCTCCGCTCCAGCGAGGCGATGTGCTGCGAGACGGCCGACGGGGTCAGCCGCAGGGCCCCGGCCGCCTTGTTGAAGCTGCCGTGCTCGGCGACGGCGCGCAGGATGCGAAGCCGCTGCACATCGATCATCAGTTTTCCTTCATACCCGTTCAGCAGGTGATCGGTTCCGCTGGGGACGATACAGCGGCACAGTCGAAGCCATGCAGAAGATTCTTGTGATCGGCGGAAGCCGGTACTTCGGAAAGCACCTGGTCACCCTCCTGCGCGACGCGGGCGACGAGGTGACCGTCCTCAACCGCGGCTCCGCCGCCCCGCCGCCCGGCGTGGGCCGTCTCGTCGCCGACCGCGACGACGCGGCGCAGCTGCTCGACGCCCTGGGCTCGCGCACCTTCGACACCGTCGTCGACCAGGTCTGCTACACGCCGCGGCAGGCCGCCGTCGCCCGCCGGGTCTTCGCGGGCCGGACCGCGCGGTACGTGATGACTTCCACGATGGAGGTCTACGACCCCGCGCCGCCCACCCCCGAGGCCCGCGCCTACGCCGAGGGCAAGCGGCAGGCCGAGGCCGTCCTGCGCGGTGCGGGGGAGGGCGACGGCCCGGAGGGCGGCAGCCCCTTCGGCTTCGCCGCCGTACGGACCGCGCACGTCCTCGGCGGCGGCCGGGAGGAGTTCACCGGGCGCCTCGCGCACTACGTCGGGCGGATCGCGGCCGGGGCCCCGGTGGACGTCCACGCCGCCCCGCAGGCCACCTCTTTCATCCACCACCGGGAGATCGCCCGCTTCCTGCAGTGGACGGCCGGGCAGTCCTTCACCGGTGCGGTCGACGCCGCCTCCCACGGAGCGCTCGACGTCCTCGGGTTGTGCGGGCTGGTCGCCGACCGGGTCGGCCGCCCCGCGCGCCACCGGATCGTCGAACAGGGCGCCCCCGCCTCGCCGTTCTCCTTCGATCGCGCCTACGCCCTGGACAACAGCCGGGCCGTCGGCCTGGGTTTCGGCTTCGGCCGGGTCGCGGACTGGCTGCCCGGGGCGATCGCCGAAGAGCTCGCCGAGCAGCTCGGCGAGGCCGCCCGCTGACCCCGCACCCGCACCCTCACCCGTCGCCCGTACGGCGCTCCAAGGGGGTGGCTACCGCGGAGTTGCTCACACTGAAGGTGACGCTCCCTGCGCGGTAGCGGTCGTCCGTCCACTCGATCGGGCGACCGGTGGCGGTGGCGGAAACGTGCCGCTGGCGCAGCAGCGGGCTGCCGCGCCGGATCTCCAGCAGCCGGGCGTCCTCGCTGCCGGCCGGAAGTGCGTCGATGAGGTGCTCGCCGTAGTGGGCGACGATCCCGGAGCCGTGCGCGAGGCCGTCCATCACCGAGCGGACGTCGTCCGCCATCGCCTCGACCGCGGCCGCGACCCAGTCGGCGTACGCGGTCCGCTCCACCATGGTGGGCTCCCCGTCGAGGAACCGCAGCCGTACGACGTAGAGGACCACGGTGCCCGGCGCGAGCGCGAGCCGCTCCGCCTCCTCGGCGGTGGCCGGCCGGCGCACCCGGGAGAGGAAGCGGCTGGTGACCTCCTGGCCGAGCCCTTCGGCCCACTGGGCGAAGCTGTTCAGCTCGCCGAAGCTGTGCCGGCGCTCGTGGCGCAGGACGATCCTCCGGGCGCCCTGCCGGGAACCGATCAGCCCCTCCGCGGCGAGCGTGGCCACCGCCTGCCGGACGGTTCCGCGCGAGGCGGACCAGCGGGCGGCCAGATCGCTCTCCGAGGGCAGCTGGGCGCCCACGGCGTACTCGCCGGACAGGATCGCCGTGCGCAGTGCACCGGCGATCTCCAGGTACCGGACCGTGCCCATCGCGTGCCGCCCCCTCGCTGTCGAATCTGCCGACGACCGTATCCCGAACTGCCCGCCGACCTAGGCCCCGAAGATCATTACACCTCTCCTGTCACGGCTTCTTTCGGTCATTCTCGTCTCTTCGTCGAGCCGTGCCCCGCGGTCCAGCCCCCGTTCACCGTCCGTACAGCGAGGCCGGGCGAACTGGAGCCAACTTGTTCAGACAAGTAGACCCCCGTCAGGAACCCGTCTCCGGGAGAGACCGTGCTCAGTTCCTCCGCCCGCCGTGGTGCAGCCGTACTGCTCAGCGCCGCCGTCCTCACCACGCTCAGCGCGTGTGGCGCCGCTCCGGACCAGGCCGCCGGTGCTGCCGACGGCAAGTCCAAGGTCCAGCCGGGCGCCGCCGTCTCGCTCACCGACCTCGGCGGCATGGACGCCCTCGTCGCGGCCGCCCAGAAGGAAGGCCAGCTCAACGTCATCGCGCTGCCGCCGGACTGGGCGAACTACGGCGAGATCATCAAGGCCTTCGAGGCCAAGTACAAGATCAAGGTCAACAGCGAGAACCCGGACGCCTCCAGCTCCGACGAGATCGCCGCCGTGAAGTCCCGCAAGGGCCAGAAGCGCGCCCCCGACGTCATGGACCTCGGCATCGCCTTCGCGCGCAGCGGAGCCGGCGAGAACCTGTTCGCCCCGTACAAGGTCACCGCCTGGGACAAGATCCCGGCCGGCCAGAAGGACGCCGACGGCCGCTGGTACAACGACTACGGCGGCTACATCTCCATCGGCTGCGACGCGGCCAGGATCCCGAACTGCCCGACGACCTTCGCGGACCTGCAGAAGCCCGAGTACAAGGGCAAGGTCGCCCTCAACGGCAACCCGACCAAGTCCGGTTCGGCCTTCGGCGGCGTCTACGCGGCCGCCCTCGCCAACAAGGGCTCGTTCGCGGACGTCCAGCCCGGCATCGACTTCTTCGGGCAGCTGCGCAAGAGCGGTAACTTCATCCCGGTCGAGTCCACCCCGGCCACCGTCGAGAAGGGTGAGACGCCCATCTCCATCGACTGGGACTACCTGAACGCCGGCTACGCCGAGCAGTTCAAGGGCAAGGGCGTCGACTGGAAGGTCGCCGTCCCCACCGACGGCGTCTACGCCCAGTACTACTCGCAGGCCATCAACAAGGAGGCCCCCAACCCGGCGGCCGCCCGCCTGTGGATGGAGTTCCTGTACAGCGCCGAGGGCCAGAACCTGTGGCTGAAGGGCCACGCCCGCCCGGTCCTGCTCCCGTTCATGACCCAGGACGGCACCGTCGACAAGGGCGCCGCCGCGGCGCTCCCGCAGATCCAGGGCACCCCGGCCTTCCCCGCCTCCGCGGAGCTGGACAAGGCCAAGGCCACCCTCGCCGAGAAGTGGGACAAGGCCCTCTCCTGATGTCCCCCTCCACCCCCGCCTCCCACCCGGAGGGCACCGCCGGCGGCAGCACCAGCCGCCGCCGGCGGCGCGGCCCGCGCACCTGGCTCGCCGCCCTCCCGCTCCTCGTCTTCACCGGGCTCTGCTTCGGCGTCCCGCTCGGCGCCATCGCCTTCGGCGCGGTCACCCGGACCGACCCGTCGAGCGGCGCCACCCAGGTGACCGGCGAGCACCTCGCGCGCTCGCTCCAGGGCCCCTACCTCGGCTCGCTCATCGGCAGCGTGCAGCTCTCCGCCCTCACCGCGGTCGTAGGCGGCCTGCTCGGGGTCCTGATCGCCCAGGCGGTGGTCACCTCCCGCTCCCAGGCCCTGCGCAGTGCCGCGCTGACCGCCTCCGGCGTCCTCGCCAACTTCGGCGGCGTGCCGCTCGCGTTCGCGTTCATCGCCACCGTCGGCATCTCCGGAGTCGTCACTCAGCTCGCCGACCTCACGAGCCTCGGCTGGAGCCTCTACTCCTTCACCGGCCTCGCCGTGGTCTACCTGTACTTCCTGATCCCGCTCATGGTGCTCGTGATCGCCCCGGCGCTGGACGGACTGCGCCCGCAATGGCGCGAAGCCGCCCAGAACAACGGGGCCACCGGATGGCAGTTCTGGCGCCACGTCGGGCTGCCCGTCCTCGCGCCCTCGCTGCTCGGCGGGTTCGTGCTGCTCTTCGGCACCGCGTTCGCCGCGCACGCCACGGCCGCGGCCCTCGTCGGCGGCTCCGTACCGCTGGTCACGCTGAAGATCGCCGACGCGCTGTCCGGCAACGTACTGACCGGACAGGAGAACGTGGCGCTCGCCCTCGGCCTCGACATGATCCTGATCGCCGGCCTCGTCATGGCGGTCTACCTGCCCCTCCAGCGACGGAGCGCCCGATGGCTGCGATGACCCCGACGCCCGCACCGACCGCCCCGGACACCGGGGCGGCGCCCGCCGGCTCCACACCGCAGGCCCCGGCCCGCGGGCCGCGCCGCCGCCCCCGTCCCCGGGTCTGGCGCGGAGCCGTACTCCTGCTGGCGGGCGCGTACTTCCTCGTCCCGCTCATCGCCTCCTTCGTCTTCACCGTGCACGTGCCCGGCCAGGGCGTCAGCTTCGAGGCGTACACCCAGCTGCTCTCCGCGGACGGGTTCACCGAGAGCATGCTGCTCTCCCTCGGGCTGGCCGCCGCCACCATCGCGCTGTCGCTGCTGCTCGCCGTGCCCGCGCTGGTCGCCGTACGGCTCGGCTCGCCGCGGCTGCGCCCGGTCGTGGAGGTGATGTGCATGCTGCCGCTGGTGGTCCCGCCGATCGCACTGGTCACCGGTATCACCACCGTGCTGCGCTGGGGCCCCGAGCACCTGTCGCGCACGCCCTTCTACCAGACCTTCCTGGCCGTGCAGAACGAGCAGTTCCCGGTCGTCCTGGTCCTCGCGTACACCGTGCTGGCGCTGCCCTTCGTCTACCGCTCGCTCGACGCGGGGCTGCGCGCCATCGACGTGCCGACGCTGGTCGAGGCCGCCCGCAGCTGCGGCGCGAGCTGGCCGTACGTGGTCCTGCGCGTGCTGCTGCCCAACCTGCGGTCCTCGCTCGCCGGAGCCGCCTTCCTCACGCTGGCCCTGGTCCTCGGCGAGTTCACCATCGCCTCCCTGCTGGGCTTCAGGCCCTTCGCCGTGTGGATCGTCACGATCTCCGGAGCCCACGCCCGGATGTCGGTCGCCGTCTCCATCCTCAGCCTGCTCATCACCTGGCTGCTGCTGCTCGTCCTGTCGCGGGCCGGGACCAACCCCGCCACGGTGTCCTCCGCCCCCCGTACGTCCCCCACCTCCCACAAGGAGTCCTGACCTCCATGTCCACCACCCTTCCCGCGGCCAGGCAGTCCGAGGGTTCCGATGACTGCGCAGCCTCCGTGGGCGCGCGCGTCGAATTCCGCGGTCTGCGGCGGGCGTTCGGCACCACCGTCGCCCTCGACGGGCTCGACCTGACCATCGAGCCGGGCGAACTCGTCGCCCTGCTCGGCCCGTCGGGCTGCGGAAAGACCACCGCACTGCGCGTGGTAGCGGGCTTCGAACAGCCCGACTCCGGTGAAGTCCTGGTCGACGGACAGGACATCACCCGCGTACCGGCCAACCGGCGCGACGCCGGAATGGTGTTCCAGTCGTACAGCCTCTTCCCGAACCTCAGCGCCCGCGACAACGTGGCCTTCGGCCTGCGCGTACGCAAGGTCGGCGCGGCCGAGCGCCGCGAGCGCGCCGCCGAACTCCTCGACCTGGTCGGCCTCCCGGACCACGGCGACCGCTACCCGCACCAGATGTCGGGCGGCCAGCAGCAGCGGGTCGCACTCGCCCGCGCCCTGGCCCTGCGCCCGCGCGTGCTGCTGCTCGACGAGCCGCTCTCCGCGCTCGACGCCAAGGTACGCGCCAACCTGCGCGACGAGATCCGCAGGCTCCAGCTCTCCCTCGGCATCACCACCGTGTTCGTCACGCACGACCAGGAGGAGGCGCTGTCGATGGCCGACCGGGTCGCCGTCCTGAACGCGGGCCGCCTCGAGCAGTGCGCCGCCCCGGCCGAGCTGTACGAGCGCCCCGCGACGCCGTTCGTCGCCGAGTTCGTCGGCACGATGAACCGGCTGCCCGGGCGGCTCACCGACACCGGCCTGGTGGAGGTGGCCGGCTCCCGGCTGCCCGTCGACGGCCCGGTCCCGACGGCGACGCGGGAGGTGGAGGTGCTGGTCCGGCCCGAGAACGTCACCGCGACCGCCGACCCCGGGGGCACGGCCACCGTGGTCTCCGCGTCCTTCTTCGGCGCGGTGACCAGGCTCCACCTCGAACTGCCCGGCGGTACCCGCGTCAAGGCGGACCTGCCCTCGCGGGACGCGGGCGAGCTGGCGCCGGGTGCGCGGGCCGCCGTCGGCCTGGCCGAGCGTCCGGTGCTCGTCGTGGCCCGGTCCGCGTGACCGGCCTCGCCGCAGTCCTGTTCGACATGGACGGCACCCTGGTCGACACCGAGGTGCTGTGGTGGCGGACCACCGAGCGGATCGCGCAGGGCCTCGGCCACGAACTCACCGGCGCGGACGCGCCCGAGGTCGTCGGCCGGGCCGTCGAGGACACCGCCGCCCACCTCGTACGGGTCTGCGGAGGGGGAGATCCGTCCGAGGTGGCGCAGGCCCTGACCGCGGACTTCTTCCGCCGCGTCGAGGCCGGGGCGCCGATGCGGCCCGGCGCCCAGCACCTGCTGACCGCGCTCGAGGCCGAGGGCGTGCCCTTCGCCCTGGTCAGCGCCTCGCCGCGGCTGGTCGTCGACTCGGTCGTCGGCGGTTCGCTGGCCCACGTCCCGTTCGCGTTCACCCTGTCCGCCGACGACACCGACCGGACGAAGCCGCACCCGGACCCGTACCGGAGCGCCGCCGAGCGGTTCGGCGCCGACGTACGGGACTGCGTGGCGGTGGAGGACTCACCGGACGGCGCGGCCTCCGCGGAGGCCGCCGGGTGCGGGGTACTGGTGGTGCCGTCGCTGCTGGAGGTGCCGGCCACGCCCGTACGCACCTTCGCGCAGTCCCTGGAGGACGTCACCCCGGAACTGCTGCGGCGCTGCCTTACCGCCGCTGGCGTCCCGCGGCAGGACCGTCAGGAACCCAGGCCGAGCAGCTCCACCACGCCGTCCACGTAGGCGGCCGACACGGAGCCCGGAGCGGCGGCCGCCGCGCGGCGCAGCGAGGGCAGACCGGCACGGACGAACGCCGCGCACTGCCCGTACAGCCCGGCCTCGTACGCGGATCCGTCGTCCTCGGCGCCGAGCAGGGACAGCAGTGTCCACAGCAGGGCCTCACGGGTGGACAGCCGCGGCGGGCCCGCCGACCAGACGGCCATCAGCACCCCGCACACCGCCGGAGCGGGCGGGTGCAGACGGCCGGACAGGAAGGCGTGGCCCTCCAACGCGCGGAAGGCGGCCGGATGTCCCTCGGCGGCCGCCCACAAGGTGTCCACGAGATGCCCGGCGCTGCGGCCGCAGCCGCACGTGACGCTCTCCCAGTCGTGCCGGGCGATCTCCGCCCCCACCGCGTCGGGCACCAGGGGGCTGCTGCGCGGCGTGTTGTCCGTCCCTCTCATGCGAGCAGTATGGGGATCGGGAACCGGCCTGACCAGGGGGTTCCGCCAGTCGGAACGGCCCCGTGACCAGGACCGGGAGCGGGGCCCGGAGCGAGCCCCGAACCGGGTCCCGAACCAGGTCCCGCACCGCGTGCCGGAACGCGTCCCGGATCTTGGCCGGAACCGGATCACGGGGGCCCACGTCTGAGACCCCGTGTGGATGAAACGAAGAATTGCCACCCTGCTGCTGGCCCTGCTCGCGACACAGCTGGGATCCCTGATCAGCCCGGCGTACGCCTGCGGCTGCGGCGCGATGATCCCCGAGGGCTACGCCCGGATCGGCGTCGAACGGGAGACCTCCGTCGTGCGCTTCGACGGCCGCACGGAACAGATCGTGATGCGGTTCGTCGTCCGCGGGGACGCCCCGCGGGCGGCCTGGATCATGCCGGTACCCGGACGGGCCACGGTGGAGCTGGGCGACGGGGAGATGTTCCGGCAGCTGACCTGGCTGACCCGGCCCGAGTTCAAGACCCGCAGCCACTTCTGGCCGCGCGACCGGGACTGGCCGTTCTCCGCCGCCACGGGCGACTCCGTGGGAGCCGCAGCGCCCGGCGCCGGTGACCCCTCGGTCGGCGTCGTCGGCCGCGAGCAGCTCGGCGACTTCGACGTCGCACGCCTCACCGCGACCGACCCCGGCGCACTGCGCAACTGGCTGGAGACCAACGGCTTCAAGCTGCCCGACGGCCTCACCGCCGAGCTGAAGCCGTACGTCGACCAGAAGTGGGAGTACGTGGCCGTACGCCTCGCCCCCCGGCAGCAGGGCAAGACCCTGACGGGCGCCCTCGACCCACTGAAGATCCGCTTCGACAGCGACCGGCTGGTCTATCCGATGCGGCTGTCCCGGCTGGCCAAGACCCCGCAGTCCCTCGGGCTGTACATCCTGGCCGACCACCGCATGGAGCCCGCCTCCCCGATCGGCGGCGCGAAGCCGAAGGTCACCTTCGCCGGCACGGTCACCCCGGAGGGCGCTCTCGCCCCGCTCACCGGCGGCAAGCCGGCGTTCCTGACGGCGATCGACCAGGAGTTCCCGCAGCCGGGCCGCATCGACGGCGACCACGAACTGCGCGCCACCGCCGCCGACACCCCGTACCGCAAGGTGATCTACACCGGCGAACTGCTCACCGTCGGCGGGATCCCGGCCTGGATGCTGACCGTCGGGGCCGTCCTCGTGGCCCTCGCGGCGGGCACGTTCACCCTGCGCCGCCGCAGGTCCCGCAGCACGAGCGCCTGACCGGGCGGCTTCGGGGACCGCTCGGCCGAGGCGCAGCGCGGCCGCGGCACCGGGATCCTCGAGATCCCGGGCCGCGGCCGCCCCCGTATCCACTGCGCCAGGCCGGACCTACACCGGCCGGGGCGGCTGCGTCCGCCAGAACGCGCACTGGTGGTCCGACCCGAACGAGGTCCCGGTCCGCGTCGCCGCGGGGCCGAGGGTGAGCACCGTGGCAGCGGCCCCGGCCCCGGTCGCAGGCCACGCCGTCTGCCCCGCCGCCGCCGGGACGCCGTAGCGAGCGAACGCACCCCAGTAGCGCTTCATCCGTGTCGCGAGCGCGACCTGCTCCGCGGTCAGCGGCCGGTCGCCCATGGTGAAGTCGTGCAGATACGCCAGCTCCGCACTGTGCGCGTTCGACTCGTCGAGACCGGGCACCTGCGCCCCCGCCAGCGTCGGCGAGTTCGGATCGTCGAACTCATAGAAGTACGTGGGCACTTGCGAGGCGAACAGCTGCGCCGTCCACGCCGTCTGGCAGGCGAACGTCGAGTCCGTCGTGACCGCCGACAGCGCCAGGTACGGCGACCCGTACGCCGACACCGGATACCGGGCGAGCACCTCCGGACCGGCCGCCCCGTACCCCGCCAGGACCTGCGCCGTGTACTGCTCCTGCGTCAGGTACGGCTGGGTCAGGGCGACGAACAGGCGCGCCTCGGACCGGGTGCTCCCGATCAGCACCGGCACCTTGTTCCAGTGCCCGCTCCCGATGGCCGTCGCCGGATCGACCGGCAGCAGCCCGTCGCCGGACGCCGGACCCGAGGTGGGCACCGTACGGGCCGCCTCGATCAGCGCCGCCCCGGACGCGGCCCGCAGGCATCCGGCAGCCGCGGCCGGATCCGTACAGCCCGCGGCCGCGGCGAAGGCCCGCGCCTGCGACGCGGCCTGCGCGCCGTCCGGCGGACGCAGCAGCGTGCACGGCCCGCTCTGCAGCACCGCCCGGTGGAACAGCCCGGCCGCAGACGGCGCGGCCAGCAGCGCACAGACGGAACCGCTGCCCGCCGACTGACCGGAGACCGTGACGTTCCCGGGGTTCCCGCCGAACGCGGAGATGTTCTCCCGGGTCCAGCGCAGCGCGGCCATCTGGTCCATCAGCCCGAAGGAGCCGGAACGCTGCGGATCCTCCCCGGCGAGCTCGGGCAGCCCGAGATAACCGAGCTGCCCCAGGCGGTAGTTGATGCTGACGACGACACTGCCGGTGAGATCGGCCATGGTGCGGCCGCCGAACTGCGTGCCCGTGCCCTGGCTGTACGCACCCCCGTGCAGCCACACGATCACCGGCAGCCGGTCCCCGGCACGGGCCGTGCGGGGCCGGTACACGTCGAGGTACAGGCAGTCCTCGCTGACGGCCTGCGGATCACGCAGCCCGAACGGCGAGAACTGCAGGCACGCCGGGGCCTGTCGGACCGCCTCCCGGACCCCGGTCCAGCGGCGCGGCTGCTGCGGCGCGCGCAGCCGTGCCTCCCCGACCGGGGGAGCGGCGTAGGGGACGCCGAGGAACTCCTGCGCGCCGCCGCCGGTGCCGTCATGGCCTTGCCCGCGCAGGACGCCCTGCGCGACGGTGGCCTGCGGGCGCGCAGAACCGCCGGACGGGGCCGCCGTGGCTGCCGCCGCGGGGAGCGCCGGGGCGAGCAGGGCCGCCAGCGCACAGGCGGCGGCCAGCAGCGACCGTGCCGTACGCGGCCGCCTCATGGGCGGAGCCCGGCGATCAGGGCCGAGGTGACCGCGAAGTCGGCCGGCCCGGTGTTCCAGTCGGCGTTCATCGGGCTGACGGCGATCTTGCCCGCACTCACCGCCTCCACGTCACCGCCCTTGGCGGCCGGCTGCGGGCGCACCTGTACGGTCACCTTCCAGGTGCCGTCCCCGGAGTCGGTGTAGTCCGCCTGGAGCGGGGCCTGCGGGTCCTGGAAGGTCGCCGCCACACCGGACGCGGTGCCCTTGCCGTCCGCGCCGACGATCGGGTGGTTGACGTTCAGGCCGACGCCCTTCGGCAGCAGCGGGCCCGACTTCGCCCGGCTGCGCAGCCGGTCGATCAGCTTCACCGCGAAGTCCATGGTGGGGTCCATCGCGTTGACGGTGGCGGTCGGATCGGGCGCGGCCATGCCGCCCGTGCTCAGCGCGATCGCCGGGACGCCGCTCTCGAGGGCGGCGACTGCGCCGCCGACCGTACCGGAGTGGGTGGCGAGACCGGCCACGTTCGGGCCGAAGTTCGTTCCGGAGACCACCAGGTCGGGGGCGTGTCCCTCGAAGACCTCGGAGAGGCCGAAGGCGACGGAGTCCCCGGGCGTGCCGTCCACCGCCCACACCTTCGGCTCGGGGTGTTTCACCGCGACGGTGGGGGCGCTCATCATCTTCGTGCCGGTGCCGCTCTGATTGGTGAGCGGGGCGACGATGGTGACGTCGTGTCCGGCGGCGGTCAGCCGGTCGAACGCCTTGCGGATGCCGGGCGCGTTGTAGCCGTCGTCGTTCGTGAGCAGGATCCGCAGCGGGGCCGCGGGCGCCGCCGTACTCGCTGCGGGCGCGGTCTGCGGCGAGGCGACCGCGGGCGCCGTACCCGCGAGGGCTGCGGTGCACACGATGAACACGGTCGGCGGCAGAACTCGCTTGCGTCTCACAGAGAACTCCTTGGGAGGGGAGGAAGGCGAGGGTGCGGTAGGGGTGGTGCGAGGAGGGTGTGGTGCAGGACCGGCGGGCACACGACCCTCGGCATGTGCCCGCCGGAGTTCGAACCGGGCCGCCGCGATGCGGCAACGGCGGCCCGGGGACGGGGATCAGCGCACGCTGCGGATCGGGAGGATGGCGAGTGCGCCGATCAGCGAGAGGGCCCCGCCGACGAGGAAGAGCGGGGTGTATCCGCCGAGGGCGGTCACCACGGCCGAGGCGACGAACGGGGCGATGATCTGCGGCCCGGCGTTGGCGATGTTGAGGACGCCCATGTCGCGGGCGGCGTCCTCGGCGCGGGGCAGGACCAGGGTGACCAGTGCGGTGTCGACGGCCATGAAGCAGCCGAACGCGAGCCCGTTGAGCGCGCTGAAGACGAGCATGCCGGTCCAGGTGGGGCTGACGACGGGGACCACCATGACGAGCCCGGCGAGGGCGGCCGAGACGCCGACGAACACCTTGCGGCGGTCCCACCGGTCGGACAGCATCCCGCCCACCACCGTCGAGACGGCCATCGCGACCATCGACACGGGGGTGAGCACCGCCATCGCGGCGGGCGGGGTCAGCCCGGAGGGCAGGCTGATGTGGTCGTCCAGGATGTACAGCTGGTAGCCGACGACGGAGAAGTAGCCGAGGACCATCAGGGCCCGGCCGATGAACGCCCACCGGAAGTCGTGATTGGCCAACGCCGAGAGGAACGCGGCGAGTTGAGCCCGCTTCGGGACGGCGGCCGGGGCGGGACCGGTGCGCGGCACGTCCCGGCACAGGAGGGTGAGCAGCAGTGCGGAGGCGGCGACGATCGCGCCGAAGACCAGGTACCCGGTCCGCAGGTGGTCCGCGGTCCTGGAGGCGATCAGCACTCCGACCGTGCCGCCGATCGGCAGGCCCAGCCCGACCAGCGCGGACGCGGTGCCGCGCCGGGCGACGGGCACCCGGTCGGGGACGATCGCGGTGACCGCGGCCTGGTAGACGTTCATGGTCGCCTGTACGAGGCACCAGCCGATGCCGACGAGCAGTGCGATGGTCGCGTATCCGAGGAACGCGAGGGCGGCGAGCGAGCCGAAGGCGCCGCCGAGGATCCAGGGGTTGCGGCGGCCGCTGCGGTCGGAGAGGGCGCCGGCGATCGGGTTGAACGCGGTCGCGAAGACCGCGCTGACCCCGCCGATCACACCGAGTACGGCGACCTTGTCGTCGGGGGCGATCTGCGCGACCTGCGTGGGCAGCAGGATCGACCCGACGCCCATGTAGACCGCCATGAGGGCGGAGTTCGCGACCAGCAGCAGGGGCAGCAGCGCGCGCTGGCGGGGAGGTTCGGGATCCGCCGGGGCGGGTGAATCGACCAGTTCGTTCTGGGCCATGACGACTCCTCGGGGGACGGGGCGAGAAGGGGTGTGGAGAGGCTCGGCGCGGGGGCCCGTGGCGGAGAGGGGTGCACCCTGCGTGGGCTGCGGCGAGGTGCTGCCGCCTGGGAAGGCTCGGCGGGCGCTGCGGTTCACATGATGTTGTTACACGTGTCACCTTCGGCGCTTGGACACTGTGTAGCACCCATTTCAGGGCGTCGCTAGAGGCTGAGAGGTGGCGATGTGCGGATCGTGACCGACCGGCGGGTAACTCTGCGAGGACGTGTAACCATCACCCCAAGGCCACTGAGCAGGGCTGTTGTGTCCGGAATCCCTCTTGCGCTTGTGGCGACGGTCACGCATCCGCAATACTCCGTGCCGCATCGCGACGACTCCCGTCGCCGCTCACCGCACGAGCCCGCGGCCGGCTTCCTCCGGTCTCCGGTCCCCGGTCTCACGCCCGCGGTCTCGGGCCCCGGCCCCCTGCCTTCGGCCCCGTGAAGTCCTCCACCCCCTGTGCCTGCTCTCTGCGTGCCCCCACCGCCCGGGGAGACCACCGTGAAAGGCCTGTCATGCCACGTTCCTCCGCCGTGCCCCGGTCCGGGCACCGCGCATCCCCGCCCCTGATCCCCGCCCCCCGGCACCACCTCCCGGCGGACCCGCCCCGCCACGCGGTCGCCGTCGGCGCCGCGCTCCTCCTCGGATCGCTGCTGATCGGCCTCCTGGTCTCGGTCGGCGAACGCCCCGTCTTCCAGGGGCTCGACGACAGCTGGGCCGCGTCCATGGACGGCTCGCGCGCCGACGCCCTCACCGGCCTGGCCACCCTCTTCGACCGGCTCGGCGGCCCGCTCGGCACGGTCCTGCCGCTCGGTCTGGTCGGCTGCCTCTGCGTCTACGGGCGCTGGCGGTCCGGGCTGTTCGCCCTCACCGCCGGCATCGCGGCGAACGTCCTCCTGGTGCTCCCGCTCAAGCACCTCGTCGACCGGCCCCGCCCGCCGCATCCGTGGGTCCTGGTCAACGACGGCTCGTTCCCCTCCGGCCAGGTGTTCACCGCCGTGACGCTGGTGTTCGTGGCCGCCGTCCTGGTGTTCCCCCCGCGGGCCCGCCGCTGGTGGTGGCTCTTCGCGGCGCTGTACGTCGTCGCCATGATGGGCAGCCGGACCTGGTTGCACGCGCAGTGGCTCAGCGACACCGTCGCCGGGGCGCTGGCCGGCGCCGGCAGCTGCATGCTGCTGTGGAGGGCGTTCGCGCCGCTCCTGCGGATCGAGGCCGAGCGGGTCGCGGCCGACAGCCTGTGGTTGTGAGGGCCGCAGGCCAACGAGATATATAGAGAATCATTGACGGTCGTCCATTAATCGCCATACCCTCGCACGGGGGGCCGGCGTGCGCCCACCGCACCGCCGGCCCCCGGAGCGACGAAGGAAGGGCCCCATGGCACACACCGACAACCGCACCCCGCCCCCCGTGGTCGACCTCCCCGCAGGGCGACTGCGCGGCGCGATCGAAGACGGGCTCTGCGTCTTCCGGGCGGTCCCGTACGCCGCACCCCCCGTCGGCGACCTGCGCTGGCGGCCCGCCCGGCCGCATCCCGGCTGGAGTGGCACGCGCGAGGCGAGCGCGGACGGCCCCAGCGCCCCGCAGATGTACGTGGAAGGCGGCGATCCGGTCCTCGGCGGTCACGGCTCGCCCCCCTTCGACGAGGACTGCCTCACCCTCAACGTCTGGACGCCCGCGGCGGACGACGCCCGCCGTCCGGTACTGGTGTGGATCCACGGCGGCGGCTTCGTCTCCGGGTCGGGCTCGCTGCCCGGCTACGGCGGCGAGACCTTCGCGCGGGACGGCGACCTGGTGTTCGTCGGCATCAACTACCGCATCGGACCGCTCGGTTACCTCCCTCCGGAGGGCGCCGGCGGGGCGGAGGGCGACGAGGTGGCCAACCCCTGGCTCTCCGACCAGCTCGCCGCCCTGCACTGGGTGAGGGAGAACATCGCCTCCTTCGGCGGCGACCCGGACCGGATCACCGTCGCCGGCCAGTCCGGCGGAGCCGTCTCCACCGCGGCCCTCGCCGGGCACCCGCAGGCCGCAGGCCTGATCCGGCGGGTGATCCTGCAGAGCCCGCCGTTCGGGCTCGACCTGCCCGACCCCGATGCGTACCGGGAGCGCACCGAGGCCTTTCGGGAGCTGGCCGGCGCCAAGACCGCACAGGAGCTGCGCGCACTGCCCTGGCCGGCCCTGATCGGTGCGGCCGGCGGCCTGTTCGCCCGCACGATGCGGTGGGGCTACTGGCCGACGCCGTTCCTGCCCGTCGTCGACGGGGAAACGCTCGAGCGCCATCCGGCGCAGGCCCTGCTGCACGGGGCCGCGGCGGGCGTCGACGTCATGATCGGGTGGACCCGCGAGGAGGCCAACTTCGGCTTCGGCCTCGACGAGGGGTACGCGGCCGCCACCAGGGAGCAGGTGACCGACCGGATCGCGGAGACCTTCGGGGCCGGGGCCGCACCCGAGGTCTACGCCGCGTACGAGGCGGCCCGCCCCGGCGCCGGTCCGGCCGGCGTCCTCATGGACCTGATCACGGACGAGCTCTTCCGGGTCCCCTCCCTCGGGCTGGCCGAGGCCAGGGCCGGTTCGGAGCACCCCGTCTGGGCCTATCAGTTCGACCTCCCCACGCCCGCGTACGAGGGCCGGCTCGGCGCCGCGCACTGCCTCGAACTCCCCTTCGTCTTCGACAACTTCGAACAGTGGTCGCACGCACCCTTCCTCGCCGGGCTCGCCCCCGCCGTCCGCGACGGCCTCGCGCAGACCATGCACCGGGCCTGGATCGCGTTCGTCCGCACCGGCGACCCGAACCACCCCGGCATGCCGCAGTGGCACCGGTACGGCGCGCGGACGCGGACCACGATGCGCTTCGACTCGGTCGTCACCGCCTTCGACGACCTCGCGGGGCCCTCGCGCCGCCTGCACGAAACCCGCAGGGATCGATGATCTAACTCGTGTAACCTGGGAGGAGAGGTGTAAGTCGACCCAAGGGAGCACCGAGGACCATGCCCAGGGAGCCCAAGGAGACGAGCACCCCCGCGTCGCCCGTGTCGATCACCAGCGCCGACGTGGCCCGGCTGGCCGGGGTGTCACGCGCCACCGTTTCGTTCGTGCTGAACGACACCCCCGGCCACCGCGTCAGCGAGGGCACCCGTACGCGGGTGCTCGACGCCGCCCGGCAGCTCGGCTACGTACCGCACGCCGCAGCCCGGTCCCTGCGGGCCGGCCGCAGCAACCTCGTCCTGATGCCCGCGTCGATCTCCGCGATCGGCCGGCTCGTCAGCGACTGGGTCGACGACCTGCACAGCGAGCTCGACCGCCACGGCTACACGGCCGTCCTGCACGCGGGCCGCTTCGCCGACCCCCTCGACGCCGCCCGGGCCTGGGCCGAACTGCGCCCGGCGGCCGTCGTCGCCCTCGACGGCGACCGCTTCACCGCCCAGGCCGCCGAGCTGCTGACCCGCGCCGGGGTGCGCGGTCTGCTGGCCTTCGCCGCCCGCCCGGTGGAGGGCGTCCATACGATCGGCTTCGACCACGCGGACATCGGCGCCACCGCGGCCGAGCACCTCATCGCCCGGGGCCGCAGCAGGATCGGCGTGGTCATGCCCCGGGAACGCGGCCTCGGCACCCTCGCCGGCCCGCGCCTCGCCGGGGCCGAGTCGGTCGCGGCCCGGCACATGGCGACGGTGACCCCCGTGGAGCTCGCGTACACCGGGGAGTCCGCGACCGCCCTCGCCCGGCGCTGGCCGAGCCTGGGTCTGGACGCCGTCTTCGCCTACAACGACGAGTACGCGGCGCTGCTCCTGCACGCCCTCCGGGCCGAGGGCATCGCCGTACCGGACGAGGTCGCGATCGTAGGCTCCGACGACCTGGTCCTCGCCTCCCTCCAGGAACCGCCCCTCACGACGGTCCGCCTGGACCTGCCGTCGGCGGCCCGGGTCGCCGACGCCCTCCACGAGCTGATCGAGACGGGGAGGACGCCGCCGGTCCCGGCGATCGAGGCCCTCCTCGTCCACCGCGCCACGTCCTGAGCCCGGCTCGACGGCCAAGTTCGACGGTGCCGTGCCGCGGCCCGGTTCACGCGCACGTCCGAGCGCCGCAGGTCCGACACCCCGGCGGCGCAACCCGCCCGGCCTAGCGGGTTCGCGCGGGGGTCGACGACCGCGGCCGTCGGGCCTGCTCCCGGGCGAGGGCGGGGGCGAAGGCCCACCACGCCAGGAGTGCGGCCCCCGCGCCGGCCGCTGCACCGGCCACCGTGTCGGTGAGCCAGTGGGCGTGGAGCCAGGTGCGGCTCCACATCATGGCCAGGGTGAACACCACGCCGCCGGCCCACCACGTCCGCCGCCGGGCCGCCGGGACCAGCAGGACGCCGGCCAGTACGACGAGCAGTGCCGCCCCCGCCGCATGGCCCGAGGGGAAGGAACCGTGGTCGACGCGGACCAGCGGGTGCGCCGGGCGCGGGCGGTCCACCAGGTGCTTGAGCGCCTGCACCACCAGCATGTTGCCCGCGAGGTAGACCCCGAGCAGGAAGCCCGCCGAAGTCCAGCGCCTGCGGACGAGCAGGAAGACCAGCATCCCGAGCGGCACGACGACGCCCAGCGGGCCGCCGAACCAGTTGAGGACGGCCGCGGGGGCCGCGGGGAGCCCGTCGTGCGGGCCGCCCATCCAGCGCAGCCACCGGTCGTCCGCTCCCTGGAACGGCGGGTTCGCGACGTCCGTGCGGACGGTGAGGGCCAGTGCCGCGGTCAGGGCGAGCAGCAGCACGCCCAGGAGCAGGGTGCCGGGGCGGCGGCGCAGGTCCGCCGCCTCCGGCCGGGCCGCACCGGGGCGGACCGAAGTGAGTGTGTGCCGGGACATGACTGCCTTTCGACGTGCGCGTGGGGGCGCGGCCGGGCCGCGCCCCCACGGTGGGACCGGTCTGTGGAGCGGTGTGTCCGGGACGGGGCGGGGGCTCAGGCCCCCGCGCCCAGGTGCCGGGCCAGGAACGCGACGCTCTGCGCGACGATCGCGGGGACGTCGGGGGAGCCGAGGAAGATGTGGTCGGCGCCCTCCACGGGCTGCAGCGCCACCTCGCCTCCCGCGCCCGTCAGCGCCTCGGCGAGTGCCTCGCTCTGGCTGTACGGGACGAGCCCGTCCGCGGTGCCGTGCACCAGCAGGAACGGCGGCGGGTTCGAGCCCGGGACGGCGTACGTGACCGGGCTCGCGGCCCGGGCCGGCTCCGCCTGCTCGGCCGCGGGAACGCCCAGGAGGGCGTCGTACGGGTTGGGGAACTCGGCGCCGGTCGGCATCGGCAGCGGGTGCGCCGCGAGGGCCACCAGGTCGTGGACCCCGTACCAGTCGACGACGGCCAGGACACCGGTGTCGCCGGAGCCGACCCCGTGGGAGCCCTCCAGTGCCGCCAGGGTCCCGGCATCCGTGCTGCCCGGGCGGACGAGCCCGGCGAGCGCGGCCAGGTGGCCGCCCGCCGACTCGCCCCAGACGCCGATCCGGTCCGGGTCGATGCCGAGGGGGGCGGCGAAGCGCCGCACGTAGCGGATCGCGGCCTTGACGTCGTGCAGCTGCGCGGGGAACGGGGCCTCGAGGCTGTGCCGGTAGTCGATGGAGACGAGCGCGAGCCCGGCGCCGAGGACCGCACCGTGCAGCAGGGCGGCGGGCACGGTCGGCGGCGGGTACCGGCGGTCGCCGTCCAGCCAGCCGCCGCCGTGGATCCAGACGACCGCCGGGAACGGGCCTTCGCCCGCGGGGAGCTGTACGTCGAGGAGGCGGGGGCGGTAGCCGGGGGTGGTCGCGTACGTGATCCCGTCGAAGCGGCGTACGCCGTCCGCGCCGGTCACGGGCGGTACGGGCTGCTGGAACGGCGGGGGCGGCCAGGTCATGTCGGCGATGTCGAACTCGGCCGGGGGAGACTGCGTCATCTACGGCTCATCCCATTCGGTGTGCGGCCTCGGAGGCCGGCGGGTCCCGGTGCGGGCGGCCCAGGCTTCGTAACGTTTGTCCGAAATGCTTGCGCGGGGCACCGGGGAGGCTTAGCGTGTTACACGTGTAATCACGACTCTAGCGACGCGTTTCCGCTGACCACAAGCCCATCGGGCCTCCGAGTTCCTGGGTAGTTACACGAGACACTCAACGGGCGGCGTCGCATTCCCCTCCGGGAGCACGTCATGTTGACCACCGCCACCCTTCCCGCCGGGGCCGCCCCGGTCGCCGCCGTCCCCGCGCAGCCCGCCGGCGCCCCGGCCGCTGCCGCTGCCGCGGCCCCGGCCCGGGTCCGCAGCTTCGCCCAGTGGGCGGTCGAGCCCGCCGCGGTCGCCGTACCGCTGGTGCGGGCCCGCGTCCGGGTCGTGCTGGAGGGCTGGCGCATCGCCGCCGAGGTCGTGGACGTACTGCTGCTGGCCGTCAGCGAACTCGCCGGGAACGTCGTCCGGCACGCCGCCGCCGCCACCGGGCGGATGCGGGTCGGGGTGGCCTTCGGCGGGGGATGGCTGCGGCTGGAGGTCGCCGACCAGGGGGCCCGGCCGCCCCGGCTGCCCCATCCCGCCGCCGAGGTCGGCCCGGATGCCGAAAGTGGCCGCGGGCTGCTCATCGTCCAGCTGCTCGCGGCCGAGGCGGGCGGCGAACTCTCGGTCATGGCGCATGAGTTCGGCACTTCCGTACGGCTCTGCCTGCCGGTCGCGCCGGCCGCCTGAACCGGTGTGCTGGCGGTCCGGAGGCTGCCCGGCGTCCAAAGAAATATCGAGGAATGTTGACGGACGCAAAATTATCGAGATAACTTGCTCCGCATCTCCCCCGCTGCTCCCTGATTGAGGTGCCGCCCCATGGAGCTCTCCCCTTCCGCCCACGCCGACCCCTTCTGCAGGGACCGGCTGCCGGCCTTCCCCCTCTGGCCCGAACTCCACTTCGATCTACCGGAGTTGGCCTACCCCGACCGCCTCAACTGCGCCGGACGCCTGCTCGACGAAGCCGTCGAGCGCTGGGGCCCCGACCGCACCTGTCTGCTGACCCCGACCGAGCGCTGGACCTACGGCGAGCTCCAGCAGCGCGCCAACCAGGTCGCCCAGGTCCTCACCGAGGACTTCGGCCTCGTCCCCGGCAACCGGGTCCTGCTGCGCGCCCCCAACAACCCCTGGCTCGTGGCCGCCTGGTTCGGCGTCCTCAAGGCCGGCGGCGTCGCCGTCACGACGATGCCGCTGCTGCGCGCCGCCGAACTCGCCGAGCTCTGCGAGATCAGCCGTCCCACCGTCGCCGTGTGCGACCACCGCTACCTCGGCGAACTCGCCGCGGCCGCCGGTCAAGGCCTCGCCGAGCTGCCGGTTCTCGCCTACGGCGGCCCCGGGGACGGGGACCTGACCGCGCGCTCGGCGGCCAAGAGCGGCGTGTTCGCCACCGTCCCCACCGCCGCGGACGACGTGGCGCTGATCGCCTTCACCTCCGGTACGACCGGGCGCCCCAAGGCGACCCTGCACTTCCACCGCGACGTGCTCGCCAATGCGGACACCTTCTCCCGGCACGTGCTGAAACCCCGCCCCGACGACGTCTTCACGGGTACGCCGCCGCTCGCCTTCACCTTCGGCCTCGGCGGGCTCGTGGTCTTCCCGCTGCACGTCGGGGCCGCGACCCTGCTGATCGAGCAGGCGGGCCCGGAGCAGCTGGCCGACCTCGTCGCCGAGCACGGCGTGACCGTCCTGTTCACCGCGCCCACCGCCTACCGCGCGATCATGGCCGCCGGCGCGGCGGGCCGACTGGCCGGGCTGCGCCGCTGCGTGTCCGCCGGAGAGGCGCTGCCCGCCGCCGTGTGGGAGGAGTTCCACGCCGCCACCGGACTGCGCATCATCGACGGCATCGGCGCCACCGAGATGCTGCACGTCTTCATCTCCGCGGCCGACGGGGACATCCGGCCCGGCGCCACGGGCCTGCCCGTGCCCGGCTACCGCGCCGCCGTGGTGGACCAGGGCGGCAACCCCGTCCCCGACGGGCAGCCCGGGCTGCTGGCGGTCACCGGACCCACCGGCTGCCGCTATCTCGACGATCCGCGCCAGACGGCGTACGTCAGGAACGGCTGGAACATCACCGGCGACACCTACGTCCGCGATGCCGACGGCTATTTCTGGTACGTGGCCCGCAGTGACGACATGATCGTCTCCTCCGGCTACAACATCGCGGGCCCGGAGGTCGAGAAGGCCCTGGCCGCCCATCCGTACGTCGAGGAGTGCGGGGTCGTCGGCGCCCCCGACGACCGGCGCGGCATGCTCGTCAAGGCGTACGTCGTGCTCGGGGCCGGTGTCCCGGCGGACGAGGCGACGGTCCGTGAGCTCCAGGCCCACGTCAAGGGGGCCATCGCCCCGTACAAGTACCCGCGTGCCGTCGAGTTCGTCGCGCGCCTCCCGCGTACCGGCAACGGGAAGCTCCAGCGCGGCGAACTGCGCGAATGGGCCCGCTCCGGCGCCGGGGTGCCGGATCCCGGGTCCGCCCGGGCCGCCGGAGCCCCGGCCCCGGCCCCCGACCCGGCCCCGGTCGAAGCCGGGACCGGCGCCGACGCCGGATGCGCCGCCGGCTGCCCCGAGGCGCTCGTTGCGCACCTGCCCGGCGTGGTCATCGAGCGCCGCATCGAATGGCCCGACACCGACGCCGCCGGGCACTACCACCACTCCACCGTCGTGCGCTGGGTCGAGGCGGCCGAGGCCGTGCTGCTGCGCCGCCTGGGCCTCGCGCACCTCTTCGGCAGCACCCCGCGCGTCCACTTCGAGGCCGACTACCGGGCCCGGCTCTGGTTCGGCGAGGCCGTGCGCATCGAGCTGAGCGTCGCCAAGGTCGGCGCCAGCTCCCTGCACTACGTGTTCACGGTCCACGGCGAGGGGGGCGTGGAGGCCGCCGCCGGGCGGATGGTCATCGCCCACTCCGCCTCCCGCGCGACGGGGACCACGCCCTGGCCCGCCGACGTGCGCGAAGTGCTGACGAAGTCGGGCCCGCAGGCACCGGAACTCCTCACGAGAGATGTCGAGCATTGTTGACGGTCGCCAAATCTGCACCATATGTTGTTCCGGAACCACGAGGAGGTACGCCGTGCGCGTAGCAGTCATCGGAGGAGGGCCCGGCGGGCTGTACTTCGCAGCCCTGGCCAAGCAGCTCTCCCCCCACTGGGACGTCACCGTCTGGGAGCGCAACGCCCCCGACGACACGTTCGGCTTCGGGGTCGTCTTCTCCGACGAGACCCTCGACGGCATCGCGCAGGCGGACCCCGAGATCTATGCGGCCATGTCGGCCGAGTTCGCCCGCTGGAGCGACATCGACGTCACCTACCGGCGCCGGACCCTCACCTCCGGCGGCCACGGCTTCGCCGCCCTCGGCCGCCGGCAGCTGCTGCGGATCCTCCAGGAGCGCTGCGCCGCCCTGGCGGTGGACGTCCGCTACCGCACGCAGGCCCCGCCCGCCGCCGAGCTGGCGGCCTCGTACGACCTCGTCGTCGCCTGCGACGGCGTACGGTCGGCCACCCGCGCCGCGTACGCGGACACCTTCGGGCCCGACCTGGACGAACGCTCCGGCCGCTACATGTGGCTCGGCACGGACAAGGTCTTCGAGGCCTTCACCTTCCTCGTCGAGGAGCGGGACTTCGGCACCCTCCAGGTGCACGCCTACCCCTACGACTCCACCCGCTCCACGTTCATCGTGGAGATGGACGAGGCCGCCTGGCGGCGCGCGGGCTTCGCGGAGTTCGCGGACCGCGACCACCCGCCCGGCACCAGCGACACGGACAGCATCCGCCGCTGCGAGGAGATGCTCGCCGGCCATCTGGACGGGCACAGGCTCCTGCCCAACAACTCCAAGTGGCTCCGGTTCACCACGGTGCGCAACCGCACCTGGCGGCACGAGAACATCGTCCTCCTCGGGGACGCCGCCCACACCGCCCACTTCTCCATCGGCTCCGGCACCAAGCTGGCCATGGAGGACGCCCTGGCCCTGGCGGCCTGTCTGCACGAGCACCCGGACGTGCCCGGCGCGCTCGCCGCGTACGAGGACGAGCGCCGTCCGGTCGTGGAATCGACCCAGCGCGCCGCCCAGGCCAGCCTTGAATGGTTCGAGAACATCGGCCGCTACACGGCCCAGGAACCACCCCAGTTCGCCTTCAACCTGCTGACCCGCAGCCGCCGCGTCACCTACGACAACCTGCGCGTGCGCGACGAGGAGTTCACCACCGCCGTCAACCCCTCCGCTCCCGTGCCCCCGATGTTCCGCCCCTTCCCGCTCGGCGGGCTGCTCCTGCGCAACCGGGTCGTGGTGCCGCCCACCGCCCTCGGCACCGCCCGCGACGGCATCCCGGGGGACTTCGACCTCGTCCACCTGAGCACCCAGGCGCTCGGCGGCTCCGGCCTGGTCCTCGCCGGGATGACCGCCGTCAGCGCCGAAGGCCGGGACGCCCCCGGCTGCCCCGGCCTCTACACCGACGAACAGGAAGCCGCCTGGCGGCGGATCACGGACTTCGTCCACGGCCAGTCCGACACCTGCCTCGGCATCCAGCTCACCCACGCCGGCCGCCGCGCCGGTACCGGGGACGCTCGGCCGATCGCCGCGTCGGCCCTGGCCTGGGACGAGCGCAGCCCGGTCCCGCGCGAGGCCACCCGGGCCGATATGGACGTCCTCGTACGGGACTTCGTCCGCGCGGCCCGGCGCGCCGACCGGGCCGGCTTCGACGTGCTGGAACTCCAGTACGGGCACGGGCAGTTGCTGTCCGGGTTCCTCTCGCCGCTGACCAACCTGCGCACCGACGCGTACGGCGGCGACCTCGCCGGGCGGCTGCGCTTCCCGCTCGAAGTGCTGGACGCCGTACGGGCGGTGTGGCCCGCCGGCAAGGCCCTGCTCGTGCGGATCTCCGCGGCCGACTGGGCCGAGGGCGGCCTGAGCGAGGCCGACGCCGTGGCCGTCGCCCGCGCCCTCGCCGAGGCCGGCGCCGACGGGATCGACGTCTCCACCGGCGAGGTCGTCGCCCACGAGCGGCCCCGCTACGGCCGCAGCTACCAGACCCCGTACGCCGATCTGATCCGCAACGCCACCGGGGTCCCCACCATCGCCGTCGGCGCGATCTCCACGTACGACGACGTGAACTCGATCATCCTGGCCGGCCGGGCCGACCTCTGCGGGGTGGGCCGCGCTCACCTGCACGACCCGCTGTGGACCCTGCACGCCGCGGCCGCCCAGGGCTACCACGGGCCCGCCGCGCCGTGGGCGCCCTCCTGGAAGGCGGGCAGCGGCAGACCGCCCGCCGCCCGCACCGACCGGGTCCCGCCGCGCCTGGAGCTGCTGCGGCAGCCCGCCGCGCCGGTGCACCAGCGCTGGCTGCCGCGCCTCGCCGCCACCGCGCCGGCCAACTGAGGAGACCCTGATGGAGACCCTGCCCCCGCACCGCCCGCCCCTGCACCACCTGCCCCGCTTCACGGCGGCCGCCGTCCAGGCCTCCCCGGTCTACCTGGACCCCGCCGCCACCGTCGACAAGGCCGTCGCGCTGATCGCCGAGGCCGCCGCGAACGGTGCCGAACTCGTCGTCTTCCCCGAGGTGTTCGTCCCCGGCTACCCCTACTGGAACTGGACGATGAACCCCGTCCAGGGCTCGCCCTGGTTCGAGCGCCTCCAGCGCGCCTCGGTCGACATCCCCGGCCCGTACGTCGACACCCTGCGCGCGGCGGCCCGCCAGTACGGGGTCGTCCTCGTCATCGGCGTCAACGAACGCGCCGCGCACAGCCTCGGCGTCCTCTACAACACCCTGCTCACCATCGGGCCCGACGGCGAACTCCTCGGCGTGCACCGCAAGCTGGTGCCCACCTGGGCCGAGAAGCTCACCTGGACCGGCGGCGACGGCAGCTCCCTGCGCGTCCACCCCACCCCCGTCGGCCCGCTCGGCGCCCTCGCCTGCGGCGAGAACACCAACACCCTGGCCCGCTTCACCCTCCTCGCGCAGGGCGAACTGGTCCACGCCTCCTGCTACATCGCCCTGCCCGTGGCCCCGGCCGACTACGACATGGCCGACGCCATCGCCGTCCGCACCGCCGCCCACAGCTTCGAGGGCAAGGTCTTCTCCGTCGTCGCCTGCTCCACCGTCTCCCCGGAGATCGTCGACACCCTCGCCGGGGACGACGAGGAGCTGCGCGCCCTGTTCCAGCGGCCCCGCAGCGCCCTGTCCGGGATCTTCGGCCCCGACGGCCGCCCGGTCAGCGAACCGCTCGTCGACGACGAGGGCATCGTCTACGGCGAGATCGACCTCGGCCGCTGCATCCAGCCCAAGCAGATGCACGACATCACCGGCCACTACAACCGCTTCGACATCTTCCGCCTCGAAGTCGACAACCGCCCCCGCCCGCCGGTGACCTTCACCGCACCGCCCGCGGGTCCCCTGACCACCACCGCTGAGGAGGACGCATGACCATCGAGCAGGACGACACCATGCTCGGCCGCGCCCGGGTCTTCGACACCCCCGAACTCGAGCACTACTACGGCGAGCTCGAGGCCCTGGACGCCGGCGCGCTGTGGACCGTCGCCAACGACATCGAGCCCTGGTACCCGCAGCCCAAGTCCGTACCCGTGCTCTGGCGCTACGAGGAGCTGCGGCCCCTCGTCCACAAGGCCCTTGGCCTGGTCAAGGCCGACGACGCCGGCCGCCGCGTCGTGATGCTCGTCAACCCCGGCCGCAAGGACGTCAGCGCCGCCGCCGGCCTCCTCTACACCGGGCTCCAGATCATGGGCCCCGGCGAGGCCATGACCGCCCACCGCCACCAGGCCGCGGCCCTGCGCTTCGTCCACGAGGGCACCGGCGCCTGGACGGTCGTCGACGGCCAGAAGCTGAAGGTCGGCCCGCGCGATTTCGCGATCACCCCCAACGGCACCTGGCACGAGCACGGCAACGACGCCGACGACGCGCCCGTCATCTGGCAGGACGGCCTCGACATCCCGCTCGTCAACGCCCTCGACGCCGGGTTCTACGAGGTGCACCCCGAGCTCCACCAGACGCCCGGGAAGGTGGTCAACTCCTCCGTGCTCCAGTACAGCGCGAACCTGCTCCCGTACGGCTCGGAACGCTGGAGCCGGCCCTACTCGCCGCTGCTCGCCTACCCCTGGGAGCCGACGTACGAGGCCCTGCTCGGCCTGGCGAAGGCGAGCGAGGGATCCCCGTACGACGGGGTCATCGCCGAGTACACCAACCCGGTCACGGGCGGCCCGGTGATGCCCACGATGGGCGCCCACATGCAGCTGCTGCGCCCCGGGCAGGCCACCCGCGCCCACCGGCACACCGGCTCGGTGATCTACACGGCCGCCAAGGGACACGGGGTCTCGGTCGTCGCCGGGCAGCGCTTCGAATGGCGCCAGGGCGACATCTTCTGCGTCCCCTCCTGGGCCTGGCACGAGCACCACAACCTCGATCAGTCCGAGGACGCCTGCCTGTTCTCCTTCAACGACTTCCCGGTCATGCGCTCGCTCGGCTTCCACCGCGAAGAGGCGTACCCGGACAACGACGGCCACCAGCCGATGCCCGCCGCCCCGGCTGCCGCCGCCCCGACCGCCACCGCCTGACCCCGAGGAGCCCGCCATGCGACTGCTGACCTTCACCACCACCGGCGACCCGGCCCCCCGCCTCGGCGCAGACGTCGACGGTCTCGTCCTCGACCTCGCCGTCCTGGCCGGCCGCGCCGGCGTGGACCTCCCGCACGACCTGCTCGCGTTCGTCCAGGCGGGCCCCACCGCCCAGGAGGCCGCCCGGCGCCTGATCGAGGCCGATCCCGCCGCCCGGCCGGCCGGGTCCTTCCACCGGCTCGAAGACGTCACCCTGGCCGCCCCGCTGCGCCCCGGAAAGATCATCGGAGTCGGCCTCAACTACGTCGAGCACGTCGAGGAGTCCAGCCGCAGCCTGGACACCGACAAGGAACTCCCGCCCCGCCCCGTGCTGTTCAGCAAGCCCGCGACGGCCGTCACCGGCCCCGGCGCGCCGATCCTGCACAACGGCGACCTCACCCGGCAGCTCGACTGGGAGTGCGAGCTGGCCGTCGTCATAGGCCGTACCGCGTTCCGGGTGAGCGAGGAGGACGCGTACGACCACGTCTTCGGCTTCAGCATCGTCAACGACATCAGCGCCCGCGACCAGCGCCGCTCCGGCCAGTGGTTCTTCTCCAAGGGGCAGGACTCGTACGCGCCCTTCGGCCCGGTGGTGGTCACGGCGGACGAGATCCCCGACCCGATGGCCCTGGACCTCTCGCTGCGCGTCAACGGCGTCACCAAGCAGAAGTCGAACACCCGGCACATGCTGTTCCCCATCGCCCGCCTCATCGCGGACATCAGCTCCGGCGTGACCCTGGAGCCCGGCGACGTCATCGCCACGGGATCGCCCTCCGGCGTCGGCGCCGGCATGGTGCCGCCTGAGTTCCTGGTCCCGGGTGACACGGTCGAGGCGACCGTCGAGCGCATCGGCACCCTGGCCAACCCCGTCGTCGACGCCCGCTGATCCCCGTACGTCCAGCAAGCACCCAGGAGTGCCCGTGCCGCCCCGCACCTACCGCATCGGCCAGATCGTGCCGAGTTCGAACGTGACCATGGAGACCGAGGTCCCCGCCATCCTGCGCGCCCGCCAGGCGGTCCTGCCCGACGAGAGGTTCACCTTCCACTCCAGCCGGATGCGCATGACCCATGTGACGCCGCAGCAGCTCAAGGCCATGGACGCCGACTCCGACCGCTGCGCCGTCGAACTGTCCGACGCCCGCGTGGACGTCCTCGGCTACGCCTGCCTGGTGGCGATCATGAGCATGGGCCTCGGCTACCACCGCACCTCGGAGCAGCGGCTGCACTCCCGTACGGTCGAGAACGGCGCCCCCGCACCCGTCGTCACCAGCGCGGGCGCCCTCGTCCACGGACTGCACACCATCGGCGCGCGCAAGATCGCCCTGCTCGCCCCGTACATGCGCCCGCTCACGCGGACCGTCGTGGACTACCTCACCCACGAGGGCATCGAGGTCCTCGACTACACGGCCCTCGAAATCCCGGACAACCTCGACGTGGCCGCCCACGACCCGGCCAGGCTGCCCGGCCTCGCCCGCGCGCTGGAGTACGCGGACGCCGACGCGGTCGTGCTCTCCGCCTGCGTGCAGATGCCCTCCCTGGGCGCCATCGAGGAGGCCGAACAGCTCCTGGGCAAGCCGGTGGTGTCGGCGGCCGTCTGCACCGCCCACCAGATGCTGCGCGCCCTCGACCTGCCGGCGCTGGCCCCGGGCGCGGGACACCTGCTCTCCGGCGCGTATGCGGAGGCCCCGCTGCCGCAGTAGTCACCCGCAGGGCCCGGGGCGGGCTCGATATGATCGCGACCGCGTACAACGGAAGGCGATCATGTCGGACAGCCCCCTCAGGCCCAGCTCGTTGATCAACACGGTCTACGGAGCGTTCCTGCGCCGCCTCGGCGGCTGGATCTCCATCGCGGACCTGATCACGCTGATGGGCGAGCTGGACGTCGACGGCCCGGCAGTGCGGTCGGCGATCTCGCGGCTCAAGAAGCGCGGCGTCCTCGAACCGGAGCGCCGGGGTGCCACCGGATACCGGCTCAGTCCGGCCGTGCACCCCGTCTTCGACGAGGGCGACCGCCGCATCTTCGCCAGCCTCGAACCCGCCGACCTGGCCGACGGCTGGGCCATGGCGGTGTTCTCCGTACCGGAGTCCGAGCGCTCCCACCGCTACCAGCTGCGCACCCGGCTGACCTGGCTCGGCTTCGGCAACATCGCCCCGGGCGTGTGGCTGGCCCCGGGGCGGCTGCTCGAAGACGCCCGCGGCATGCTCGTACGGCTCGGCCTCAGCGAGTACGTGCACCTGTTCGCCGCCGACTACGCCGCCTTCAGCGACCTGGCGCAGACCGTGAGCGAGTGGTGGGACTTCCCGGCGATCCAGACGCAGTACGCCGCCTTCACCGACACCTACGCCCCCGTCGCCAAGCGCCTCGCGGCGGAGGGGGAGCCCGGCCCGGCCGAGGCGTTCCGCCACTACGTGCCGCTGCTCACCCAGTGGCGCCGCCTCCCGTACCTCGACCCGGGCCTGCCGAGCGAACTCCTGCCGGCCGACTGGAACGCGGTGGCCGCCCGCCAGGTCTTCCAGCAGCTCCACGCGGTCCTGCTGGAGCCGAGCCTGCGCCACGTCCGGGAGGTCACGGGCCTGGAGGACACGGCCTAAGGCAGCGGCGCGATGGTGTACTTCGGGTTGGGCGTCCAGTCCGGAGTCAGGCTGGGCCGCGGCGGAGCCGGCGGGGGGTTGGGGCCGCGGTTCGGGTTCTGCGGGATCTGCGAGGAGCGCGGCGGGGACGAGGACTGCTTCGGACGGGCGCCGGGGGTGGCCGTCGGGTCCGGGGTCTCGGCCGGCTCCGAAGAGGCGACGGCGGGCGGGGGCGTCGGCGACGCGGCCGTCGGCGTCCCGCTCGTGCCCGGCGTCGGGGAGGCGGAGTTCTGCGGTTCCGGGGACGCGCCGCCGGAGCAGCCGGCGAGCAGCAGGCCGCCCACCAACACGGCGGTCACGGATATCGGCACTCTGCCGTGAGGGCTGAGGCCCATGGCCACCTCCTGGAAGACGATTCGGTCAACGCGCGGCGATCGTAGCTCAGACCTGCGCGGACGCTCCCGGCAGGATGATCGTGACGCCGCGGCCGGGTGCCGTGTCCATCGCGGCCAGGGCGGCCGGGGCCGCGTCGAGCCCGATCGTCGAGGTGACCAGCAGGTCGGGCCGCAGCGCCCCGGACCGGACCAGTTCCATCATCGGCGGATACGCGTGGGCGGCCATGCCGTGGCTGCCCAGGATCTCCAACTCCCAGCCGATCACCTGCTCCATCGGCAGGATCGTCTCCCCGGCCGCTGCCGGCAGCAGCCCCACCTGTACGTGCCGCCCCCGTCGGCGCAGACCCGCCACCGACGCCGCCGCGGTCACCGGCGAACCCAGGGCGTCGAGCGAGAGGTGCGCGCCGCCGCCCGTCAGTTCCCGTACGGCGTCGGCCGTACCGCCCGCCCAGGCGTCCACGCAGTGCGCCGCCCCGAACTCCCGCGCCAGCTCCAGCGCCCCCGGAGCCGTGTCCACGGCGACCACCCGCGCCCCGGCCGCCACCGCGACCATCACCGCCGACAGCCCGACCCCGCCGCACCCGTGCACGGCGACCCACTCGCCCGGCGCCACCCGCCCCTGCGCGACCACGGCCCGGAACGCCGTCGCGAACCGGCAGCCGAGCCCGGCGGCCGTCACGTACGAGAGCTCCCGCGGCACGGCCACGAGATTGACGTCGGCCTGCTCCAGCGCCACGTACTGCGCGAACGACCCCCAGTGCGTGAACCCGGGCTGCGTCTGGCGGGCACACACCTGCTGGTCGCCGGCCGCGCACTGGGCGCAGCTCCCGCAGGCGCAGACGAACGGCACGGTGACCCGGTCCCCGGGCCGCCAGCCCACGACCCCGGAGCCCACCGCCTCCACCACGCCGGCGAGTTCGTGCCCGGGCACGTGCGGCAGCACGATGTCCGGATCGTGCCCCATCCACCCGTGCCAGTCGCTGCGGCACAGCCCCGTCGCCTCGACGCGCACCACGACCCCGCCCGGCGACGGACTCGGATCGGGCACCTCGCGGACCTCGGCCGGCTGCCCGTACTGCTCGAACACCACCGCGCGCATGGGAACCGCCCTCCACTCGACTGCCCGGCACGCTACCCCGCACCCGACGCCGGCGTCAGGGAGCACCCGTACCGGCCCGCGCGAGGGCGACGACGCCCGCACAGATCAGTGCCACGCCCAGCAGTTGGGGGAGCAGCCACCACCCCGCCCGCAGGTGTTCCTCGTACAGGACCACGCCCAGCGCGATGCTGATGCCCGCATCGCCCAGAGTCAGCGCGGGCTGCGAGGCGACCAGCGGCCCGCCCTGCATGGCGTGTTCGAGCAGCAGCAGGGCGCAGATGCCGGTCGCGCCGAAGGCGTAGGTCTGCCAGGTGGTCAGGAAGGCCACGATGCCGCCCTCGGTCAGGACGTACACGGAGTGCTTCATCAGGGCGGCCGTCAGCGCGTAGCAGACGGCGGTGGCCGCGCCGAGGCAGCCGGCCCGGGCGCGCCCCGGCGGGCGGCGCAGCCCGGCCACCGCGAGCGCCGCGACGACGGCCGCGCACACGGCGAGGGCCGGGATCCACCGGTCGATCGGCACGTGCGTCCGGTTCCCGGCGGGGGAGGCCGCGGCCAGCGCCACCCCGAGCCCGGCCACCACCCCCGCCACGGCGAGCCACAGTGCCCCCGGCAGCCGCCGCCGGGCCACCAGTGAGGCGATGAGCAGCGCGAGCGGCAGCTCCAGCACGAACAGCGGCTGGACGAGGACCAGCGCACCGGTGGCCAGCGCCGCGGCCTGCCCGACCCCGGCCGCGATCACGGCCAGGATCCCGGCGATCCACACGGGCCGCCTCAGCAGGTCGAGGACCAGGCCGAACCGGAAGCCCTTGCTCTGCGGCACGGTCAGCGCGGCCCGCCGCTGGAGCACGGTGGCCAGCGCATTGCTGAGCGCCGCGAACAGCGCGAAGAGGACCGGCAGCACGACGCCCATCCGCCGATCCTCACGGCCCCCGCCGCACCCCCGGCCCCCGACACGCCCCGCCGGGTCGGATTCCCCCGCCCGGCTGGGGCCCCTGACGGTACTTCGACGCCACGACCCAGGCCGTCTAGCCGGCGGCCCGGGCCAGGGCGAGTGCGGCCAGGGCCCGGGGGGCGCCGGCCTGGCCGCGGATGCCGGGGAAGGCGTTGACGTCCACGATCAGCGGACTGCCGTCGCCGGTGTCGATGAGGTCCACCCCGTAGACGTCGAGCGAGAACGCCTCGCCGGTCCGCAGCACCAGGTCCGCCCAGCCGGGCGGCAGTTCGGCCAGGGGGAGCGACCGGGCCGGACCGCTGCCCTCCGGTGCGAGCTCGGAGCGGCGCAGGGCGGCGAAGACCCGGTCGCCGATCGCCCACAGCTTGTGGTCCCAGCCGCTGTTGGGCGCGAACTCCTGGACCACGACCGGTTCCTGCGGCCAGGCGTCCGCCAGCTCGCGCAGCCGGGCGTCGTCGTCGACCCGGGCGACCAGATCGTGCCTGCGGCTGTGCCGGCTCTTGACCACCAGGGGCGAGCCGCCGAGCGGCTCATCCGCAGCCCAGGCCGCGAGGGAGCCGTACGTGCGGGTGCCCGCGAACGGCAGACCGGCGCGCAGGGCGAGCTCCGCCATCTCGGTGCGGTCCTGGCAGAGCGTGGTCGCCGCCGCGGAGTTCAGCACCGGGGCCCCGCGCCGCTCCAGCTCCCGCGCGAGGTCCAGGCCCTGCGGTGTCTTCGACTTCAGCAGGTAGACGTCGGCCAGGTCCGCGGGGGCTGCGTCCACCGCACCCGGATCCAGTGATTCCACCCGGTGCCCGGCGGCTTCGAGCAGCGCCGCGGCGGCGGCCAGCAGCGGATGGCCGGGCTCCGGCGTGACCAGGCAGACCCTCACAGGGCGGCCTCGCCGGCCCGCGCGGACGCCTGCACCGCGGACGCCTGTACCGGCGCCCCCGGCACCGCGGACGCCTGTACGGGCGACCCTTGCGCCGGGATCGAGACGGGCAGTTGGTGCGGCGCCCGCGGCCGGCACACGGCTGCCGCCGCTGCCGCCGGGCTGCCCGTCCGTGCCAGCCCGAGTACGGCCCGGGCCACCCGGGCCGCCGCGTCCGGGACCTGACGGAAGCTCGGGAAGTCGTTCACGTCCACCACCACGGGCCCGTCCGGACCGAGCAGCACGTCGACCCCGTACAGGTCGAGCCCGTAGACCGCCCCCACCTGTGCGGCGATCGCCGCCACCTCGGCCGACAGCGGTACGCGCCGCTCCCGCACCGCCGGATCCGGGTGCAGGGGCGAGCAGCGCTCGGTGGCGAACAGCTCCCCGCCGACCGCGTACACCTTGATGTCGGTGCCCGAGTTGGGCACGTACGGCTGGGCGATGAGCATGTGCTCGCCCGCCAGCGCGGGCAGGACCGCCTCGAGCTCCGCGGGCGAGGACACCAGGTGCACGGCCCGCCCGGAGCTGCCGTCCGCGGGCTTGACGACGAGCGGGTACTCCGCCGCCGGTATCTCCCGCAGCAGTTCCGGCTGCGCCACGGCGTACGTCGGGGGCATCGGAAGCCCCCGCGTCCGGCCGATGGCGGCGGCCAGCGCCTTGTCCCGTACGCCCCGGATCGAGCGGGCGTCGTTGACCGTGGTCGCCCCTGCCGCGGCCGCGGCCTCCAGCAGGGTCAGCCCGGGCCCGCCCGACACCGTCTTGAGCACCCAGGCGTCGTGCGTGCCCGAGGCCACGACCTCGGTCATCCGCAGCAACGAGCCGCCCGGCCGCACCACGTCGACCCGGTGCCCCCAAGCGGTCAGCTGCCGGATCACCTCGTTCGGCATGCCGTCGTGGCGGTAGTGCTCCTCCACCAGGAAGCAGAGCCTCATCGACCTTCCCCATATTCCCCGGACGTCCGCCGATCCCGTCCGGCGAGTTGTGACGTCACAGGATGTCATGGACCGCAATGTGATGATCGGTCCGGATGGGGATGCGGGCCTTTTGGCCTGCGGCCGCCGGTCACTCGGGGTGCGTGGTGGCCACGAGTGCCGCGTCCCGTACCTCCAGGTGCGCGTGCCTCCTCAGCTCCCGCAGCAGCGCACGCCACTCGGCCGGCCAGCCGCAGCGACCGCCCATCGCCGAGGTGAGCGCGACGGCGAACAACCCCGGAACCGGGGCGCCGTCGTCTGCGAGGCCGCGTACGGCCTCCAGCACCACGGCGGGGTCCCCGACCCGGTCGCCGTGCCGGTTCCCGTCGCGCAGCGAGCCCGCGGTCGACGCGGCCAGCCCGGGCCGGCCCTCGTGGGCCGCCGCGAGGGCGTCCAGGGCCGCCCGCAGTTCCGGCAGGTCCGCGCGCAGGTCGACCGAACGCCGCAGCAGCGCCACGCGGTCCGTGGCCAGGGCGGGTTCACCGTCGAGCTGCCGCACCAGGGCGGCGCGCAGCTCCCGGTGCTCCGCAGAGACGCTCCGGCTCAGGAACCGCACCCGCTGGAGGGCCGGCAGATCGCGCTCGGCTTCCGCCTCCGCGTCGTCACCGGACCGTACGACGGCCAGCAGCCCGTCCACGGCACGGTGGAACTGGCTCCCGGGCTCACCGCCGCCGACGGGGTGCGGCAGCCCCGAACCGGCGATCTTCTCCAGCGCCGCGGCCGCGCCCTTCCACCCGGGGTCCGGCGACAGGTCGCACACCGCGCGCCGTACGGGGTCCGCGACCTCGGGTGCGTACGCGACCCAGTCCGGCAGCTCCTCGATCGCCCGAGCGGCCACGGAGCGGTGGGGAGAGGCGGCGAGCAGCGCCACCAGCCGGGCGAAGCGCGGCCGGTGCTGCGGCGCCACCCACAGCGCCGGGGTACCCGCGATCACCGCCCCGGCCTCCGGGGTTCCGCTCTGCGCAGCCGTCTCCAGCAGGGGCCAGACCTCCCCGGTCCCCAGGAGCCCGATCGCCAGGCTCACGGCGGCGGTCACCACGTCGGGGTGGCTGTCGGCGCCGCCGGCGATGCGCGCCAGGAGCACCGCGGCCCGGCGGGGCGGCAGGAACCGCGCGGTCAGCCGGGCCGCTTCCTTGCGGCTGGTCACCTTGACGCCCGAGGGCGCGGCCAACAGCCCGTCCAGCAGCTCCGCGAGCCGGGTCGGGGAAGTCCCCGCCGCCGCCCGCCCGGCGGCGTACACCGCGACCCGGGCGTGGTCGTCGCCCGCGTGCGCGAGCAGTTCGGGCAGGACCAGCGCAGGCTCCACCGTCCACGCCGCGGCGGCCAGCGCCGTCTCCGCGAGCCGGGTGTCCGCCGAGCGCGCGTGACGTCGCACGAGCTCCAGCCCGTGGTCGGGGATCCGCGCCGCGCCGCGCAGGACGTCCGCCCGCTGGTACGCCGCCCTGGCTTCGTCGCCGACGGCGACCTCGGCCAGCCAGGCCGCCTCCTCCTGCTGGCGGGGCACCCACCGGTCCGCGCAGTCGAACCGGGGGAGCGGCCGCACCGCTCCCTCCCGCAGGAACCGGCCGTACGGCGGGCGCGCGGCGAGTACGGAGTCCAGCAGATCGGTGCGGTGCGCCGACAGCGCGTCCAGTACGGGCTCCAGTGCGACCGCCGACGGCTCCTGCTCCAGCAGCGCGGCCACCCGCTCGCCGCGCGTAGCCGGATCCGACAGCCAGACCCGGGCGAACTGCGGGAACAACCCGTCCGTGCACCGCAGGCGAGCCTCGTCGAGCATCCGCTGGAGCTCCGGCATGCGGTGGCCGCGCTCTCCCAGGTGGGCCGCGAACGTGAGCAGCGGCGCGTACTCGCCCTGGGCGGCGCGGGCGTCGAGCCAGGGACGCAGGACGTCGAGGATCCGCTGCGCCCGGCCGGGCGGCAGCACGCTCCCGTACGCGCCGTGCACGAGGCGGCCGCTGCGGGCGACCAGCCCGTGGAGGGCGCGCAGCGCCCAGTCGAGCAGCGCCGAGGGGGGAGCCGGGTCCTCCACCACCGCGCACACCAGGCGCTCCAGGGCCCCGTGCGTCGCGGCGGAGCAGTCGCGCGCCTCGACGGCGTCCACGGCGATCCGGTCCAGGCAGGCGACCGACGCCTCGGCGGCCAGCAGCGGCAACGGCACCCGGGCCAGCGCCGCCAGCGCGGCCGAGCGCACGGGGTCGCGGTCGTTGCGCAGCCGCCGTGTCATCAGTTCGAGCACTTCGCCCAGCGCTTCGGCGTCGCGCGCGTGGACCGCGTTCTCGACGAGCCTCGGCCAGGCCGCCCGGCGGGTATCGGCATCGGAGCTCCGCGTCCTGGCGAGGAGTTCCGGCCGGGCCTCGTCGACCGGAAGATGCGCGACCGCTTCGAGCAGCCGGTCGGTCGCCCAGGCCTCCCGGCGGGCGCGGTCCGCTCGGCGCCGCGCCACGGCCTGGCGGCGCTCGCGCGGGAGCACGGCCAGGACGTCGTCGGGAACCGTCCCGTCGGGGGCGGGGACGTGCCCGGTGGCCGCGTCGTGGAACGCCGCGCGCCGGCCCGGAGGCAGCGCCTTCAACAGCGCGGCCAGGTACGCGGGGCGCCCGGCCCAGCGTCGGCCCAGGGCGGGCAGGGACGGCGGATCGGCCCGGACGAGCTGCCGCAGCCGGGAGGGCGCAAGGAGGTGCTCCCGGTACCCGTCCGCCCGATCCGGGGCGGTCAGCCAGCGGACGAACCGCTCCGCGTCCGCGGCGATCAGATCGCCGATCCGGTCCTCCAGGCGCCGGGGCAGCACGCCCGGCCCGTACTGCTCCAGCAGGCCGAGCACGCGCTCCGGTTCGGCGGGCAGGGCCGCGGCCAGCCCCGGAGCCTGACGGTCCCACCAGCTCGCGCGCAGCCCTTCCGGCAGCTCCGCCAGTTCGCTCGCCGCCTGGTCCAGCACCGGGCCGGGATGGCAGCGGCCCAGCCGCCCCCAGTGCGTGACGGCGTGGGCCAGCTCCGGAAGCAGAGCGGAGACGAACTCCGGCCCGCAGGCCGGGAGCAGACAGGCGGCCTCGCCGTCGCCCCACTGGGCCCGCAGGACGGGCGTCAGCCGCTGCGCGAGCTCCCGGCGCGAGCCGCGGAGCACGGCCCGCGTCAGCTGCCGGCGGATCTCTGCGGAGGCGTCTTCGTACGCCGCCTCGATCGCCTCGTCCGGCACGGGCAGGGTGCGTACGGCCCGGTGGGCGAAGGACCGCACCGTGGGGTCCGGGTCGGCCAGCCGCTGCGCCAGGTACTCGGTCTGCCGCCCCGCCAGGGCCGCCAGCGCGGCCAGCCGACGTTCGTAGCGGCCCCGGCCGGCCAGGCCGTCCAGTACGCCGGGCAGTTCGCCACTGCGGGCGAGGTCCCGGGCGGTGGTGGCGAGCAGCCGCAACCGGTCGGCGTGCGGGAGCGGATCGAGTGCGGCGAGCAGGTGTTCGACTGGATCTGGCATGGGTTCAGTGTGCCCACCGGGGCTGACGAGGAGAAACGGTTTCCCGGCGGCATGCGCGTGGCCGTGCGCGGCAACGAGCCCGGGCGGCCGTCACTCGGCCGCCCGGGCTCCTCTCCCGTCGTCACCCCCCCCGTCGGCGGGGTTGCGCCGGGTTACACCGGCATGGGCACGGACACGAACCGCTTGCCCGACTCGTTCTCGACCACGACCTCCTTGACGTTGGCCGGGTCCACCGCCGCCGAGCCGTCGAGCGAGGCGCCCTTGCCCTCGCCGTTCTGGCTGCCGACGACCCAGCTGCCCGCTGAGGTGCGCTTGCCGTCCTTCCCGACGACGATCAGCAGGCAGCGCTCGCCCGGCGGGATCCCCGCCACGGCCGCGTGCACCCGTACCCACTTGGCGGCGGGCGTGACCTGCACGGTCATCCGCGCGTTGCTGCCCGGGTCGGTGGCCGAGGCCACCTTCGTGCCCGCCACCGGGGGTGACGGCTGCGCCGTGACCGTCGGCGCCGGCGGCAGCGGCTGGGCGACCGGCCCGCCGTCCGCGGAGCCCAGCTGCGCCCCGGCCCAGAACACGGCGGCCAGCGAAGCCGCCGCGGCCAGTCCTGCGACGCTCCAGCGTCGGCGCCGCTCGCCCGACGCCTCGCCCCGCATCTGCCGCAGCGTGCGCTGGAGCAGCAGATCACCGCCCTGCGGCGGTCCGTCGAGGAAGGCCTCCACAGGCACCTCGCCCAATGCCGCTTCCATTTCGCGCAACGCGGCCACCTCCTCACGGCATTGCACGCAGCCGCTCATGTGCTCTTCGACCCGGCGCACGTCCTCCGCCTCCAGGACGCCGAGAACGTACGGGCCGAGCAGTTCCTCCTCGTGCCGCTGCCGGTTCATGCCACCACCTCACGCAGTCCGGCGGGCTGCTGGGGCGGCCTGCCCATTCGATTGCCCTCCCTGGTACTGCCTTGTCGGAACACCTCGCGCAGCGCCTTGAGGGCGTAGTGCGCACGTGATTTGACCGTGCCCGCCGGGATGCCCAGGCTGTCGGCCGCCTCGGCCACGCTGAGCTGGCGGTAGTACAACTCCTTCAGCACGTCCCGGTGCTCCGGGGACAGCTGGTCGAGCGCACCCAGCACGGTCATCGTGTCCACCACCGAATCGGCGTGGTCCAGCTCGACCGGGGGAGCGGCTGCGGCCCCGGAAACCTCCGCGGGGCGGGCGGCCTTGGCCCGGTAGCGGTCGGTGATGATGTTGCGGGCCACCGTCAGCAGCCAGCCGCGCACCGAACCCTTTCCGTTGACCAGGACCTCGGAATGCCGCCAGGCCCGTATGAGGGTCTCCTGGACGACGTCCTCGGCCGTGGCCCGGTCCCCCGTCAGCCGGGTGGCGTAGGCGAGCAGGGCGTGGCCGTGCTCCTCGTAGACCGACCTGATCAATGCCTCGTCGGTCGAGCCCCGCCGCGTGCGGGGCCACAGTGGTCCGGCCATCTCACCCTCTCCGTCTTCCTCGCCCATCTGGTGCGGACAGAACACGCCGCCCGACGGGACCTGGTTCATGTGACCCCCGTCACTTCGACGGGGTGGTCCTCAGGTGCGGCAGCCGAGCCCCTCGTTGAGGCATGCGACGATCGCGGCCATCTGCCCGTCCGTCATGGCGTCCACGAACATCGCGTGGTCCGTCTTCGGGCTGTGCCGCTGCTCGGGGAACGAGTCGACGGCGACGGGCACGCCCGGCGCCACCTCGTACGCGAGGGAGATGCGCAGCTGCGGAACGGCGAAGGTGCCCTGCGGGCAGACGCCGTTGGCCGCGGGGAAGCCCAGGTGCGAGCGGTGGCCCGGGCTCTCGGTGTCCAGACCGTTCCAGCAGCTGGGGAAGACGAGCGTCCGGGTGAGGCGTTCACCGGCGGGGCAGCGCGGGTAGCGGGTGGTGAACCGGCCGGGGGTACCGGAACAGCCCCAGCGGGCGCGGACGTCGGCGTCGCTCGCGGCCGTGTACGCCACCGCGTCGCCGGTCATCGCGCGCAGGAAGCGCGGCATCGGCACGACCTTGCCCACCGGGCTGCCGCGGAACTCCACGGAGACCGCCGCCTCGGGCAGGATCTCGCCCGAGTTGCCGTGCCCGGCGGAGCTCTCGTGCGGGTGGCTGCCCGCCCGGTCCAGCCGGCGCAGGACGGGCCAGTAGTACGTGGACCGGTCGCCCCCGCGGCAGCTGGTCGCGGCGGCGGCCAGGGAGGCGTCGGTCGACATCGCGTTCGTGGACAGGTTCCCCACGTACGCGTGGGTGTGGTGGGCGCCCGAGCGCAGTCCCGGCGACACCACCAGGTTGTCCTCGTTGTAGTGGCGCTCCTCGTTGCGCCCGCAGTCGACCGTCACGGTGCCCGTCGAGGCGTCGGGCCCCGCCGACGGCTCGCGGGGGCCGAGCGGTACGTCCTGTATGTCCACGTAGTCACGGGAGTTCATCCCGGAATGCACCGTCCCGTCGGGGCTCGCCACCCGGGCAGCGCCCAGCACGGCGGCGGTCAGCCCGATGCCGAGCACCAGGCAGACGAGCAGTGTGAGCAGTCGGCGTTCGTTCCGCATGCGGGTCACGGTCGCCGCTGCGCGCCGCAGCGTCAACCTGCCATCCGCATGTCGGCCAGGCCGCGGCCCGCAAGCTTGCCGAGCCGGCGGGCGACCGCGCAGAGTACCCGGCATGACACCCGCTGAGCTCCTGCACGCGTTCGCCCGCACCCGCGCCTCGCTCGACGGGGCCGAGGTGACCTTCTGGTGGTCCGGGGACGTCCACTCCTGGGCCCCGGACCAGCCGTACCGGCGCCTCTTCGGCTTCGAAGGAGTCAACGTCGCCCGCCTCGTCGAGGACCCGGAGAGCGGCGGCTTCCAACTGCTCACCAGGGAGGCCGCGTTCTACCTGGATCCGCAGACCCGGGAGATCCTGGACACCTGGGAGGGCAAGCCGGTGATCCACATCTGGAACGATCCGGCCAATCTGCGGCTGCGGCCGTTCCCGGTCCCGCTGACCGAGCTCGGGGACCAGGTCTGCTTCAGCCTGGAGATCCCGCTCGCCCACCCCTCGCCGCTGCCGGTCGCCGACTACCCGCTGAACTCCGCCGACGACACGTACAGGGCGCTGGAGCTCTTCCAGTTCTTCGCGCCGCGCTCGGTGCTCGCCACCGACGAGCCCGGCGTCCCGTGCACCATGTCCTGGATGCGGATGTCCCCGTGGCTGCCCTGGATGGAACAGGGCCAGAGGCCGGGCGGACTGACCTTCCACTGCCGGGGCCGCAAGCTCGCCTCCTACGCCGAGGTCCCCGAGCGCACCCGTGCCCACATCGCCGCCCACCACCCCGAGTACGCGCACGCCCCGGAGAAGTGGACCGAACCCAACGAGAACAGCTGGACCTACTTCCGCAGGCACCACGAACCGCAGCCGCGGTCCTGACGGGCCGGCCCCGTACGGCCCAGCCCGGGATGCGGCACGTGCCCGGGCCCGACGATGATGGTCGGGACCCGGCAGCGGGCTCGTACGCGCGCGCAGATCGCTCGATCGCACGGGCCGCCGACGCCCGACGCCATCGCCGTCCCGCTTCGCGGCCATGAGCGGCCTCAGCCCAACAGCGCGGGTGGAGGAGGAGTTGTGGCAACTCTGGCTCGGATCGCCCTGGACGGCGGGGGCGGCCTTCTGATCGAGGCCACGCCCGGATCGGTGGCGTTGGAGGGGCCGGTGAAGGCCGGTCGCCTCGCCGACGCCATCCACGACCTGCCGGAGACGCTGCAAGAGGCGCTGGTTCCGATCACGGAGGCGGTCCGCGCCACGCTCGACCAACTGCGCAAGGCCCGGCCCGACGAGATCGTGGTCGGATTCGGTGTCGACCTCGCGTTCGAGGCCGGGGCGGTGATCACCAAGACCGGCGCCGGCTGCCACTTGAACGTGACCGTGGCATGGAAGGCGTCCGCCGCCGCACGACCGGGCCCGGACGGCAGCAGGGGCTGACCCGGGTGGACAGCGCTGCCGAGGGGCCGGATGCCACCGGGGGGCCGCAGGGCGCCCACACCCCGGGAGCGGGAATCCCGCCTGCCGTGGCCCAGATCCTCGGTGCCGGCGGGGCGGTGGCCGGCGCGGGCTTCCTGGTGGCCAGGGACGTCCTCGTCACCTGCGCGCACGTCGTCACCGGCGCCGGATCCGGGCCCGGCGGGAGCCTGCAGCTGGTCTTCCCGCGCGCGGCCGGCGCGCCCCGGGTCGAGGGACAGGTCCTCGAAGAGCCGTGGCGGGCCCCCGAGCACGAGGACGTGGCCGTCGTCCGCCTGAGCAGCGCCCCGCCGGACGTGGAGCCGCTTGCGCTGGGCTCTGCCGCGGGCAGCGAGGGCCACGAGGTGGTCTCGTTCGGGTTCCCCGCCCAGGCACCGCCGGGCGGACACTGGGGCTACGGTCGGGCCGGGAACTGGCTGCCGGCCATCGAGGGCAGGAGCGAGCGCCTCCAGCTGACCGACGCCAACTCCCTGACCACCGGGTTCAGCGGCGGGCCGATCCTCGACACCAAGACCGGCCTGGTCATCGGCATGCTCACCGAGATCACCGCCCCGGACGAGCACGATCGGGGGCTGGGCATCGCCTACGTCACCCCCGTACGGGTCCTGCGCGAGGTCTGGCCCGGTCTGGTGGAGCAGGACGTGTGCCCCTACCAGGGGCTGGAGCCGTTCACCGCGGAGCAGGCCCACTGGTTCGAGGGCCGCAAGGACGCCGTACGGCAGGTCATCGCGAGCCTGGCCCGGCAGCGGCGGGTGACCCTGCTGCTCGGCCCCTCCGGTTCGGGCAAGTCCTCCCTGGTCGAAGCCGGCGTCCTGCCCGTGCTGGCGCAGGGCGGACTGCCCGGCAGCGACCGTTGGCTGCACGTCGTCGCCCGGCCGCGGCAGAACCTGCTGCTCGAGATCGAGCGCGCCGGGCTTCCGGGGGCCGCCACCGACGGGATCGCCGCAGCCGTCACCCGCAGACTCGAGGCCGAACCCGCCTACGAGCGCGTCGTCCTGGTCATCGACCAGTTCGAAGAGCTGCTCGCTCCGTCCGGCAACGGCCGGCAGCACGCACACCGCCAGGCCGCGACGGACCAGATCGCCGAAGCGGTGAAGTCGCATGCCGAGCTGAGCGTGATCCTGGTCATGCGTGACGACTTCTACCCCCAGCTGGCGGCCCTGGCCCGGATCGTGGAGGCGGCGATGCCGGGGCTCCTCAACGTACCGAGTGCGCTGAGCCAGGAAGACCTGCACGACATCATCACCAAGCCCGCCGAGGACCTGGGGGCCCGTTTCCAGCACGGGCTGCCCGAGGAGATCATCAGCGACGTCCTGGACATCGCGCCCGAGGGCGCTGCGACCCGCGAGGCACCCGTCACGGCACTCCCCCTACTGGAGCTGACGCTCAGTCAATTGTGGCAGAGGCGCCAGGACGGATACCTCACGCACGAGGCGTACCGGCGCATCGGCGGAGTCAGGGGCAGCATGACCACGTGGTGCGAGACGGCCCTCAACCAGCTGCCCCCCGATCACCGGCTCGTCGCGCAGCGGATCCTGACCTCTCTGGTGCGGCCGGCCGACCCGGCCCACCACATTCCCGCGATCCGCGCGCAGGTCCCCCTGCACGACCTGCGCGACCTGGCGGCCGACCCCCACGCCGGCCCCGACGCCGGCGGGGCCGTCGACGAGGTGCTGGAGGCCCTCACCGGCTACCGCATCATCACCACGCACACGCCCCGCAGCCCCGACGGCGCCGACACGCCGGCCGGCCCGCCGGTCGCCGAACTGATCCACGACGCACTCATCCAGGACTGGGGCACGCTGCGCGACTGGGTCAGCCAGGACCACCGCTTCCAGGACTGGCTCGAGGGCACCCGCGAACGGCAGGAACGCTGGAAGAAGAGGAGCGATCCGGGGGACCTCCTCGGGGGGACGGCACTCGCCGAAGGCCTCGAGTGGCAGCAGCAACGCCGCCTGCCGCGCGACATCTGGGACTTCCTCGCGGCGAGCCAGCAGCGCCAACTGGCCGTCATCCGGCGCAGCAAGATCACCATCGTGATCCTTGCCGCCCTGCTCGTCATGGCGCTCGTCGCCGTGGGCGGAGCCGTCTGGGAGTGGCGGGCGGCCGAGGTCCAGCGCCGTACGGCCCTCTCCCGCGAGCTCGCCGCCCAGTCCGAGACGCTCATCAGCGCGAACCCCGACCTTGCCGCGTTGCTGGCCATCAAGGCGTACCGGGAGAGGCACACCCTCGAGTCGATCAAGAGTCTGGACGTTGCCGCCGCCCTCCCGCTGCGGCGGCGCCTGTCCGACCACACGGGAGCGGTGTGGTCGGTGGCGTTCAGCCCCGACGGGCACACGCTCGCCACCGGCAGCACCGACAGGACGGTGCGGTTGTGGGACGTGGACACGGGTACGAGTCGCCCCCCGCTGTCCGGCCACGGCGGCGCGGTACGGGCCGTGGCGTTCAGTCCCGACGGGCGCACGCTCGCCAGCGGCAGCGGCGACAGGACGGTGCGGTTGTGGGATGCGAAGACCGGCGGGTTCCGCACAACGCTGTCCGGCCACACCGGCGCCGTGCGGTCGGTGGCGTTCGGCCGGGACGGCGTCCTCGCCAGCGGCGGCGAGGACGGCACGGTGCGGTTGTGGGACGTGGACGCCGGTACGGCGCGTACGCTGTCCGGCCACACCGGACCGGTCGTCTCGGTGGCGTTCGGCCGGGACGGCGTGCTCGCCAGCGGCAGCGAGGACGGCACGGTGCGGTTGTGGGACGTGGACGCGGGTACGGCGCGGACGCTGTCCGGCCACACGAGAGCGGTGGAGTCGGTGGCGTTCGGCCCCGATGGGCGCACGCTCGCCTCCGGCAGCCTCGACGGCACCGTGCGGCTCTGGGACGTGGAGGCGGGCACGAGCCGCCCGCCGCTGGCCGGCCACGGCGACAGCGTGTGGTCGGTGGCGTTCAGCCCGGACGGGCGCACTCTGGCCACGGGCAACTCCGACCGCACGGTGCGGTTGTGGGATCTGCACGCAGGCACGAGCCGCCCCCCGCTGCTCGGCCACGGGGACGGGGTGTGGTCGGTGGCGTTCGGCCGGGACGGCACGCTCGCCAGCGGCGGTGACGACAGGACGGTGCGCCTGTGGGACACGGACACGGACATGGCCCGCCCCCCGCTGTCCGGTCACACCGGCGCGGTCCGGTCGGTCGCGGTCAGTCCGGACGGGCGCACGCTCGCCAGCGGCAGTGACGACAAGACCGTGCGGTTGTGGGACGTGAAGACCGGCAGGCTCCGCAGAACGCTTCCCGCCCTCGGCGGCCCGGTGCGGGCGGTGGCGTTCGGCCCCGATGGGCGCACCCTCGCCAGTGGCGGTGACGACAGGACGGTGCGGTTGTGGGACCTGGACACGGGCACGGCCCGCGCGCTGCCGGGGCATACCGGGGCGGTGCGCTCCGTGGCGTTCAGCAAGGACGGCGTCCTCGCCAGCGGCGGTGACGACAAGACGGTGCGGCTGTGGGACGGGGAGAGCGGCAAGCTCCTCAGAACGCTGTCCGGCCGCACCGGCAAGCCGGTGAGCTCGGTGGCCTTCCGCCCCGACGGGCACGTCCTGGCCACCGGCAGCACCGACGGCTCGGTGCGGATGTGGGACGTGAAGACCGGCAACCTCCTCCGAACGCCCTCCGGCCACACCGGCGAGGTGGGCTCGGTGGCGTTCAGCCCCGACGGGCGCACCCTGGCCACGGGCAGCCGCGACGGCACCGTGAAGTTGTGGGACGGGGACACCGGCCGGCATCGCAGCACCCTGCCGCGCTCCACGTACCCGGTGCACGCGGTGGCGTTCAGCAGGGACGGACAAACGCTGGCCACCGGCAGCGACGACTCGGACGTGTGGTTGTGGCACGTGGCCACGCGCAAGGTCCGCAGCAAGCTGTCCGGCCACACCGCCGTGGTGGAGTCGGTGATGTTCGGCTCCGGCACCCTTGCCAGCGGCAGCGAGGACGCGACGGTGCGGCTGTGGGTCGTCCGCGATCCCGATGCATCGATCAAGGAGATCTGCCGGTCCGTCAACCGGAACCTCACCGAGGACGAACTCAGGTCGGTCGGCCGCGTCTGCCCGACCCGCTGAGGCCGCCCCGCGGCGCACGGGACCTCGAACGAACGCAGCCCGGCACGGCCTGACCCCTCACCGGGGGCAGGCCGTGCCGGGCTGCGGGCTGGGGTCCTGCCCGGGTTGGGAGGCATGCCGGCTTTTGTCCTGAGCCCGCTCTGCGGCTGCCGCCGGAGGACGCCTCGAGGCGTGGTCGGCCCGCGCTGGGCGGGACACCCCCGCGGGAGGGCCCAGGAGGGCGGGAGGTAGGGTCCCGGGGAGGTGTAGGGGGGCGTCAGGGGGGTGGACAAGGGTTTTCCCGGTATCGGGTTCATCCTCGCGTTGCCTACTGTCTGCCCACCGGCGATCTTTCCCACCCCGAACGGACCCCGCGCCAACCCCACATGGTGTGAAGCCGTACGGCCGGGGGGATCGCCCGCACCGCCGTTGCCCCTGCCCCGCCGAAGCGGCCGGGGCAACGCGGCGAGCAGCGGTGGCCGGGACGGGCGTGACCAACCCGTCCCCGGCCCCGTAGCCGCCGGTTCACCTCCCACACAGCTCCAACCGCCCGCTCCGGCTTGCCCGGAAACGGCTCGCGAAAGGGAACACCGTGCACGCAACGAGACGCAGGCTCATATCCGTGGTGGCGATGTCCGTCACCCTGCTCGCCGGCTCCGCCACCGCTTCCGTGGCCCTGACCGGTGCGGAGCCCGCGCCGGCCCCGGCCGCCGCCTCCACCCTCCCGGCCGCGGGCGCGCCCGCCGCCCCCGCTGCCGCGCCGGTGCAGAACCTGATCGTCGGCTACAAGTCCTCGGCCACCGAGGCCAGTTCCAACAAGGCCGCGGCCGACGACGCCACCGCCAAGGGCAAGAAGGCCGGCAACAAGAAGGCGAAGTTCGACCGCCGCCTCGGTACCGGTGCCGCCCTCGTCAACCTCGGCGGCTCCGTCGCCCCCGCCGAGGCGGCCGACGTGATGGCCCAGTTCCGTGCCGACCCGGACGTCGCGTACGTCGAGGCGGACTCCCGCGCCTACGCGATGGCCACCCCGAACGACACCGAGTACGCCAAGCAGTGGGACCTCTTCGAGCCCACCGCCGGCATGAACGTTCCGGCGGCCTGGGACAAGACCACCGGCTCCGGCGTCACCGTCGCCGTGATCGACACCGGCTACGTGGCCCACTCCGACGTGGCCCCGAACATCGTCGCCGGCTACGACTTCATCAGCGACTCCACCGGCGCCCGCGACGGCAACGGCCGCGACAGCGACCCGGCCGACCAGGGCGACTGGAGCGCCGCGAACGAGTGCGGCACCGGCTCCCCGGCCAGCGGCTCCTCCTGGCACGGCACCCACGTCGCGGGCACCATCGCCGCCGCCACCAACAACGCCAAGGGCGTCGCGGGCATCGCGTACAACGCGAAGATCCAGCCCGTCCGCGTGCTCGGCAAGTGCGGCGGCACCACCTCCGACATCGTCGACGCCATCACCTGGGCCTCCGGCGGCACCGTCGCGGGCATCCCGGCGAACGCCACCCCCGCCAAGGTCATCAACATGAGCCTCGGCGGCTCCGGCGCCTGCACCGCGTCCTACCAGAACGCGATCAACGCGGCCGTCGCCCGCGGCACCACCGTCGTGGTCGCCGCCGGCAACAGCAACGCGGACGCGGCCGGCTTCTCTCCGGCCAGCTGCAACAACGTGGTCTCCGTGGCCGCGACCAACCGCACCGGTGACCGCTCGTTCTACTCGAACTACGGCGCCAAGGTCGACATCGCCGCGCCGGGCGGTGAGACCCGCCGCGCCACCGACACGCCCGGCACCGTCACCACCCCCGAGAACGGCATCCTCTCCACCCTGAACAACGGCGCCACCACCCCGGGCTCCGAGATCTACAAGCCCTACCAGGGCACCAGCATGGCCGCCCCGCACATCGCGGGTCTCGCCGCGCTCGTCGTCGCCGCCAAGCCCTCGCTGACCCCGGCGCAGGTCGAGGCGGCCATCAAGGCCAACGCCCGCCCGCTCGCCGGCACCTGCACCGGCGGCTGCGGCGCCGGTCTCGCCGACGCTGCCGCCACCGTCAACGCCGTGACCTCGCCGACCACTCCGGCCTTCGAGAACACCACGAACGTGAACATCGGCGACAACACCACCGTCGAGAGCCCGATCACGGTCAGCGGAGTGGCGGGCAACGCCCCGGCCGCGCTCAAGGTCAACGTGGACATCAAGCACACCTACATCGGTGACCTGAAGGTCGACCTGGTGGCCCCGGACGGCTCGGTCTACACCCTGAGCAACCGGGCCGGCGGCGGCACCGACAACATCAACCAGCAGTACACCGTGAACGCCTCGTCCGAGGTCGCCAACGGCACCTGGAAGCTCCGCGTCAACGACAACGCCGGCGGCGACACCGGCTTCATCGACTACTGGAGCCTCGGCTTCTGAAGGCCCGATAGTACGGACCATTGAGCCCCGCGGACCTGCTGATACATCGCGTATCGGCAGGTCCGCAGCCGTTTCCTGACAGCTGACTGAATTCTGCGTCACAATCCGTGTCCACCCGGCATCCGACCTCGTATTGTCGCGTCTCACAGGAGAGGCACAGAGTGGGGACCGAGAGGCTGGTGGCTGTGCGTGGTGGCGGCGACGGGGAACGCTGACACGACCGTCGGACACGGTGAACTGATCAAGGCGGTCGAACGCGCGCTGACCACGCACGGGCGGGCGCTCCTCACCGGACCCGCCGGCGCGGGCAAGACGGAGGTGGCCGGCACGCTCGCGGCCGCGGCCGCGACCCGGCACGAGACCGTGCTCCGCCTCGCCCCCGAGGCCGCCGACCAGTGGATACCGGAGGCCTCCGCCGCCGCGCTCCTCGCCTCCGTGCCCTGCGCCGCGCTGGAACGGCTCTCCGGACCCCAGCGCACCGCCATCGCCCTCCTGTGCCGCGAGGCCGACGCACCCCGGGCCGGCCGCGACCACGTCGCGCTGCGCCTCGCCGTCGTCGAGGTGCTCCGCACGCTCGCCGCCCGCACCCCCGTCCTGCTCGTCCTCGACAACGCCCAGTGGCTGGACGCGGAAAGCACCGATCTGCTCCGTTTCGCCCTGCGCCTGACCCCGCCCCGCGTACGGGTCCTCGTGGCCGAGTGCGTCCAGGGCGGTGCCCCCGTCGGCGGCCCCCTGTGCGGCCCCGGCACCCCCGAGATCCGGGTCCCCCCGCTCGGCGCCGACGAGGTGGCCGAACTCCTCGCCCGCCACGGCCTCCCCGCCCGCCTCGCCGGCCGCATCCACCAGGCCAGCGGCGGAAACCCCCGGCTCGCCCTCGCCCTCGGCCACTCCCTCGCCGAAGCCGCCGAGGCCCGCGACGCCAGCGCCCACCACGCCGACCCCCTGCCCCTGTCCGGCCAGGCCCGCGAGGTCGCCCGCCGGCTCCTCGCCGAAGCCCCGGCCCGGGCCCGCCGCACCCTGCTGCTCGCCGCCCTCGCGGCCCGCCCGACGACCGCCCTGCTGCGCCGGGCCGGCCGGCCCGACGCCGAGGCCGAACTCGCCGAGGCGGAACGGGCCGCGCTGGTCACGGTCGGGGAGGACGGCGCCGTCGCCTTCACCGCCGGCGCCCTGCCCATGGCCCTGGCCGCCGACGCCGGCTGGCCCGAACGCGCCGCCGGACACGCCGCGCTCGCCGCCGCCGTCGACGACCCCGTCCAGGCCGTACGACACCGCGCACTGGCCGTGGACACCCCCGACGAATGGCTCGCCGCCGAGATCACCGAGGCCGCCGCGGCCTGCCGGAGACGAGGCAAGCGCGCCCTGGCCGCCGAACTCGGCCTGCTCGCGGCCGAACGTACGCCGACCAACCGGCCCGGGGACGAACTGGCCCGCCTCGTCGCCGCCGCGGAGGACGCCGGCTGGGCCGGCCGCGCCGATCTCGCACGCCGCGCCACCCGCGCCGTACTGGCCCGCGACGCCTCGCCCGCCGACCGGGTACGGGCCCGGCTCGCCGTGATCGACGCCGCCGGACAGGCCCTCGCCGACCTCGACGAGACGTTCGCGTGCGCGATGGACGACGCCGCCGCGGACCCCGCCCTCCAGGCGGCCGTGCAGCTGCGCATCGCCACGAAGTACAACCTCAGCGACGGCGATCCGGTCCGCTCCCGCGACGCGGCCGCCGAGGCCGGCGCACTCGCCGCGAAGGGCGGCGACCAGGTCGCCGAGGCCATGGCGCTGACCGTACGGGCCCGCATGGGCCGCATCCTCGGGGACCCGGACGCCGAGGACATCCTGGCCGAGGCCCTGGCCCTGCCCGCGCCCGAGGTACCGCTCGGGATGCGCAACGCGCCGCAGTACCTCGCCGTCCGGCACGCCCTCTTCGACGACCGCCTCGCCGACGCCCGGCGCCAGCTGCTCGTCCTGCTGCCCGCCGTCCGGCGCACCGGATCCGCCGAGGACGTCTTCGAGGTGCTGCGCAGCCTCACCGAGGTCGAACTGCGGCGCGGCCGGTGCACGGCTGCGTCCGCGCACGCCCGCCGCGCCCTGGAACTGACCATCGAGGCGGGGCTCTCGCCCGGCCCCGCCTGGTACGCCGCCGCGATGGCCGAGGCCATGGGCGGCAGCTTCGCGCGCGCCGCCGGATACGCCCGGCGCGGCATCCAGGCCTCGGAGGAGGAGCACGACCAGGTGTTCCTCTCACGCAGCCTGTACGCGCTCGGCCTGACCGAGCTGGCGACGGGGGAGGCCGCGAAGGCCGTGGCCACGCTGCGCCGGGTGGCCGACCTGGAGGCGGCCCAGCAGGTCGTCGACCCCTCGATCCTGCGCTGGCACGGAGAGCTGGCCGAGGCCCTGGTGGCTGCGGACGCGCCCGACGAGGCCGCGGAACTGCTCGGCGCCGTCCGTACGGTCGCCGTCGGCCTGGGGCGCACCACGGTGGTGGCCGCGCTCGACCGGGCCCGCGGGCTGTGCCTGTCCGCGCACGGCGATGCCGAGGCCGCCGTGCACCTGCTGCAGGCCACGGCGGACCGGTTCGGCGCGCTCCAGCTGCCGGTGGAACGCGGCCGTACGCTGCTCGCCCTGGCCCGGGTGGAACGGCGCCGCCGCCGGCGCGCGCCGGCCCGCGCCGCGCTGCGGGCGGCGGCCGAGGTGTTCACCGCGGCCGGCGCGAAGCCCTGGGCGGAACTCGCCGCCGAGCACCGGGAACCGGCGCCGGCCGGGGGCGGTACGGCCGTGGCCCTGGCCGCCCTGACGGAGGCGGAGGCCCGGCTCGCCCTGCTCGTCGCCGAGGGCGCCAGCAACCAGGAGGCGGCCGCGAAGCTCTTCGTCAGCGTCAAGACGGTCGAGGCCCGGCTGACCCGGATCTACCAGAAGCTCGACGTACGCTCCCGAGCCCAGCTGGCCACCACCCTGCGCACCCGCTGAGGGGGCGCAGAGCGGCGGCCGGACGGGTCAGCAACCGAGGTTGTTGCCCGGTGTCACGCCCAGGATCTGCGTGAAGCTCTGGTACGCGTTGATCCGGCTCTGGACCTGGGCGGGGTTGCCGCCGTTGCACTCCAGGGAGCCGTTGATGGAGCGGATCGTCTCGCCGAAGCCGGCTCCGTTGACCATCGCGGCGTGGGCGGTCATCGTGCCCGGACCGTTCTGGGTGTTCCAGTACCACAGGGCCGTCTTCATGGCGACGGCCGGATCCTGCTCCACGAGGTACGGGTTGGCGAGCAGGTTGATGCCGAGCGCGTCGCCGGCCGCCTTGTAGTTGAAGTTCCAGCTGAGCTGGATCGGGCCGCGGCCGTAGTAGGCGGCCTGTCCCGCGGGACAGCCGTAGGGCTGGCTCGCGTCGCAGTAGTGGGGGTAGTTCGCGGTGTTCTGCTCGACGATGTACACGAGCCCGCCCGTCTCGTGCGAGACGTTCGCCAGGAAGGCGGCCGCCTCGCGCCGCTTGACGGTGTCGTCACCGGTGTTGGCGAAGGCGGGGTACGCCGAAAGGGCCGAGACCAGGCCGTTGTAGGTGTAGAAGGAATTCCGGTTCGGGAACATCTGGTTGAACTGGGCCTCGGAGACGACGAATCCGGACGGGTTGCCGGGGTTCGGGTCCTGGCCGCCGCCACCGCCGCAGGAGCCGAGGTCGGACCAGACGCCCCATTGCCCTGTGGTGCCGGGCGTCTCGCCCTGGGTCCACCACTTGGCCTGCCAGTTGTGCCCGCTGTACGAGGCGCTCATGCCGCCCGTGTAGACGGCGGACGAGGCCCACGGGGTGACGCAGGCCGCGGCCGCGGAGGCGGAGGAGGCGGGGAGGGCGACCGCGAGGCCGAAGGTGGCCGCCGCGGCGGCGGCCAGGGCGAGGGCGCGGCGGCGAAGCGCACGTATCACGTAACTGCTCCTTCAGTGGGGGGAGTTGCCGTGGGGGGCAAGTACCGCCACTGAAGCGAAGCTGGTCTGGACCTGTCAAGGTCTAGACCAACTTTTATCGTGTTCGGGCAAACGGGCGGGGCCCGTACGCGCCATCGCGCGTACGGGCCCCGCCGGTCGTCGAGGGGCGACTAGCTGAAGGCGGAGCCGTTGCCCGACAGGACCGGGATGTTGCTGAGGATGTGCGAGGCGGTCTCGTCACCCTTGGCCTGGGTGGAGTTCTCGGTGCACTGCTGGTTCATCGGGTTGGACGCGACGTTGATGTCCTGGACGCCGACGTTGGCGATGAGCGCCAGCAGCGACTGGGCGTTGACCTTGGCCGGCAGGCCGATGCAGGCCTTGTTGAGGGTGCCCTGGACCAGGCTGAGCTGCGGGCTCATCGCGCCCTCGGTCTGCTGGTTGCCGTAGATCTGGGAGGCCTCGTTGCCGTTGATCGTGGTGATGCCGTTGTCGTTGCCGATCGCCATCGCCGGGGCGGCTACCGCGGCGCCGAGGCCCAGCACGGAGGCGGTGACCGCAGTGGTGGCCATGATCTTCTTGAGCATGAGGAGGTTCCTTCTGTCGCACTGTTGCATTGGGATGGCTGCCCCCGGCGGGACGAGCTGATCAACTGCCGACGGCGGGCTTGGTTATTGCCTGTCACCCGAGTGGCCCAGTGCGCAAAGGGGGCCGCCTCCGGCTCTGTGAGCTGGAGGCGGCCCCCTCTTCCGACATCTTCAGGGCATCGCCGTGGAGACCGCGGCAGGTCAGCCCGTTTTGCGGCGGGTCTTCTTGTTCTTGCCGCCGGCGCCACCGCTGGCGCCCTGGATCTTCGCCCGGCTCTGGTGAGCCTGCTGTGCATGGGCACTGCGGGCGTTGCGCTCAAGGGCCTCCCGGAACTTGCGCTTGGCCTCCTCGGCCGCCGATTCGCCCTGCGGGGTGTCCGACTCTTCTGCCATGTTGTCCTCCTGGGTTGACCTGAAGCCGTTTCAGTCTGTCACCCTCCGTCCCCCCTGACCAGCGGGTTCGTTTCCCAGGGCCGCGCCGGGCCGCCGGTGCGGGTCACGAACGGGTGATCGGGCGGGCCCGGGCCAAGGGCGGCGGCACCGGCTCCAGCCGCCCCTTGCCGAGCACGACGACGTGGACGTCGCGGTGCGGCGGCGCACGTCCGGCGCCGGTGACCATGCGGTGGTACACGTCACCGAACGTGGCCGGCGGGCAGAGCGGGGTGCCGCCCTGCCGGGCGCCGTCGTAGCCGGGGTCGAGCTCGGCGGGAGCGTTCCGAGCCGGCTGGGCCTGCGCGACCCACCCGGGCCGCCCTCTGCGCCAGGGGCAACGGCCTCATCCGACCCGGACCGGCACGGGGCGGCACACGAAGTCCCGGGCCTCGCGGGGAGACCCGGGACTTCGCTGGTGCACTTCGCTTGACCGCCGTGTTCAACGACGGACCGCGCCGGAGGTCACCCACCGTTTTGGAATTGCACCGCGCGCCGCTGGTGCACCCTCAGCTGCAGGGTGGCGAGGTCCAGCAGCGGGGTGGGCACGGCGAGCGTACGGGCTCGGGCGACCAGGTCGCCGAAGACGTGCTCGACCTCCGTGGGGCGTCCGGCGACCAGGGTCCCGGTACATCGACGGGGTGAGCGGGGATCCGGTCGTGGTCACCGTCCGGGTGGTGAAGGCGAGTTCGGCCTCCGGTACGGGATGGCCCGCGGCGGCGGAGACGGCCGCCGCCTCGGCGAGCACGGCCGGCCCGAGGTCGCGGCCGCCGGGAACGGCGCCGACCTCGCCGACGGAGCCGCGCGCCAGGCAGGTGACGGCGGCCAGGGTGGTGATGAAGACCCACTTGTGCCACATCGCGGCAACGACGTCCGGGGTCTCGGGGCTGTCGATGCCCGCCCCGGTCAGCAGTGCGCGTACGGCGTCCACGCGGGCGGAGGGCCGGCCGTCGAGTTCACCGGTGAGCAGGGTGGACGGCGGGGCCATGCGCACGATGTCGCCGTGCTCGTTCAGGGTGGTGACCACCTTGGCCACGCCACCGAGGACCGGCGCGCCGCCGAAGTGGCCTATGAGGTGGTCGAGATGGGCCATGCCGTTGAGCAGTGGCACGATCGCGGTCCGCGGGCCGACCGCCGGGGCCAGGTCCTTCGCCGCGCGGTCGAGCGCCGTGGACTTCACCGAGAGCAGGACCAGGTCGTACGGGTGCGCCAGCGCGTCGGCGGTCACCAACTGCGGGGTGAGGGTGAGGTCTTCGCCGAGGCCCGTGACCCGCAGCCCGCGCCCGCGCAGGGCGGCGGCCCGCTCCGGGCGGACCAGGAAGGTGACGTCCTGCCCGGCGTGGGCGAGGCGGGCGCCGAACCAGCCGCCTGCTGCGCCGGCGCCGACTGTCAGGATTCTCATACGGGAGAGCCTTTCGTGAGGGGCAGCGGCTGCAGGAGCCGGTGCGGTCGGTGCAGGGCTGCGGTGACGGGATCGTCATCGGCGGACGGCGGCGGCAGTCCGGGACCGGGCGCCACGATGAGGTCGGCGACCTCGACGGGTGCGTGGCAGCCCGTGCAGTGCCCGTCGACGGCGACCGGTGCCTCGTCGGCGGCGTGCAGGAAGACCCGGCGGGGCCCGCCGGGTGCGGGCCGGTGCTCCTCGCCCCAGAGGGACAGTGCGCGGACGGCCGGCCAGAGGCGGACCCCCTTGTCCGTGAGGGCGTACACCTCGCGCCGGCCGTCCCCGGGGACGCGGGCCAGCACCCCGGCCGCGGTCAGACCGGCGAGCCGGTCGGTGAGGACCGCGCGCGGGATGCCGAGGTGGCCGGCGAAGTCCCCGAACCGCCGGACTCCGAAGAAGGCGTCCCGCACGATCAGCAGGGTCCAGCGCTCGCCGACGACCTCCATGGCGCGGGAGAGGGAGCAGGACTGGCCGCGGTAGTCGCGGGGGAGCGTCATGGGCCCACCGTAGCAAATCAGTTCGGTGACCGAACCGATTCTCAGATCGTGAAGGGCCTCTGGGAGAGGAACCCGGCGTCGGGGTTGCCCGTCGTGAAGAAGTTCGGGATCTGCGTGGCGGGCATGCGCTTCTTGATGTCGTGGTGGAAGGTCTCGTAGTCGCCGCTGAACTCCCCGCCGTTCCAGACCCGCAGCAGGGTCTCGGTGAACTTGCCGTTGACGCGGCCGTCCAGGGCGACCTGGTCGTCCTGGCATGCGGAGATGAGCACCACGCCGGGTTCCCCGCCGTCGCCGTTCGTACCCCGCAGCTCGCGCTGGAGGTCCTGGAAGAACGCCTTGTCCCGCTCGAAGATCTGCTGCTGCTTCAGGACCGGCATGAGGCGGACCGCCTCCCCCTGGGCCGGGGCGTCGATCAGCTCGGTGGCGGTGCCGCTGTGGCAGCAGTCGAGGCAGGTGATGATGCGGACGTCCTTGTGGAACCGCTGGAACTCCCGGTGCAGCTCGTCGTCGAGGAACTGGCGGTCGAAGAACACGAGGGTCTCGTCGAGTTCGTCCGGCTCGTCGCCGTCGCTGTCGGGCATCTGGCCGCCGTGGCCCGAGTAGGTGAGGAGCAGGATGTCCCCGGCCCCGAGCTTCCCGGCCGCCTTGCGCAGTGCGGTGGTGACGGTGCCGACGGTGGCGTCCTCGGTCAGGATCACGGTGTCGTCGAACCCGACTCCGCGGGCCAGTTCGGCCATGTCGCGGGCGTCGTTCTCGCACGCCATGAGCTGTCCGTCCCAGCCGTCGTACTTGCGGGGGTCGACGTTGTTGAGTCCTACGTGGATGGACACGCCAGCGGGCATGAGGTCCTCCTCGGATGCGGTGGGCACGGTGTCACCGGATGGGGCGACACCTCGGGCATGGGTTCCGCGGCGCAGGGCCCGCCGAACCGCGCGGCGCCCAGCGACGCTCGATCGGGCGCGGCGGCCGGAGCAACGCCCGCGCTGCCCGCACTCGGCCGGCGGTCACTCCACGACCGGCCGCCTTGCCACACAACAGACCGGGTGAAACCATGACAGATAGCAATCGAATCCGTCTGCCGTCGCCCGTCAGGGGCGGCCGGGTAGGTGCGGTATGCCGCTCACCGAAACGGAATGGGGCCTCGTCACCAAGTGGGTGTCCGAATATTTCCTCGACACCCCGGACCCGCATGACAGGCTCGCCCAGAACGGCTTTTCCCCGGAGTTCATCGGCAATCTCCCGCTGACCAACAAGAGCTGGGACAACGCCGTCACGCTGGTCCGCGCCTCGCGGGGGGAGATCGGGGAGCAGCTGCACCTGCTGAACGTCCTGGTCAGCCTGGATCAGCTGAGCTCCCTGCCGGCCGGCACGGAGGCCGACGGCTTCCGGGCCAGGCTGCTCGAGGACGCGAACGTGCACGCCTCCGCCCCGGACCACTCCCTCGCCTGCGTGCTCAAGAACGGCACCGAGGTGTTCATCGACCGCGCCGACCTGCGGGCACGCCTGCGGGAGATCCTCGACGACCCCGAGACGGCCGTGCTGGTGGTCGACGGCGAGGCCGACAGCGGGCGCTCGTACACCTACAACCTGATCCGGCACCTCGGCCAGCACCGCGGGTTCCGCCCGGTGCGGGTGACGCTGTCGCGCACCTCGACCGCCGCCCAGCTGGTCCGGCGGCTGGCCGAGTTCGTCGGGGACCGGGACCCCGGCATCTCACCGTTGAACACGACACAGTTGAACGATCCACTGCCGTGCGTCGACGACGCCGTCCGCCGGATCGTCAGCCGCGCCACGGCCGCGGACGAGCGGTTCTGGCTCGTCCTCGACGAGTGCGACAAGGTCGACACCAACTCCGACGTCTGGGACTGCATCGGCCAGCTGGCCCAAGCCATCTACGACTACACGCCCGTGCAGGAGGAGACCGTGCCCCGGCTCGTACTGCTGGGCTACGGGCCGACGATGCGCCAGCTGCCGCACGACCTGCGCAACAACATCTACCGGGACACGGCGCGGGTCGCCGGTCCCGACGATCTGGACACCTTCTTCCGGACCTTCTTCGCCCAGACGCCCGGACCGGGGGGCACCGCCGGGCCGCGGGACACGGCCGGGATCGCGGCACTGACCGACGCGGCCGTGGCGGCGATCCTCGTCGCCGCGCAGCAACCGGGGGACGACAGCTACATGCGGAAGATCTGCACCGCGGCCGAACGGACGGTACGCCTCTACCGGTCGCTGGGATCCGGTGAGGACCTCGAGGCCCGGCTGCGCGGCGAGCTGCTCGTCGCGGGAGCCGGGACCGCGCCCGCGGTCCCGGACAGCCGCAGGGCGTACCGGGAGGCCGCGAGCCTGCTCTCCGGGTTCGATCCCACGCAGCTGCGGCTGCCCGGCGAGGGGACGAGCAGCGGCCGGGCGGCGCTGGAACTCGTCCACGACTGCAGGACCCTCGGCACGCAGCCCCGGGCCGGCTGGGTCCTCAGGCAGGAGGTCCGCGAGGCGGCACTGCGCGGCCTGGCGGGCCCGGAGGCCGCACGCCTCGGCCTGGAGGCCAACCTCGGCCAGGTCCCCGGGGGGCCCGGACCGGAACGGTTCGCGCTCGCCTACCTCTCCGGCTCGCCGCCGGCCCTGGGGGAGCAGGACGTCGACGGGCTCGTCGGCATCCTCCAGGCGGTGCTGTGGCTCGTGCAGATCCCGCACACGACCGGGATACCGGACCCCGAGCACGTCCAGCGGCTGCTGGAGCGCGCCCGACTGCGCCAGCCGCTCGAACGCCTGGTCAGGGGCAGGTTCTGCGGGCGCGCCGCCGAGCTGGACGAGCTGCGTGCGTACGTCGGGCTGCCCCCGGCCTCTCCGCCCCGCGAACCGCCCGCACCGACGGCGGTCCCGCTGTCGCAGCCGCCGGGCCGAAGCCCCGTCGGCGGAGACCTGCCCGGCAAGGAAACCGAGGATCCCCCCTTGCTCATCCACGGGCTGGGGGGCATGGGGAAGAGCACCCTGCTCGCCAGGTTCCTCCTCGACCTCCCCTACGACTTCCCCTTCGCCTACGTGGACTTCGAGCGGCCCACGCTCTCGGTGCACGAGCCGGTGACCCTCGTCGCCGACATCGCCCGGCAGCTCGGCGTCCAGTACCCCGAACACCGCACCGCGTTCGACGCACTGGCCGGCGAGTGCGAGGAGACCGCCCGCACCCAGCGGGAGGAGCAGAACACCGTCGACGAGCTGTACCAGCTCTCCACCACCCGCTCGGGAGCCGGGCGCGGAGCCGCCGAACAGTTCCACAGCAGGGCGCGCGCCCGCGAGACGGACCTGGTCCGCCGGGTCTGCGCATGCCTCGTCCAGGCGGTGGCGGACGCGGGCGGCGGCGCGGACGCAGGCCCGCCGCTGGTGATCGTGATCGACTCGTTCGAGGAGGCCCAGTACCGCGCGAACCCCGTACTCGGCCGCATGTGGGCCATCTGGTCGGCGCTGCACGAGGGGTATCCACGGCTGCGGTTCATCGTCGCCGGACGCGCAGGCGTCCACCACCCGGCGCAGGTCGCGGAACCGAGGACGATCGCGCTCGGCGACCTCGAGCCGGACGCCGCCGTGGAGCTCCTCGTGTCCTGCGGGGTCGAGGACGAGGGCGTGGCCCGGGCCCTGGCCGAGCGGATCGGCGGCCACCCGCTCAGCCTGAAGCTGGCCGCGCACGCCGCCGTGCTCGCCCACCAGGAGGCCGGCCCGCTCGGCGAACTGGTCGAGAGCCTGCCCGCCCGGCGCCGGTACTTCTACCGCAAGGTCGACCAGATGCTCGTCCAGGGGATCCTGTACGACCGCATCCTCAAGCACATCGCCGACGCGGAGGCGCGCGCCCTCGCCCAGGCGGGCCTGGCGCTGCGCACCATCACCCCCGATCTCGTCCGGGACGTCCTCGCCCCGGCGTGCGGACTGGACGTGGACTCCCCGGAGCGGGCGCGCCGCCTGTTCGGCCGGCTGGCCCGGCTCGACCTGATGGAACCGGCCGGGCCGGGCGCCCTGCGGCACCGTTCCGACCTGCGGGCCATCATGCTGCGCCTGTCGGACACCGCACGCACCGACATGATGCGCACGGTCGGGCAGCGCGCGGTGGAGTACTACGCGGCCCGCGAGGGGCTCGAGGCCCGGGCCGAGGAGATCTACCACCGGCTGCGTCTGAACGAGAACCCCCGCTCCGTGGAGCAGCGCTGGGAGGAGGGCGTCGAGCGCTACCTCGAGCGCGCGGACCAGGACATGACCTCCCGGTCGGCCGCGTTCCTGACCGGCCGCCTCGGCGGGCACCTCCCCGACGAGGCGCTGCACGAGGCCGACCAGGAGGACTGGGAGCGCATCGCTGCACGCGAGGTCGAGGACCTGCTGGCACAGGGCCTCACCGACGAGGCAGCGGCCCGGCTCGCCGAACGCCGGCCCTGGACACCGGGCAGCCCCCTCGATCCCCTGCTCGTAGAGACCCTGGCCCGCAGCGGACGGCGTACGGAGGCCCGGGACACGGCGCAGGAGGCCGTCGACCGTGCGGAGGAGGCGGGCGACGTCGATGCGCAGCTGGAGCTGCTGCTGCTCTCCGCGCGGCTCGCGGAGGAGGACGGCGACGTGCCGGGCGCCGAACGCGACCTGGCCGAGGCGGAGGACATCGCCACCGGCCTCGGCCGGGACTTCGATGCCCTGGCAGCCACGCTGGCGCGGGCCCGGCTGGCCGCGCCGCGCGAAGGCGGCGCCGACATCGACCGCCGCCTCGCCCGGCAGCTGCGGCAGCTGCCCGACGAGGCGCTGGCCGAACAGCCGGTCCTCGTCCGGGCCGTCGCGGCCGAGGTGTCCCGGCACGATCCGGCCGCGCTCGGCCACACCCTGGACGTCGTGGGACTGCCGGACGCCGACAACGGGGCCCTGGACGGCCTCGCGGACACGATCGTCCGCGTGCTGGCGGAGCAGCCCGAGCTGCAGCTCGCCGTGACGAAGATCCTCGAGAACGCCGTCGGCCCCGTGACGCCGGCCCGGTCCGTGGAGCAGCAGCTGCCCCCGGCCCCGCCACAGCCCTCCATGGCCGACATGCTCCGCGAGGCCCGCGACCGGGGCACCCTCGACGCGCTCGCCCGGCGGCTCCTCGTGCTGCACGACCACAGCGGCGCGCTCGTCTCCGGCGTGGCGACAGCCATGGGTGCGGGTGGCCCCTGCCCTGCGCCGTCGGCACCGCAACGCACTACCGAAACAGCAGAAACAGCAGAAGCAGCCGACACAGCCGAAAGGAACGGCCCGCGAGCGGCCTGAACCCGTATGAGCGACGCGTATCTCCCCTCCGAGGAAATCGTCCGGCTGGTCGACGCCTCGCTCGAGGCCGGGCTCGCCGATCCGTCGGTACGGCGGCTGCTCCTCGACGGCATCATGCCCAAGTACCGGGGCACGCTGCCGCTGATCGCCGCGCCCGGCATGCAGGTGCACTCGGACCTGAACGAGATGAACCGCGTGGAGCGGCTGGTCGACGGCTCGGTACCGCTGGAGATCTGGCTGCGCAACGCCGTCGCCCAGACCGTGGAGGCCGGTCCGCTCGCCGTCTTCCAGAAGGCCCTGGACGAGGTGGCGCGCGACGCCGCCGGCGAGCCCGACGTGCCGGCCGGGCTGCCCGCCGGGGAGACGAAAGAGGAGATCATCCATCGGGACGACACGGTGCCCTTCGAGTTCCTGCGCGGCGGTGAGGAGGCGGGAAGGGCGGTCGCCCGGATCAAGGTCCTGCCGTACCAGGCCGGTGCCCCGCTCCAGCCGAACGGCTTCCCGCACTCGGGGACGGGCTGGCTCATCGCCCCGGACCTGCTCGTCACCAACCACCACGTGGTGAACGCCCGGACCCGCAGTGCCACCGACCGCGGCGTCGTGGACCCCGCGGACCTCCAGCTGCAGGCGCAGAACTCCCGCTCGCGCTTCGACTACGGCGCGGACGACACGGAGACCGAGGAGGTGGCCGCCAGCGGCCTGGTCGCCTGGGACGAGGCCCTCGACTACGCGGTCCTGCGGCTCACCGGCCAGCCGGCCCGGGCGGCTCTGCGGGTGGCCACCGAGCCGTTGACGATCGCCGGGGAGCCGGTGGCGGTCAACATCATCCAGCACCCCGGCGGCCAGCCGAAGCGGGTCGCGCTGCGCAACAACCTCGTCTACGAGGCGAACGAGAACGACGTGCGCTACTTCACCGACACCCGGGGCGGCTCCTCCGGATCACCCGTCTTCACCGACGACTGGCAGGTGGTCGCACTCCACCGCGGGACGCGGCGCGTCGAGGACGTCAACTTCCAGGGCAAGACCACCGCGTTCGTCAACGTCGGCACCCAGATGAGCAGCGTCATGCGGCACCTGCGGGAGCACAGCCCCGAGGTGCACGCCGAGATCACGGCGGCGCAGTCGGCGCCGGCGCAGCAGGGCCGGCCTGAGGAGGCATGAGATGGGCGGCAGCGGCAGCTCACCGGTGGCGACCGGTCCCGAGCAGGTCTTCCAGGACCTGCGCGCGGTCGCCGAACGGGTACGCCGGGCACTGGAGGCGGACGCGGACGCGGAGATCCTCGAGTCCTCGGAGAGCCTCCCGGCGGACCGGGCGCCGGCCGGGCAGATCGGCGAGTTCGCTCGCCGTGAGCGGGCGCGGGTGCTGAGCGCGGGCGTCAGCGGGCTGGAGAAACTCGCCGCCGGGCGGGCCGACGAGGTCGACGACGACGAGTACTTCGGCGTCGAGGCGATCGTCCTCCTCGAAGGCCGGCCCGCCCTGCTGATCCAGGGCCAGGACTTTCCCGCCCAGCAGGGTGACTGGGTGGTGCTCGAGGGCCAGCGGGCCGCCATCCGGGAGTCCATCGCCCGGGTGGGCCGGGTGGAGGTCGCGGGACACGCCAGTCTGGACTGGCTGGGCACCGCGTTCCTCGTCGGCCCCGGCGTCGTGATGACGAACCGTCATGTGGCGGTCGAGTTCGCCACGGGGGACGGAGCGGGCTGGACGTTCCGGCCGGGCATGAGCGCGCGGCTGGACCTGGCCGAGGAGCTGGCCGCCGTTCCCGGCGACGGCTCGCTGGAGTTCGCGGTCACCGAGGTCGTGGGGATCCACCCCGACGTGGACATGGCCCTGCTGCGCGTCGACACGGCCGGGGACGGCCGGGCTCCGGCGACCCCGGTGGCGGTGGCCGCCGATCCGCCCGCCGACGTGCCCGGCCGGCCGGTGTACGTGATCGGCTACCCGGCGGAGGACGGCCGCCGCAACGAACCGGAGGCCATGCGCCGCATCTTCATGGACGTCTACAACGTCAAGCGCCTCCAGCCCGGTACGACGACGGGGCTGGTGCCCGGCGAGCTCACGGTGAAGCACGACTGCTCCACGCTGGGCGGCAACAGCGGCTCGCCGGTCTTCGACCTCGTCGACCACCGCGTCCTCGGCCTGCACTACGGCGGCCGCTACGGCTTCGGGAACTACGCGGTCCCGCTGTGGGAGCTGGTGGACGACCCCCTGCTGAGCCGGGCGCAGGTCAACTGGGTGTGACGCGGCAGCCGGCGCGTCAGCTCGACGTGACGCGCAGCGCGTCGCCGACGAGGCGTACCGCGCGGGAGAGCCGGCCCAGCTGCTGGAGCTCGACGGCGTACATCCGGATCGAGTTCTCGATGACGGACTCGGCCACGCCCATCGAGGGCAGTTCGGCGCGGCTGGTCTCGAGGGCGACCCGGACCGCGCGCATCTCGTGCTGGAGCTGGAGCTGGGCGTGCCGGGTGAGGAGGACGGGGCTGCGCGTCAGCGTCGAGTAGCTGCCGTAGCGTGCCGGGAGCAGGTCCCGCAGCCAGCGCATGGCCGTGCGTTCCCAGTCGTGGGTACCGGGGGCCTTGACCTGACAAGGCCAGTCCGGGCTGAGCGTGGTGGAGGCCGTCTGGCGCATTCTCGTCGCTTCCGAATGGTGTCGAACTCTGATCGAGACGTTGGCGGGCGGCCTCGGCCCAGGGGTTGACCGAGGCCGCCACAAGCGCTCTGGTGGATCCCAGTGCCGGGAACCGGCACCGAGGCGGAACGTGAGGAGGAGCGTTCCGCGCGGGTGCCCGTTCTGGGAGGGCGTGGGGTCGCTCTCCTTGGCGTCTGGTGGATCCGGCGCGCTGCTTAGTAAACATATATACCGTCGAGTAAACAAGAGAATGAAAAATTACATACGCGCGGACGGCGTGAAAGTGGACTGCCTCGTACCGGTTGAAAATCGGCCTTACAGGAAGAATCCGTGCTGGTCGGCGACCTGCTCGTACCCTTCGAGGCGCGCCTGCGTCCGCTCCGGATCCGCGTCGGCCATCGCCTGCAGCAGGGCCGCGGACAGCATCCCGGGCGCCGCGTACGAGTCGAACACCAGCCGCGCCCCGGTCCCGGCGGTCAGTGCCACGTCCGCCTCGTCCACCAGCGGGCCCAGCGTCGTGTCGGTGATGAGTGCGATCTTCAGCCCGACGCTGCGGGCGGCCCGCAGCGCCGCCAGGGTCTCCTTGGCGTGCCGGGGCATGGCGAAGGCCAGCGCCCACGTCCCGCCCGCCTCGCGGGACTGGAGCAGGGCGTCGTAGGCGACGCTGCCTCCACGTGTCACCAGCCGCACATCAGGGTGGATGCGCCGTGCCGCGTAGGCGAAGTACTCCGCGAGCGAGACCGAGATCCGCAGGCCCAGGACCGTCAGCGGCACCGAGCGGGCCAGCTCGCGGCCGATGTCCAGCACCTGGTCGGTGTCGGCGAGCAGCCGCCGTACGTTCTCCAGGTTCAGGATCTCGGCGTCCACGGCGGCCTGCAGCTCGTTGCGGCGGAACTGCTCACGGGTCTCCGGCGAGCCGGCGACCGCGCTCAGTGCCATCGGCTGCAGGGCGTCGCGCAGGGCCGGGTAGCCGCTGAACCCGAGGGAGGTGGCGAAACGTGTCACCGACGGCTGGCTGACGCCCACCCGCTCCGCGAGTTCGGTGATCGACAGGAACGCGGCCTCGGTGAGGTGGTCGATCAGGTACTGGGCGATCCGGCGCTGCCCGGGGGACAGCCGGTGGCCGTCGAACAGGGCCCGGACCCGGTCGCCCGGGGCGCGCTCATGGACCGGCGGCGCCTGCCCACTCGGCGTGATCGCAGCCGCCTGTGCGCGTGCCTGCTGCCCCGATGACACCGATGGGCCTCCCTCTCATGTCACTCGTCTTCAAACATAGCTCACGCCCTGTGGTCGGCCGACCTGCAGCCGCCGGGCCCGGTCCCGGGGAGCGCGGCCGCATCTGTCGCGACTCCCGGAGGCCGGAAATATGATGTGCTCGGATCTTCGGCGCTGCGTGCGCACCGCGCGCGGCGAGAGCCGAGAGCCGAGAGCAGGGACGGGACGTATGGATGCACCCGGGAGCGGTCCGTGAGCCGGCGCCGTCCCCCGAAGTCGGTGAGCGCCGACGACCTGCTGACCACGCTGGGCCGGCTCACCGAGAGGGCGCGCGCCGGGGCGGAGATGCAGCAGGCCCGGGTGGAGCTCGCCGAGGCCCTGCAGCGGGAGATGCTGCCCGCCTCGCTGCCGGCCCTGCCCGGGCTGCGCAGCGCCGCCCGCTACGTACCCGCCCGGCACGGCCTGGACATCGGCGGCGACTGGTACGACGGCTTCCCGCTGCCCGAAGGCGCCCTCGCCTTCTCCATCGGCGACGTACAGGGTCACGACGTCGAGGCCGCCGCCTTCATGGGGCAGGTCCGCGTCGGCATGCGCGCGGTGTCCGCCGTGGTCGAGGACCCGGGGGAGGTGCTGAGCCGGGCCAACGACGTACTGCTGTCGATGGACTGCGAACTCTTCGCCACCTGCACCCTGCTCCGCTTCGACCCGGAGACCTGGGAGCTCGAGAGCGCACGGGCCGGCCACGTGCCCTCCGTCTGGGCCACGGTCGACGGCCGGTACGGCATCACCGACGACGAGGGCGGCCTGCCGCTGGGGGTGGAGCCCGGGGCGGGATACGCGGTGACCCGGCGCCGGCTGGACCAGGCGGGCTCCATCGTCCTGCTCACCGACGGCGTCGTCGAAGGGCCGTCGTTCCCGATCGACGTCGGACTGGCCCGCGTGGCCCGGGTGGTCCGGGAGGCGGCGGGCGCCGACCCCGACGAGATCGCCGCCGAGATCATGAAGGTGGCCGACTCCACCGGCCACGCCGACGACGCGGCGGTGCTCGTCCTCAGCCATGACGCGGCAGGCCCCCGCCGCTGGTAGTGCGTGTCACGCTCCGCCCGGAGGCGGCGGTTGTTGTCTGATGCTGTGGTGCGCACCGAGGAATGGCGACGTCTCGCAGGAACCCTGCTCGCGATCCTCGGCGTCGCCGCCGCCTACTACGCCACCGGACGGATCGGCCTCCTGCTGCGCGTGGTCGTCGAGGGCGCCGAGGTCACACCCCTGTGGCTGCCCACGGGCATCGCGGTCGCCGCCCTGCTGTGGTTCGGCCCGCGGATCTGGCCGGGGATCGCCCTCGGCACGTACCTCGCCATCGAACACCTCAGCAGTTTCCAGATCCGGGACGCCGGCATCGTCCTGGGGAACACCCTCGCCCCGCTGTGCGCGTACCTGCTGCTGCGCCGCGTGGGTTTCCGCACCGAGATCGACCGGCTGCGGGACGGCCTGGCACTGGTCTTCCTGGGCGGGCTCGTGCCGATGCTGATCAGTGCGTCCCTCGGCACCGGGGTGCTGGTGGCCACCGGTGACCTGGCGCCGAGCGGGTTCTGGCCGGTGTGGTCGGCGTGGTGGGCCGGCGACGCGATGGGGGTGCTCGTGGTGACCCCGGTGCTGCTCGTCCTGCCCACGATCCGCATGTCGGATGACGCCTACCGCGTCGCCGAGGCGGTGGCCCTGACCGTCGCCGCCGGGGTCGTCTCGTTCGCGGCCAGCCGGAGCTCCCTGTCGGTGCTCTTCCTCGTCTTCCCACTGCTGATCTGGTCGGCCGTGCGCTTCCAGCTGGCCGGCAGCGCGCCCTGCGTCCTGGTCGTGTCCGTGGTGGTGATCTGGGCGGCGACCGATCAGGCCGGACCGTTCGCCGGCCACACCCTCTTCGAGATCATGGTCAACCTCCAGGCGCTCAACGGCTCGGCGGCCCTGACCGCGCTCCTGCTGTCCGCGATGGTCACCGAACAGAACAACATCCGCCTGAAGATCGAGCAGGTGTGCGAGGACCTGGCCGAGGTCGTCGAACGGCTCGCCCCCCGCAGGCCGGGCGACTAGGGGGTGTCGATCACGTCGTGTCGACGAGGCACCGGCTGACCGGAGGCCTCAGGTCCGTGCGTCCGCGGGCGGCAGTGCGTCCGCGACGGCGCGCGCGAGCGCGTACGGATCCCCGCTCGGCTCCGTCGGATGGGCGCTCGTACGGCGCGTCCACGCCTCCTCCACGGCGTACCAGTCGATCTCCTCCGGTGCCCCACCCGAGACCAGAGCCCGGTCCAGCGAGGCGAAGTACCGGGCCCAGCGCGGCGCGTAGAACTCCTCCAGCAGCCCGGCCCATTCGCGGTTCGCGTAGTCGTGCAGCGCGAACGGCGGCTCGCTGGCGGTACGGGTGCCCCACGTGGTCAGCAGGGAGCGGACGTCGTACTCGTAGCGGTCGCGCTCCGCGTCGTTCACGCCCCAGGACCGGGCGTCGGCCGTCCACCGGCCGAACAGGAAGTTCCGGTCGGATCCGGTGACGGCCGCCAGCAGCCGCTCGTCGCGCTGCCACTGCGCCACCAGCAGCCGGAACCGGCCCAGGTCCCCGGTCCGGTACGCGGCCCTGATCTGCGGCAGCAGCACCCGCGCATGATTGGCGAGGGCCTGGCGCGCGGTGTCCACCAGGTCGTAGCGGTACGCGCTCGAACGGCGCAGCCGGGGCGCGACCCCGAGCAGCGCGTCCAGCGCGCTGCGCACCGACGCCGCCGGGTAGCGCATCCCCCCGGGCGTCCAGGCGCTCGCCTTGTTCGCCGTCAGGCTCGGGCGCGCCGTGAACAGGCTGTCCTGGGGCTGCGCGGAGTCCGTCCCGGTGCTGTAGGGGCCGCGCCGCAGCGCCTCCCAGGCGGCCTCCGCGTACGCGTCCGCACCGCCGTACCGGCTGCGCGCGTACGCGGCGAACCACGCCCGCTGGTCGATCGGCCCGGGCTCCCAGGCGAGATCGGTGAACAGCTCGAACGCCGCCGGGTCCTTCCCGGCCGCCTCCGGCATGTACGCGATGCCGGTCAGCGCGCTGTCCGGCTCGGCCCGCCACGCGCCGAACCGCCCGATCCAGACGGAGGTGTTGGCGCCGACCGTCGTGTGCCCGCCGAAGTTGTGGATCGTGCCCAGCGCGTACGGGGTGTGTGCCCAGGAGGTCTCGCGGTCCAGGTTCTCGTAGCGCTCGGACATCCCGTCCACGATCAGCATCCGGGAGGTGTCCACCCCCGAGAGCAGTTCCGCCGTCGGATCGTCCTGCCAGCCCAGCACCGCCCAGACCGCCCCCGGGCGGGCCGTGTCCAGGGCCTTCTGCACGGCGCCCGCGGCCGCCTTCACGTCGACGGAGGCCGCCGTCCCGCCCTCGTGCAGCGGGCTCATCCGGTACATCGCGCTGTCGCCGAACCGGGCGCGCTGCGCCGCGTAGTAGTCGGCCGCGAGCGCGGCGAACACGGGCCCGGCGGGATCCAGCCAGTCGGGCCGGGTGAACCCGTCCCAGGTGCCCTGGGGCCGTACCCGGGCGCCGGGGTTGCGGTCGGCGAAGCCGGGCGGCACCGTGCCGAAGAAGCCGGGCAGGACCGGGGTCATGCCGAGGGCGCGCAGCTCGTCGGCGACCCGCCCGCCGAGCGACGCCCGCTCCTCGATCAGCCGCTCGCCGACCGGACCCCCGAACCCGCTCAGGTTCTGCAGCAGCCACCAGCTCTGGTGTGCGGGGCCCGGGATCCAGGCGCGCAGTTCCGCCGCCGTGTACCCGTACCGCCGCAGGGCCGCGTAGTACGGGTACTCCGCGCCGACCTGGACCAGCACCTCGTTGATGCCGTGCAGGGCGAGCAGGTCGATCTGCCGGCGGCGCTCCTCCCAGGTGCGGTACGCGCCCGCGTAACCGTCGTCGGTGTCGTTGAGGGCGTACCGGTGGCGGACGAGGGCGCTGCGGACAACCGGCTGCGGGAGCCCGGGCAGGACGTCCGGGAGGTGGTCCAGGCTGTCGCCCGGCCAGCCGATGTCCACGTGGGCGACGTGCCGCAGGTACCAGCCGACGCCGGTCAGCACGGTCGCCGGCGTACTGCCCCGGACGACGACGGCCCCGGCCCGGCCGGACACCGTGAAGCGGTCCTGGCCGTCGGCGCTGCGGGGACCGGGCAGGAGGATGAACTGGCCGGCGTGCCGGGGCAGCAGCCGCCGCACCGCGGCCCGGGCGGCGGGAACACCGGCGCGCACCGGGCCGGCGGCCGGGGCGGCGATCCGGGCGGACACGGCGGGCTCCGCCGACGGGGTGACGGGCAGCGCGGCGGTCCCGCCCGGGGCGGCCGCGAGGACCAGCAGCGCGAGGAGGGCCGGGAGCCCCGGGCGGCGGGACGGCCGGGGCCGGTCGGATCGTGGCATCGGAGGTCCTCCCGAGTCGGTGGCCCCGCAGGGCGGCAGCCCCACTAACGGCACCGGGGCCGACGAGGTGACGGCCCGTATGCAGCCCGCCCGGGCGGCCCCTGGGGGGATCGCGCCGGGGGAGCGAGCCCGGTCGCGGCCGGCGCTCCGCCGGGTACGGGGCACGCGCCGACCCGGAAGCGGGCGGCAGATGACGAGGCAGGCGCCGGCACCGGGTGCATCGCGAGCGCCTGCCCTACGATGTCCCGGCGCGCCGACCGCCACCACCCCGGCTGCCCGGCGCCCACGACCCGGACGCCACCGCCGCCGTGGTCGTCCCCCGGGCGAACACCGCCGCCAGGACCGGGAATCGGCCAGCCGGGGGCCTGAGCCGGCACGTGCCGCGCGCGGGCCGGATTACCGTGGCCGCCGAGTCCCGTGCACGCACAGCCCCACACGCACAGCCCCACGCGCACAGCCCACACGCAGATCCACGAGCACGCCCACCCGCAGGGCCGTCGGCGCTGCGCCGCACGGCGCACGGCGCAGCGCGAGGCCCTCACCACCCCAGGACCCGTCACCGGAGGAGCCCGATGAACCCGATACTCGAGGCGGTCCGCGAAGGCCGCACCGACCTGATCCCCCGTCTGCTCGAGCCGCTCACGCCGCCCGAGCGCCGGGAGCTGCTCGGCCGACTCGCCGATCTGCGCCGCGAGATACGCGGCTGGGACTGGAACCACTGGCAGGAGCGCGACCGCATCCGCTCCGGCCTGCTCGTCGCGGGTGCCGGCTGCCACACCGACGCGGCCGCCGCGGCCTCCTGGATCGGCGCGCCCGATCTGCGCGACGGGCAGCAGTTACCCACCGGGCTGCTGCTCGGCCTGCTCGCCGACCGCGACCCCGGCTGGCTCGGCGACCTCGCCCACCGCCTCGCAGACCTCCCCACCACCGCCGAGGCGGACTATCCGCTGATCCGGGAGCTGGTCCGGCTCGCCGGCTGCCGCGTTCCCACCACCGACGCGTTCGTGCACGGCTGGGTCCGGTCCATCTTCACGATGGACCGCGCCCGCTCCACGCACAGCCCGCTGTCGATCGTCCTGCGCCAGGATCCGTACGCACGCGAGCTGGTGCCCCAGCTCTTCGTGACGGCCCAATCCCCCGAGGCGCTCCACTGGTGCAGCGATCCGACGGCCCCGAACCACTGGCCGTCCGAGCTGGCCGCGCTCGCGCAGGAGGGGATCGTCGAGCGCCGCGTCCTCGTCGACGGCTGCGTCGCCCGGCTGCTGCGCGGTGGCCGGCAGAACCAGCTGAAGTTCTTCCTCACCATGCTGGAACGCCTCGAACTCACCCCGGCCGAGGAGCGGGAGCACACGGCCGACTGGATCGCGATGGCCGCCGACGGGCCGTCGCCGCTCGCCGGACACGCCCAGCAGGTGCTCGCCCGGCTGTCCGAGGCGGGCGAGCTGCCGGCGCAGCAGCTCGCGCAGATGTCGCGCTCCCTGCTCCGCCGACCGGAGAAGAAGCTCGTCCGCGCCCAACTGGCGCTCCTGGGCCAGGCCTTACGACGCGACCCGGCCGCCAGGCACGCGGTGCTGCCCACCGTCGCCGACGCCTTCGGGCACGAGGACACCGCCCTGCAGGAGCGTGCCCTCGGGCTGCTCGTCCGGCACCTGCGGCCCGGCGACCGGGAGCTGCGCCGCGAACTCGCCCTCCACACCGATGCGTTGAGCCCGCTCCACCGGCGCGCCGCCGCGGAGCTGCTCGGGTCCGCGGGCGGCAGCTGCGCGGAGCCGGCGTACGAGGAGGTCCTGCCCCCGGCGCCGGTACGCCGCCGCCTCGCCGCCGAACCCCCGACGCTCGCCGGGACCGTCGGTCTGGTGGCGGCCTCCCTCGCGTGCGGGGAGCAGACCGCCGCCTCGTTCGAGTCCGCCCTCGACGGCCTCGTCCGCCACGCCCACCAGGACCGCGCCGCCCTGGCCGAGGCCCTGCGCCCGGTCCTCGGCGGCCGCTGGTGGCGCCCCGGGGGCGGTCGGCCGGTGGATCCGGAGCGGCTGTCCGGGCTGGAGCTGATGGCGGCCGCGGTGCTCGGCCGGGTCCGTGCGTACGACCTGGGACCGGAGCGGGTTCCGCGCGGTGACGGCTGCCGGCCGGACTGCGTCCACGCCGCGCTGAGCGCCGTGACGGCCTCCCGGGTGGCGGAGGCCGCGCACCGCGTCCTCACCGACCCGCTGCCGTTCCTGCTCGCCACCCCGACCTGGGAGACGGGCTCCGTGGAGCCCGAGGAGCTCCTCGTACGGCTCGCCGCGTACCGGCGGCTCGGCGCGGAGCCCGCCCCGGCCGACTTCGCCCAGGCGCTGCTGCGCGTACGGTGCGACCCCGGGGCCGCGCCGGCGGCAGCCGGGCTCGGCACCCCCGAGGGCGAGCGGCTCGCGGCCTGGCTCACGGGTGCGGGCGAACCGCCCGCGGTGCTGCGCCGCGTGGCGGTCCCGGCGGCGGCAACGGACCCGCAGGCCGGCCGCCTCTGGTGGGACCGGCCCCCGGCGGCGGCCCGGCAGATCGTGCTCGAGCCCCGGGAACGGTGCGTCGTCCGGCAGGAGTTCCCGGCGGCGTTCCGCAGGCTGGACCTGGCGCTCGCCGAGCCGGGCCGCAGCTGCTCCCGCACGTGCGAGGGCGGCCTCGTCCAGCAGGCCGTCCTGCCCGAGGACCGCGAGACGCAGGCGGCCTGGCTGCTGCCCGAGGTGACCGCGGGGGCCACGGCGCGGGAGCGCGGCGCGGGTGCGCCGCTGCCGCGGCTGGCGGAGCTGGGCGGACCGGCGGGCCCCGCCCTGCACCTGGCGGTGGCGACCGGCCTCGGCGCGGGCCATGCCGAGGACCGCCGCGCGGCCGTGGACGCACTGCTGCTCCTCGCGGCCCGCGGCGAGCTGGACGCCCCGAGGGTCGGGCGGGATCTGGCCGAACTGCTCGGCCTGGGCACGGTGAAGCCCAGCAGGCTGGCCGAGGCGGCGCGCGCGGCCGCTGCCACCGGTGCGTACGCCACGACCTGGGCGGTGCTCGCGGAGGCGCTGCCGCCGCTGCTGGCCGGGGGCGCCGCCGCGCGGGGCACGGGCGAGCTGCTGGCGGTGGCCGCGGACTGTGTGGAGCGCTGCGGTGCGCGGGGTCCCGCCCCGGCGGGGCTGGCGGAGGCCGCCGCGCGCAGCGGCTCATCGCAACTCGTCACGCAGTCACGGCGGTTGAGGCAGGCGCTGGCGGCGGGTTCGTAGCGGGTCGGCAGGGAGGGGCCGGCCGGTACGGTCGGGGCGCCGGGGCGGGGCGGGCCCCGGCTCGGAGACCGTACCGCCGGAACGCTTCCGGGGCCGCAAACGCGTCCACCCGGCAGCGGAGGAGCTCCGCTGCCGGGTGGGGAGAAGGGGGGAGGGGCGGCCTCAGCCCTTGGGGACGGTGATCACGACGGTGCTGCACACCTTGTCGGCGAAGGTCTGCTTCTTCTCGTCCCACAGCGGCCACAGCCAGCCGATGTAGCAGGCGAGGCTGTCGAGGGCGTGGGCCAGCTTGCGGACGAACGCCATGCCGAAGCCGAGGGTGTTGCCGTCGGCCTCGCGGCGCACGCTGATGCCGAGGACCTTCTTGCCGATCGTCTGACCGGTGGCGCCCTCCTTGTACAGCTGGAAGACGGCCATGCCGATCGCGTACAGGACGCCGATCGTGAAGAAGATGCCGGGCTCGGCCGTGGCCGAGTTCTCCGCGGTGGCGAGGTCGATGAACCCCAGCGCGTACATCGGGCCCGCGATGATCAGGAGGTCCAGCAGGTACGCGCCGAAGCGCTGGCCCCAGTGGGCGAGCGGCGGCATACCGGCGCCGGGCATGCCGGGCATCCCGGGCGGCGGGTAAGCGCCGTACGGCGGCGGGGTCTGCTGCGGGTGGCCGTACTGCGGCGGGACGCCCTGCGGGGGCTGCTGCGGGTAGCCGTACTGCGGCGGCACGCCCTGGGGAGCCTGCTGCGGGTAGCCGGGCTGACCCTGCGGGGGCTGCTGGCCGTACGGGTTGTTCGGGTCGCCGAAGCTCATGGCGGAAACTCTCCGGTGTCGGAAACGGGGACGTAGCGCAACGATCGGAGGAACATCACCATATGGGCGGTTCTGCCCCCCTGAGCGGCCGCGATCTAGCGCGCATCATCGTGGTCGTTCCATCGACCACTTGTCCAATCCGGCCAGTTCGGCCCGGCTGCGATCCCTCCAGCGGCCGCCGCGCCGAGGTGGCCGAATCCGATGAGCGGGAATTCCGGGCGCTTCCGACCCGGTGGTAACTTCCGCGAGTTGATCTGGCCGGTCGCCCCCACGCGGCGACGGCGATCCCTCCTGCAAGGAAGTCACATTGCACCGCCATTCCCTTTTCCGCCCGTCCGCTCCCGCCACCCGCCGGGCGGTGTCGGCGGTCCTGCTGGCCCTGTTCACCGCCGGCCCGGCCACCGCCACGGCCGCCGCGGCGGCCGACCCCGCCGCGCCGGCGCCCCACCTCGATGCGGTGGAGCAGACGCTCCGCCAGGTTTCCCCCGGCCTCGAAGGCCGGGTGTGGGAGCGCACCGCCGGCAACGTCCTCGACGCCTCGACTCCCGGCGGCGCCGACTGGCTGCTGCAGACGCCCGGCTGCTGGGGCGACGACACCTGCACCGCACGGCCGGGAACCGAGCGGCTCCTTTCGAAGATGACGGAGAACATCTCCGAGGCGACGCAGACCATCGACATATCGACTCTCGCACCGTTACCGGACGGCGCGTTCCAGGACGCCCTCGTGGCGGGTCTCAAGTCCGCGGCCGCGCGGGGGAACAAGCTCAAGGTGCGCGTCCTGGTCGGTGCCGCGCCCCTCTACCACCTGAACGTGATGCCCTCGAAGTACCGTGACGAGCTCGTCGCCAGGCTCGGTGCGGACGCCCGCGCCATCGACCTGAACGTCGCCTCGATGACGACCTCGAAGACGGCTTTCTCGTGGAACCACTCCAAGCTCCTCGTGGTCGACGGCCGGTCCGTGATCACCGGCGGCATCAACAGCTGGAAGGGCGACTACCTGGAGACCGCGCACCCGGTCGCCGACGTCGACCTCGCCCTGCGCGGGCCGGCCGCCGCCTCCGCCGGCCGCTACCTGGACGAGCTGTGGTCATGGACCTGCCGCAACACGGGGAACATCGCCAGCGTCTGGTTCGCCTCGTCCAACGGCGCCGGGTGCATGCCCACGCTGACCCAGAACGCCGCTCCGGCCGCCGCTCCGGCCGCGCCTGCGGCCACGCCGCCGGCGAGCCCGGGCAGCGTACCGGCCGTCGCCGTCGGCGGACTCGGCGTCGGAATCATGCGCAACGACCCGTCCTCGGCCTTCCGGCCCACCCTGCCGAGCGCCTCCGACACCAAGTGCACCGTCGGCCTGCACGACAACACCAACGCCGACCGCGACTACGACACGGTCAACCCGGAGGAGAGCGCCCTGCGGACGCTGATCTCGAGCGCGAACCGGCACATCGAGATCTCCCAGCAGGACGTCAACGCGACCTGCCCGCCGCTGCCCCGCTACGACATCCGCCTCTACGACGCCCTCGCCGCGCGGATGGCCGCCGGCGTGAAGGTCCGCATCGTCGTCAGCGACCCCGCCAACCGCGGAGCCGTGGGCAGCGGGGGCTACTCGCAGATCAAGTCCCTCTCGGAGATCAGCGACACCCTCCAGGGCCGCCTCGCCCTGCTGACCGGCGACCGGGGCGCGGCCAAGGCCGCGATGTGCTCGAACCTCCAGCTGGCCACGTTCCGCAGCGCGCAGAGCCCGAGGTGGGCCGACGGGCACCCGTACGCGCAGCACCACAAGGTGGTCTCCGTGGACGGCTCGGCCTTCTACATCGGTTCCAAGAACCTCTACCCGTCGTGGCTCCAGGACTTCGGCTACGTGGTGGAGAGCCCGACGGCGGCCGGGCAGCTCGACGCCCGGCTCCTGACCCCGCAGTGGCAGTACTCGAGCGCGACGGCCACGGTCGACCACGAACGCGGCATCTGCCCGGCCTGACCCACCGGAGCTGCCCGACGGCCGTGCCCGCTTCACCTCCCGTTCGTCCGGGGCGCGCAGGCTCGGCTCGAAAGCCCGCCCCTCACACCGGCCACCACCCCTGGCCCCCACCCGGGAGCGACCATGAGCCCTGTCCCGACGCCCTCCGCCCGGCCGCGCGAGCAGCGCCTGCGCCGGTACCTGATGTGCCGCCCCTCCCACTTCGAGGTGGTGTACGCGATCAACCCCTGGATGGACCCGGCGAAGCCGGTGGACGCCGACCTCGCCGTCCTCCAGTGGGAGCGGCTGCGCGAGCTGTACCGCGAGCTCGGGCACACCGTCGAGCTGATCGACCCGGTGCCGGGCCTGCCCGACATGGTGTACGCCGCCAACGGGGCCACCGTCGTCGACGGCCGTGTCCTCGGCGCCCGCTTCCGCAACGCCGAACGGGTTCCCGAGGGGCCTGCGTACCTGGACTGGTTCCGCGGGAACGGCTTCACCGAGCTGCACGATGCGGAGTACGTCAACGAGGGGGAGGGCGACTTCCTGGTCACCGCCGGCTTCGTCCTGGCCGGCCACGGCTTCCGCAGCGACGAGCGCAGCCACCAGGAGGCGGAGGCCTTCTTCCGGCGGCCCGTCGTCAGCCTGGAGCTGGTCGACCCGCGCTACTACCACCTCGACACGGCGCTCGCCGTCCTCGACGGTGACGAGATCATGTACCACCCGGAGGCCTTCGCCCCCGGCAGCCGCGCCCTCCTGGAGACGCTCTTCCCCGACGCGCTGCTCGTGTCCGCCGAGGACGCCGCCGCATTCGGGCTGAACGCCGTCAGCGACGGTCTGAACGTGGTGCTTCCCGAGGCGGCCGAGGGGCTCGCCCGCCTGCTGCGCGAGCGCGGCTTCCACCCCATCGGCATGGACCTGTCCGAACTCCTCAAGGGCGGCGGCAGCGTCAAGTGCTGCACCCTCGAGATCCGGCCCTGAGCGGCGTCGCAAGCGGTGTGCCGCAGCCCCGGGCGGGGCTGCGGCGGGTGCGGGATCAGTGGAAGAGCATCGAGGCGTCCCCGGCCGCCGTCGTGACCGAGCCGGGGCACAGGAAGCTGCCCGAGGTCTTGGTCGCGGTGAAGGCCTGGTTGACGTACTTGCGGGTGGCTCCGTCACGGTTCCACGTGATGTTCGTGGCCTTGTAACGGCAGGAGATGAAGCTCTGCTTGCCGGTGATGTCGATGGCGTCGGTCCTGGCGACGCCGGCGGCGTCGTCGAAGGTGAACGCCGGGTTGTTGTTGAGGGTGGCCGTGATGCTGCCGTTGCAGCCGAGGTTGCCGCCCGGTGTGTTGATGGTGGTGCGGTCGACGCTCAGTGCGCTCGGGGGGTTGGCGCTGGTGTGCGCGTTGGTCCACGTACAGGTGTTGCCGGCGACGACGATGACGCCGTCGAGCCGCTGATCGGCCGTGGGGCCCAGCGCCGTCGCCGACGTCGCCCCGCCGACGATCACTGCTGCTGCCAGGGCGGTCACGCCCGGCCATGTCGAGATCTTCATCCTGTCGCTCCTCTTCGCCACGTCCTCGTGGGGTGTGGAAGCGGGGCCTTGGGGGGCCTCGCCGGCGTGCACCCGGCCGTCGGGGGCGGTTTCCGTCAGGGCCGGGGGAGAGAGCTTTCGAGACACGCCGGGGAAGGTCCCACAGGGACCTTGAAATGTCAGGCCCATGTCAAGAGATTGGCCGGATGGCTCCGGTCCCCGGGAACGGTGTGGAACGGATCGGCTCCCGTTGCTGTCTAGCCCTGTGCGCACGCACCGGCGGCGCCGCCGGACCGGCCGGTCCGGGCCGACACCACGCAGAGAGTTCCCCTGATCCGTGAGTCTGACAAGCGGCACGCTCCTCATCATCGTCGTACTCGCCACGGCGCTGGCCTTCGCTTCCGCCGTCCGGCTGTGGCCGCGACTAGGCGGCCGGGGCCGGCGGCCGCTGTTCGGCCGGGTCGGTGTGGTGCTGACGCTGCAGGTGCTGCTGCTCGCCTCGGTCGGCCTCGCGGCCAACCGGACCTTCCTGCTCTACGGTTCCTGGGCCGACCTGGCCGGCATGGAACGGCCGATGCCCTCCATGGGCGAGGACGCGGCCGCAGGCCCGGGGGTGCGGGTCCTCGGCCGGCAGCCGACGGACGTGCCGGGCGGCGGAACGCCGCACGTGGGCGGCGAGATCGAGAAGGTCACGGTGCAGGGCGAGCGGTCCAAGGCCGCCGTCCAGGCGTACGTGTACCTGCCGCCGGAGTACTTCCAGAAGGGGAACGAGAACAGGAAGTTCCCGGCCACCGTGGTGCTCACCGGATTCCCGGGGATGGCGGAGAACCTGCTCAAGGGGCTGGACTACCCGAAGACGGCGTGGAAACTCGCCAAGCAGAAGAAGATGCCGCCGATGATCATGGTCATGATGCAGCCCTCGGTCGTGCCGACCCGCAACACCCAGTGCATCGACGTGCCGGGCGGCCCGCTCAGCGAGACCTTCTTCGGTACGGACCTGCCCAAGGCGATCTCCGGCGCCTACCGCGTCGGGACCTCGCCCTCGAGCTGGGCCATCATGGGGGATTCCACGGGGGGTTACTGCGCGCTGAAGGTAGCCTTGCAGCACCCGGAACACTATGCGGCAGGGGTGGGGCTCTCGGCGGACTACAAGCCGGAGATAGACGAGGACTCCGGCGATCTGTTCCACGGGAACACCACCGAGGAGAAACGATCCGACCTGCTGTGGAGCCTGGACAACCTGCCGCAGGGCAAGTCCTCCTTCCTGGTGGCGACCTCACAGCAGGGCGAGGGGAACTACAAGCCCACGCAGAGGTTCATCGAGAAGGTGAAGGCGCCGGCGCGCGTCTCGTCGATCACCCTCGACCACGGCGGGCACGGCTTCAACACGTGGAGGCGGGAGATCCCGCCCGCGATGGAGTGGCTCGGCGGCCGCATCGGCGCCGAGTGACCTCCGGCGCGCACCCGCACCGGCCCACCCGCACCGGCCACCCGAACCGCCCCCCGGCACCAGAGAAGGAACGAGACGAGGCATGACCCGGAACGCAGCAACCACCACCACACCACCCCTCCCGTGCCCGTTCGACGCGTCGTTCGCACGAGACCCCCACGCCGTCTACGCGCGACTGCGGGCCACCGGACCGGTGCACCGCGTCGCACTGCCCGACGGCTCCCCGGTCTGGCTGGTCACCCACGCGTCGGACGTACGGGCCGGGCTCGCCGACCCGCGCTTCTCCGTCAACAAGCGCCATTCGACCACCGGGTTCAGCGGCTTCTCCCTCCCTCCGGCCCTCGACGCCAACCTCCTCAACATCGACCCGGAGGACCACCTGCGGCTGCGCCGCCTCGTGTCGAAGGGCTTCACCGCCCGGCACGTCGAGCTGCTGCGCGCCGGCATCCAGGACTCCGTCGACGAGCTGACCACCCGCCTCGCCGACCGGATCGCCCGCTCCGGCGAGGCGGACCTGGTCGCCGAGTTCGCCCGACCGCTGCCGCTGCGGACCATCGGCGCACTGCTGCACGTACCCGCCCCCGATCAGGACCGGTTCTCCGACTGGGTCGCCACCATGCTCGCCCCGCGCTCGAAGGAGGAGCTCGTGGCGGCCGTCGGCCACGTCCACCGGTTCCTCGTCGATCTGGTGGCGCAGCGGCGCGCCCGCCCCGGCGACGACATGCTGTCGAGCCTGATCGCGGCGCGAGACGAGGAGGACCGGCTCACCGAGGACGAGCTGGTCTCGCTCGCCTTCCTGATCCTGATGGCCGGCAGCGAGACCGTGCAGCACGTCGTGTCCGGCGGGGTCCTGACCCTGCTCACCCACCCGGACCAGCTCGCCGCCCTGCGCGCCGACCCCGCCCGGCTCCCGGAGGCCGTCGAGGAGCTGCTGCGCCACGCGGGCCCCAACCAGACGGCGATCCGCCGCTTCCCGACGGAGCCGGTGGAGATCGGCGGCGTCCGCATCCCGGCCGGCGACACGGTCCTGTTCTGCCTGGCCTCGGCGCACCGCGACCCGGCCCGCTACCCGGACCCCGACCGCTTCGACATCGGCCGGGAGGACAAGGCCCACCTCGCGCTCGGCCACGGGCTGCACTACTGCCTCGGCGCTCCGCTGGCCCGCCTGCAGATCACGCTCGCGCTGGGCACGCTCCTCGACCGGCTGCCCGGGCTCCGCCCGGCCCGCCCCGTGGAGGAGCTCCCCTGGGCGACCACGTTCCGCTTCCACGCCCTGCGGGCTCTCCCGGTCACCGCGGATCTCTAGGGGGCCCGTCCTGGTGTCCGTCCTGGTGTCCGTCATGGTGTCCGGGCGGCGGACGGGGCCGCTCCGTCCGGATGCGGCCCCGTCCGTCCCGGCGGAGGCTGGGCCCATGCACCGTGCGCCGATCCTCGTCCACCCGATCGCCCCCGCCGGCGGCCGCCGGGTCTCCCTGCGCGCCGAAGGGCAGGACACGGTCCTCGGCACGGCCTTCCACGACGCCGACGTGATCGAGTTCCTGCGCCGGGCCGGCGTGCCCGATCCCGACGAGGTGGTCCTCGGCGGATCGGCGCTCGTGGAATGGCAGGGCGACGAGCCGCACGTCTACGAGGCGGAGCCCTCGGACACCGACATCCCCTGACACCGACATCCCGGGGCGCCGCACGCCGAACCCGGCGCCCCGGGCGGCCGGGAAGGCACCATGGAGGTGGTGGCTGACCCGAGCCGTCCGTTCGGGAGATCCGGGAGATCCGGGAGAGAAGGGGATCGGCATGCTCAAGGCCTTCACCGACCTGTCCACGCCGCTCGTGGCCGACGCCTGCGTCCGCATCGGCGTTCCGCTGCGCGTCGCACCGCCCGGCATCCGGGCGGTGCTGCCGGAGCACCGGCTCGCGGGACGCGCGCTCCCGGTCCGCCATTACGGCAGCGTCGACGTGTTCCTGGAGGCCTACGGAGCCGCCGAGCCGGGCGACGTCCTGGTCATCGACAACGGCGGACGGTCGGACGAGGCCTGCGTGGGCGACCTCGCCGTGCTCGAGGCCGAGACGGCGGGCGTCGCGGGCCTCGTGGTGTGGGGGCTGCACCGCGACACGCCCGAGCTGGCCGAGATCGGCCTGCCCGTGTTCAGCTACGGAAGTCACCCGCCCGGGCCGGTCCGGCTGGACGAACGCGAGCCCGAGGCACTGGTCACCGCCCGGTTCGGGCCGCATCTGGTGGGCGGCTGGGACTTCGTCTTCGGCGACGCGGACGGGGTGCTGTTCGTCGCCGCCGACCGGGTGGAGGAGGTGCTGGACACCGCGCTGCGGATCCGGGAGACCGAGCGCGAACAGGCCCGCCGGATCCGCTCGGGCGACACCCTGCGCAGCCAGACGGCGTTCGCCGACTACCTGGTCCTGCGCGAGGCCGACCCCTCCTACACCTTCCGCCGGCACCTGCGCCGGACCGGCGGCGCCATCGAGGAGTGACGGCGCCGCCGTACCCGGCTGCGCGGATCAGCCCCGAGCCGCCGGGCACGTGGTGTCGCCGGCCGGCAGGGCGCCGTCCAGCAGATAGCCCTCGACGTGGGCGTCCACGCACGCGTTGTGGTTCTGGAACTGCCCGTGGTCGCCGCCCTCGACCGTGACCAGGCGCGATCCCGCCATCCCCCGGTGGGCGCGTACGGCGGCCTCGTAGTACGTCGCCGGGTCGTTCCTCGAGTTCAGCATCAGCACCGGCGGCAGCCCCTCGCCGGTGACCTTGATGCGCGGCGCCTTGGAACGCGGCCAGTTCGCGCAGACCGCCGCGTACGTCAACTCCCGCGCCCCGGCCAGGGGGTGGCTGCGCGTGGCTTCGGCGCTCTCCTTCACCCAGTACCGGCTGTCGCGGTTCCACGGGGTGTCGCCGCAGGTGACCGCAAAGAAGTCGGCCACGAAGTCCGCGCCCATGACGTGTTTCAGCCGCCCGGCGACGGCCTTCCTCGTCTCCGCCGGTGCCTGCTCCGGATGCTCCAGGAAGCCGAGGAGCGCGCCGAGGTCCGCGAACTGGTCGACGTTGTACAGGGCGCTCGTGGCCGCCGCGTCCAGGTGGTCGGGCGTGACGACCGTCCCCTCGACGTCCAGCGGCCTCTCGTGCAGCGCGGCCCGCAGCCGCTCGTACGAGGCCTTCGCCTCCTCGGGGGTGCGGCCCTGGTGGTACGTGGCGTCGTTCTTCGCGAGCCACGGCAGGAAGTCCTGCTCGAACCGGCGCTGGAAACTCATCGGCTGCCCCGTCAGGAAGGACTGCCAGTCCCCGGTGAAGTCGATGTTGCTGTCGAGGACCACCCGCTCCACGCGGCGGGGGAACTCGGTGGCGTAGTACGCCCCGAGGAAGCTGGCGTACGAGGGCCCGTAGTACGAGATCTGCTCCTCCCCGAGCAGCTCCCGGTACAGGTCCATGTCGTGCACGGCCTGATCGGTGGTGATGTACGGCAGCAGCCCGCCCGAGTTGCGCTTGCAGTCCTGGACGAAGTCCCGGGCGCGGTCGAGGGTCTGCCGGACGGCGGCCGCCGACCGGTCGCGCAGATCGCCGCCGCCGAACATGGCGTCGACCTCGTCCTGGTCCGCGCAGACCACCTTCGTGCTCGCGCCCACACCGCGCTGGTCGAAGCTGACGATGTCGTACGCGTCCGCCAGCTTCGGGCTGTACGAGGCGAGCCGGGCCGGCCGGGGGAGCCCGGAGGCCCCGGGGCCGCCGGCCGCCATCATGAGCACGCCCCGGCGCTTCGCCGGATCGGCCGCGCGGTGCCGGGAGACCGCGACCGTCAGGCTCGGTCCGGAGTCCGGGTGGTACCAGTCGCGCGGCACGGACATCGAGGCGCACTCCAGCGAACCGCCGGGGCAGGGCTGCCAGTCGAGCTGTTGGTGCAGATACCGGCCGGGTATCCGCGGGCTCCCGCCGCCCGGAGCTCCGCCGCCCGCGGGCGCGGCGCTCGCGTGGGCGACGGGCAGGACGGCTGCGGCGAGCAGCCCGCAGGCGGCGGCCGCGAGCCATCGGGCGGGCTTCTTGAACACGTGCATCTCTGAACTCCCCCTGGGGTCCGGCTGGTCCCCCCGATCGTCCCGCGCCGGCCCCCCGCCCCTCGATACCACTGGCATCCGCATCGGGGGTGGCAGTGGTACCACCACCGACACGACCTGGGGCCCGTCCGTCCTGTCCACTCCCGGGGCGGCTTTGCCTCCGCGCGGGGAGTCCGTAGCAGAACCGATACTTCACGCCTCTGTGACGCGTATCGCACGCAGCGCTACATTGCCCACGCCCCGCAGCTGCGGGTGGGTGCCGCACGTGCGGCCGGGGGAGGGGGCGTCGACGATGGGGTCCGGAGTCTTCGCGAAACTGGGCAGTGCGATCACCGCCAAGACGGCCGCCGTGGCGGCCGCGGGCGCCCTGGTGGTGTCCGGCGCCGTCGGGGTCGGCGTATGGGCGGTCAGCGGCGGACCGCAGCTGGCGGTCGTCCAGCGCAGTGCCTCGGTGTCGGTCGCGGCGCACGGCGAGCAGGCGGCGGTCGCCCCCTGCCAGACGCACGAGAAGGCGCTCGGCGGCGGGTACGCGATCACCGGCACCGGCTTCGCCACGAGCAGTCTCTTCGTGGGCGACGCGTGGCTGGCTGCCGCGTACAACCCGGACGACACGCCCGCCACGCTCACCTCGTACGCCCTGTGTGTCAACGCGAGTCCGGAGTTCTGGACCAGCGGCTGGAACGCCCGGGCGTACGCGTTCCACGACCGGTTCAACAAAATGACCACCGCCAGCGATGGCGGGGCCATCCACGACCTCACCACCGACGGGCCGTTCGCGGCCGTGCCTGCCTACGACCCCGGCGCCGCGCCCCGGTGCTCCGATGGTTTCACCGCGGTCGGCGTCGAATTCCGGGCCGAACGCACCCTGACGGGCCGCCCCGTCGCGCCGGTCCCGCTCGACGGCCTGACACCCAAGGTGACGGCCGACGACCCCAAGTCCTGGCCCTTTGCCTCACTCAACCCGGGCACCCGGCTGAGCGCCGGTGTGTTCCCGATCCGCAGATCGGAATTCATCGAGCACCAGACCCGGATCGAGGCCCCGCAGCCCCCGGAGGCGAACTACGCGGTCGTGGTCCGGCCGATCTGTGTCCGGCTCAAAGGCGTCTCCGTGGCCACCACGAAGGTGGCAGTGACCGCCGGCGGCAGCGCGGCCGCGGCCGTGTCCTGTCCGAAGGGCAAACTCGTGGTCGGCGGAGGCTTCCGGTTCCCCGCCGTGAACGAGTCGAGCAGCGAGCAGGCCCCGACGCGTTTCTTCGGCGACGGCTGGCTGTACGCGCCGGCCGACGCTCCGGCGGCCGGCGAGCCCTCGGGCCGCAAGGTGACGGCATGGCACGTCACCGGCATGAACCAGCAGAAGGCCGGTTCCGATTACCAGAACTCGGTCTGGATGGAGCACAGCGATCGCGAGACGTTCACCGGCAACGGCTACTTCGACACGCACGGCCGCGGCCCGGACGACCAGGCATTGCGCGCCCTGCCGGTGCCCGACAGCCAGGAGCTGGTCGCCAGCGCGGTCTGCGCCAAGATCGACGCCAAGCCCACCGAGCCCGCGAAGGCTCCCTCGCCGCCCGCCGTGACCCGGCCGGAACTGCCGCACGCACTCGACCTGGCGCCGGGCGCCACGGGTTCCGCGGCACCTTCGGCGTCGCCGTCCGCCCCGACCCCCGGCGCCTCGCCCACGACGGGCCCGTCGGCCTCGCCCGGTACCTCGCCCACACCCGGCAGCCCCAACAGCCCCGGGACCCCGACCACGGGCCGTCCGAGCCGGCCGGCCACCCCGTCGCAGAGCAGTTCGCCGACCCGGCAGCAGCCGCAGGCCCCGGCGGTGAGCATCCAGCAGCCCGGCGCCGGCGGACAACTGAGGCGCGGCTGCGAGGAGTCGTTCGCCGGCACGGCCCGGACCCGCCCGGGCAACGAGCCCCTCACCGACCCGCAGTACACGACCTGGCGGATCAACGGGCCGAACGGGCCCGTGACCCTGGGCGCGGGAGCGTCGGGCCGCTTCCTCGTCCCCCTGCTGCCCGACGGCACGTACAAGGTGGTGTTCAGCGCCACCGACCCGGCGGGCGGACCCACCGGCAGCGCGGAGGTCTCCGTCAGGATCGTCGGCTGCCTGCGCTGAACACCGCAGGGCGAACGGGGAACACCCTTCGGGGGAACGGCGCCACGAGGGTGGCCGGGGTTCCGGATGGAGAGGATCATGAGGAGGGCGCCGGCCCGCCGGGCCCCGCCCCGCCACCGAGTCCAGGAGGTACGTGTGTCTGCCGCGTCGAGCACCGCGTCGTCGAGTTATGCATCCGGGGTCTTCGAAGTGCCGCTGCTGGGCGACACGATCGGCGAGAACCTGGACCGCGCCGTCCGCCGGTTCCCCGACCGCGACGCCCTCGTCGACCTCGCCGCCGGGCGCAGGTGGACGTACGCGGAACTCGCCGCCGACGTCGACGCCCTCGCGCTCGGCCTGCTGGACCTGGGCATCACCAAGGGGGACCGCGTCGGCATCTGGGCCCCCAACCGCGCCGAGTGGACGCTGGTCCAGTACGCCACCGCGAAGATCGGGGCGATCCTCGTCACCGTCAACCCGGCCTACCGCTCGCACGAGTTGGAGTACGTCCTGCGCCAGTCCGGGATCCGGCTGCTCGTCGCGGCGGAGCGCTTCAAGACCTCCGACTATGCCGGGATGATCGAGGAGGTCGGGCCGCACTGCCCGGAGCTGGAGTTCACGGTCCTGCTGGACGGGCCGCGGTGGACGGCCCTGCTCGAGCAGGGCCGCCGGGGAGACCCGGCCGACCTCGTCCGCGCGGGGGCCGGGCTGAGCCCGGACGACCCCATCAACATCCAGTACACCTCGGGGACCACCGGCTTCCCCAAGGGCGCGACCCTGTCGCACCACAACATCCTCAACAATGGCTTCTTCGTCGGCGAGTTGTGCCACTACACCGAGCAGGACCGGGTCTGCATCCCGGTGCCGTTCTACCACTGCTTCGGCATGGTCATGGGCAACCTCGCCTGCACCAGCCACGGCGCTGCGATGGTCATCCCGGCCCCGTCGTTCGACCCGGAGGCCACCCTCGCCGCGGTCGAGGCGGAGGCCTGCACCTCCCTGTACGGGGTCCCCACGATGTTCATCGCCGAGCTGGCCGCACCCGGCTTCGACACGTACGACCTGTCCAGCCTGCGCACGGGGATCATGGCGGGCTCGCCCTGCCCGGTCGAGGTGATGAAGGAGGTCATCGACCGGATGGGCATGCGCGAGGTGTCCATCTGCTACGGGATGACGGAGACCTCGCCGGTGTCGACGCAGACCCGCGCCGACGACTCGGTCGAGCGCCGGGTGTCCACCGTCGGCCGCGTCGGCCCGCACCTGGAGGTCAAGGTGGTCGATCCGCAGTCCGGGCGGACCGTACCCCGCGGCGAGCCGGGGGAGCTGTGCACCCGCGGCTACTCCGTGATGCTCGGCTACTGGGGCGAGCCGGAGCGCACGGCCGAGGCCGTCGACGCGGCGCGCTGGATGCACACCGGCGACCTGGCGGTGATGGACGGGGACGGCTATCTCAGCATCACCGGCCGCATCAAGGACATGGTCATCCGCGGCGGGGAGAACGTGTACCCGCGGGAGATCGAGGAGTTCCTCCACGCCCATCCGGACGTCCTGGACGTCCAGGTCGTCGGCGTCCCCGACCCCAAGTACGGGGAGGAGCTGATGGCGTGGGTGCGGATGCGCGAGGGTGCGGAGCCGCTGACCGCGGCGGCCGTCCGCGCGTTCTGCGACGGACGGCTGGCCCATTTCAAGATCCCGCGGTACGTGCACGTCGTGGACGAGTTCCCGATGACGGTGACCGGGAAGATCCGCAAGGTCGAGATGCGCGAGGCCGGGGCCCGGCTGCTGGAGCCCTCTTCGTAGCAGCCGGGCCGGCCGGCGCGGTTCAGTCCCGGGGAGACAGCTCGGCCATGGCGCTCCAGCCCTGGCCGGGCACCTCGACGTGGATGATCTCCGGCGTGGCGGCGATGGCGCCCGCGAGGGTCTCCATACCGGCCTTGAAGTGGTCGGACGCGACGTGCGCGGCGCCCGCCTCGGCGTCGGTGAAGGCTTCCAGGAGCGTGTACTTGTTGGGGTCGTCGACGCTGCGCGACCAGTCGTAGAAGAGGTTGCCCGGCTCGTTGCGGGTGGCCTGGGTGAACTCGTCCACGAGGGTGAGCCAGTTGTCGCTGTGCTCCGGACGGACGTCGAACCTGACGGCGATGAAGATCATGCCGACCAGCCTGGCAGGCCGTCGCGGGCCGCGCATCCCCATCGCGCTGTATTTCCGGCAGGGCCGGAAAAACCGCCCGCCGGGGGGCCTCAGACGCAGTCCGCCGCGGCCTGCGCGAGCGCGGCGCGGATCTCCTGCGGGCGCCGCCGGAACTCCCCGGTCGGCAGCGACACCGACAGGGCGTGCACCGCGTCGCCGTCGTCGCCGCGCCCGCGCGGCAGGGCGACGGCCAGGCAGGTGTACGAGGGGTCGGCCTCCCCGACGGAGAGGGCGAAACCCTGCCCCCGGACCCGGGACAGCTCCGCCTCCAGCAGCTCGGCGCTGGTGATGGTGGCCCCGGTCAGGCGGGCCATTCCGTGCTCGGCCAGGTACCGCCGGCGCAGCGGCCGGGGCAGCTCGGCGAGCAGCGCCTTGCCGTGCGCGGTGGCGTGCGCCCGGGTCTCCCGCCCGGGGGTGAACGGGTTCGCCTCGTCCGTGACCGGGGCGGTGGTGTCGACGACGGTGATCAGGCCGCCCCGGTAGGCGGTGTGGTAGGCCTCGGCGCCGGTGGCGCGGCGCAGCCGGGTCAGCAGATCGGCCATGCGGGGCGCGGGCTCCAGCTGCCGCAGCAGGCTCCGGTGCAGCCCGGGGATGCGCGGTCCCAGGACGTATCCCTGCGGGGTGCGCAGGAGGTACCCGCGTTCGGTCAGCGGGGCCAGCAGGTGGTACGCGGTGGACAGCGAGCACTCCGTCCGGCGTGCCAGCGCCTTGGCGCTGACCGGCCCGGCCGCGTCGGCGACGGCGTCGAGGATCGCCAGCGCGCGATCGGCGGACTGCGGACCGGTGGGCGGCATGGTGGGTCTCCCGAGGCGATGGGGGCACGGATCCCCCGAGCCTATGGCGCAGCGGACGGGCGGCGTTCATCGAACGTTGACCGGACGCAGACGACGGGTGTGCACAGTCGTGCACATGGACAGCGAACACGGCACCCCCGCGCGGCGGTACGACCCTGCGGCGGCTGCGGACCTCACCGGCATCCGGCTCGCCCACCGCGCGATCCTGGCCGACATCGAGCGCCTCGCCCGGCTGCTCGCCGCTCTCGCCGCGGCCGCGGAGCCGGCCGGGCCCGCGCGGGCGGAGGCCGTCGCCCGGTACGTGCACCGCTACCACTCCGTCGTACGCGGCCACCACCGCGGCGAGGACGAGATCCTGTGGCCGGTGGTGCTGGACGCCGTACCCGACGCGGCCGACGCGGTGGCCGACATCGTGCGCTTCCTCCACGACCACGAGGCGCTCGACGCGCTCCAGGCCGCCTGCGACGCGGCCGCGGACCGCTTCGCCGCCGAACCGGGGCGCCACGCCCGGCGGTTGGCAGGGCTCCTCGCCGACCAGCGGGACCTGCTGGCCGAGCACATCGAAGCCGAGGAGCAGCACGTGTTCCCGGTGATCGCCGCCCGGGTGCCCGGCGCCGCCTACGCCGCCGCGGAGGCGCGCATCCGCAGCGCCGACCGGTCCGCCGACCCGGCCTGGGCCCGCGCGTGGCTGCTGAGCCACGCCACCGAGGACGAGGCCCGGCGCCTGCTGCCCGGCCCCGCCGCGGACCCGGCCGCACTGGAACCCCTGCTGCGGGCGTACGCCGCCGAAGTGGCGCTGGTGTTCGCGGCCTGACCGCGGTTTCAGCCGTCCGCCCACTGCCGGGCCAGCGCGGCGAACGCGCGGGAGGCGGCGCTCTCGTACGCGCTCTCCCGGCGCAGGAGGACCACGGTCCGCGCGGGGAGGGCGGGGGCGAGGGGGACGGGGTGCAGCGGGGTGTGGTCGCGGGTGAGGGCGCCGGGGAGCACCGTGGCGAGCCCGGTGCGCCGGACGATCTCGGTGAGGGCGCTGATGGAGTTGGCCTCCACCGCGATCGGCGGTTCGACCCGGTGCCGGTGGAAGTACGCGTCGATGTGGGCCCGGGTCGCGAAGTCGCCGCTGAGCAACGCGAGCGGGCACGTGGCGAGTTCGGACACCGGCAGGGGCTCGGTACGGCCGGCGTGCGGGTGGGCCGGGCCGACCACCAGCCCGAGGGACTCGGTGAACAGGTCGGTGGCGCCGATGCCGGGCAGGTGCCCGCCCTGGAAGGCGATCCCCAGGTCCGCGGCATCGGCCAGCAGGGCCGACTCCAGCCGATCCTGCGTCATCTCCTTGACGTTCAGGGTGATTCCGGGGTGCCGGGCACGGAGTTCCGCGGCCAGCGGGCCCAGCAGGTACGCGGTGAACGTCGGCGTCATGGCGAGGCGCAGGCTGCCGCGGGAGAGGTCCGCCACGTCCAGGACGGCCCGCTCGGCGGCGGCCAGGTCCTGGAGCGCGCGGCGCGCGTACGGGACGAAGGTCGCGCCCGCGTCGGTCAGGCGTACGGCGCGCCCCGTACGGTCCAGCAGCTGGACCCCCACGCTCCGCTCCAGCTGCCGGATCTGCTGCGACAGCGTGGGCTGCGAGACGTGCAGCTCCTCGGCGGCGCGGGTGAAGCTGCCGTGTTCGGCCACGGCCAGCAGATAGCGGAGATGGCGCAGTTCCAGGGGCATGAGCCCACTATAGATGAGACCAATGGCAAACATGAGTAGTGCGTATTGGACGCTATAGGTACAGCTCATGCAGGGTGGAACCCGTCAGCCCGACCAGGGCGGGCACCACCGAAGGGAGTGACCGTGCAAGACCTCGCCGAGGGCGTCGCGCACTTTCAGCAGGACGTCTTCCCGGCCAAGGCGGAGCTCTTCGCCCGCCTGGCGACCACCCACCGGCCGCACACGCTCTTCATCAGCTGCTCCGACGCCCGCGTCGTCCCGGAGCTGATCACCCAGCGGGAGCCGGGCGAGCTGTTCGTCATCCGGACCGCCGGAAACCTCGTACCGGCCCATGCGGCCGCCGGCGACGGCGGCAGCGGCGCCGACGGGGTCGCGGCCGGCATCGAGTACGCGCTCGCCGTCCTCGGTGTCCGGTCCATCGTGGTCTGCGGACACTCCGCCTGCGGCGCCATGACCGCCCTCGCCGCCGGCCAGGACCTCGCCGAGCTGCCCGCCGTCGCCGGCTGGCTGCGCCACGCGGCGCCCGCCGGGACGCCGCACGGCGAGGTCGGGGATCTGATCCGCAAGAACGTCGCCACGCAGCTCGCGCACCTCGCCACGCATCCCGCGGTCGCCCGCGCTCTGGCAGCGGACGCCGTCACCCTGCACGGCTGGGTCTACGACATCCCCACCGGCAGGGTCGAGGAGATCGACCCCGCCACCGGTCTGCCCGCCGCCGCCCCCGCGGCCTGATCCGCCCCTCCCGCCACCCCACCCCTGAAAGGGAACCCCTCGTGATCCACGCCCAGTTCGCCCCCTCCGCCCGCCAGGCCCTGGCCGACGCCGCCGTCGACGCCAAGATCCGCAAGGACCTCAGCTGGCAGCAGATCGCCGACGCGGCCGGCCTGTCGGTCGCCTTCGTCACCGCCGCGGTGCTGGGCCAGCACCCGCTGCCGGCCGCCTCCGCGGAGGCCGTCGCCGGGCTGCTGGGCCTCGACGCCGAGGCCGCGCTGCTCCTGCAGACGATCCCGACCCGGGGTTCGATCCCCGGCGGCATCCCGACCGACCCGACCATCTACCGGTTCCACGAGATGCTCCAGGTCTACGGCACCACCCTCAAGGCCCTGGTCCACGAGCAGTTCGGCGACGGCATCATCAGCGCGATCAACTTCAAGCTGGACGTCAGGAAGGTCGCGGATCCCGAAGGCGGCGAGCGCGCCGTCATCACCCTCGACGGCAAGTACCTCCCGACCAGGCCGTTCTAGGGAGTGTCGGCACGCGGCGGCGGCCCGCCGGCCGGACGGTGGGACGACCGCCCGGCCTAGGCCGTCTCTTCCGGATCTTGCCGGACCCGCGCCGCCTGGCACCGCACCTCGCCGCGTTGTCGGGGCGCCCGAGTACGTCCAGTACTCGGGCGCCCCTCCGCCTTGCGATGCACGGCAC
>NZ_JBIARX010000015.1:0-164673 GCF_042890265.1 Streptomyces sp. NPDC002209 | reverse complement strand
AGCCAGAGCCGACCCGAAGAGCCGGGGTCCTGCGCTTCGCTCCGGACTGGTTCGGGGTTTCGCTTCGCTCCACCCCGAACGGCCTGCTCCGCAGGGGCCTGGATGACCCCGTTTCACGGGGTCCGGGCCTACGGCCCGTTGGGGTGAGTCCGCTCCGCTCCCCCACCCCGTCCTTCCGGCTCCGCCTCCAGGACCAGCCCGCTCCGCGGGCAGCTGGCAGCTGGGGGTGGGGTTATGCCGCGGCCGGCTCCTGGCCTGCGGAGCTCCCTGGGCCGGCCAGGACGGTGCTGGACGCCTCCTGCCCCTCACCAGTGCAGCTGTAGCCGATGACGAAGTCCACTGTCATCTGCATGCCGATCCCTGCCCAGTCGGCAGGTGCAGGCTTACCAGGACCGGCCCCGCCATCCAGGGCGGTAGGCTGTTCGCGCCGCGGCGGGGAAGGTAGCGCAGAGGTCGACGCACCCTCTAGCTAAGAGGGAAGACGCTGGTTCGAATCCGGCCCACCCCGCCGCGCGCACTCTCGGCATGCTTCATTCTGTGAGTTGGATTGAAACTGGAAACCCGTGCTCGCACCCCTCCGAGTGGTGGGAGGTCAGCTACTGTCGCGGATCGGTGGAACTGCACACCACCCAACCAACCTGCACAACCAGGACCCGAACCCGGTGTTGGGGACCAGGCGGCTGAAGTGGGGGGCTCACGGTGGACCGCAGCCACGTTCCCGCCCCACACCGCCAGACGCGCACGGACATCCGCGCTCACACCAGTCCGCGCAGGCGTCCGGGCCGACAGACGCCCCTCACCCCGGGCCACCGACAGCCAGTTCCACACCGTCCGCTCGGACACGCCCAAAGCCGAAGCAGTCAACCGCACATGAGCAGAAACGAGTTCACCGCGACCATCGAGGGCCATCAGGCGCGTGAGTGCCGCCTCCCGCCCGACGACGGCCGACGCCACCCACTCAGCGAAGCAACCGGGACCGTCTTCAGCCATCAGCCCCTCCCGCCGACGCCCATGCCCGTCCCGGAAACGCTGTCCACGGCCACACACCCCACACCGACACGCCGGGCCACACCCCACCAACGAGTGACGACCACAGCGAGCCGAACCGTCAGGCCCTCACCCCAAGCCCTTACACACGCGACAGCCAACCTTCAGCGGGAAACGACACCGGCGTTCAGTAGAAAAACGACACCTCACAACCCACCCACCAGGCAAAACCCACCCTGAAAGCTCTGCCGCCAACCACTGCAACTCACACGTCGCCCATCACGCAGAAAGGCGCCTTACGAGTTGAATACAGCCGCCTTCAATCGGGCAATATAGTCATCGACTTCGGTCGGATTATATCCCGACCTGCCGATACGAGGAAAATCGGATGGTGTCGTCAAGAGAAATGTTTTCAGTTGCTCCATATCGGCCATGGCAAGCTTCTTTACCTCGGCTACATAACGATCGACTGGGTGCACTGAATAGTTCATGTCGAATTCTGGGTGCCCGTACACGAAGCGCACAGGCACCGAGTTGAGAAGCTCACGCCCTTGACGTTCTCGGCGACGCCGATCGGCTTCGGCAACAAGTTCGGCCTCGTACCTGGCGGCCTGGATCGTTGCCTCCATGTCACGCGCGGAGTGGACGACGGACAACACCTGCACCTTCTCCTCTAGTTCTGCCACTCGGCGCAGGGCATCCTCAAGCTTCTCCTCCAAGAGGGCGACCCGGTTCAGGGCCTCGACCAGCGGGTCGTAGGCAGCAGCCCCTCTTTCCGCCTTCGGACGAGCGTTGTTCACCCGATGCCAAGCTCTGGTCCAGGCAGCCTTGTCACCGCCGCAGATACGTACGAGCTCGTGGAGGGTCCCCTCCTGGGGAAAGCTCGTCCCTCTCGCAGCAGCCCGCACCGTGTTGGGCGCCAGGCCGGCAGCACTCGCGACCCGCTCCATGGTCTTGCCGCTGTTCAGGATCATCTCGTTGAGCGCCTGGGCCAACTGCTCAGGCGTACTCACCGTGTCCGGGCCAACCATGTCTCCCCCTCAGAGCTCCTCAATCCTGCGCAGATCGTAGGAAACTGAGGAGCCTCCCACCTGCGGTTTCAGCAGCTTGATAAGGGATCACGGCAACAAGGATCAGTTCTCCGCATCTTGATCCACACAGCCCCTGAGATGAGCGCACAAGCACTCGCACACCTCACGGAGGCGCTCATGACCTGGTCCGATCTCTGCAGCACCCTGCTCACCGGCCTGCTGGAACAGCTCCCGTCAACCGCGATCATGACCGTGGTAGGCACGGTCATCGCGTACCGACGACGCCAGAAGCCCAGTACTGAGGAACAGCGCGAAGCCGCGAACAGCAACACGGAACGTGCCGACTGACCCCTGGCCGGCGGTCCCGCCCAGGGGCCGCCGTCTCAACGCCGACCCCGCCGCTCCCGCCGCCCGCCCCGCCGACTCCCAGACGGCCACCAGCTGACCGGCCCCTCGGCAACGTTCTGGATCACGTCGCCGGGGTCACCTGCGATCTGCCGGTTTCATGTCAGTACACGACCTGCGCGCCTACCGCCCCATGCCCCCAAAAAAAGCACCGCCCGATGCCAATGAGACGAATCCGAGCACCACCTCCACCAGCACAAACGGCACTACTTGACACCATGTCACTGACACCCCCCACTGATATAAGGGCGGCGCATCGCAGCTGATCATGCGACAGCTTCCGCAGCTGCCCGGCCTCCAGCGTCCGGTGCGCGGCCCGGAGCGCCTCACCGAGCCGGAGAAGGCTGTCCGCTTCCTCGGGCCGGCGGCGGGGCGGCCGTCACGGCCGCGAGCGTCGGTTTCCGCAGCGCTCCGATCGCGGCAGCGAGCTGCTTGTCGCCGGCCTCGCGGGCCTTGGCCACGTAGGCGTCGCGGGCCGCGGCGAACTCCGACGGCCGCAGCCCGTACAACTCCAGCGCCACCGACTCCACGTCCATACCCGGAAGTCTCCCGCTACCGCCCCAGCCCGGCCGACACCCTCCAGGACACCGCGCGTCGGCCAGCCACACAGCGCCAGCAGCTGACACACGAGGGCCGCGCGCAGTGGGCCGGGGGCAGACACCGCCGTGGGCCGCCCGGCTCCAGGCTCACAAACAGCGCCGACCGCCCTGTCGGGCCACCACATCGGCAGCTCCGCCTTCTGACAAGGACAGGTGCAGGCACCAGGGACAATGACCCGATGGCTACCGAGCTTCGTCCTCACCAACGAGAAGCCGTCGACGCAGTCCTGCGCGCTCTGGATCTGCCCGCGACCCGTGCCGTTCCAGTCCACGGGCTTCGAACTCAGGTGATCATGGCAACCGGCTCCGGGAAGACAAGGGTGGCGGCAACCAGCGCGGAGGAGCTCCACGCGGGCCGTGTGCTGGTGTTGGTGCCCTCGCTGGACCTGCTCGCCCAGACGGAGGCCGCGTGGCGCGAGGGCGGCCGCCGGGGCCCGATGATCGGGGTGTCCTCGCTCCGGGGCGAGGAGGTGTCCTTCCCCAACACCACAGACGTGAGCGAGCTGGTGGAGTGGACCCGGGCTCTGGAGAAGGTCACCGTCTACGCCACGTACGCCTCCCTCGGCCTGGGCACCTTGGAGAAGGCACACAACGCCGGCCTCGCGGCCTGGGACCTCATCGTCGTGGACGAAGCGCACCGGACGTCGGGCCGGATCGGGAAGCCGTGGGCCGTCATCCACGACAACACCCGCATCCCGGCCCTGCGCCGGCTGTACATGACGGCCACGCCGCGGATGTGGCAGCTGGGAGACGATGAGGAGGCCGGCTCCCCCGGCGAGTTGGTCGCGAGCATGGACGAACACCCGGACAGCCCGTTCGGCAGCCGCTGCTACACCCTGTCCCTCTCCGAGGCCATCGACCGGGGCATCTGCGCTCCCTACCAGGTCGTCTGCGTGGACGTCACCGACACCCAGCTCCAGGCTGCGCAGCTCCTAGGCGCCGAGGCTCGCTCCGACGCGGTCCGCGGGGCCCGCATGGCAGCCCTGCAGACCGCGCTGGTGAAGGCGTCGGCAGAGGAGGGCTTCCGCAGGACGCTGGTCCTCCACCACGTCGTGAAGGAGGCTGAAGCGTTCGCGGCTGGCCTTCCCCCACGTCGCCGAGCAGCTCCACGCCAGCGACCCGGAGCTGTACCCGGCCACAATCTGGGCCAACTGGCTGTGCGGCGACCACAAACCGCTCCACCGCCGCCGCGTCCTGGCCGACGGCGGGGAAGGTGTTCCCGGACCGGGGTGCCCGCGCGGCCGCCTGCCGACTAATGAGCGCACCCCCGGCCCCCGCTTGGCTCCACTGCGGACACGGAGCCGATCCTGTGACGGACCCTGTCGGCTGCACGGGCGTTCATGTCGACGGCCACACCGGGTGCCTCGCCCACATCACCGCGCCTGACCGCCTTGGCCGCCGCGCGCCTTCACGTACGGACGCAGCCGGGGATCAGGCACTGCGGGGGCGGTAGACGCGCACCGTGCGCTCGGCGACGGCCAGGCGGCCGCCCGCCAGGATCATCGTGCGGGTGCCGCCGTGGCGGTAGCGCAGATCGGTGATGGCGACCAGGCGGCCGCCGGCCAAGACCTGGTCCCCGACGCGCAGTGGGCACGTGTCCCATCCTCTCTGATGGCTCACATTCGAGCGGCAGAGACGTCGGAACGGTTCACTTCGCGGCGACCGGGCCGCGCATCCGGTCGCTCATCCACTTCAGGTCACCGTTGAACAGGGTGTCCGTGTACTTGTAGCCGTCGTGGCCGCCCTCGAAGGAGGTCACCTTGGTCTCGATCGGGCCCTTGGTGATCTCCTGGCGGAGCTTGTCGAGCGCCGCGACCTCCGCCTTGGGCTCCTTCGTGCCCATCAGGAAGGAGATCGACACCTTGTAGCCGGTGGTGGGACCGGTCGCCGCCGAGGGCGCGGGGCTGTTCTTGGGCTTGGGGCTGGCCTTGGCGCTGCTGGACGGGCTGCTCGAGGGACCGCCCGCGCCGCCGCTCTTCTTGATCAGCTGCTCGGCCAGCCAGGCCGGGCTGTTCTCCTGCTTCTCCTTAGGGTGGCCGTTCCACAGCGGGGAGTCGGGGGCCGCATCGGGCCCGCCGGCGATCGCCACGCTGAACCGCTCGGGGTACTGGAGCACCATCTTCATGCCCACGTAGCCGCCGGAGGAGGAGCCGAAGAAGCCCCAGCCCTTCGGGTCGGCGTAGGTGCGGAAGTTCTCCCGCACCAGGTCCGGGACGTCGTCCGAGATCCAGGTGCCCATCTTGGGCTGCCCCGGTATGTCGCTGCCGTCGTAGTAGGTGTCCTTGTTGGCGTTCAGGACCGGCATAATCACGATGAAGGGCAGGCTCTCGCCCTTGTCGGCGGCCTCCCCTATCCGCTCCTGAAGGCGGAACTCCTTGGAGAAGAAGTAGTTCGTCGGGTAGCCCACGGCACCCGGAAGCGCCATCAGGACCGGGAAGGCGCTGTTCTTGTACTCGGGCCGGTCGTACTGTTTCGGGACCCAGGCCCACACCCGGCCGGTGAAGCCGGACTTCGCCCCCTTCAGGTCGACGTGCACCACCCGCGTCCCGTCCGCCAGCGTCCTCTGCGGGTCCCACGTACGCGGGTTGGTCGGCATCCGTACGTCACTGGCGACCTTGGTCTCCCCCGGCTTCGCCGACTCCTTCGGGGCAAAGGAGACGGGATCTCCGTCGCTGGAGCAGCCGGACAGCGCGGCGACGGCGGACAGGACGAAGGCCGCGCAGAGCGTGGCGGAACGGTGTTTCACTCGGACTCCGGCGCAGACTGAAGGATCTCGAACGCGGTCTCGAACGGACCTCGCAGGTAGAGATCGATACGGCCACATTTTGGTTCCATCGAAGCGCCATGAGGTTCGTCAGGGCGCGACCCGCTGCAGAACCGTGCGGGTGGCCGGGCCATAGGGGCCCGGGGGACGGCGGCGACGGCCGCCGCGACGGTGGACCGGCCGAGAGGATCGGACACCGGAGATAAGCAAGAGCATCAGCGACCCGGCCGGCCCCGCAATCACCGTGCCCACGCTGATCGTCGATCCGGAACTCCCCACCGACGTCCGCCACCAGCTCCACCACGCTGACTTGGCAGTCCTGCGGAACCCGGCCGCGTACCGGGGCAAGAGCCCTTGGCGGGGGGTGCTCGCTCCGGCGCGCCCGGCCGGAATCGCAGCGGCAGGGTGCACCGTAGCCTGGGCGACCCCGGAAGTCCGCGACGCCTTCGCCGCCCACCAGTGGTGGGGGCTGGGCATCGGCGCGGGCGTCACCATCCTGTGGTCCGCGGGAGCCGTGTTCGAACGGAAGACCGGGCAGGCGCGATTTGACCGGCTCCACGCGGTCCGGGACTGCGATCTCTCAGTTTCGTGTCAGTGCGCTACCTGCACGAATACCACCCGGTGACAGTGGCATCGCCCCGATCTCTCACATCAATGACAGCGAGCCCCACCCCGGAAACCGACACTGACCAGCACCAACGCACAGCCCCTCACTGTCTCTCACCCCACTGTCACGAAACCGAAAGATCGCACTTGGCGGCCGGGCTCGATGTTCGGGAAGCCGCACCGCCAAGGTGCTACGGATGCACCGCTCCCGGATCAGGCGGCGATCGGTTTGCGGTAGCGGACGTACTCGTTCTGGCGCCGGAACCCTACGCTCTCGTAGAGGTCGTAGGACCGGTGCGGATTCGCGGTCCCGGTGTACAACCGGGCGGTCTCTGCACCGTGCTCGCGAAGACATCGCAACCCGTCCAGCAGCAGGGCCCGCCCGAGGCCCAGGCGTCTCGACTCTGACCGGACACTCAATTCTTCGACTTCACCCACAGTGGGGTCCTGCCGGCGGATGGAGCACAGGGCGACCCCGGCCACATCTTCCCTGTCCCAACCAGCCCGCCAGCAGGTCGGGTCGGCAGTGGCGAGGAAGCTCTCGAACGTCCACCTCTCGGTGAAGGCGGCATCCGCATACGAATCGACGACCGTCTTCCAGGCCGCGCGGTAGCTGCTCGGATCGACCGCACCGACTCGGATGCCGGCCGACAACGGCTTTCCGTCGGGGAGTCGTCGGAGATCGGCCAGCTCCAGCTCCACCAGGCTGAAGACACGCCGGTATCCCGTTTCGAGCAGCAGCGCCGTTGCGTCCTGTTCAGAGGCCATGGCGTTCGCGCCGAGCACAGCCGTCTGTGTGGTTCCATGCTGCTGCACGAGCTGGCGGATACGGCTTTCTGCCCAGTTGAGCATGGCTGAGCCGATGCCCTGGCCTCGGTGCTCAGGCAGCAGGTAGCCGCGGTGCAGATACAACCACGTTCCCTCTCGCTCCTGCCACCACCTGATCGTCAAGTAGCCGACGACGCCACCGTTGTGCTCCACCAAGACCTGGTTCTGGGATGGGTCGTCGAGCTTGGCGGAGGCTTCGGCGATCTCGGCTGCCGTCGGGATTCCTTCCACAACCGAGCGGGCGTCGATCCGGTCCCGCTGCGCGCAGCCCAGCCGCACAGCGGCCATCGCGTCATGGTCGTCGTGGCCGCGATAGGGCCGGAAGACGTAGCCAGGCAACCGTTCCCACGATGCAAGGCCGCTGCCGCTGTTCACGTCCACATCAAAACCCCCGTTACGCTGGATATGTGGTGTCAGCGATCACGAAAGCGTAGGCCGTGGCGATCACACGGCAGAACCCGTTTTCCGCAGCATGACCGTTCGCGGGGACTTGACGGACGAGGCGTGGGACCGGCTGCAGCCGTTCCTGCCAATGAGTAAAGGTCGGTGCGGCAGGTGGCGGGACCACCGGCAGGTGATCGACGGCATCCTGTACCGGGTACGGACTGGGGTGCAGTGGCGTGACCTGCCGGAACTTTCTCGGCACCGTCACCGTCGCAGCCATCGTCATCTGGCTCCACACGTGATCGCCCGGACAGGTCCTTAGCCGGACTACGGCTACCCGGATGCTGACTACCGACCAGATCGCGGCTCGATGAGCAGTGCGTCCATGGGCTTGCTGCGATGCGGACGCAAGACCTCCACCCAGGTCACTCCATCGTCCAGGAGACGGCCCATGTATCCGAAGCCGTTCCACCCCAGATCGACGAAACAACGCTCGGCCTGCTGCTCCCGGCCGAACAGCCGCTGACCATGCAGCGTCACCTCCCCCAGATCCACGCCCCGCTGCTCCAACGCCACCAGGGCGCACGTCGCTGCGCGGCGCAGAGGGCTCGTCTCCACCCACCGCCGCCGTACATGCCAGGCGGCTTCAGGGTCTTCGAGCTCCCCGTCCACCAGCCTCAGCGGCGTAATGCTGATCTTTCCCTCCGTGTGCCGGCCGAACAGCTCGGTCCTCGGCGGGCGCGGCACGAGGCCCTCCAGCCCTTCGAACTCCGCAAGCATGTGGTCCCTGGGCGCAGTCCCCGCTTCCGGATCCGCTGTCAGGGAGGCAAGGCGCTCGCGAGCCAGGGAAAACGGCTCGCCCTTACGCCAGAGCAAGAACAGCTCGAAGCCCTCGTCCTGCAGACTGCTGCTGCCACGGAACTGGAAGGAAATCTCCGGGTGCGGCCCCTCAGGGCTTGGCGCATCCCCACGTACGAGTCACGCCCATTGATCGAGGCATGAAGCGACTCACCGAGCCAGCGCTTGTCCGTACCGTGCTCGATAACGACATCGACATCGTTCGGCTCCAGCGCGCCCCGCGCGTACGACCCGAAGACGTACACCTCCTCCACCAGACCCAGCGGCCAGCCGCCACCCTCGAGCCGCGTAATCATCCGCCAACAGACGCGTCGCACGCTCACCCTTCACCCGGCCGCTCCCTCGGCATAGGCAGCGCGGAACTCCTGCGCCACCACGAAAACAGAACCCGGCACCGCACGCGGCCTCCCGTCCTGCCACGTCCGCCCGATCACCTCCACCGAGGCCCTCCCCCGCGCCAACTGACACTCCTCGACAGCCGCGGCGAACTCCTCGGGAATCTCCCGCCGGTCCACCACACCCGCCACCGCAACCTGCGGAAAGGAACCCCCAAACGTCTCAAGCCGCGACCACCCCAGCGACCGGCCTGCCTTCCGCAGCGCCGAACGGATCAGATCTACCCCGCCCAACTCCTCCGCCTCGTCAACCCCGAGCCGAAGTTCGTACGACCCACCGAAGCCACCCCCGCCCGGCGGACACGAACGACGCAACAACGGCACCAACACAGCGACAAGACGCTCATGACGCGGATCACCCGCAAACGACGGCATCCACCGAGCGTAGCCAGACACAAGCCACCCCGACCCAGCGTTCCGCCACACCCACCCACAGGGACGACAAACACCCCACACACCAAACGACAACAGCCTTCACCGGTAAAACGACACCCCGGTACCGCCGCACCCCAGCCCAGCACCAGTGACAACCCATGACGCACACCCAGTGCACATCACACGACGCCCATCAGCCAGGAACTGCGCAGATTCAGTGAGCCAACACAGTCGCCAACTCACCCAGCCAACCTGCACAACCCCAGGTCAAAAGCATGGCGACTGGGCCGGCGACGACGGCCGCGAGGCCACGCACCGCCCCAAGATCAAGAAGGACCTGACGGAGTCCTGCTACTGGCCTCCTGCAGCGCGGCCCTACACAGGCAGCTCCAGACCACCCAGGGCTCGTTGGAGCTTCAACTCAAACTGCGGCAGGTGCCCCTGTTTCACGGGGTCTGAGCCTGCGGCTCGTTGGTCGAGTCCGCTTCGCCCTCCTGCCCGGGTCTTCCGGCTCAGCCTCCAGGAACAGCCCGTTCCGCGGGCGGCCAGCGCCAAAAGGACCCGCTGTGCTGGGACCGGTTCGGTAACGGCAGGTCCGATACCCCACCGCGCCAGGCAGACTCTTCAGACCGCGAGACCAGCCTCTCCGGACAGGGAGCCCCCGTGGACTTGACCTACGAAGACTTGATCTGGGCAGCCGCCCGCTGGCTCGCCTACGGAATCGGCGCGCTCATCCTCCTCGGAACCACCGTCATCATCGGCATAGCCATCGCGGTCACGATCAAAGAGCGCACGAAAACCCGACGGCAATGAGGGACACCCTCACGACCTCTCGAGTCCCGGCCTCATACTCGTGGGCCTGACCAGACCGAACAGCCACGCGTGATACCGGTCGCCACCGAACGACCAGGGAGAACCCAACCAGGACCACTGACACCCGCATGCCGAACAACCACTGCCAACCGAACACAGATCAATTGCCTCGCTTCTCTCCGGGTACCTGGGGCAGCCCCCGGAGAGGACTGCCTCGCTGCGCAAGCCACTGTGACCCCGTTTCACGGAATCCGGTCCCCCGCACGCGGGCCCTTCCGGGTCTGTCTCCGGGACCAGCCGGCTACGCAGGCTGAGGCCACCTCACGCGTTAACCGAAGCGATCGAGTGAAATTGGCATGTTTCCACCACTTGATGATCAATGCGGCGCTTCTGATCAGTAGATTCCCCACGATCGGCCCCACTCATTCAGGGCCTGATCGCAACGAACGCTCATGGACAGGAGTAACCAGCCATGACCACACACGGGTTGAAGCAGCAGATTTCCGCCCTCACGACCGTATTGGCACTCGGCATTGCACTGCCATTCACTCTTGCCACGCCCGCCCAAGCTGCACCGACCATGAGCATCAACAAGAGCCATGAAGGGACCTTCACACGAGGGGGGCAAGGCCTCTACCACATTGCACTGACCGTCAGCGGCGATGAGGGCGCCAGCGATATCACGGTCACGGACAACCTCCCGACTGGTCTCACAGTCGATAACCTCGGAGGGGACTTCGGGAGCGCCTGCCAAGCCATCAACGGCGGTACGGCGGTGCAGTGCAGCAACTTCGCCATCGGCAATTCCACTGCCACACTCGACGTCGTCGTCAACATCGCCAGCGACGCACCGTGCTCCATCGTCAACACTGTCACGGCCACCTCCCCAACCATTGGCTCCGCCTCGGACAGCGACCAGACCACGGTCGCCGGCGGCGACTGCAATGGTGGGGGAGGCAATGCCGGCTCGATCCTGCCGATCAACCTCAACGGCATCCTCACCGTGTTCAACAACATCAATACCAACAACAACATCAACAGCCCCGGAGCCGGCAACACCAACAACCAGGTCTTCGGCCTGAATGCGCCCTGACCTGTAAGCCGGCCCCTCAAAGCGCCAGCCTAAGTTCCACGGACCCTGCCGGCGCTGAAAGGACTGTCCGGACGGAAGACCACCAGGCTTCCGACCGTCCATGCATCTTCCTGGTAACTGCGCTCGTCTCTTTCGGATCTTGCCGGAGAGACGGCCTGGATCTCGTTGAAGCCGCGCGCCGCGTCGTAGATGTCGGTTCCGATGAAGAGCCTCGACCCGGTCTTCCCATGCAGCGCGCGTCACGGGGTCGTTCATGTAGGCGAGGTGACTGCCGGCGTCTTCCGGATCGGCGACGATCCTGTCGACGAGGCGCTGGAACTTCTCCCGGTCCGAGACAGGCATGTAGTCGCGAGACCGTGCGACCTGCTCGGTGAAGTGCACACGTCTCTTCATCGAGGCAGGAGCTCAGGGACACCGACCTTGCCGCGTTGGACGGCGACCGCCCACGCGACAACCACCAAGCGGGCTCGACCTACGACGAGCTCTACGAGCGCTGCCTGGAGGCGGATGTCGTCGTGCCTCCGGCGCCGCGCATCGCGCCTTCGCGGAAGCCCTCGTGCCGCGATACCCGGACGACGGTCTCAGTGTCGTATGGGCGTCACCGCCGGTCTTCGATGAGGTGGCGACCCGTTCACTCCTGATCCCTGCTGAGTTCAGGAGCCTTCGATCGGCCCTGCCCGGTCCCATCCTGGTGCCCGCACGTCGATCCTGAGGCTTCCCTGCTCGACCTCCTCGCCGCAGGTCCGGCATGTCGACTTCAGATCGAGGTCGTGCTCGGAGCCGGGGCCGCCGTGATGCCGGAAAGCGACCGGTGGGGTGTCCACCGCCCAGCGATCGCCCCAGGCCAGCAGCGCGTGCATGACCGGTGCGAGATCGCGGCCGGCCTCCGTGAGGTGGTATTCGAAGCGCAAGGGGCGCTCGCTGTAGGCGCGGCGCTCGACCACGCCCGCCTCTTCCAATGCGCGCAGTCTGGCGGCGAGGCGGTCGCGAGGGGCGCCGGTGTTGCGGACGATCTGGTCGAAGCGCTGGTTGCCGTAGAAGATCTCGCGGATCGCCAGGAGGGCCCAGCGTTCGCCGACGAGTTGCAGCGCGGCGGCCGCGGAGCACGGCCGACCGGGTACTTCGGGGTGCGGAACCGAGTTCTCGCCCTGCTTCGAGTTCGAGGTCACGTCCCCATCCTCTCCCGAGTCCGTTGTGTTTTCAAACTCGCACGGCTAGCCTCCGATCCATGACAGTTGGATTTTCAAACTCACCAAGAGCGTCTCGAGCCGTGTTCGCGACGGTCGCGGCCGCGGTCTTCATGTCGAACCTCGACCTCTTCATCGTCAACGCGGCCCTCCCGGCGATCGGCGGCTCGTTCGGCGGCAGCGGCCTCGGCTCCCTCTCCTGGATCCTCAACGGCTACGCGATCGTCTTCGCGGCGCTCCTCGTGGTCGCCGGCCGCGTCGCCGACCGCTCCGGCCACAAGTCGGTCTTCTTGACCGGATTGGCGGTGTTCACCCTCGCCTCGGTCGGCTGCGCACTCGCTCCCGGCGTCGGGACGCTGGTCGCGGCACGGCTCGTGCAGGCCGCCGGCGCCGCGCTGCTGATGCCGACGTCGCTCGCGCTGCTGCTCGGGGCGACGGCGCCCGAGAAGCGCGCCGGGGCGGTGCGGGCCTGGGCGTCGATCGGCGGGATCGCCGCCGGACTCGGGCCGGTGGCCGGCGGTCTGCTGGTCGAGGCCGGATGGCGCTGGGTGTTCATCGTCAACGTGCCGGTGGGGATCGCGGCGTTCGCGCTCGGTGCCAAGGTGCTGCCGTCGCCCGGACGCGCTGGGGCGGAGAAGGGTCCGCTGCCCGACCTGTTCGGCGCCATCCTTCTCACCGGATCGATCGCGACGCTCGCGCTCGGCCTGGTCAAGGCTCCTGACTGGGGTTGGACGAGTGCCGGCACCCTCGGCGGCCTGGCTGCCGCGGTGCTGTTCGGCGTCTGGTTCGTCCTGCGCTCGTCCCGCCATCCCGTGCCGATCGTCGAGTTGCCGCTGCTGCGGGTTCCGGCGTTCGCATCCGCCGCGGCCGCGCTGACGCTGTTCACCGTCGCGTTCGCCGGAATGCTGCTCGGCTCGGTGCTGTGGTGCCAGGGGGTGTGGGACTACTCGGCTCTGCGCACCGGCTTCGCCATCGCGCCGGGACCATTGCTGGTGCCGCCGGTCGCGTTGCGGATCGGGCCCGCCGTCGCCAGATTCGGTGCGGGCCGCATCGCGCTGGCGGGAACGGTCCTGTTCGCGGCCGGGATCCTGTGGTGGGCCGCGACGCTCGACACCGGCTCGGCCTACGCGGCCTCGCTCCTGCCCGGCATGATGCTGACCGGCCTCGGCGTCGGCATGACGCTGCCGGTACTGACCGGGGCGTCGGCGGCTGCCCTGCCGCCGGCCCGCTTCGCCACCGGCTCGGCCATCACCTCGATGGGCCGCCAGGTCGGCGCGGTCCTCGGCGTCGCGATCCTGGTCGGCATTCTCGGCACCCCGGCCCCCGGACACGCTGTCGCCGCGTTCCGGCACGGCTGGTACGCGGTCGCCGTGGCGTCCCTGCTCGCCGCGTGCGCGACGGTCCCGCTCGTCCGCAAGCCGCGACCGGCCGCCGCCGAGGTGGCCGACGTCGCAGAGGCCGCAGAGGCCGCCGCCTGAGAGACGGGTCCCGCCCTTCGCTGGACGGACGGGACTCGCACTCGCCCAAAGGGCCGCTGAAGGGCCGCGATCTCAGGAGCGGAGCGCCCGCGACCCGCATCAGCTCGCACGCGGAGCCGGCCGTTCCCCTGCCGTGCCGAGAAGTGAGAGCGGTGAGACACCCTCAAGCTGTGCAGAGACGACCTGCCACAGCGTGACCGGACCGGTCACGAGAGGAGCCTTGCTCGCTTCGCATGGCTCGCGCCAGGGGGAGGGGTGGGGTTCAGACCAGAGCCGCTACGGCGAGAGTGAGCGCGGAGCCGGCGAAGACCACGGTGTGGCGGGCGTTCTGCAGGATCCGGGTCCAGGCGGGGAAGGCGCCCTCGGCGGCTTGGAGGAAGGCGGGGACGTCGATGCGCAGCAGTTCCTGGTCGCCCTTGCGGCGGAAGGCGGCCCGAACGGACTTCGCGGCGCCGAGCTGGCTCTGCAGGATCGCGATGTTCGCGAGGAAGGCGATCGAGGAGAAGATCCAGGTCAGGGTGATGCCCCAGGAGCTGCCGGCCAGGTTGAACGCGGCGGCGGTGAGCAGGGCGGCGGCGAAGCTGCCCGGCGCCCACCACTCGTGGCCGCTCGCGTCGAAACGGAGCTTGTTCTCCTCCAGGACCTCGGGGCGCACGCCCTGCCGGCGGAGCTCGGCGACGGCCGCGGCCTTGGCGGCGGCGCCGAAGCGGTTGCGCAGCAGCGGGATGGAGGCGAAGGCCGCGGCGACGAGGATCTGGGCTGCGGCGGCGAGTGTGTTCACAGGGTTCTCCTTGTCGGTGGCGGCTGCGCGGCATGCGGGCCGGGGTTTCCCTCCAAGACTTTTACTTTGTTCAAGTCCCGGTGCCGAGAACTTTACGAGCGACTTGAACACTGTGCAAGTGTTCTCTTGAACTTAGTGCAAGTCGAGCTGTGGTGACCTATCGTGAGCGCATGCCGCGCGACACCCTGACCCGTGAACAGATCGTCCGTACCGCCGTCGAGCTGCTCGACACCGAGGGGCTGGAAGGCCTCAACATGCGCGCCCTCGGCAAACGGCTGAACTCGGCGGCCACAGCCGTGTACTGGCACGTCAAGAACAAGGACAACCTGCTGACCCTGGCCGGCGACCAGGTGTGGGACGAGATCCGGCTCCCCGACCTCGAGCAGGTCGGCTGGCGCGATGCGGCCGTCGCGATGGCCGGGGACCTGTACGCGATGTTCACCCGCCACCCCTGGCTCGTACAGGCCTTCGCAACACACCTCTTCCACGGCGTCGGCAAGGCCCGCCACGACGACCACAACCTCGCCGTCTACGAGAAAGCGGGCTTCGCCGGCCCGCAGGCCGACCAGGCTGCCGCCGCCGTCTTCACCTACGTACTCGGCAACGCGGCGCCCGCCGCTGCCACCACCTCACTCACCCGACGCATCGAAAGCGAGGGCGGCAACCCCGAGGAGGCCTTCGCCGCCGTGACGCGGGAGGCCATCGAGGCCGCCCGCGGGTTCCCCCGCCTGCGGGAGCGGATCGACTCCGCCGACTACGCGGACTACGCCGAAGCCCCGCCGGACACCTTCGCCTTCGGCCTCGGCTCTCTCCTCGACGGACTGGCAGCCCGACTGGAGAAGTACTGATGGAAACCTCACCCCCTCCCGCCACGGTCCACGACACCGGGCGGGCGCGCCGCGTCTCGCCCGGCATGCTGTGTGCTGCGCTGCTCGTCCCCGTCGTGGCCGCGCTCGGGGTCGTCACCTCCTGGTACGTCCAGGTCATCCACGGAGACTGGGTCGACAGGCAGCAGGAAGCATGCCGCCTCATGGCCCGCCCCCCGATGGAGTACGTCGCCGCATGGACGGGGCCGGCCCTCGGTGTGACGGCGGTACTCCTGTGCGTACTGGTCGCCAGCCGGATCCGGCGGCGCTACGGCCTCCGGGTCTGGGAGACCTGGCCGGGGCTCGTGGCCTACGTCGTGGTGTGGATCAACGTGCCGGCGATCCTGCTGGAGCTGTTCACGCTGTGGGCCACGTTCACCCCCGACGGATCGGGGTCGGTGCTGGGCGACTGCGGGTAGGCGCCACGGCGACCGGCGGCGCACCATCCATGAGCCGACAGCGCGAAGGGCCGACACCTCGAATGAGGTGCCGGCCCTTCGTGGCCATGAGTTCTTCGAGTTTCGCGCCTCAAGGATCGGCCACCGCACTCGATGGCGCCGCGGCAGTCCCGGAGGGCGGCGGATTACATGCTCAGCGCGTCAGCCTTGTCGTTCCACGTGCCACCGGTTACGTACCCGAGCGTGGTCAAGTCGTAGCAGGTGCCGGCCGGAATGGACATCGACGGGTCCGGCATGAAGTCCCGGAAGTCGATCAGAGTCCCGCCGAACTGCGGCCGGTTCACACAGATGGAGCTGGCCTGGTCGCGGAAGTTCCAGTTGCTGAGGTTCTTGGTGCCGCCTGCGCTCCACTGGAGGCGTCGACCGCTGTAGTCGGAGTGCTCCCACAGACAGACCCATCCGCTCCCACAGTCCCAACTCGAGGACGTCGACGCGGGCGCCTGCTGGCCGAGTGCCTTTCGGGTCTCGTTCGCCTTCTTGGCGACCGCGGCATTCTCCTTCACCAGGGACGAGTCGGCCTCGGCCTGGCTGTCGAAGCACTTGACCTCGCCACTCGGCACCTCGGCACAGACCTGAGCACCCTGCCAACCCTGGGCAAGGTTGATCTGCTTGCCCTTGTAGGTCGCGATGACGGGCTTCGACGCGGCGATCTCGCTGCTCATCTGCTGCTCTGCAGCCGGGCCGAGCGCCCCGGAAGCAGGCGCGGACGGCGACGGCGTGGCAGCCCCCGCCGAGGACGCCGTGATGAGCACGGCGCCGACTGCGGCAGTCACGGCAAAGCCGATACGTACGGAACGCATGGAACCACTCCCCCGGTTTCGAGCTACCTGACGGCAGCTCACATTCCAGACATGGGCGTGCAGTTGGGATCAACCCAGCCGCATGCAGCCGGAACAGTAACCAGGGAGTGCGGCGCTCCGCGTGACCGAGATCACTCAACAGCGTCCCCTGTGGGCGAGTCGGTCACACGATCGAATTCTTTGGCTTGAAGACGCCCTCTACTGCGTCGGCGTCTGTCCGGCCCTGTCCACGACCCCCCGGCCGACAATGGCCACGGATGTCACCGGCGTTCCGGCCTTCCCCCACGCACTGTCTTTGAGAAGCACGGTTCGCTCGCCCAGCAGGCGCAGGCTGCCCTTGTCGAAGATCCATTCGGTTCGCTCGCCCTTGTGGACACGGGCGATCGCGACGCCCGTCCGGCCGGCGGCATCCGTTGCCTCGGGCACCAGGATGACGCCGGGGATGCGCGCGGCAGCCCGGTAGAGAGCGGCGCTCACGCCAGGAGGGGCTTCCACGGTCCGCAACAGGTCACCGATCGCGACGAACGCCTCCTGGTCGGGGCCAGTGGTCGATCCCGAGTCGGCTCCGTGGTTGAGGCGGGTGTCGGCGTAGATCGTCTCCAACAGACGGTCGGGGTCAGTCGGGAGGGCTTCGAGAAAGCGGTAGGTGGGGCCGTTGAGGCTGGCCTTGTCCTTGCCGCGGGCCGGATCCGTCGCGTTGCCCTTCGCGTTACGGGTGAGTGTTCCGGCGGTCCCGTCCACGGACACCCAGCGCTCGGCCGATTCGTCCGTCCTGGCCGCTTCCATTCCTCCGCCCGCGGTCTCGGACAGGGACGTGGAGTGCCCGGTCGTCTTCGTGTACAGGAACTGGCCGTCCCGGACGGTCGGAGCGGGCACCTCCTGCGCCGCCAGAGCAACACGGTCCAGCAGCTGCACAGCCGCCGGCTCGGGCCGGGCGACGGGCGGGCGCTCGTCGAAGCTGTTCACGCCGAAGGTGACGGCCAGCGCTACGGCACATGTCGCGGCCCCGGCGGCGAGGAACAGGGCCAGAGGGCGACGGATCGGGGTACGGGCAGGTCGGGCGTCCCCTGCTGTTTCGCGCATCAGGTGCTCCTTGATCCGGCGATGTCCACTGAACGGCAGGTCGGTATCGGCAAGGCCGGGCAGGCGCCGGATGATCTCCGCGCCCTCGGACGGGTCGAGTCGTGCGTCGTCGGCGGCATTCACAGGTTTCCCTCCCGTGCGGTTGGCGACGCGGGGACGCGTCTGGAGGCTGGGGGCTCCGCGAGGTAAGCGGCTGCGAGTTTGCGCAGGCGGGCGCGGGCGCGGGAGAGACGCGAGCGCACGGTACCCACGGGCACCCCACATGCCTGCGCCACCTCGTCGTGGCTGAGGCCGGACCACACGTGCAGCAGGAGGATCTCGCGGTCCGCGCGTCGCAGCCGGTTCAGAACGGCAAGGGCGGCAGCGGCCTGAGCCGCGTCGGTGATGCGGGAGACGACATCGTCCGCCAGGTCGGGGACGGCGTCGGAAGGCGGAAGGCGGGCTATCGCGTCCCGGTGACGGCGCGCCGCCCTGCGGGTGTTCCGTATGACGTTGGTAGCGATCCCGAACAGCCATGCACGATGGCTGCTGACGCCGTCGAGCGTTTCGCGGAGCCGCCATGCCTCAAGGAAGGTGAGGGAGACGATGTCCTCCGCCCCGGCACGGTCGGCGGTCATACGGACGGCATGCGCGTACACGGCCCGGGCGTGTGCGTCATAGATTTCCGCGAACAGTTGGTGGTCCACACCGGGTAGTGTCCGCACCCGCGACTGCGTTGCATGTGACGTACGACACGCACCGGAAGGCTCCCGCGTGAACACGCCTCGAGCGTGTCTCTTTGATGGGCGGTCAGTCCAGGCGTGCCAGGATGCCGGGACACGACCGCGAGCACGTCGACGGGCAGGAGCCGGCCATGATCAGCGGTGCACATGTCATCCTCTACAGCCAGGACGCGGACGCGGACCGCGTATTCCTCCGTGACGTCCTCGGCTTTCCCGGCGTCGACGCGGGCGGCGGCTGGCTCATCTTCAAGCTGCCCCCGGCCGAGGTGGCCGTGCACCCGACCGACGGCCCGCCCCAGCAGGAGTTCTTCCTGATGTGCGACGACCTCGATGCCCAGCTCGCTGAGCTGCGCGCGCAGGGCGTCGAGATCACCCGCCCGGTCAGCGAACAGCGCTGGGGCAAGCTGACTGCGATCCGGCTGCCCAGCGGCGCCGAACTCCCGCTGTACGAACCCCTGCACCCCATCGCCCACAGCCTGTGACCCCACGGCACTCAGCTCGTCGTGACGAATCGGCCCGGCGCGCGACGCTCTGACGTCGTCGCACCTGCGCGAGCGGTTCGCCGTGTCTGCTGATGCTGATGGCGAAGTCGCGGCACAGGGCCCCGTGCGGACAGCTGACGAACGACACCGCGGAGGAGAAGCGATGGGCAGCATGCGGGACGACGGCGAACCGGGCGACAGCGGGGAGATGACCGCCGGAGCGGCCCGGATCGCTGCGGGGGCTGTCCGGTGACGGAGGGCGGTGCGGTACTGACGTTCGCCGGCGGCCTCCCCCCGGTGGACCTCGATGGCGCTCGGCTGTCCGTGTCCGCGCCGGGCAGCACGTCGCTGACCGGCTGGGCTCGGCCGGGTGCGCAGACTCCGAGAGGGGAACTGTGCCTGCCGCTGGTCGAGCACGGCGGCCGCCGCTGGGCGGTGGCGGACGTCCATGTAGCCGTCTCCTCCGGTGGAGGTCCGCGGGACCGGGTGGACGTCAGCTGGCACAGCGGCCATGAGCTGGAGGCGGTGGACCCGCACGGAAAGTTCCGCGTGGAAGTGGAGTGGCTGCTGCGGGCCCGGACGCTGAAACTGCTGGAGCTCGGCGACCTGATCGACCAGATCGCGCGGCACGCCGTCACCCTGGCCTCCGGTAACAGGGAGCCGCGGTGGGCGCGGCGCCTGGAGCTCGCCTGCAACGAGGTGGCCTCGCGGGATCCGCTCGTGACGCCTCGGCGGCCGCGCCGGTGCGCCGAGGCGGGTCCGGTGCGGCTGCTTCACGACGTCATGGCCGCCGGCGGGCACCTGGCCACCACCACGGGCACGGTGCGGGCCCGGGCCGAGAGTCCGGACCAGCTCGCGGGGCTGTCCCTGGTCACGGTTCCCCGACGGATGCCCGCTCTCCCGGACGCGCCGGTCCTGCTGGTCAACGCCCTGGCCCACACCCTGGGTCTGCTGCGGGCCTGCGAGGACGTGGCCAACGAGGAGCGGGCCCGAGCCCGGGCCCGTAGTGAGGGAGCGCCGGATCCCGTCACGTCGGCCGGGGACGCCTTCAAGGCGGAGTGCGAGGCGCTGCTTCGGCGCTACACGCCGCGAACCCCCTGGCTACGTCGGCCGTCGGAAGTGGGCCGGTGACACCCGGATTTCCCCGACCGACGCACGGGTTCAGAGCCGACCGGACAGGGCGCCGCACCGGGAACAGGTCGGGATGCCGGCCGCGACACCCGTCGTCTCCGGCGCCGGCCCTGCCGACCCTCCGCGCCGGGCCTGCAATGCGGCCACGTGCCGGGACAGGACGTCCTTGAAGTGTTGTGCGCGTCGTAGTTCTCGGCTGTCCGTGTAGTGCATACCGCCAACCCCTGATGACGTCCAAGCGGTGATTCCCGTACCCAGTGCAGCGCAGATCAGCACGATCCACGGTAGGGCGTCTGTCACAGCGGTTCCTTTCCGTGACTGAGGTGAGAGTGGCGCCCGTGGCCGGGGCCCGGGCGACACCTCGACATAACGCAGCGGCATATGACGAGTTGCGTTTTGTCAGCCGATTGCAGTCATGCGCGGCATTGCGTCGACCTTCGGCAGTTCGCATGCTTTGCATACGAACATTCAGGTTCGAGATGGGGGCGCGTGGCGGAACGTGAGCGCCGCGTCAGGGGCCGAGTGCGCTTCGCCGGCCGGCCCGGAGGCCGTGCGCCCATAGGTGGTCGCGGATTCCGAGGGCGCCCCGGCCTACGGCACTACTTGCTGCCGACGGGAATAACCGCAGCTCGCACGGGGTGCGGCTGCGGACTTCGCATGTGCATAACCGATAAGAGACACCTGTCAACCCGTGCCTGCCTCGCCACCCTCACCTGCATGGAGCACACCTTCCCAGGGTTCCGAAGCGTTGGGTGGACTATGACAACAGCAAACCACTCGGCAATTTTTCCGCAGGGCTCAGAGGGCGATGGCGGCAGGGTTCGCGTCGGGGCCACGAGGGTGGGGAAATGGACCTACACGCCGGTCTCGACGGACTGGGCACCGAACGAGAGCGCGACGCTGCACCGTGAGGGGAGGGAGGTCGACCTCCACTACTCGTCGTCGCTCTTCGAGGACTTCCTCGAGACGATGAGCGCGATCGAGAACGACTTCGGCCGACGGCTGCACGAGGCGGCTTCGATCAAGCCGTCCGTCGGCGAGCGATCCGGGCGGAACTCCCTTGTATGAGTACGGCCTTCACGACGCGAGTAGCTTCTACGGCCAGCCGGACGGGCCGGTGGCCTGGCCGGGGCCGGAACCCGCGCAGCACGCAACGCCCACGCAGCCGCCCCTCGGGCTGAGCGAGGTGAACTCCGGGTGGGATCCGGCGGAGGAGCTGGCCTACCTCCTGCAGGAATCCAGAGGAGCGAGGCACACAGAGCCGCTCGACCGGATCGGATTCCATGAATCCGCCGACACGATCAGCGCCGCCGACCTTGCCGCCGGACTGCCTCAGGGCACCCACGACGGGCCGCGCGCGGAGAACTCCCACGGGCACCGCCGGGTTCCACCGAAGGCGCCGATGCTGACCCTGTTCCGAACGGGCAGCCTCTTCTCCGCGTTGCTGGTCGCGATCATCGCCGCCGTGGTGAGCATCTTCAGCGGTCTGGCCATCTCCGAGGCCCTGCGCCAGAGCGCCGGACCGAGCACCGCGCACGACGTCGTCAGCTGGTGGCCCCTGCTGCTCTACGGACCGTGGATGGTTGCCTCCCTGTCCATCCTCCGGGCAGCCCTACATCAGCGTCGCGCCATCCATTCCTGGACCATCGTCCTCTTGTTCTCCACCCTCGCCACCCTGCTGTGCGTGGCCCAGGCGCCCAGAACCTTCGCCGCGCAGGCTGCTGCCACGCTTCCTCCCATCGCGGCACTGGCCTGCTTCCAGCAACTCGTCCGTCAGATCACACTCACGCGGCCACCCCGTCACCCCGTCCCGCGCCACCGGAACCGGACGGCCTCCCAGCTTCGGCCGCCGGCCACACCGAGCAGCCCGGGTACCCCGGTTTCCGAATACCCGGTGGTGGATCACAGGTCCGCGGGGCGTTCCACCCCCGGCTACAGATTCCGCTACGGGTCATGAGGGGGTCGCCGCTCCGGTGCGGGCGAAAGCCTGCTGCCCCCGCCGAGCGAGCCCCGTCGTCGTGGTCGTAGGGAGTCCCGCTGCAGATCGATGTGCGTCCTCTGCCGGGGGCGGCGTCGGAGGGGTCCGGAGCGAAGGTTCCACGGTGCACGGCGCCGTGGGGACGCGGTGCACAGCGGTCGAGCGTCGCTGATGTGTCGGACAACTCGATCCTTCCCGGGTTCCTACGCTCGTGATCACTTCCATCTCAGGAACGAAGATCGAAACCGATAGGTCACGGGCTGGGCACGGTCTCAGTCCTACGGGTCTACCGCACCGAACAGTCACGACCTGGGCATCAAGGCCCGAGCTGCACCCGGCGGAGCGCGGGGTGCCTCCTCGTGCTGTCGTGCGCCCGACCGCCCGAACCGTCCGCATCGGCAACGCGCTTGAGCGCCGCGCCCCGTTTCCCGTCCATCGCGAGAGGACAGCATCATGATCCACGACCTAGCCCGCGCGGAGCGAATCCGGTACGAGCGACGCCAGGAGGCCGCGTACCGGGCCGGCCAGGAAGCCGTCACCAACCTCCAGGCCGCACTGGCCCTCGCCGGCCTGGCCCTTCCCTCACTCAGCAACGACGGACCTGTGGGCTGCCGCGGTCTGGTCCGGCTCGGAGGGTGCAGCACCGACCTCGCCAACCAGCTCGCCGAAGTCATCGCGGCCGGGGCCCACGCCCTGCAAGACCGGTAACTCCGGGCCGTGACCGATCCCCGCCACAAGTGACACGCCCGCGGAGGTTCTTGCATGAACGCGTGGCAGCCTTCGTCCCACCTTCCGAGGGAGCCCCGAACGACACTCGACCCCTACCGGTTCCCGGGTATACGGGGCTTGTCGGACGCCGAGGAATCGAGCGCCCCGTGCCCCGGGGAGCCTCCCCCCGCCTCCGATCATCCTCCGGGCGGCCTGAGTCCCGCAGACCGCCGACGCCTCGATCTGCACGCTTGCCTCGTCGCCGCGGGCGTTCCGCCGCTCGTCGGCGACCTCCACGCCATCGCAGTACTCTCCACGGTCGACGACGAGACCAACGCAGCCGTCCGACGGTGGATCTCCAGCACGTTCTGACGCCGCCGTCCGTCCCTGCCATGCGCCCCACAGCACCGCAGCGGGGGCGCAGCCCCCGCCACCGACGGCCGCATTATAGGAACCGCGCCACCGTCAGCCTCCCGTCTTAGTCCGAACAGGTGGTGCTCATCATGCAGATGCGGACAGTGCCCGGCCGGGTATGCAGAATGCGATTTGCCGATGTCGGCCGTGGGGCGAGGGTGCCTGCGCGAGGTCCTTGAGCAGGAGGTGCACGGCCGGTGACGGCGAACGGAAGTCCCACGGTCAGAAGGCGCCGCCTCGGCGCGGAGCTTCGCCAGCTTCGCCGGGCGGCGGGAATGACGTCCGTCCAGGTGGCGAAGCACCTGCTCGTGTCACAGCCCAAGATCAGCCTCATCGAGACGGGGCGCCGCCCCATCAATCCGCGTGATGTGCGCGATCTGTGCCGACTCTACGGAGTCACCGAGCAGGACGTCGTCGAATCGCTGATGCGCATGGCGAAGGAGTCGGCTCGGCAGGGCTGGTGGGTGGCCTGCGGCGATGTTCCCTACGGCGTGTACATCGGGCTGGAGACGGAGGCCGCCGCCATCCACTCCTACGAGCCGCTGGTGGTCCCCGGCCTGCTGCAGACCCGCGCCTACGCAGCTGCGGTCATCGCGGAAACGATCCCTTGCCCCCCGGTCGAACAGGCCGCAGTCCGTCTCGACGTGCGGCTGCGACGCCAGCACCGCGCGCACCACCCTGCCCGACCACTGCGCTTATGGACGATCCTGGACGAATCCGTACTGCATCGCACCATCGGCAACCGAGAAGTCATGCGGGAACAACTCGAGCGTCTGAACACTCTCGGCGAACAGCCCCACATCACCGTGCAGGTCCTCCCCCACAGCGCCGGGGCCCACCCTGGGGTCACAGGGCAGTTCTCCACCCTCACGTTTCCCGACACCGACGCGGGAGTCGTCTATCTGGAGCGCTTCACCGGTGACCTCTACGTGGAGAAGCATGCCGACCGGCGCATGTACCACATCATGTACGACCACCTTCAGGCACAAGCCCTCAACCCTTGCGACACACGCCACTTCATCAACGACATGATCAAGATGTACGGCGGAGCGCCGGTGCCCCGTGAGCGTGCCGTGAACAGGTGGACGCCTGCTCGGGAGGCCCCGCGCGGCGACCTCGTGCACAGTCTCCGCTGACGCGAGTTGATACGAAACCGCCGCCGCCTCCGGCAAGGACCTCCCGAAAGGCCAGGCGGCCCCCCAGCCGTTTCGGGATCCCGCAGTCGAGACCTCGGCCCCTCGTCCACAGCCCCTCCGGACGGAACGCCTAGGCTCCGAGCACGGGGTAGTCGCTGTAGCCCTCCGGCCCGTGTACGTGCATCAGGAACTCCGGACGGATCTCGTTGAGCGGCGCGCCCGTGCGCAGCCGCTCCACGAAGTCGGGGTTGGCGAGGAAGCCCCGGCCCAGTGCCACGAGATCGGCGCCCTCGGACAGCAGGCGTTCGCCCCGGCGCTTGCCGCCGTCGGCCGCGACCTCCTCGCGGGAGAGCGCCGGGTTGGCGATCAGGGTGCCGGGCCAGTCCCGGCGGATCTGCGCGAAGCGGGGCCGGTCGGGGTCGGCGTGGACCTGGTGCAGGTAGGTCGGCGCCAGGTCGGCCAAGGCCTTGACCAGTGCCGGGTAGATCTCCTCGGTGTCGCCCTCCTCGATCCCGTTGACGTCCAGTCCGGGCGAGATGCGTACTCCGACCCGCTCCGGGCCGATGGCCTCGGCGACGGCGCGGACCACCTCGACGGTGAACCGGATGCGGTTCTCGACGGAGCCGCCCCACTCGTCGGTGCGGCGATTGGTGTTGCTCGCGAGGAACTGGTGCAGCAGGTGGCCGTTGGCGGAGTGCACCTCCACCCCGGCGAAGCCCGCCTCGACGGCGTTCCTGGCCGCGCTCGCGAAGTCGGCGATCGTGGACCGGATGTCGTCGGCGGTCATGGCGCGCGGTACGACGCCGTCCCGGAGGCCGCCGGGGGTGTGCAGCTGCTCGGGGAACGGCACCGCGGACGGGGCGAGCGGTACGTACCCGCTCGTCTCCGGGTGGCCGACCCGGCCGCCGTGCTGTAGCTGGAGGAACATCTCCCCTCCACCGGCGGCCCGCACGGCCTCGGTGACCCGGCGCCAGCCGGCGATCTGCGCCGGGGTGTGGATGCCGGGGATGTGCGGGTAGGTCTGCCCGACGGCGTTCGGGGTGCTGGCCTCGGCGATGATCAGGCCGGCCGAGGCGCGCTGTGCGTAGTACGTGGCCATGAGTTCGCCGGGGACTCCGTCGGCCCCGGCGCGATTGCGGGTCAGCGGGGCCATCACCAGGCGGTTGGGCAGTTCCAGGCTGCCCAGGCGGGCGGATTCGAAGAGGCGGGAAGCGGCGGGACCGTGCTGTGTCTGCGTCATGCCGGTACCGTAAAAGCTCACACTGGTGTCAGATTCAAGAGCAGGGGTGGGGCATGCGGATCGGGGAACTGGCGGCGCGCACCGGGGTCGGTGAGCGTTCGCTGCGCTATTACGAGGAGCAGGGCCTGCTGGCTTCGGACCGGACGCCCGGCGGCCACCGGGACTTCCCCGAGCGGGCGGTCGACCGGGTCATCCGGATCCAGGAGCTCTACGCGGCCGGCCTGCACAGCGCGAAGATCGCGCAGATCCTGCCCTGCATGCGGGACGAGGACGGCGGCCCGTCGGTGCGCGCCACCCCGGCGCTGGTGGCCGAACTGGCCACGGAGCGGGACCGGATCGACCGGATGATCGGCGATCTGATCCGCTCGCGCGAGGTGCTGGACGAGGTGATCGAGGCGGCGGCGGGCCACACGACGGCCGCCTAGGCCGTCTCTTCCGGATCTTGCCTGACCCGCGCGGTGCGGCTCGAGCGTCGAGCGCCTTCGGTGAATCCTTTTCCCAGTACGACTGATCCCCCCGCACGGGTGGTCCGTGTGCCGGACCTGGGCCCGGCCGATGGACGGCACCCCTATAAACAGGGTGCTTCCTTCTCCCGAATGCTTCGACTGATGGGTCGTCATACCATGCTGAAGGCCGCTCTGCGGGTCCTTGCCGCCACCTTCCTCCTCTCCGTCGTCGTCACCCCGTCCGCCACCGCGGCACCGGCGGCGGACGACGACACCACCACCGCGCCCTGTGGTCCGGTCGTCGAGTACCGGGCCTCGGACTGGTGGCGCACCACGACGAACACGCAGATCGCCCGTACGGTCGCGGCCACCGCGTCCAGCGAGCGCTGGCAGTGGCGCGAGGACGTCAACACGCTGTGGCGCGGCGACACGAGGGAGAACGTGGAGGAGATCTTCGGGACCGGCTTCACCCCGCGCGGCGACCAGCTGATCCCCCTCGCCGAGTACATCGTCAAGGGAGGCGGCCAGCTCAGCACGCACCTCAGCACCAGCTGCGACCAGTCGGTGGCCAAGAGGTTCGCGACGTACGGTGCGGAGAAGACCGGCTGGGTGTACGAGATCTACGCGCCCGGCGGCATCGACGTCAACGCGACGGCCCGTGTGAACAACTACCAGTCGCCGTACCTGTGGAACAAGGAGATCGACTTCCCCGGCGGCATCCAGGGCAACTTCATCAAGGGCGCGTGCAAGTACCGGCTGGCGTACACCGACCCGGTCACCAACGACAAGACCTGGGAGCAGCTCGGCTGCAAGGACAACGCCGGCTTCGCCCCCTACAAGACCGAGCCGGCCGCTTACGCCCTCGCACACTGACCGAGCCCGGCGGTCCGGCTCGTCGTGGCAAGGCGTCACGACGAGCCGGACCGCTGCGGCGGGGGCTGGACTGTCGGCTCAGGCGGTGCGGCTCTGGCGGCGTTGCGCGGTGATGGCGAGGAGGGGGATCGGCATCAACAGGCAGAGCAGCACGACGTGGCCCGGCAGTGATCCCGCGAGGTAGTCCGGCTGGCCGGCGATCGCCGCGCCGCGGACGAGCGTGAACGCCGCGACCGGGATGAGCCACCGGTAGTCGCCGGTGGCCGCCGTCATCACCCACGCGGCGGTCAGCGCGGCGACCTCGACGGCGAACTGGCCCCGCTGGAACCACGGATCGCCCGAGGTGATGTGCAGGGCCCCGGCCGCGAACAGGGCGGCCGCCACCGGGACGAGCCAGCCGTACGAGCGGCGGCGCAGCGGGCTCGGGCGGTGGGCCGCCAGTCCCGCGCAGGCGAGGAACAGGGTCCCCGAGAGCACCAGGTCATGGGCGCGCAGCGGAGCAGCCAGCCCGTAGTAGCCGACGCCCATCACGCCTTCGTCACCGAAGAAGGTCGAGCCGGCGATCCCGGATCCGACCACGAGCATCGCCGCTGAGGCCGGCAGCGCGATCCACCGCCGGCCGCGCAGCAATGCGACCAGGCAGATCAGCGGGAGCAGGCCGTAGGGCAGGAACCGCGTCCGGGTTCCGGGGCCCTGGGTCCAGGGGAACCAGCCCGCGCCCTCGAAGCCGACGGTGTGGCCGCCGGGCGCGGTGTGCAGGGCCCAGTGCCATACGTCCTGCAGGTACGGCACGAGCGCAAGGGCGGCGAGGACGAGGGCGGTCAGGTGGAAGCCGTCCAGCCACCACGGCCGGGACTTGTCCTCGCAGGCCGCGCGGGCGTGGGCCTGCACCCCTCCGCGGAGCAGTGCGACGACCTCCCTCGGGGGCGGCCAGGAGCGGCCCGGGTAGGCCTCGTCCAGGCAGCCCAGCACCTCCTCTCCCTGCCGGGTGCGGTAGTCCTTGGGGTAGGCGGCGAGCAGGATGCGGTTCATGCCTGGGCCACCCTGAAGGAGGGACGGCCGATGACGACGGCCGCCGCCTGCTGCATGCGCAGGGCCTCCTGCCGGAGTACGCCGTCGCCGTCCTCGGTGAGCCGGTAGTAGCGCCGTGCCCGGCCGTCCACGATCTCCTCGTGATCGGCTGCGACCCACCCGGACCGTTCCATCCGGTCCAGCGCGCCGTAGAGGGTGCCGACGGCGAGCTTGACCCGACTGTCCGTGGCCTGCTCGGCGGCCTTGATGATGCCGTAGCCGTGCAAGGGGCCCTCCTGAAGGGCCGCAAGGATGAAGTACTGCGATTCCGTCGGAGACGGTGATCGTTTCGTCATGTCCGCGAGCATATATCGGCCTCCGATATATGCATGACGGGGGGTCCGATCCGAGTCCGGGGTCAGCGGGCGCTGCCGATGGCGCGGTCGGCGTCGGAGCCGCTCAGCATCAGGGTGGTCTCCTCGATGCGGTGGAAGCGTCCGTCGGGGGCGAGTTCGGCGAAGACGTAGACCTCCATGGTGACGGTGGCGCCGTCGTTCTTGGTGATGTGGCAGGTGTGCCGGTCGGCGTACTTGTCGCCGTCGTACAGCTCGTCGTGGACCTCGACCGTGCCGCCGGCGACGATGCCGCGCAGGTGGCTGATGTGGTCGAGGAACTCGGCGCGGTCGGCCCACTCGCCGTCCGTGCGCTGGCGGTACCCGGGGGTGAAGTGGCGTTCGGCGGCCTCCTCCAGGGTGATGTCCCGGTTGAAGAGCAGGTCGTTCAGGGCGGCTTCGATTCCGGTGCGGGTCATGGTGATGGCTCCCTTGGGGGGTGGGTTCGGATTTGGGTTGGCGTTGGGGCGTTACGCGGTCTTGGCGAGGGTGGTGTCGAGCCAGTCGTAGATGCGGGCGAGGGCCAGGCGCATGGCGCCGGGGTGGCAGTGGGCGCCGGCGCCTTCTTCGGAGGTGAACAGCATCAGGGTCTTGGGGCAGGTCAGGGCCGCGTAGAGCTGCTCGGGCTGGCCCTTGAAGAACTCGTCCTCTTCGGCGTCGCACACGAGGGTGGGGCACTGGATCCGCTCGGCGATGCCGTCGGCGAGGGTGTAGTCGAGGTAGGAGGCGCTGAAGGCCCGGGGGGTTTCGACGCCCATCACGTACATGCCGTGGTGGATCGCCCAGCGTGCGGTGGCGTCCTCGGCCGTGATCTGCTCCAGGCGTGCGTCGAGCTCGGGGGCGGAGTCCGCGCGCAGGAGCCGTTCGGCCTCGTCGCGGTCGCCGGGGAGGTGGCGGGTGGAGACCTGGCCGAGGTCGTAGACGCCGTCGACGGCGATCAGGGCGGCGAGGCGGTGCTCGAAGGCGGCCGCCCTGGGGGCGAGCAGGCCGCCCATGCTGCTGCCGAGGAGCGCGATGCGGCTGTTGTCGACCTCGGGGAGCGTTTCGACGAAGTCGATGACCGGGGTGATGACGTTCTCCCAGTCCGGGCGGAAGACCAGGCCCTGGTGGTGGCGGGGGCCGGGCTGCCCCGGGCCGTCGAAGGTCAGGACGGTGTACCCGCGCTCGACGGCGGCCAGCGCGCCGCTGAAGTGGAGTTCCTCGGCGGTGCCGTCGAATCCGCTGTGCATGATCAGGGTCGGGCGGGGCGTGCCGCTGTCGTCGGCCCGGTAGAGGTAGCCGGGCAGGGTGGTGCCTTCGTAGGGGATGCGGACCGGTTCGATGCGGGGGGTGTGGAGCGCGGCCGCGGCCCGGAAGCAGGCGACGCTGCGGTCGTAGGCGTGGTCGTGGCGGGGGTCGCACGGGTGGCCGTGCTGGAAGAACTCCGCCGAGCGGTAGTAGTTCGAGGCGCGCAGGAATCCGTCCCGGGCGCTGATGGCGTGGCCGGCGTCGAGGGCCCGCTGGGCTTCGGCGGCGACCCGGTCGGCGGTCGCCATCCACTCCTCGTGCCAGCTGTCGTAGTCGCCCTCCTCGATGCGCTGACCGGTGGAGACGACCTCGCCGAAGTCGGCGCCGCCGTAGGCGATGTGGCTCATCGAGCGCAGGGTCTCGTACCAGAACTGGGTGTTGTCGGGGAACAGCAGCGGCTTCATCACACTCTCCTTAAGCACAGATCTGTGCGTACGGCAGGACTGTAGACCCTGCGGGCGGCGATAAGCAAATAGTTGTGCTTACGATGTGGGGGTGACTTCGAAACAACCGGCCCCGCGCCTTCGCAAGAGCCCCGAGCAGGTCCGCGCGGCGGTCCACCAGGCCGTCATCGACCTGCTGTCCGACCCCGAGGGCGCGGACCTGACCATCCCCGCCGTCGCGCAGCGCGCCGGGGTGAACCACACCAGCGTGTACCGGCGCTGGGGAAGCCGGGAGGCGCTGCTGGCCGATGTGGTCGTCACCCGCCTCGAACGGGACTGGCCGCTGGCCGACACCGGAAGCCTGCGCGGCGATCTGACAGCGTGGGTGGATGCCGGCGTCGCGAGCATCCGTACCGCCGAGGGGCGGCTGCTGATCCGCGCCGTCGCCCTGTCCATGCCGGGCAGCGCATCGGCTCAGGGCGAGCGGGCGCAGCAGTTCGAGCGCCGCATCGGCGCCATCGAGCGGATCCGCGACCGCGCCACCGCCCGCGGCGAGGTCCCCCCGCCCCTCGACCAGATCCTCGACCAGCTCGTCGCACCGCTCTACCTGCGGGCGATCTTCGGCATCGACCCGCCGGCCTCCGGCTACCCGCAACTCCTCGTGGACCGCCTCCTCGGCAGCGCGGACACGCCGCAGGCGACCTGAGCGGCGGGCTGCCCGGGGGCCTCTTCCACCGCTCGCTCCGCCGGTTCAGTGGGGGCGCCGGGTGACCCGGACTGCTTCACAGCGGCTTCCCGCTACCCCCGGGGGACGGCCACGTCCGTGAGCAGCGCGCTGCCCGCCCGGAGGTCCGACCAGGCGCCCTGCCAGCTCAGTACGGCCACCGCCGAGGTCGGGAACTTGGTGCGGACGCGCTCCAAGGCGTCCCCCACGGCCGCCCCGGCGACCAGCAGCACCAGATCCTCCAGGCCCGGGTTGTGCCCGACCAGCAGCAAGGTGCCGACCTCGGGAGGCACTTCGCGGACGACGCCGAGGAGGTCCCGCGCGTCCGCCGCGTACACGCGCGGGTCGTGCCGGACAGGCGGCGTGCGGTCCAGCTCCGCCGCGGCCAGGTCCCAGGTCTGCCGGGTGCGGTGTGCCGGGGAGCACAACACGAGATCCGGGACGCCGACGGAGCGGGCGAGCAGTCGGCCGGCGGCGGGCGCGTCGCGCAGCCCGCGGGGCCCGAGCGGACGGTCGTGGTCGGCAACCCCGTCCGGCCAGGCGCTCTTGGCGTGGCGCAGGAGCACGAGTCGGCGCGCCGCGCCTTCCGCCGCTGCGTTCCGTACGTCCTGAACCTCGTCGGCGGCCTGGTCGCGATGCCTCATGCCCCGAGGGTAGAGCCCAGGGGGCCCGATGCCGAGCAGTGGCTTCCGGTGGAGCGGAAACAGGGCTGAACCCGCCACGGGCGCCGGCGGCGCGCGCCCGCGCACCGGACGCCGCGAGCCCGGCGTGATCCACAAGACACCCCCTAGTCCTCGACCGGCCGGCCCTCGCCGGCCATGAAGCGCCAGACCAGGGCGTGCCCCAGCACGATCAGGCCGATCAGCATCAGTGCCTCGGCCTGGATGGGGCCCAGCCCGAGGGGGCCGGCGAGTTCGGGGGCGGCGCCGACCACGGCGATCAGGGCGTAGAGCAGCGTGGCACCGGCCTGCTGCCAGGTCAGGAATCGGTCTCCGCCCGACCGGGCCAGCAGCCGCAGGGTGCAGGCGCAGCCGATCAGCGCGAGGACGACGAAGGCCGCCCGCCAGATCTGCGGTTGCTCGGTACCGCCGACCTGGGCGAACAGACCCATCAGGGCGGGCAGCAGGAAGGACAGGTAGATCCCGCCGACGACGCGCCGCAGGGCGGGGTCGCGCATCCAGTCGTGGTGGCCCTGCACCACGTTCCACCACAGGCCCACCAGGGTGAAGCAGGTGGCGGAGAAGAGGGCGTAGAAGGTGCTGACATCCATGGACGACCAGAATGGCAGCATTTGTGTCCCCCGCGGCCGCGCCTCGCCCCCTCCTCGACCGGTACGCCGTCCTTCACCCGTGCGAGGCAGGACCCGCCGGAGCCGACGCCCGGGATTCGGCTCAGTCCTCCGCCTCCGCGAGTGGCTCGTCCGGGTCGGCGGCCATGGCCAGCTGGGTGATGTCGCAGCCGTCCGGGGTGCGGACGTCGATGCGGTACAGGCCCGGGGTCGGGGCGGTCGCCGTTGCGGTGGCCACGCCGTCCTCCCAGGTCAGGGTGAGTGGGATCGGGCGGGTGGGGTTCTCCAGGTCCGTGAGGCGGCAGGTCAGGCCCGAGAGGGTGTCGACGTCGCTGAGGCGGAGCTTCCAGGGCCGGCCCGCCTGGACCAGGTCGGGGGCGCTCAGGCCGCAGCCGGCTTCGCCCTGGGGCGGGCCGGGGTTGATGTCGTCGCGGACGATCTCGGTGACGGCTTCGAGGGCGGTCTGCGCCTTGGCGACGTCGCCGTGCTGGAGCGGCAGGTGGGTGACGATGTCGGTGAGGACCGCCGACTCCTTGTAGACGGTGCCGTCGCCGTACACCTGGAAGTACCGGACGCGGTCGTGCCGGTCGAGGATGAACGTCCCGTCGGAGTTCTGCCGGGCGCCGTCGAAGTGTGCCTCGACCGTACCGTCGGTGATCGTCAGGTTCTGCCAGGTGGGCTGGTTGACGCCGACGACCGAGCGGTGGCCGGGCAGGGTGATGCTCTTCTGGCCGTGGTGGAACCGGGCCGCGTTGCGCGTCAGTTCCGCGTTGCCGCCGATGGCCGCGACGTCGCTGGGGGTGAGGTGGCGTACGTCGTCCCCCGCGCGCAGGCTCCGGTACTGCGGCAGCAGGTCGTGCAGGCCCGGCATGGTGGCGCACATGGCGCGGAGTTTGCGGTGCGGCAGCCGTACGGGGGTGCCGCGGCCGGTGGCGAGGATGACGGCGGCCTTGACCGAGCCCTGGAAGGGCGTGCCGAGGGTGATGACGCCCCGGGTGTCGGCCTGGAGGTCGCCGTCGTAGCCGGGGTCGAGGGCCGCGCGGGTGACGAGCCCGCCCATGGAGTGGGCGACGAAGACGAGCCGCCCCTCCCGCTGGTCGGCGCGGTGCCGGCGGGCCTCGGCGTGGGCGGGGTGGCGCCGCCAGCCGGTCAGGTGGAGGCGCGCGGCGTCGGCCAGGAGACGGCCGTTGGCGGCGACGGGCAGACGCCAGTCGTAGGCGAACTCCAGGATCGCGGCGTCGTCGGCGACGCTGGTGCGGATCGTGTCGACCAGGTCGGTGTACGGCTCGCTGCCGGCGAGGTACGGGGTCCAGGCGGAGTGCTTCAGCAGGCCGGTCGCCTTGATCCGGCCGGTCTTGCCCGCCAGCTCGTCCTCGGTCATGGTCAGGGACTTCAGGCCGGAGGGCGTGGTCCAGGCCTTCAGCAGCCAGGAGATCCCGCCGATGCCCCATACGTCCTTGCCGGTGGTCGTGTCGTGCAGGGTGCTGCCCATGATCCCCGGTACGACGACCACCGCGTCCTGGGTGACGTGGTCGGGTAACTCGTCGGTGCGGTCCCGGTGTCGGCGCTGGTGCGGGTGCGGGTGCTCGTTCATGGCAGTGAAGAATAGGGACCGTGGACGGGGAGCGGGGCGAGATCGGCTTAGCCGATGCCGTGGAGGGGGCCGAGCTGCCGGAGACGGCGGCATCGCCGTCCGCCGGCACCCTGTACGTCCTGCCCATGGAGGACGGGACCGAGCCGCTGCGGCAGGCCCTCGGCGCGCAGCTCGAGGCGGTGTCCCTCTGGTGGGAGCGGCCGCCGCCCGCCGGGCCGGGCTTCGTGAAGGTGGCGCCCGGCGGGCCGGTGACCAGCCGTCACGACGTGGAGCGCTTCCTGGAGACGTCCGGGATCCGGGAAGCGGAGGCGGACGTCCCCCTGGTGCTGTACGTGTCGGGCCACGGCCTGACCTCGGGCGCGGCCAAGCACTTCGCGGTCCTGCGGGACACCGATGCGCAGCGGCTCCTGGCGACGGGGCTGCGTACGACGGAGATCGTGATCGCCGCCCTCGACTCGCACGCCCGGGACGTCCTGGTGATCGTGAACATGTGCGAGTCCGCCGACGTGGGAGGGGAGTTGCTGGACCTGGCACGGAGCCTGGACACCGCGCGCACCACGCGTGCCACGCTCAACGTACTGACCACCGCGGCGCCCAAGATGCAGGTGAGGGGCGGGGAGTTCGCGCTCGTCCTGCGCCGGGCCCACGAGTGGCTGCGCACGGCCGGCGGGATCACCCGCCCGTACCTGACGATGGACGAGTTCAGCCGGGCCCTGTACCAGGCGGCGCAGGCGGTCGGCGCGGAGCTCGGCCGGAGCCTGTCCCTCGACTGCCGTCCGCTGATGGGCGGCAAGCTGCACGTGGCGACCGCCGCGCTGCCGAACCCGGGCTACCGGCCGGAGCAGGCCGCGGTGGAGGAGAGCCGGCAGGAGGTGGCGGCGAGCCTGGAGGACCTGGACTACTGGCTGGAGAAGGCCAGTGGCCGCACCGGCGCCGACGACACCGGCTGGTACTTCTCGGGCCGCAAGCGCCTGAACGCCTCGGTGGTCTCCTTCCTGAAGGGCGCGCCGGGGGTCCTCGTCGTCACGGGCATCACCGCGAGCGGGAAGTCGGCGATCCTGGGCCGCGCGGTGACCTTGAGCGACGCGACGTTCAGGGCGTCGGACCTGTTCGCGGCCGCCGTCGGCCACTGCCCGCAGGACACCGTCCCGGACGAGGGCGCGGTGACCATCGCGGTCACCGCGCACAACCGGGAGCCACTGGGGCTGTTGACGGTCATCGCGAAGAAGCTGGGGGCCGCGGCGGACCCCTCGGGCAGGGACCAGCTGAGCCGCTGGCAGCTGGGGCTGCGCAGGTTCCTCGGCTCGCCCGGCCCCATGGTGACGGTCGTCGTCGACGCCCTGGACGAGGCGACCGATCCGGCGGCGGTGGTGCACCAGGTCCTGGTGCCGCTGGCCGGACACCTGTCCGGCGCCGCGCCGTCGGCGCCCGTGCGGCGCGGGGTACGGCTGGTCGTCGCCGTCCGCAGCAGCGACGGCGCCGCCGGTCTCGTCGCGGACGGTGGTGGTGGCGGTAGTGGCGGCGGCGGTAGTGGCGGCGGCGGGCAGGAACTGCTGGGCCGGCTGCGGGAGGCGTTCTCCGGGGCGGCCGTGCTGCGTACCGACGACGAGGACATGGGCAAGGACGTCGAGGGGTACGTACGCGCCCTCCTGGACGGGGAGGCCACCTGGGCGGGACACGATCTGACCGAGGTCGCGCGGACGGTGGCCGGGGCGGTGGGGCGGTCCTTCCTCGACGCCCGCGTGGCGGCGCACCAGCTGCGCACCGAGGGGCCGCGGCTGACGGCCGACGCCGACTGGCTCGCGCGGCTGGGCGAGGGCACGACGGGACTGCTGAAGGACGATCTGGCGAGGTCCGCGGAGGACGGCCTGGGAGCGGACGAGGCGCTGGCGCTGCTGCGCGCGACGGCGTTCGCGCAGGGGCGCGGCATCGCCTGGGGCGAGGTGTGGCCCGCTGTCGCGTCCGCCGTCCACGGGGAGCCCGTCCGGGATGCCGATGCCAAGATCCGGGTGCTGCTGGAAGGCCGCCTGGCTGGGTATCTCACCCGTGACGTGGAAGAGGACCAGCGGGTGTACCGGCCGGCGCACGAACGGCTGGCCGCTGTCCTGCGCGCCTGGCCCGTGGGCGGCGCGGCATCTCGTGGGGGGATGGGAATGACGGATGGTCAGGATGAGCCTGCCGATAAGCCTGATGAGATTGATGAGCCTGATACACCCGATACGCCTGATGCGCCTGCTGCGGCCGGCGGGGCTGATGGGGTGACGGGGACCGGCGCGACGGGGGACGCGTACGGGGACGGGTGCGAGGACGGCTTCGGGGACGGGTGCGGGGACGGCTCCGGGGACGGCTTCGGGGACGATGCCGCCGTGCACGCCTCCATCGCGCGGGCGCTCGCCGATCTGGCCGCGCCGCACGTCGCCGGCCGCGCCGCAGGCACCGCCCCGCACCCGTACGTACGGCACTACCTTGCGCGCCACGCCCGCCTGGGCGGGGTCCTGGACGACGCGCACGTGCCGGCCGACGTGCTGCCGTGGCTGACCGGCAGCCCGATCCGCGGGCTGCTGGGCCCGGCCCGGGGGCAGGAGGGCCGGCTCTGGCTGGAGGCGTGGGCCGTGGTCGAGCCGTACCTGCACCGGGCGGACCGGGAGGACCACCCCTCGCGCCTGGCCAGCCTGCACCTGGCGTACACGGCGCTGCGCCATCCCGGCCAGCCGCGCCCGCGCACCCCCGAAGAGGCCGCGGGGCCGCTGGCGGTGCTGTGGTCCCGGTGGGCGCCGCCCGTGAACGTGCTGGCCACCCTCGGCGCCACCGTGCGTTCCCTGACGGCGCTGCCGGCCCCCGACGGGCGCCCCGCCCTCGCGGCGGGCGACGACGACGGGGGCATCGAACTGATCGACGCGGTCGAGGGAACGGCGGTCCGCGAACGGATCGGCGCCCACGAGGGATCCGTACGGCACCTGCTCCTCGCGCCGCGCCCCGCGCAGTCGCCGCTGCTCGTGTCCGGCAGTACGGACGGCACCGTCCGCCTCTGGGACCCCGCGACCGGCCGCCTCGTCGACCAGGTCCACCGGCCCGGCGGGATGTGGATCGCCGACGTGTGCGCGTACCGCGACAGCGGCCACGAGCTCGCGGTGTTCTGCGTCAACGGGGACGGGGTGGTGGTCTGGTGGAACGAGCGGATGGGCCCGCTGGACCTGCTGACCCTGCCGGGGGACACACCGCGTACGGAGACCACCGCACTGGCGGCGGTGCAGCAGGAGGCGCCGCGCCGGCCGCTGCTGGCGATCGCCGACGGCGCGTTCCTGGCGTTCCGGGACGCGGCGGCCGAGGTGGAGGTGGCGCGCTTCGAGTTCCCGGCCGACGTACGCGTACTCGCTCCGACCACGCGGCCGGGGACGGTCGCGGCCGGCCATGCCGACGGGAGCGTCACCGTCTGGGACGCCGGCGGACCGCTCGCCACCCTCACCGGCGCCGGCGAGCCGGTGAGCAGCCTGGCCGGCCTCGTCCTGGGCGAACGCCACCTCCTCGCGGCCGGGGCGGGCAGCCGCATCGCCGTGTGGGACGTCTCCCGGTGGGACACCGCCGCCCAGGAGCCGCCGGGGCTGCTCGGCGGGCACACCGCCGCAGTGACCGCGCTCAGCCCCGTCGCCGCGCCGGATTCCGGGATCCTCGCGTCGGCCTCCTGCGACGGCACGCTGCGCCTGTGGAACCGGGAGGTCCTGGAGCGGGCGCTGACCGCCGCCCGTACGCCGGCCGAGCCGGCGCCGACGGGCGGGGTGCTGCTGCTGCCGGAGCCGGGGGACTTGGGCCTTCCGTCCTGGTTCGCGCTCACCGCCGACCGCCCCGGCATCGACGTCCGGGACATCGTCACGGGGGACGCGGTGGCCCGGATCGACACCGGGCGGCCGCCGTCCGCGATGGCCTGGGCGCACCGGCGGGAGGGGCGCGTACTGGTCTCGGCCGGATGCGAGGACCACTCCATCCGGCTGTGGGACGCGGGTACCCGGCAGGCACTGCCGGACGCCTTGGAGGGGCACTTCCTCCCCGTCCGCGCCCTTGCCGCGTGCAGCACCGCCGACGGCCGGCACCTGCTGCTGAGCGGCGGGGACGACGAGACGGTCCGGCTGTGGGATCTGGACCGCCTGGCCCCGCTGCGGGAGTGGACCGGGCACGGCCTGCGGGTCCGGGCGGTGGCTGCGGCGTCGTGCGTGGACGGCGGGGACTGGTTCGCCTCGGCCAGCTCCGACGGCACCGTACGGCTGTGGGACGCGGAACCTGGTGGCGCGCTGGGCGGGACCCTGCGCTGCGACCAGGGGCTCCTGCACGCCGTCGCCATCAACCCCGGTCCGCTGGGCGGCCTTGCGCCGCATCTGGCCAGCGGCGGCGACACGGGCACGGTGCGGCTGTGGGACCTGCGCGAGCGCCGCCCCCTGGGCGAGCCGCTGACCGGTCACACCGCGGCCGTGCACGCCCTGGCCCTGTTCGACGTGGAGGGCCACGGGAGCTTCGTCGCCTCCGGCGCGGCCGACGGGACCATCCGCGTCTGGGACGCCGCCACGGGGCAGTGCCGACTGCTGCTCGCGGCGGGGAGCCCCGTACGCGGCCTCGCCGCGCACCCGTCGGCGGCCGGCGGGCGCGTCGTGCTCTCGTTCGCCGGGGACGCCGGGGCCGCCGCGGTGGAGATCGACCTCGCCGAATGCCGGGCGGGCGGATCCTGATCATCCGAGCCCGATCACCCGGGCCCGATCACCCGTATGCGCCCCCTGCGTTCCTTCGTGCGCCCCCGATGACCACCGCAACGCGGTCGCGTTGGTCGTACCAGAGCATGAAAATGATCGTTCGGCATGTGCCACGGATCAATACGCCGTGGGGCGCGCGCCATCCGCTCATGAGCGCCCTCATGGGCATCACACCGTCACGAGACCGGCTCTCCCGGCGGCCGGACCGCCCCGCCGGCCCGGCCGCCCTCCGCGAGCCACGAGCATCACCGGCCCGCGCCTCGCGGAGGGCGGCCGGAGCAAGGAGAGCGGCCGCATGAGCCGGGACACCGCACAGCCGGACGTCGTCCTCGTCCCCGCGCCCGACCACGGCGTCTGGCGCCTGGGAAAGGCCAAGAACCCGGTCACGTACGAAAGGATCAGCCAGGAGGACGCGTCCCGGACGGGCGGAAACCGCTGGAGTCTGGTCAGCTACGACACCCTCTACTGCGCCTCCCAGCACGACGGGTGCTTCGCAGAGGCGTTAGCGCCCTTCCGTGTGGACCCCAAGATGAGGGAGGTCATCGGGGACGAGTGGATGAAGCCGTCCTACATGACCCCCGGCAAGATCCCCCGCGACTGGACCACGCGCCACATCCTGGTCCGCCTCCAGCTTCCCAAGGAGGCCCGCTTCCTCGACGTGGACGACGAGCGGACCCTGGAGACGCTCTCCCGTGAACTCAAGGACGAGCTGGCGGAACAGGGCGTGGACAGGCTCACCATGGAGCACATCCAGGGGTTCAACCGCCGGATCACCCGGCTGATCTCGGCGTGGGCCATCACCCAGCGCACCGGCCCCACGGAGCAGGAGCGCCTCATCCACGGCATCGCCTACCGCTCCCGCTTCGGGATGCGCCAGTGCTGGGCCGTCTTCAACGACGTGGAGCTCAAGCAGGAGGAGACCAGCCTGATCTTCCCCGAGTCGGAGGCGCTGCGGCGGGTGGCCGAGGAGTACGACCTGACGATGCTGTGACCGCTCCCCTCACTCCCCCCTTGACCCCCGCACGTTGCCCACCTGAAAAGGTGACTGAAACCGACCTGAAAGCCGCTGTGCAGCTGTCGTCCAAAAGAGCGAAACAACCCGTTCCCTGCCGCCGCCACGCGGCTGGCCACCCTCTCACTCCAACAACATACGCACAGGTCAAGACGTAAGTGCGGCTTCAAACCCGCCAGTTGACGTACCGTCGAGAACGTGCTGAATTCTGCCTAAGAGGTGGAGTTGGAAGGTGATAATGGGTAACCTAACTGGTACGTAGACCGACTTGGAGCATGTGGGGGATCTCATGAGCAACAGCCGTTGCGCCGTCAGTGCGTTCTTAGCCGTGGGGCTCGCGCCACGCGTCGCGGCGCCACCGCCCGCCACGGGCTCTGCACCCTCAGATCACCCCTGTCGTCCATGTGCCGGATCCCTGCGGACCGGAATACATCGATGCTGAGCGCCGACCGCTGACCGCTGGTCGGCACGCCCCACCGCACCCGCGCTGGTACACGCTTCCCGGCGGGTCGGGAACACCTCCACGAAGCGTTCACGGCTCGCCGAGACCGAGCGTCCCTTCCGTCTGCCCTCGCGGCAGTACGCGACAGCCAGGTCCTGCGGGCACACCCCGACACCCGTCGCCTGAACACGCGACCCGCCACCGGACGGGCGCGAAGTCAGGGCAACGAGGGAGACCTGACCATGCCTTCTGACACCACCACGCCCCCCGTCGCCGTTGCCGTCGCTGTTGCCGTCGCCAAGAGCGTTGCCAGCGCCGAAAGAGCCCACGTCGCCACCGTGCGCATGCACATCAGCGAGATCGCCCGCTTTCTCCAGGAGAACCTGGGGCAACGCCTGACCGCGCGGATCGCCAACATCAACGATCCCAAGCAGGTCGGCAAGTGGGCATCGGGCGACACGACGCCCCGGCCCGAGTCGGAGCAGCGCCTGCGCGCCGCCCTGCAGGTCTTCCAGCTCATCCAGGACGCCGAAAGCCTCTACACGGCACGCGCATGGATGATCGGAATGAACCCGCAGCTCGAGGACGAGGCGCCGGCGCAGTGCATCGCCGACGGCAGGATGCGCGACGTGATGGTGGCGGCCCGGGCCTACGTCGACGGCGGCTGACCCGCCGCGCACCGGATCGGTCATGCCGCGGGGCCGAGGTCCCCTTCGAGGAGCGTTTGTACGATCCGGGGCCGGTCCCAGAGGGCCAGGATCTCGTTGGCGATGTCCACGACGGGCAGGTGGTCCTGGTCGCGCACCTTGACGGCTGCCGCCTTCAGGGTGCGAGGGACGGCTCCGGCGTCCAGGAGGACGCGCCATTCCTCCGCGCCGAGTTCCAGGAACTCCAGTCCGGTGAGCCCGGCGACTTCCAGGGGGTCGGCCAGCGTGCCGGGGAACGCGGTGAGCGTACGCAGGCGGGGCAGGCAGGCGACGGGCGCGAGGCTGAACGGCCCGCGGCTGAACGGCCCACCGTCCCGGGCCTCGACGGACAGGACTTCCAGGGCGGGGTGGGCCGCGGCCTCGACGGTCTCGAAGTGTCCGTGTCCGTGTCCGTATCTGCTGCCGACCGTGGCCACGGCCGGGGGCCGGTCCCTGCGGCGATCCGGCTGCTCCTCTCTCATCCGGCCCAGGACGAAGTCGGTGAGGGAATCGGCCACGAGCTCGGCACCGAGGCTCTGCTCGTGATCGATCAGGATGACCTGCCCGAAGTATCCGCCCGGGCCGGGAGTCAGGTCGACCGCGAACTCGTCGCCGCCGTTGGTTCCGAAGCCGATCCAGCCCGGTGAGCCGGCCAGGCCCTGCACCGCGGCGTCGGGCGGGGTGTCGACCGCGTCCGTCGCGGCGAGATCCCAGCCGGGATGGCGCATTGCCCCGTCGGCGCTGTACAGGTGTTCCAGCGCGCTGAACTCGCAGCCGACCGCCGTGTTGACGCGCTCCATCGCCGCATGGTCGTCGCGCCAGTCCTCCCACCGGGGGATCACCCGGTAGAGCACCTTCATCTCGTCGGACAACGTGACGCCCAGACGCGCTTCGGCAGCGGCGATCTCCTCCTCCGTGGCACCGACCGCGTCGGGCAGCCGCTCGCGGAGCGTCCGCTCCAGCAGCTCGAGGTCCGCCGAAGGGGCCGACGCCACCCCGGGCAACGGGTCGGGGAGCTGTCGCCAGGGCTCGGCCCGGGCTCCTTCGACCAGCACGAGTACCCCCAGGTCCGGGTAGCCGAGGGCCGGTTCCACGGCCGGGCTGGGCCACACCAGGCCGAGTCCGGTCCTTCCGTCCGGCCGGACCTCCGCCCTGAACGCGACCTCCTCGACCCCGTCGCGGGCGAGCGCCCTCCGTATGTCCTCCACCGCGGTCTGCTGCGCCGCCGACATGCGTCCCGGATGGGCCAGACTCCAGCCGCTTCGGCCGATGCGTCCCGCCACGCGGGCGGAGCGGCCGGCACGCCTGTGCGCATCGCCGCCCAGCATGAGCCGCAGCACGGGCTCCCACGCCACGAAATCCCGTACCGAAGACGAACGTTCTTGATCAACCATGCGCAGACCGTACGCGCACGCTGTGACAGTGGATGCCAGCACCGTGTCTGCGGGGTCCGGCACGGACCCCATCGAGGACGAGCGGGCCTCGCCGGCAGGACGTCACACCGGGTCCGGCAGGTCCATGAGTGCGAGTTCGGCCGGATCGACCACGGCGGTGATCCCGGTGATGCGGCCGTCGGCGACGACGAAGACGAGGAGGGAGAGCGGGGTGCCGTCCTCGCTCCAGGCGATGACACCGGGGAGGCCGTTGACGGTCGCCGCGTGTCCGCGAGCCGCGCCGCCGGCCACGCGTGCGCGGGTGGCGACTTCGGTGGCTCCGAGCGTGACGAACCGACCGTCCGGGGTGTGGACGGCGAACTCCACTTCGGGGTGGAGAACCTCCAGCAGCTGCTCGAACCGGCCCTCGCGGGCGGCGGCCAGGAAGGCCCGGACCACCTCGCGTTGCTGTCGTCCGGAGCTTGCGGGCCGCTGGGCGGCCCGTACTTTCCTGCGGGCGCGGCTGGTGAGCATTTTGGTCGCGTCGGCGGACTTCCCGAGGATCGTGCCTATCTCCCCGTGGGGCACGGCGAACACGTCGTGCAGGACGAACGCCAGCCGCTCGTCCGGGCGCAGCGAGTCGAGGACCGTGAGGAGCGCGAGGCCTACGGCGTCCCCGAGCGCCACGAGGTCTTCCGGAACGGGGGAGTCGTCGAGCGTCACGGTGAATTCGGGCAGCCGGTCGTCGAGGGCGACCTCGGGGCGGGTCCGGCCCGACCGCAGGACATCGAGGCTGATGCGGCCGACCACGGTGGTCAGCCAGCCGCCGAGGTTGTCGATGGTGCCGGTGTCCTGGCGGGAGAGACGCAGCCACGCCTCCTGGACCACGTCTTCCGCGTCGGCGTGTGATCCGAGGACGCGGTGGGCGACGGCTCGGAGCCGGTCGCGGTGGGACTCGAAGGCATCGGCGACCGGATCCGCGGGATGGGCGTCGGGCATGTTGTTACCTTCCTCGAAACTGCTCCGTCATAGGGGTGACGGGCGCGAGCCCCGGAACGTAACCCCGATGAAGGAGTGCGCTCTCCCATGCAGAACCGGCTCAGGAACAAGAACGCGAACAACCCCGACGTGTGGACCGCGGTCCATCACCTCCAGAAGGCGATCGCCGCCGGGGGCGTCGACCCGAAGCTGCTCGCGCTGGTCCACCTGCGCGCCAGCCAGATCAACGGCTGCTCGGCGTGCGTCCACGCCAGTGTCGCCGCGGGGAAGAAGGCCGGTGACACCGACGAGCGGCTGCACAACGTGGCCGCGTGGCGTGAAGCGCCGTTCTACACGGATGCGGAGCGCGCGGCGCTGGCGCTGGCCGAGGCCGCCACGCGGCTGCAGGACGGTGCGGAGGGAGTCACCGACGCGATCTGGGAGGAGGCCAACGCCCATTTCACCGAGGAGCAGATCGGCGCGATCAACCTGGAGATCGCGCTGACGAACTTCTACAACCGGATCAACCGCACCATCAAGGAACCGGCCGGCCAGACCTGGGGCTGAGCGCGGCCCCGAGGCCGTGACCTCACCGGCATGCTCGGCACGGCCCGCCCGACCCCGGCCGGCCTTCGACGCATCAAAGCCGTGGTCGGTCGGCCGTCGGACGCCACCGGTCCGTCAGCCGTACCGTGCCGTAGTCCCCGGGAACCGATCAGCGATTCAGCCGGCCTTCACCGCGTCCGAGTGCGCACGAAGAGAGGCCACGCCCCGGGTGAGGCCTCTCTTCAGCACTGTGGACAGGGGTCGCTCGATGAAGCGGTGGACCAGCCAGGCGGCGACGACCATGCCAAGCGTCATGACGGCGACGAGCGCCCAGGGCGAGAGGTGGTTGCGGAGCAGCCGGATCCCGGTCCATCCGATGTGTTCGTGGAGGAGATAGAGGGGATAGGTCGTCGCACCTGCGACGGTGAGCCACTTGCCCCTGACCCAGTTCAGCCGGCCGAGGGCGAGCGCAAGCATCACCAGGTAGCCGAGGGTCATCAGGGCGATGGCCGGCTTGGCGTCCATGGTCCGGCCGAGGCTGACGGCGAGAGCGTCGTTGTAAAGGGCGACCTGGCGGACCGAGAAGAGCCACGAGATGGCGACGATGCCCCACAGCAGCAGGGTCGGCCGGAAGCGGTGCATCAGGTACATGGCCACACCTGCGATGAAGTAGGGCGAGTACTCGGGCATGACGATGTAGTCGGCGAAGGGCGCCCGGCCAGCCGTGACCAGCACCGAGGCAACCGTCCACAACGCGCAGAAGAGGACCACCCGGCGGTAGGTCACGCCCTTCCACACCACCAGGGCGAACAGCAGGTAGAAGCGGATCTCGACCCACAGCGTCCAGTACACGGCGTCCGCCGATGCGACGCGGAACGGCTCCTGCAGCATGGTGAGGTTCAGCAGCACGTCCTTCAGGCCCAGGGGCTGCACGACCAGCGGCCACAGCGTGACCACGGCGGTGGTGGCCAGGACGGCGAACCAGTACGCGGGATAGAGCCGCACCACACGGGACGTGAAGAAGTCACCCAGGCTGCGCCCCCAGCTGCTCATACAGATCACGAAGCCGCTGATGACGAAGAAGAACTCCACCCCGGTCCAGGTGTACGAGGCAAGCCAGGAAGCGGCGGGGAACACCACATCCACCGGCTTGGTCCAAGCGTTCTTGGATGCCTCAGCATTTCCGCCAAATCCGACATAATGATGAAAGACGACCATCAATGCCGCAATCAGGCGAAGTCCGTCCAAAGCCTCCAGCCGTGGGCGCTTCCCAGCCACTGGAACAAGCACCGGATCCGCTGCACGCCGCAGGCTGGGTATGAGGTGGTTCTGCATCCGGCAGATCCTACTGCCCGGGCCATGACCTGGGCCTTGTGGCTCATGCGGCGACAGCCTGGCCGGCCCTGTGCGGGCTGCGGCCGGCTGCGGAACCGCCCGTGGTCCCGCAGCAAGGGCTGCGGGACCACGGGCGGGTTCGGGTTTTCCCCCTTGAGCGGGGCCCTTAGGCCACGGCCCCGGGCTGTCCGACGGGCTGGGCGGCGGGTTCGGCGGACTTCTGGTCCTCGGCGTCGGCCGGGGGTGCCGTGAGCGTGGCGCGGGCGGAGAGCAGCGCGGGGCCGCACAGTGCGAGCGCCAGGAAGATGCCGCCACCGGCGATCACGAAGACCAGGCGGGCGTGGCTGTCGGGGCTGAGCAGGCTGCCGGCCAGGTAGCCGGCCGTGCTGCCGAAGAAGGCGGCGGAGGACAGCGTGCCGCCCACCCGGCCCAGCACCTCGGCGGGCACGGCCTTCTGCAGCAGCGTCTCCTCGCCGACGTTGGCCACACCGTTGCCCAGGCCCGCGATCAGCTGCATGGCGATCGCGGCGAGCAGCACCGGAGCGGCGGCCGTCAGCAGCAGGCCCAGGCCGGTGAAGAACCAGCCCGCGAGCAGCACCCACACGGGCGAGCGGCTCTCCGCGGTGCGGACCAGCCACAGCGATGCGGCGACCATGGCGACGCCGAACGATGCGGACAGGATGCCGTATCCGGTCTCGCCGGTGTCCAGGGTGTGCTCGGCGAGGAAGACCAGCGCCAGGTTGTCGAGCGAGCCGAAGAACAGGCCGAGCAGGAGCAGCAGCACGATGGCCCGGGACACCCGGTGGTGCCGTACGAACTTCAGCCCCTCGAGGGTGTCGCCCAGCAGGGTCCGCCGCTGGCCGGTGCGCAGCGGCTCGAGCGCCGGGATGCGGGTCAGCAGCAGGGCGGAGACGACGAAGCTGCCCGCGTTGACGGCCAGCGCGCCGTACTCGCCGCCCCAGGCAGAGAACACGCCGCCGAGCACCGGGCCGAGTGCGGCCTGGAGGTTGAAGGCGGTGCCCATCCACGCGTTGGCGGGCATCAGGTCCTTCTCGTCGACCAGGCGCGGCACCACCGTGCGACCGGCCGCGGAGAAGACGGTGGAGGCCGCGGCGGCCACCGCGACGAGCGGCACGAGGACGGCGAGTCCGGGCCGTGCCAGTACGACGACCCCGAAGACCAGGGCCTGGACGAGCTCGGCGGCGATCAGCAGGCGCCGCACCCCCATCCGGTCCGCGAGCGCCCCGGCGAGCGGTCCGAAGAACCGCGGCACGGACTCGGCCAGGAGGATCAGCGACACACCGGTTCCGGCGTGGTCACCGCGGCTGACCAGCAGGACGAGCGCCACCATGGCTGCGCCGTCGCCGACGAGCGAGACCGCGCGCGCCAGCCAGAACCGGCGGAACAGCCGGTGGCGTCGGATCAGATTGGGTTCTGCGGCCAAGGCCTTGAATCCTTTCAAGGGGAAAACGGTCGGTCCGCGCGCGCGGCGTGAGCGCTTGCGGCAGTGGGTCAGACCACGGCCCGGCCGTGGTCGCCGTTCCGGGATCCGGCGCTGCGCCGCAGATCGGCCGTGAGGTTGATGCGCTTGAGCCAGCGGTCGGTGCCGTCGTAGCGGGGCGTGAACGGCCGGCGGCCGTGCACGGCACGCTTGTTGTCGATGACGAACAGGTCGCCGCGGCCGATCACCACGTCGGTCAGCTTCGCCTCGATCGCGGCCAGCAGTGCGTCCTGCGCCTGCGCAGCCTCCGGGTCGAGCGGGTTGGTGTGCATGAACGGCGGGTCCACGCGCAGCCACGGGGCCGCGGGGTCGCCCTCCAGCAGGGCGATCGGCTCGGGCCGGTTCGCCATGGTGTCGATGCGGCGGAACTGCTCGGCTCCGGCTGCATCCGCCGCGTCGGCGGCGCCGGTGGCCACGTTGAAGCTCTTGGAGTGCGACTCGTCCGGAAGGATCGCGAAGCGCTTCTCGAAGAGGACGGCGCGGTGCTCGTCGCTGAGCTCTATGTCCTCCATGGCCGCGAAGGTCGTGGGGACCGCGTCGTGGTTGCGCAGGCCCAGCAGGATCATCCAGTCCGCGCGGTGCGGGTGGAAGGCGTCCTCGGTGTGCCAGTCGAGCATGGCGGTCGATCCCGAGCCGAGCTGGCTCAGCTCGTGCCCGGGCACCGGGTACAGGTCGAGGAGCAGTCGGCCGCGCTGCTGGCTGCTGAACGAGAAGGGCTCCCCGAGCAGGGAGCCGACCAGGCTCAGCACCGCGTCCGCGTGCCGCAGCTCGGGGCGGTCGGGCCGCTCCTGGTAGCTCATCGGGGTGGGGCCCAGGGCGTTCTCGTCGATGAGCAGCCCGCCGATCAGGAAGCCCGCGTGCGGGGACCCGGCCAGACGGAATTCGGTGAGCAGCCGCCGCAGCGAGCGCGGCAGCTCATGGGCCATCAGGGCGGCGAGTTGGAGGGATCGACGGGCATCCAGCGAGGCCGAGGCCCGCGCGTACTCATGGGCGAGTGCGGCCACGCTGTGGCGCTCGTCGGGCAGGAGTTCGATGCGCGGGACTCCCGGTCCCGGCTGTGCCGCGGTGGCCGGTGCGATGGGGGCCGGTGCGATGGTCTGCATGATGGCTTCCTTCCTCAGGAGACGTGAGGTTGCGGCAGCCTCTCAGGATCCACTCGAATGTCACTCAAGACGTCGCGCGCCACCGCAACCCGCCCAGCCTTCCATCCCGGCGAGCCGGCCCGCGTGCCGCCTCCACCGCGTCTCAAGCGGATCTGTAGTGAAGCGGGGTGTTCTGTTCTCGGGAAAGGCCGAGACCCCGAGCGGTACCGGCCCCGACCACACCGGAACCCCGCAACCTGCGGGTCCGGAGCTCCACCGGAACACGACTAGGAGTCGAAGTGACCCAGAACAAGATGGACCAGCAGTCCGTTCAGGCCAACAACAAGCCGGCGGCCCAGAAGAAGGCGTCGATCAGCTCCCGCATCAGCAAGTACGGGAAGTACGACCGCCTCGAGGGCTGATTTTGAGTCGTGCTCCGGGGTGTGAGTGAACAGCACTCACACCCCGGCACGCCTTTACAGGGGAGGTTTCCTTGAGCACCGCACAGCCCGTACCGATCAGCCCGGAGCAGTTCCGCAAGGTGTTCGGGGGTGACCTCGCTGACGTCTTCCTGCTGGTCACGTCGCCGGGCGTGCGCAGCGCGCTCACCGTCGAGACCGGCACCGTCCCGGTGCAGGAGTTCACCTGGACCGGCCCCGACTCCCGCGCGGGCCTCATCGCCGAGATGGCCGCCATCCGCGACTCCGGCCGCCGCGCCTCCGTCCTGTGGATCGCCGACGACGAGTTCGTCCACTTCGACGACGAAGACCTCGTGGGCATGGCCATGGGCGCCTTCTCCAGCTTCTCGGTGCCCTTCTCCGTGGAGAGCCTGCGCAACAACATCCGTGTCGTCGCCGATGTCGACTACGAGCGCGAGCTCGGCATCGAGGAGGAGTTCCTGACCCTCCTCGACCAGGCCGACGACATGCTCTTCCTCGGCCGCGAGTTCGGCACCGAGGCCGTCTTCCAGCACCAGCTCTCCGAGCACTGGTTCTCGCTGCACGGCCCGCTCCTGCCCGGCCAGCAGGTCGTCCTGCCCACCGGTGAGCTCAGCTCGCTGGTCAACGCCTCGGGCGAGTTCGAGCTCCACACCCACTTCACGCTGAACGGCGAGATCACCCTCCAGGGCGCGCCGATCGTCCACCGCGGCGGTCACGAGACCAGCCTCGCCGAGACCGAGCAGGTCTACCGCGACCTCGCCTCCATGGCGGACCAGCCGGCGATCATCACGCTGGCCGAGGGGCGCATCACGGCGGTGCGCCCGGCCGTCGCCGGACGCACCGAGTTCGCCGTCAACCTCGAGAAGCTGCTGGCCAAGGACGACCGCTACGCCAAGCTGCACGAGATCGGCTTCGGCACCAACGCCAGCTGCTCCCCGCTGCTCCCGGGCAACCACTTCGCCAACGAGCGGCACCCCGGCGTGCACCTGGGCCTGGGGCTGGGCACGTTCACGCAGTTCCACATCGACCTGATGAGCACCACCATCGACGTGGTGATGCGCGGCGTGGACGGCCGCGACGTGGAGCTGTTCCCGGCCCTCGGCGTGGCGCCGGCGCGGATCCTCACCGGCGTGTGAGTCAGTCCGACGACAGCATGTGCCCGGCCGCTTCCAGAGCGGTCCGGGCCTGCTCGTACTCCCCGGCCGGTACGAGTACGAGGTCCGCGTCGAACGTCGACGCGGCGAACACGCCGATCCCGGCCCCGGCCAGCGGCACCAGCACGCTCGCCAGCATGCCGGGCAGGTCCAGGGAGTGCGCGCCGGTCCCGTACAGCCCCCGCCACGGACCGCTCGCGCCGGACGCGCCGGGCAGCCGCTCGGCGCACACCACGGTGAGCCCGTCCCGCGCCCGGGTGACCGAGGACCACGGACGGCCGGGCAACAGGGGCACAGGTGCGTCCGCCGGCAGGCGGTGCACCCACAACTGGTCAGGGAGGACGTAGAAGTGCTGCGGAACGATGGTGACGGAGAGTTCGGCCATGCGGACGACTCTAGGGTGTCGGCCGCGGAGGCCGAGTTCTGGCTCCCGCGCCTGAACGGCGCCGGCCGCGAATCCCTGCTGGAGCCCGCGGACGCGCCCGGCGCCGTCGCCGCACCGCCCGGACGGGTGGCCCCGGAAGCCGCCGCCGCGCTGCAGGCGATGACCGGCGGCGCGCCCGAAGGCCTGCTGCTGCTCACCGTCGCCGCCGCCCGGATCGCCCTCGCCCGGCTCACCGGTCCCGCCGGGTCCGGCGGGCCGGGGCGGGTGCCGGTCCTCGTACCGGCCTTCGGCACACCGTCCGGCGGCGGCGAGTTCGCGCTGCTGGCCCCGCTGGACCCCGCCGCGCCCGCCACCGCCTTCCTGGAGGCCCTGCACGCCGAGCTGGAGCAGGCCTCCGCCCGCCCCTGGCGGGACCGGGACGCGCTCAGCGCCCGGCTGGACGCCGTCACCCCCGGCACGGGCTCCGCCCTGGCGCAGCTCGCCGTCGTCTGCCCGGCCCTGTACGGGGACCGCACACCGGCCCCCCGGGCCGCCCTGGTCCTGCGCGCCGAACCGGCCCCGGACGGCGCACTGTCGGTCACCGCCCACGGCACCGCCGACCTCACCGCGGCCCTGCCCCGCTGCGTGGCCGCCGTACTCGAGGCCCTCGCCGCCGATCCGCGCCGGACCCCGGCGGAGACGGACGTGCTCGGCGCCGCCCAGCGCGCCGAACTCCTCGCCCTCGCCGAGCTGCCCGCTCCCGCGGCCTTCGAGGCCGCCACCCTCACCGCCCTGTTCGAGGAGTCCGCCCGGCGCACCCCCGACTCCGTCGCCGTCACCGGCGAGGGCCGCACCCTGACCTACCGGCAGCTCGCCGCCCAGGCCGGGCGGGCCGCCGCCGAGCTCACCGCACGGCACGGCATCGGCCCCGGCGACGCCGTCTGCGTCATGGCTCCGCGCGGCGCCGACCTCGTCACCGCATTCCTCGCCGTCCTGCGCACCGGTGCGGCCGTCGTCCCCCTCGAACACCGCCACCCCGCCACCCGCGTGGCCCTGCTGGCCCGGCTCAGCGGCGCCCGCCTGGTGCTGCGCGCCGAGGGGTACGGACCCGCCGACGAGGAGCTGCCCGTCCCGGTGGCGGGCCTGACCTCCCTGCTCGCCGCGGCGCCGGCCGACGCGGAAGCCCGCGACGCCGCCGAGCCGGGGGCCCCGGCCATGGTCCTGTTCACCTCCGGATCCACCGGCACCCCCCGCCCGGTCGCCGTCTACCACGACCAGCTGTGCCACAAGATGCTGACCGGGAGCCGCGCTCTCGGCATCGACGCCGAGACCCGTACCGCCCTGCTCTCCGCGATCACCTCCGACGCCACCGCGTTCCAGGTCTTCGCCACGCTCCTCGCGGGCGGCACCCTCGTCGCCGTCGGCGACCCCGACCGGCTCGACCCGCACGCGCTGTGGCAGCGGGTGCGCGACGGCGAGGTCAACCTCGTCAACTGCGTGCCCGGACTCCTCTCCGTCCTGCTGCGCGCCCTGCCGGAGGGCGGCGAACTCCCGCTGCGCCACCTGCTGCTGGGCGGCGACACCATCGCCCGCGGGCTGCTGCCGCGTACCGCCGGGCGGCTGCGCATCGCCACCTTCGGCAATCTGTACGGGCCCAGCGAGGCCACCGTCGAAGCCACCATGTTCATCCGGGACGGCGCGCTCGCCCAGCGGCTCGACCGGGTGCCGGTCGGGCGTCCCTCGCCCGGCTACGGCGTGTTCGTGGTCACCCCTTCCGGCGAACTCGCCCCGCCCGGCGTACCGGGCGAGATCCACGTGGCCGGACCCGGCGTCGCCCCCGGCTACCGCGGGGACGACGAGGCCACCGCCGCCCGCTTCGTGCGCTCCCCGCACGCCGGGGACGCCCGCGTCTTCCGTACGGGCGACCAGGGCCGCTGGAACGCCGACGGCGAACTGGAGTTCCTCGGCCGCGCCGACGGCCAGGTACAGGTGTTCGGCACCCGGGTGGAGACCGGCGAGGTCGAACAGGCCCTGGTCCGCCACCCGGAGGTGATCGAGGCCGTGGTCGTGCCCCGCACCGCCGCCGATGCCACCGTGACCCTGCACGCCTGGTACGTGGCCCGCCCGCAGGCGTCCGGGGACACCCTGCTCGCCCCCGACTCCCTCGCCGCATGGCTGCGCGAGCAGCTGCCCTCCCCGATGGTCCCGGCCGGCCTGCACCGGCTCGAGACGCTGCCGCTCACCGTCCACGGCAAGGTGGACCGGGCCGCGCTGCTCGCGCTGCCCACCGCTGCGCAGGGCCCCGGATGGCAGCCCGCCGACGCCCTGGAACAGCTCGTCCACGACGCCTGGGCCGAGGTGCTGGGCCACCCGCCGCACTCCGCCGACGAGGACTTCTTCAAGGCCGAGGGCCACAGCCTGGCCGCCGTCCAGCTCGTCGCCGCGCTCTGCGAGGGCACCGGGCGCTCCGACGCGGCCCGCGTCCACGACGTGCTCGACCTGCGCACCCCGGGGGCGCTGGCCGGCGTACTGCGCGAACGCGGGGCGCTGCCCCAGGACCGCGGTGCGCGCGCCGCGGCCGAGGCGGCCGCGCGGGCACCCCGGTCCGGGAACACCTTCCCCGCCTCCAACGCCCAGCGCCGGATGTGGCTGCTGGACCGGCTCGACGAGTCGCCCGTCCCCCCGTACACGATGGTCGAGGCCTACCGGCTCGACGGCCCCGTGGACGAGGACCGGCTCGCCGCAGGCGTCGACGCGCTGGTGGCCCGGCACGAATCCCTGCGGACCGTCCTGCGCCAGACGCCCGAGGGCCTGACCCAGGTGGTCCTCGACCCGCCGTCCGCGGTCCTCGCCTTCGAGCGGGACACCACCGTGGACGAGGCCTTCGCACGGGCCTGCCGCCACCGCTTCGACCTCGCCGAGGGCCCGCTGGCCAAGGTCTCCTGGCTGCCCGACCCCCGGTCCGGGGACGGGCCGGCGACGGGCGGCGTGCTGCTGTTCACCGTGCACCACGCCATCTGCGACGGCTGGTCCTTCGGCCTGATGATGCGCGACCTCGTGCGCTCGCTGACCGGCCCGGCCGCCGCGCAGGAGCCGGCGCCCACGTACACCGAGCACACCGACCGGCTCGCCGCCCGGCTCGCGGGCCCGGCGGGCGCGGAGCACCGCGCGTACTGGCAGGAGCGCCTCGCCGGCCTGCCCGAACCGCTGGAACTGCCCGCCGACCGGCGCCGCCCCGCCGCCCGCAGCGCCGCCGGCGGCACCGTACGGATCACCCTCGACCCGGAACTCACCGGCGCCCTGGCCGAGCTGTGCCGCGCGAACGCGGCCACCCCCTTCATGGGATTCACCGCTGCGCTGCGCGTCCTGCTGTGGCGGCTGTGCGCGCAGCCGGACGTACTGCTGGGCACCGTGGTCGCGGGCCGGCCCGATCGGCGGTCCGCCGAGACGGTCGGGCTGTTCGCCAACACCGTGGTCCTGCGCACCCCGGTGGACCCCGCCGGCTCCTTCCGCGAGCTGCTGGCCGCCGTGCGCACCACCGCGCAGGAGGCCATGAGCCACCAGGAGCACCCGTTCGAGCAGCTCGTCGAGGACCTCGCGCTGCCCCGCGACCCCAGCCGCAACCCGGTCTTCGACGTCCTCGTCGAGACCGTCCTCGACGACGCGGTCGGCGCCCCCGGCGGCACCGGCCCGGCCGTGCGCCATCTCGACCTCGAACAGCCGGTCAGCGACTTCGACCTGGCGTTCAGCTTCCTCGACGCCCGGGCCGGGGCCCCGGGCGAGCTGTGGGTCGGCTACACCGACGACCTCTTCGACCGCGACAGCGCACGCCGCATGGGTGAGCGGCTGGTCCACCTGCTCGCCGGGCTGCTGGCCGGCCCCGATGCCCCGCTGCCCGGGATCCCGGTCCTGCCCGCCGCCGAACGGCGCTTCCTGCTCGAGGAGGCCAACGACACCGCCGCGCCCTTCCCCGAGCACCGCACCCTCCTGGACCTGGTCGAGGAGCAGACGGCCGCCGGCCCCGACCGGCCCGCCGTGGTGCACGGCTCCACCGTCCTCAGCTTCGCCGAGCTCGACGCCCGCGCCGAGGCCGTCGCCGCCCGGCTGCGGGCGGCCTGCGCCGCGGGCCCCGGAACGCTGGTGGCCGTGGTCACCGAGCGGACCGAGTGGATGGTCGTGAGCGCGCTCGCCGTCCTGAAGACCGGCGCGGCCTTCGTCCCGCTGGACCCCGAACAGCCCGGCGACCGGCTCGCGTTCGCCCTCGCCGACAGCGGGGCGCTCGCCGTGCTCGCCGACGGCCCGTACCACGCCAAGACCGCCGCCGTGACCGGCCTGCCCGTCCTCGACCCGCGCGCCCCCGAGGAGCCCGGCGCCGCCGCTGCCCCGCTGCCGCCCGCACACCGGGCCGGTCCGCACGACCTGGCGTACGTCATCTACACCTCGGGCTCCACCGGCCGCCCCAAGGGCGTCATGATCGAGCACCGCGGCATCGTCAACACCGTCCACTACCGGGCCGGCTACTACGGGTTCGGACCGGACGCGGCCGTGCTCCAGGTGCCTCCGCTGCACTTCGACAGCGGGGTCAACGACATCTTCTCCGCGCTGATCGCCGGCACCCGGGTGGTGGTCCTCGGCAAGGACCGCCTCCTCGACGTCGAGCACGTGGCCGAGGAGATCGGCCGCAACGCGGTCACCCACATCATGCTGGTGCCCAGCCTCTACCAGCTGATGCTGGAGCGCTGCGCGCCCCGGCTCGTCTCCGTCCGCCAGATCGTCCTGGTCGGCGAGAGGCTCCCCGAGGCCCTCGCCGCCCGGCACGCCCAGCTGCTCCCCGAGACCGTCCTCTACAACGAGTACGGGCCCACCGAGGACAGCGTGTGGACCACCGTCCACCGGATCACCGACCCGGGCGCCGATGTCCTGATCGGCCACCCCATCGCCAACAAGACGGTCGACGTCATCGACGCCCAGGGCGACCTCGCCCCCATCGGCGTCCCCGGCGAGCTGTGCATCTCCGGCGCGGGCCTGGCCCGCGGCTACCTCGGCAACCCGGAGCTGACCGCCGACCGGTTCGTACCGCACCCGCTGCGCCCCGACCGGCTCATGTACCGCACCGGCGACCGCGCCGCCCGCCGGCCCGACGGCAACCTGCTCTACCTCGGCCGCATCGACGACCAGGTCAAGATCCGCGGCCAGCGGGTCGAGCCCGGCGAGGTGGCGGCCGTGCTCGCCGAGCACCCGGACGTGCGGCGCTGCGCCGTCATCGCCGTGCCCGACGAGCGGGGCGAACTCGGCCTCGTCGCCTACGTGGTGGGGGCCGCCGCCCCGCACACCCTGCGGGCCCACCTCACCGAGCTGCTCCCGGCGGCGATGGTCCCCCGTACGTACGTGGCGGTCGACGAGCTGCCGCTGAACCCCAACGGCAAGCTCGACCGCCGCGCGCTGCCCGCCCCGCCCCGCGAGGAGCCGCTCGCGTGCGCGGACCTGAACCCCACCGAGGAGCGCGTGGCCAAGATCTGGGCGGACGTGCTCGGGAGCCCGGTCACCGACCCCGAGGCCGATCTGTTCTCCCTCGGCGGCCACAGCCTGACCGCCGCCCGTCTCGCCGCGGCCCTCCAGGAGGAGTTCGGCGTCCGGGTGCCGCTCGTCACCGTCTTCCAGCAGCAGACCGTACGGGCCCTCGCGGCCGTGCTCGAGCAGCCGGACGCCGTCCCGCTCGGTGCCCCGGCGGCCCCGGCGGCCGTGCCCCTGCTCGCGCCCGCCCCCGACGGCGCCGTCCTGCCGCTCTCCCGCGCCCAGCGCCGGATCTGGATGGCCGCCCGGACCAGCCGCAACCCCGTCGCGCTCAACATCAGCGACGCGGTACGGGCCGCCGGCCGGACGCTCGACCCCGGCGTGCTGGGGGCGGCCGTCACCGCCCTCGCCGACCGGCACGAGGCGCTGCGCACCCGGGTGGCCGTCATCGACGGCACCGTCCGGCAGGTCGTCATGGACCGCCTCCCCGACGGGCCGCCGCTGTCCGTGGCGCGCATCGAGGGCACCGACGAGGCGGTCGCCGGGGCGGTGGACGCCGCCCACGGCACCGCGTTCGCCCTCGCCGACGGGCCGCTGTTCGCAGTGCGGCTGCTGACCGGCCACCCCGGCGGCGACATCCTGGTGATCACCGCCCACCACATCGTGTACGACGGCGACAGCGCCGCCGTGGTGGCCCGCGACCTGCTGGCCGCGTACGACGCCCTCGCCGCCGGACGCGAGCCGTGGGACGGCCGCCCCGCCCACCAGTACCGCGACTGGGTGGCCGAGGAGGCCGCCTGGCTGGAGGGCCCCGACGCCGCCCGCCAGCGCGCGTACTGGACCCGTACCCTCGCCGGGCCGCTGCCCCGCCTCGACCTGCCGGACGCCGGCCCCCGCGAGGATGCCGGACGGCTGGGCGCGGGACTGGTCGGCCGCGCCCTGCCCGCCGCCGTGCTGCACGCTGCTGCCGAGTCCGGGGGCGCCACCCCGTTCACGGCCCTGCTGTCCGCCTGGGCGCTGGTGCTGCACCGCCGTTCCGGCAGTGCCGAGGTGGTCATCGGCTGCCCGGCCGGCACCCGCGACCGTGCGGAGACCGCCGAGACCGTCGGCTGCTTCGTCAACGCCCTGCCGGTGCGGCTCGCCCCCGGCGAGGCCGGCAACCCGGCCGAGCTGCTGGTCCAGGTCCGCGACCGGGTCGCCGAGGCGTACGACAACGCCCGTTTCCCCTTCGACACCATGGCCGTGGAGATCGCGGAGCGGCCCGCGCGCGGCCGCCGGCTCGTCTACGACGCCGGACTGAGCTGGGAGACGCCCGAGCGCTTCGAGGGCGGGCCGGAGTTCCTGCCCGCGGCTCCCGCGCAGATCCCGCTCACCGACGACCTGCGGATCTACGCGAACGAGCGTGACGGCCGGGTCCTGCTCGAACTCGCCTACGACCGGGCGCTGTTCTCCGAGGCCACCGCCGAGGCGCTGCTCGACGAGGTGGTGGACGTCCTGCGCCGCCACCCGGCCCGGTCCGGCGCGGCCGAGGACCGGCCGGCGCCGCCCCACCCGAGCGCACTGCCTGCCGAAACCGACCGACCGCACACTGCAGGGAGCGCACGGCCATGACCGCAGCACCTATGACCCGCCCCGACGAGCCCTGGCGGGAGCAGCGGTGACCACCTGGCAGCAGACCCTGGCCGCACTCAACGACACGGCCGCGCCCGTCCCGCAGGGCCCGGTGGCGCACCTGCTCGCCGAGCGCGCCCGCCCGGTCGCGGACCGGCCCGCCGTGCTGGCCCGCGACCGGGACCTCACCCACGGGGAACTGCACGGCCTCGCCGAGGCGCTCGCGGAACGGCTGCGCGAGCGCGGGGCGGGGCCGGGCGTCCTGGTCCGCGTCTGCCTGCCCCGCTCCGCCGAGCTGGTCGTCGCCGTTCTCGCGGTGCTGCGCGCCGGAGCCGCGTACGTACCGCTGGATCCGGACCACCCGGCCGAGCGGCTCGCCCAGCTCGTCGACAGCGCCCCCGCGCCGATCACCCTGACCAGTGCCCGGCTCGCCCACCTGTTCCCCGCGTCCGGTGTGCTGGAGGTCGAGCTGGGCGCGCCGGGCGCCGTCGGGACGGCCGTACCGGAGCCGGGCGGGGTGCAGCCGGGCCCGGCCGACCTCGCGTACGTCATCCACACCTCGGGCTCCACCGGCCGCCCCAAGGGGGTGGCCATCGAACAGCACTCCCTGGCCAATCTGCTGGAGGCCGCCGCCGTCCCGTTCGGCCTCGCCCCGGGCCGGCGCGTGCTCCAGTTCGCCAGTCCCGCCTTCGACGTCTCGGTGTGGGAGATCCTCGCGACCCTGTGGGCCGGGGCGGCCGTCGTCGTCTTCGACGAGCCCGTGGCCTCCGCCGAGGCCCTGGCCGCACTGGTCCGCGAACGGCGCGTCGACACCGTGTTCCTGCTCGCCGCGCTGCTGGCCCAGCTGGACCCTGCCGCCTTCGCGGGCGTACGGACGGTCGTCACCGGCGGCGAGTCCTTCAGCCAGGCGCTGGTGGACCGCTGGGCCCCGGGCCGCGACCTCATCTACGTCTACGGGCCCACCGAGGCCACGGTGTTCCAGTCCTGGCACCGGTGCCTGCCGGGGGCTCCCGGGGAGCCGGCGACGATCGGCCGCCCCATGGCCAACCTGCGCTACTCGGTGCGCGACGGCTCCGGCGCACCGGTCGGCCCGGGCGTCGAGGGCGAACTGTGGATCGGCGGCGCCGGCGTGGGCCGGGGCTACCTGGGCCTGCCCGACGCGGGCGCGCCACGCTTCGTACCCGACCCCGACGACCCCCGCCCCGGGGCCCGGCTCTACCGCACCGGCGACCTGGCCCGCCACCGCGCGGACGGCACCCTGGACTTCCGCGGGCGCGCCGACCGGCAGCTGAAGATCCGCGGCTTCCGCATCGAGCCCGGCGAGGTGGAGGTGGCGCTCACCGCCCTGCCGGGCGTCGCGGCCGCCGCCGTGGTCGTGCCCGAGGGGACGGCGCAGCCGCTGCTCGCCGGGTACGTGGTCACCGACGGGCCGCTGCCCGCCGACTGGCGGGCCAGGCTGGCCGAGCGGCTGCCGTACTACATGATTCCGGCAGCGGTGATCCCGCTGGACCGCATGCCGAGCACTCCCAACGGCAAGATAGACCGCCGCAGCCTCTCCGCCCGCCCGCTCCCGACGGCCGTCCCGGACCTCCCGGCCGGTGCGGGCCCCGACGCGTCCGCCGGGCTCGTGCCCCCGCCGGGCGCCGGTGCCTCCGGCGGTGCGGCGGACGCCGTCCGTGCCGTGCTGCGGGCCCTGTTCTCCGAGGCGTTCGGCCAACCGGTCCCGGACCACGGCGACTTCTTCCTGCTCGGGGGCAACAGCCTCAAGGCCGCCTCCCTGGCCATGGAGGCGGCGCAGCGGCTGTCCGTACCGGTCCGCGTCCGCGACGTGTTCGAATGCCCGAACGTCACCGACCTCGCCGACCGGCTGGCGTCACGCGCCGCCTCCGCGACGGCCCTGGCCGATGCCCAGGCCGATCCCCAGGCCAAGGCGGAGGCCGAGCCGGTGGCGGTGGCCGTGGCCCCGGCCGCCGGCGCCGACGGGTCGCAGGGCGTCAGTGGGGCCCAGCGGTGGCTGTGGTTGGAGGACCGGACCCGGCGTGCCGGGGCGCACGGGAGCTCCGCGTACCACGTGCCGATGTTGCTGGAGTGCCACGGCACCGCCGATCCCGAGGTGCTGGGCGCCGCGTTCGCCCGCCTCCAGGAGCTCCAGCCGCAGCTGCGCACCGTCTTCCGCGAGGAGTGGGGGGAGCCGGTGCCCGGCCCCGCGTCCGAGCGCGCCCGTCTGGCGGTCCTGGACCTGCCCGACGAGGCCGCCCGCGCGGCCGCCGTACAGGAGTGGGCCCACGCGCCGTTCGACCTCGGGCGCGGGCCGCTGGTGCGGGCCGCGCTGCTGCGCTGCCCCGGCGGCCGGGACCGGCTGCTGGTCGTCCTGCACCACATCGTCGGCGACCAGACCTCGCTCGAGATCATCGCCCGGGCCCTGGCCGGGGCCGGCCCGGACACGGACACGGACACGGACACGGAGACGGACACGGCTCCGGAACTGTCCGGCCGTGCCGCGTACGAATCCCCCTCCGGGGATGAACTCGCCTATTGGCGGGGCCGGTTGAGCCCGCCGCCGGCTCCGCTGCCGCTGCCCGTCGACCATCCGCGCACCGGCCCGGCCGGCCGGGCCACCGGGGTCGTGGCAGCGCACCTCGACGCCGCCGAGGTCGAGGCGCTGGAGGAGCTCGCGCGCAGCCGCCGTACGGGGCTGTTCCCGGTGCTGGCCGCCGCCGTCGCCGCCATGCTGCACGAGGCGACCGGCGTCGGCGACATCAGCCTCGGTACGGCCGTCAGCCGCCGCCCCGCCCTCGGGCCCGGCTCGGCGGAGGCGGTGGGCTGCATGGTCAACACCGTGGTCCTGCGGACCGCCGTACAGGGCGGATCGCCCTGCGTCGCGCTGGTCGACGACCTCGCGGACCAGGCGGTCGGCGCGATGGACCACGGCGGGCTGCCCTTCAGTGAGCTGGTGCGCACCCTGGACCCGCCGCGGAATCCGGGCCGCAACCCGTTCTTCGACGTGTGGGTGACCCTCTGGGACGAGATCGACACCGGGCCGGGCGAGCTCCGGCTCATCGGCGGCCCCATCCCGCTGACCGAGGGCCTGTTCGAGCTCTCGTTCCAGTTCTCGCGTCGCTCGAGCGGCTTGAAACTGCTCCTCCAGTACGACTCCGCACGCTATGAACCGGGCACGGCACAGGGACTGGCCGAAAAGGCCGCGGACGCCGCGCGCCGGCTGTCGACGGCCGGCCCGCAGGCCCTGGTCCGCTCGCTCACGCCCCGGGCGGAGGCGCCGCAGGCGTCCACCGGCCGTCCGGCGTTCGCCGGGTTCTCCTGGGGGGCCACCGGGCCCTGAACCCGGACGTCAGACCGACGTCCGGCCGCGCTCCACCGGCCGCCCCACCGCCGCGCCGGCGTCCGCGCCGAGGTCGGCGCGGGCGCCGTGTCCGCCCAGATCGCCTTCGTGCGGAGCCGTATCGGCGCCGCACCCACCGGAAAGCAGGAACACATGACCGCGTACGACCTCCCGAGCGACGCCGCTTCCGACGCCGCCGGCTCCGCCGCTCCCGCCGCTCCCGCCGCTGCCCCGGCGCCGCGCCGCCGCTTCACCGTCCAGCGCGGCGGCTGCGGATGCGAGAGCAAGCCGTCCCCCACCGCCCGGCAGAAGCCCGCGCAGACCAGCTGACTCGACCGGATCCCGGTTCCCCTGTTGTCGTGATCGCTGCCGGCGCGCCGTTCGCGGCGACACGACCGTGACCGCACCCGGCACCGGACGCTTGTTTGATTGCTGCCGGGCCCGGCTGACAGGATCACCTGACGGTGCGGCGGCTGGGTGCAGTGGCGCCGTCCGACGGGTCGAACGGGGAGCGGGGAGTGCAGTTGAGGTCCGGCATCGGTGCGAAGGCGGCCGCCGTTGTGGCGCTCGCGGCCTTGGTCACCGCCTGCGGAAACGGCGCGGACGGGGCGGGTGCGCAGAAGCCGGCGACGGCGGCCGACACGGGTGTGGGCGCGGGCAGTGCAGCCAAGCCGGCGGACGGCGCGAAGGATTCCGCCACCGTCCTCCGCACCGAGCAGCAGATCCAGTCGGCGCTGCCCGACCCGTCACAGATGCACGAGTGGACACCGAGGACCGGCCGTGCACACGTCGAGGAACACCCCAAGTCCCTGGCGGAGTGCGGCCCGGACGCGGACTGGGAATGCGCCACCGTCGCGACGGGCTCGGCGAAGTTCGAGGCATTCGGCGAGACCGTCGTCTTCGGCATCAGGGCCTATCCCGAGCAGAAGGCCGCCCAGGACGCGTGCGGCAAGGAGGCGGCCCGGTCGGCCAAGTACACCGAGGCGAACGTGCCTGCCCTCCCCGGCGTGACCAGCCACGCCTACTACCGCAACGCCGGCGGCCTCGACGGCCTGGACCTCGTCATGTGCACGGGCACGGTCATGGCGGAGATCCGGCTGGAAGGGCCGGGCAGCGACCTGGACCCGGCCACCGCCCACAGATTGGCCCAGGGGGTCTTCGTACCCCGTATCCAGGCGGCCGCCGCAGCCTCCTGAACCACGCCGAGGGTGCAGCGGAGGACCTCTCCCTCCGCTGTGGTGCCTCTCGGGTCCAGTGGCCGGGCGTACCTGCTCCTGCGTGACGCTCTACTTTGACGACACGACCTAGCGCAGGCGGGTGACGCGGGTGGCGAAGGAGGGTTCGGCCAGCTCGGTCCCGACCGCCACGGGCACGCTCTTCGCGCCCTCCCCGTCGCCGGCCGTGAGGACGCCTACCTCGGTTCCCGCCTTCGCGGTGTGCGGGGTCCCGGAGGCTCCCGGGCGCAGGGTGAGCTTCAGCTGCTGGCCCGGTACGCCGATCACGTTCAGGTCCTTCGTGGCCACCACCGGGGTACGCCCGCCGAGCCCGTCGTCCACGTGGCCGACCGTCTGCCCCTTGCGGACCACCGGAGCCGAGTCGAGCGCCTGCCGCACCGCCTCGATGATCTTCTTGCTGTTGGCCAGCACGAGCTTCAGGCTGTTCTCGCCGTTGAGGTCCGGGCCGTCCGCGTGCTGGTCCATGAGCGTGCCGACGATCAGCGGGGTCTCGTCACCGACCGACTTGTACGCCGCCCACATCAGCGTGCCGCCCGCGGGGGTGCTGGACCCGGTCTTGATGCCGCGGATGCTCAGGCCGTTGGCCGAGAGCAGGGTGTTGTTGTTGATGAGCGGCGTGGACAGCCCCTTGATCTCTTCTCTCGGCAGCGCGACCACCGAACGGAACGCCTCGTCCTTCATCACGGCCTCGGCCAGCTTCAGCTGGTCGGCGGCCGTGCTGACGGTCGCGGAGTCCAGCCCGCTGGGGTCCGTGTACGTGGTGTTCTCCATGCCGAGCTCCTTGGCCGCGGCGTTCATCTTCGCCACGAAGGCCGCCTCGGAGTCGGCGCCTGCGTCCCAGCGCGCCAGCAGCCGGGCGATGTTGTTGCCCGAGGGGATCATGAGCATCTTCAGCATGTCCTGCTGGCTGAACTTCGTACCGGCGGTGAGCCCCTCGACCCGGGACTCGTGCTCCGAGTTGCCGTCCGCCACGGTCTTCGCGTCGATCTCGATCTGGGGGCCGGCCTCGCCCTTGCGGAGCGGGTGGCCCTTGAGGATCACGTAGGCCGTCATCACCTTGGCGACGCTCGCCGTCGGGACGGGCTTCTGCTCGCCGAAGCTGCCGATGTCGCCGGAGCCGGGGACGCGTACGGCGCCCTGGCCCTTGCCGGGCCACGGTACGGAGAACTGCCCGTCGAGGGTGTGTGCCTGCTCGGCCGCGACGAGCTGCGGGGCGGGCAGCGGGCGCAGCAGCTGCGCGCCGGTGACCGCGCCGGCCAGGAGCAGCAGGATCGGGGTCCAGATCTTCACGCGCCGGACGGCGGTGCGGCGCGGGGTCTCCGGCGGGGGCGCGGTGTTGGTGAGCTCGGCCAGCAGATCCAGCGGGGGCTGCGGGGGCAGCGGGACCTCGCGGGTGGGCTCGACGACGTCCGCGGCAGCCGCCGCGCCCGGGGTCCGGGCCGGGGCCTGGGCCTGGGTCCGGTTCTGGGGTACGGCCTCCGGCCAAGGGGCCTTCCGCGCCGGGGCGTCCAGGTCCTTCAGGGCCACGAACTGGCTGGTCCGCTCCGCATCGGCCTCGCCGTCCCGAGCCCAGGACGGCACCGGCCGGGACTCCCGGCCCGCATCGTCCGCCGGACCGGCCCCTACGGGCTCGTCCGCCTCGACCTTCTCGGCCGTCTCGGCCGCCTCGGCCGCCTCGGCCGCCTCGGCCGCCTCGGCCGCCTCGGCATCCTCGTCAGGCGCGCCCTCGTCCTGGCCCGCACCACCGCCGCCCTCACCCCCGCCGGTGGCCTCCGTCTCAGACTTGGGCGCGGCCGCGTCCGTGGCCTCCGCGTCGGGCTCGGGAGCCGTCTCGTCGGCAGCCGCCTCAGACTCCGGTGCGGCCGCGTCCGTGGCCTCCCCGTCGGGCTCGGGAGCAGTCTCGTCGGCAGCCGTCTCAGACTCCGGTGCGGCCACGTCCGTGGCCTTTACGTCGAGCTGCGCCTCCGTGTCGGGCTGTGCTTCGGCCTCGGGAGCGGTCTCGTCGGCCTCTGGCTCGGCCTCGGAGCTGTCTTCGGCCTCCGCCTCGGATGCGTGCTCGGTGTCGGCCTCGGATGCGTGCTCGGTGTCGGCCTCCGCCTTGGGCTCCGCGTCGGTCTCCGGCTCGGCTTCGTGCTCCGCCTCCGGCTCGGCTTCCGCCTTGGCCGCGGGTTCGCCCGGCGCGTCCGCCTCGGGCTCGGTCTCCGTGGCGCCGTCGGCCTCGGCCTCTGCGCGCTCCGGGGTGGCCGAGCCGCCGGTGCCGGGGGGCGTGTCCTGCGTACCGGGATCCGTTCCCGGGACCTCGGTCCCTTCCGTCTCCGGAGTCTCCTGGCTCTCCGGGCTCTCCGGGCTCTCCGGGCTCTCCGGGGAACCGCCCGCCACCGCTACCGCCTTCATTCCTGCCCCGCCTTGCCGCTCACCCCCGGGCGGCAGCCGCCCGGTTCTTGCCGATACCGTCGGGCGAGGCCTCGCTGGAGCCTCGCCGACCGGCTAGATGTACACCGCGCCCCGGCCGTTCCCGGAGCCGGATCCTGTGACCGTCCGGTCATACTCCGACCCCGGACAGCAGCTGACGGGCGGGTCGGTCGGGTGGGTGATGAAGCGTCAGGGGGCGTTGTCAGTGGCTCCTCATAGTGTGGAGACATCACTCGGGGAGCTCGGAGAAGGAGCAGAGTCATGTCCGCCAACAGGATCCAGCACAAGGTGAATCACGTCGCGCTGGTAGTGGACTGTTCGGGTTCCATGCATCAGCACCAGAGTCAGCTCATCCGTGTCGTGGACGAGTTCGTGGCGGGCCTGAAGGCAGAGTCGGACAGCCTCGGTCATGAGACCCGGATCAGCCTCTACTCCTTCGACCACAAGGTGGAGAACCTGGTCTGGGACATGGACGTGAAGCACCTGCCGTCCATGCGGGGTCTCTACAAGGTCAACAACGGCGCTACCGCCCTCATCGAAGCCTCCCTGAAGTCGCTGGACGACCTGGGCCACATCTGGGAGGAGTACGGCGAGCACAGTTTCCTCCAGATCGTGGTGACGGACGGCGAGGAGAACGCCTCCGGCGGCGACCGGCGGCACGACGGCGACATGGCCATCCTCGGCCCCTGGCTCGACAAGATCGCGGCGAAGATGGGTGCGCTTCCGGGCCACTGGACCTCCGCCATCCTCGTTCCGAACTCCCTGGCGAAGCGGACCGCCCAGAACTACGGCTTCCCGGCCGGGAACATCGCCATCTGGGATGCCGATTCCCAGGAGGGTGTGGAGGAGGCGATCGGTACCGTGCGCGCTGCCGCCACCAGCTTCCTCCGCGGCCGCGAGAAGGGGGTGCGCGGTACGAAGAACCTGTTCGCGGTCGGCCAGGACATCTCGGTCGACGACGTGCGGGCGAACCTCGAGCCGGTTCCGGCGGACAAGTACCGCCTCCTGAAGGTCGACACGGAGATCGAGATCCGGTCGTTCGTCGACTCGCATCCGGGCGTGACGTACGAACGCGGCTCGTGCTACTACCAGCTGGGCACCCGGGTTCAGGTTCAGCCCGACAAGGAAGTCATCGTGGTCGAGAAGGACACCGACCGCGCGTACACGGGCGACGCGGCACGCAGCCTGCTGTTCGGCACGGGCGTCCAGGGGACCGTCTCCGTGAAGGCGGGGCGCAATCCCAAGCTGGAGGTGTACGTGCAGAGCCGCTCGGTGAACCGGAAGCTCAAGCCGAAGACGCGTCTGCTCATCATGCTCTGAGACTCGTGTGGAGGATCCGGAAGCGATCGGGTTCCGCCGGATCCCGGTCGACGACCTGGACCGGCGTCCACGCCCATTGCCACATGCTGATGCCCGGCGTGCGGGAGAAGCGGATCTGCCCGCGGGTGCCTTCGACTGCGACGCCCGGCCAGGATGCGGCAGTGCGCGCCCGGTCCGTGCCGTGAGAACGCAGCACATCGGCGAGGACGGCGACCGTGTCGTAGCCCTCGAAGGCGACGAAGGAGGGCGCCTGGCCCAACCGCTCGCGCAGGGCCGTCGCGACGCGTGAACCGAGTGGGCCCAGGCGCTCGGGCAGATAGCGCAGGAACGGGATCGCGGCACCGTCCTCGCCCAGCGACGTCGCCCATGAGGCGAACTCCGGCTGGCCGGCCGGGGCACCGATCAGGATCCCGGCGAGGCGCTGGTCGCGGCGGACGGCCTTGACGATCGGCACGGCCGGCTCCGGGTGGCCGACCAGAAGGAGCAGAGCCGTCGCACGGTTGTCGGCGAGTTCGTCGCACACCGCCGCGGGGGTGAGGGTGCTCATGTCGAGTTCGATGACGGTGCCGCCGCGAGGAGCCAGATGGTCCCGCAGAATGCGGGTCCCGGATGCCCAGTAGACACTCGGCTGGGCTGCCACGGCGATGCGGCTGTGGCCCGCGGTGAGGAGGAAGTCCGCGTAGACCTGCCAGCCGTGGGACTGGGCCGGGGCGAGGCGCGCGACCCATTGCGTCGGCTGTTCGGTGAGCGCGTCGAGAACCGCTGACGAACAGAGGAACGGCAGGCCGAGGGCGTCGGCCCTGGCGGCAGCGGCGCGGGCGACGACGCTGTGGTACTCCCCCGCCAAGGCGGCCACGCCCAGGCCGGCCAATTCGTCCACGGCCGCCGCGGCCCTCTGCGGATCGGCCGCGGTGTCCCGGACCAGCAGCTCGAGCGGTCGTCCGAGGATCCCGCCGGCCTCGTTGACTTCGCGGACGGCCAGCTCGAGTCCGGCGAGCAGGTGCCGGCCCGCCTCGACCCAGCCGGGGCGGGTCAGCGGAACGAGAGCGCCGATCCGGACGGACGATCCGTCGGTTCGCTCCGCTCCGGGCGGCGATGGCGGCGTGTTCATGTGTGGCTTCTCCCCGGTGGCGAGATGACGACGTGGTGGTGCAGTGGCCGAGGTCGTTCCCGACGGCGGCCAGGGCGAGGGACGCTACCCGAGAGGGGCCGCCAGCAAGCTGACGGCCCCTCGGGGAGATTTACGGTTCTCGCACCATTCGGATCGGCTGGATCTCAGCCGGCCCTCTTACGGTTCCTGAACCTTGCGGTGAAGAGCGCGCCGAGAGCACCGATTCCGAACCCCACGGCGAGCATTACCTCACCCCTGGTCGCAAACAGGGCGCAGAACGCTGCCATGATCGCTGCGCTGCAAAGGTCCACGATGAGAAAGACCTTTGCATTCTTGGCTATGTCGCCGTTCTTTGCCATTAGCACCTCCGGTGCCATGCGGTGGGCGCTGCGGGCCACCAATTGATGACGTATGTGTAAATCGATACGCAGGTCCTGCTCTTCGCCATTGCAGAGCCGGCGACCCACGAAATGTACCAGGCGTACGCTCGAAGAATTTCGAACGCTGTCCTCACCCATCCCGAGGTCCAGGGCAGGATGGCGGAGAAGAATCCGCCTGCCGCTCCCGCCCCCCAGGCGACACGCTGGGTTTCATTTCTGTTGAGGTAGAGCCAGACGTGCTTGTACGGGGACCACCAGCGGGTCCAGGTGCTGTACGACCATTTTCCGCTCAGGTCGGCGCAGTTCACCGGGTCGCCGTAGCAGTACTCGTACGCATTGGCATTTCCACCGAACATGGGGTCTACGGAAAGGAAACGACCCTCGCTCGGAGAATACAGGCGAACGCCCATGAGGACGGCGTCGCTCGTTGCGACCGTGGAGCGCTGCTCGGCTCCCAGCCATGAGTAGCGTTCCGCAGCGGTCGCGGCGGAGCGTGCGTTCCCGTACTCGTCGGAGTCGTACGCGCGGGGCGCGTACGCGCTGTCCAGCGGGAGCTGGAGGGCGACGTCACCGTGGATTCCGGAGAGGTTCAGCACGACACCACCGGTTTTCGCAGTGGTGGCGGCCATCGCGCCGGAGAGCGACTTCACGTTGCGGGTGATGACGGATGCCGAGGCGTCCTCTTCGATCCAGGTGGGGTTGTCCGATTCGTCGCCGTAGTGGTTCTTCTTGGCCTCCGTCTGGGACCACGTGCCGCCGTTCTGAGCCTCCACCGTCCAGGACCGGAAGCGCAGCTTGGGATCGATCTCCCAGGTCTGGCGCTTGTTGCCGGTGGTCTGGCGACGGACCAGGTCGTTGGCGAAGTACTCGACGCCGGTGATGCCGGGCTTGACGGTGGTGCGGCCGAACGCGTCGTAGACGTATCCGGTGTCGACGAGCCGGTCGGCGCTGTCGTAGACGGCGTTCACGGTCGTTCCGCCGGTCGGGCAGTCGGCGCCGGGCGCACTGGCGGCGGTGGTCTTGGAGGTGCGGTTGGTCCGGCTGTCGAAGCCGTAGGTGCGGCGGGTGCACACCGTGTCGGAGGTGTCCTCGACCTCGGTGAGGCGACCGCTCTTGTCGTAGCGGTACTTCTGGTTCGACCAGCCGCTGTGGCTGGACGCCTGGCCCTGGACCGACCTGGTCATGGTGTCGGCGTACACCTGGACGCCGTCGCTGTCGCGGGTATAGGTGCGCTGTGTGGCGGCTCCGGCAGGGTTGACGGCGGTGTTCAGGGTGTAGCCGCCGGGCAGTCGCTCGCTGGTGATCAGCCCGTCCGCGTTGTAGGTGGCCTGGAACGCGCCGGCCACGGAGTCCGTGGACGCGGTGGGCAGGCCGCGCGGTTCGGTCGTGTGGTCGTAGGTGTAGGTGGTGGTCGACGGAGCGTTGTCGGACGTCTTGACCGGCCGGTCGAGGAGGTCGTACTCCGTGGTGGTGACGCCTCCGTCGGCATCCGTGTAGGAGATCTGACGGCCGAGCTTGTCGAAGGCCTTGGTGAGGGAGCCGTTGGCGGTGGTCGTCCTGGTTTCCCGGCCGGTGACGCTGTTGTACTCGATCGTCGTCTCGGGGACGGCCTGGCCGGTGGCTCCGCTGATCGCGATCTTCGTGGGGCGGGGGGCGTCATCGTAGGTGGTCGTGGTGGTGCGGGTCACCCCGTTGGCGCTCTCGGTCACCTTGGCGACACTGCCCCACCAGTTGTACTCCGAGGTGGTGACCGGAAGCTGGTTCGGGTTGCTGCCGCCTCCGGTGATCGTGCCCCCGGGGCCGGTCGAGCAGAGGAGACCTGCCCACTCCGGGCGCCCCTTGCAGGCCCCTGTCCCGGTGGCGGACCAGTACGCGGTGACACGCGTCGAAGCAGAGGACGCCGTGCCCCCGGGCTGGATCTGCCGAACCATGCGGCCGTCCGAGTCGTACTCGGTGGTCGTGGCGAGAGCCAGACCGTCCGGGTCCTTGACGGACTGGGTCTTCACTCCCTTGACCCAGTCGTACACGCTCTGGATCACCAGGGTCTCGCCCTGGGCCGTGGGGTGTTCGCGGACCTGCGCACTGCTGAGCGTCTTGGTGACGACCCCCTTGATCGTGGCGGTTCCGTCGGTCGGGCGACCGGTGTCGTACTCGTTGACCGTCCGCGGCCGGGCCGTGACGGAGGTGCCGGCGGGGACGAGGACAACGGCTCCGGACTTGAGGTCCTCCGTCAGATCCACCCGGCGCAGCGGGTCGAGGGCTTCGAGCAGACGGACGCCGTCCTGGCTGTACACCGAGGTGTTGGACAGCAGGGCCGCACGTTCGGCGCTGGGCAGGCTGGCGATGCCGAGGTCCGCCTGGGCAGCGGTGTCGGCCGGGGTGAGGCCGAGGGCGAGGGCCCGGTTGGAGGCCGAGAGCTGCCGCACCGTGTTGCCGAAGCGGTCGTGTTCGGTGGTGGTGATGTGACCGCCCGGAGCGGCCGTGTTGTTGCTGCGGCCCGACGCGCCCAAGTAGTGGATCTGGGCACGCTTGTAGTCGGCCGCGGTGAGCGAAGCGCCGGCGTTGGCCGACGGCACGGAGTCCGCGGGGAACACGGCGGTCGCGTCCGTGGGGGCCGCGGTCTGGCCCCAGGCCTTCACATCCGCGGCGCCCAGCGCGTAGGGCGCCTTGGTACCGGTGATCGGTACGTCGTAGACGATGCTGGTGGCCGCGGTTCCTTCCGCGACGTCTGCGGTGCCCTGCTGGAGGCCGGAGCGGGAGGCCTTGAGGAGCATGCCTTCTCCGGCGGCGGAGCCTGCGCCGGCGGTGCCGTACACGAAGGACCAGGGCAGCTCGCCCGGGGTGGTGAGCTTGGTGACCCGGCCCGCGCCGTCGTACTCGTACTGGGTCTTCAGCGCCGGCGAGATCTGCGGGTTCCACGATTCACGCAGGCGCCCGGCGTCGTCGTAGCTGTAGGTCTGCACCACCTTGCTGGTCGCGGCGGCGGAGCCCGGCTCGGTCGCCCAGAGGCGGATCTCCTTGGCCTGACCGCTGATGTCGCCGAAGACGAAGGCGGTGGCGGTGGTCGTCGTGGCGTAGCCGTACTCCAGTACGCGGCAGCCCTTGGTCGAAGGGCTGGTGGCGCAGGTCGTGGCGGCGACTGCGGAGGTGGGGGCGATGACCAGCTTGGGGCGGGCCAGCGTCTTCCCGTTGGCCGTCACGGTTTCGCTCACCACGGTGGTGGTGGAGTTGCCGGCGCCGGCCCGCAGCGTGGTCGTCGTCTGCCAGGTGGTGGCGGCTGCGTCGGGCTTGGCGAACGCGGTGACGGTGCCGGCCGTGTCCGAGAGCGTGAATCCCGTGCTGAAGCCGCCCGTGAGGGTGAGCCCGCCGGATCCCGGCTCCGGAACCCAGGCGTTCTGCGCGGTGTTCGCGGTGAAGTGGATGCTCGGGCCGGCACTGGTCACCACGTCCAATGCGGTGTCCGACACCTTGCGGATGTGCGTGTAGTCGGAAGCGGTCACCTGGTCGGTGATGCCCGCGGTCCACTCCTTGCCGAAGACCGGGGACTGGCCCTCCTGCGCCCCCCTGGCAGGCTGGCGCGAGGACGCGCTGCGCATTGCGGCCAGGCCGAAGGCGTCGACATCGCTGCCCTGCAGGGCGAAGTCGCCCGTGAGGAGGTTGAGCGTGCCGGGGCCGATTTCCTGGGTGGCGGCTCCCTCGGCGTTGCGGTCGACGATCGCGGAGAGGGGCTCGGTGGACCCGCTGGCTCCGGGGCCGGTGAAGTCGGCCTTGATCTGGACCGTTCCGTCAGGGTCCACGGTGTCCGTGGCGTTCCAGACCAGCGGCGCGCTCTTGCCTGCCGTGAGCGGCACCGGCCACGTGGTCAGCGGCGTACCGGCGGCGGTCACGTGGCCGGCCGGAATCGCCGTCCAGGCGTCGGCTTCGGAGCGGCGCCAGGCGAAGGACACCTTGTCGTACTTGTTGCCGTCGGCTTCCGCCTCGAGCGGGAGGCGACGGGCAGTCCGCTCGTCGGCGGACGGCTGGACGAATCCGCCGGGCCCTGCGTGGAAGGTGTACGCGACGGCTTCGGACTTGTTGTCGGCCTTGTCCACGCTGCGGACCTGCAGGGTGTGGGTGCCGTCCTTCGGCGGTGCGAGGGAGAGCGTCTTCACGCCTCCTGTGCCGCCCGTCTCCACCTTCGTCCAGGTGGTCCCGTCCAGTGACCATTCCAGCCACTGGTGGTCACCGGCGGGCGGAGTGACGGTGAAGTCGCCGGCCTGCCCGGCGCCCTTGACCCAGGCGTTCGACGGGTAGTCCGTCGAGGTCAGGCCGGTGGGGGCGGAGGGGGCGGAGGTGTCGACCGTGAAGGTCTTCCAGGCCGACCAGCCGAGGTTGTAGTGGCTGCCGTCGTAGGGGGACGTACGGAACTTGTACGTCTTGCCGTTCGTCAGCACACCGGCGGGAACGGTCACCGAGGCGACCTGTCCGGAAGACACCCACGGGGAGACCAGGACGTTCCCGACCTGCGTGTCGGTCGCGGAGTCGAAGATCTGGAACGTGCCGTTGACCTTGTCACCGTTGGCGTCGACGAAGGTGTCCCGCAGGACGGGCGTGGCCGTGTTGACCACGTAGGCGCCACCGTAGGAGAAGAACGGCGCGCCCGCCTCCTGCTTCGTACCGGTACGGGGCCGGTAGTTGTAGGTGACGGTCAGCTTCGGCGGGTTCGAGGCCGCGTTGGCGGAGTTGACCCGCTTCCACTGCTTGGTGTTGTTCTCGTCGGTGGCCCGCAGGCCCATGCCGGAGAAGGCCCACTTGTTGTTCGCCCAGTGCTGGACCAGGCTGGTGACGTCCGCGTTGATCCAGCCGTCGGGGGCCGATGTGCAGCCGGGATTGCCCTTGGTCTCGGTGGACGTGGCCATCTTGGTGACCATCGCCGGCTGGTTCGTCCAGCGCGAGGCGGTCGAGGCGTTGTTGGCGGTCCACACCTCCCAGGGCTGGGTGGTGCAGTCGGTGTTGCCGGAGTGGAAGTTCCACAGCGACAGCTGGGCGCCGGAGATCAGCGCGTCGGCGACCGGGGCCGTGTTCCAGGTGATGAAGGACCGGGCGGTACGGAAGGTGCCGTCGGCGTTCTTGGTGCCCGGGTTGCCGAGGTCGAGCTCGGTGTCGTTGGACCAGTCGACGGTCTCGCCCTGCTGCACGTAGGTGTCGAACAGGTTGCCCAGAGAGGAGGTCGAGGGGTCGACGGTCACCGGGTACTTCGTCGCCGCGTCCGCGAGGAAGCCCGCGTCGGGGGTGACGACCAGGTCGACGCCGTCCTTGGCCTTGACGACCTTCAGGCCGACCTTCGCCCGCCGGGTGTGCTCACCGGAGACCGGATCGACCGTCGCGTCCCACATGACGGGCGCGGGCATCGTCGCGGTCTTCTTGGACTTCTTGTCCGTGAACTGCACACTGCCGTCCGGCAGTTGTTCGACCTTCAGCCCCTTGGCCTTCAGCGGCAGCGTGTACGAGAAGCCTGCCGAAGGCTTCGCCTTGACCTCGACGAACTGCTCGAACCCGGTACGCGTGGCCTCCACGACCACGTCCGCGCCCGGCACCGCGTCCGGATACGTCGCCCGGGTGCCGTCCAGAACCGGGGCGGGCAGTCCACCGCGCCACTGCAGCGTGATGGCCTCGTCACCCTGTCCCAGCGTCACGAGGTCCGTGGCGGCGGCGGACTGGGATGCGGCCAGAGACTGGGCCTTCGTTCCCTTCTTGCCCGACAGCCGCAGACCCTGCGGGTGGGCCTTGGAGACCACAGAGCCGTCGGCAGCGCTGGTGAGGTCCACATCCACGTCACGCCATCGGCCCTGGGCGTCCTTGAAACGGATCGGGCCGGCGGACACCTCAGAGGTCAGCGAACCATCCTTGTTGACCCATGTCGTCGACGTCTCGGTCCGTTCGGACAGAGCCTCGACCCGCTTGCCCGACAGACGGGCGGCCACGCGCGCGGAAGCGATGTCTGCGGCGGCCGTCGCCGCGGCGGCTCCGGCCTGGCCCTGCGGCTCGGGCCGAGGCGCGGCGATCGCCGGGTCGGAGCCCTGAAGCACCGAAACCGACATCACCACGGCCAGCCCCACCGCGATCACCCCGAGTCTGCCCGGAGTGCCTGTCACCGATCGGGGACGTCTCCATGACGTCCCCGGTCTGGTACGAGAATGCACGATCCCCCCAAGGGATGTTCCTGAGCGCTTGAAGATCGTCTAGCGCGAGCGAAACATAGCCACGGGTTCAACGCCCCAAAAAGGGGGCAGGCGGAACATCCTGCATGCCGAGACGGAAGTCGACTTCCACAGGGCGGATGACCTTGTGACGCTCCGTCACGATCACAGGGGGGACGGATACTTGGAGTCAGGACGAGCGGCCCGCGCGAGCGGCTCTGTCCCGGTACGGCTGCCCGGGTCAAGCCGTCAGGCTGCCGGGTTCCGCCAGACCGTCATGTCCACCGACACGAAGTCGGGTACGCCCTGCACGCGAACCGTCGACTTGATCTGGATGACGAGCAGCGCGATGTCCCCCGACGGGTTCCTGACGCAGATCTCGCTGCCGAGCGCCACCGCGGCCAGCGGAACGCTCCGGGCGCCGTTCGCCGTGAGGGCCCGGCACTCGTCGAGGGAGCCGCTCGGCTCGCCGTACAGCAAGGTCATCGCGCCCGAGTCGGTCACCAGCTCGCAGCTGGACCCCGCGCACTTCAGGCGGACGTCCCCCGTGCGGTCCTCGTGCCGGACCGGGTCTTCGAGGCTGATGGAGTTCTCCTCCGTCAGCATCAGCATGGTGTGGGGAACGGGCTTCGGCTGCGGGGGCGTGCTTGCGGATCCGGAGGCGGAGGCGGGGGCGGGGGCGGGGGCGGATCCGGAGGCGGACGGCTTGCGGTCGCCGGCCGCCGAGCCGGCCGGCCCTGACGGCGTCCGGTGGGCTGCCGCGGCGGAGTCCGCCGAGGTCGCCTCCCGGTCGCGCAGTCTGCCGGTCGCGTCCAGGACCGTCCAGGCCAGCCCCGTCAGCAGGAGTGCCCCTGCCGTGACCGCCGCGGCAGCGATCAGTGCGGTACGCCGCCTGCGCGGCCGCCGTTCCTGCGGCTCGTCCGGCGCCGGACGGCGGACCAGCGGCAGGGTGTGCACCGGGGTGGGATCCGGGACCGGCGCCGGAACCATCACCTCCGGCCCGGTCACCTCCCGCCAGACGGCCGGGCCGCCGCCCCCGTCGGCGTCCTCGCCCAGCCGCTGCCGGCACCACGCGACGATCTCCGCCGGGGTGGCCCGCTCCTCCGGATCGGCAGCCAGGCACCGGGCGATCAGCGGGCGCAGCGGCTCCGGCAGCCGGGACAGATCGGGCTCGGAGTGCACGATCCGGAACAGCACGCTCACGGCGGGGCCGTCCCCGTACAGCGGCTCGCCCAGCGCGGCGAACGCCGCCGTCTGGCCCAGCGCGAAGACGTCGGTGGCTGCCGTGACCTCGCCCGCCGACGCCTGTTCGGGGGCCATGTACTGGGGCGTGCCGATGGCGGTGCCCGTCGCGGTGTGTGCAGTGGTGCCGGACGCCAGCGAAATGCCGAAGTCGATGACACGGGGCCCGTCGGCGGCCAGGAGGACGTTGGACGGCTTCAGGTCCCGGTGCACGATGCCCGCACCGTGAATGGCCTGGAGGGCTTCGGCCACCCCCGCCACCAGCCACAGCAGCGCGGGCACCGGCAGTGGTCCGCGCCGGGCGACGGCCTCCGTGAGCGAGGGCCCGGGCACGTAGAGGGTGGCGAGCCAGGGCGGCACCCCGTCCGCCTCGGCATCGATCAGCTCGGCGGTGTACGCACCCCGCACCCGCCTGGCCGCCTCCACCTCGCGGCGGAACCGCCGCCGGAACGCCGGGTCCTCGGACAGCTCCGGCCGTACCACCTTGATCGCGACGGGGCGGCCACCCCGCGTGTACGACAGGTAGACCCGGCCCATGCCCCCCGCACCGAGCCGGGCCACGAGGCGGTAGCCGGCCACCGACGGCGGATCGTCCGCCTGGAGCGGCTGGAACACCTCGGTCGCACTGTTCATCGGTTCCCCCCGATCCCCTGATCAACCGATGAGTTGATCCACATCAGCCTAAGCGCCGGGCGGGGAAGGAGAGTTGCCGGGACGCGGACGGAAGGGCCCGCCCGAGAGGCGGTCCGTGGTCTCTCCAAGTATCGCGTTCACGCTCAACCCATTGCAACGAACCGCGGGCGGACGTTGCGTTAGCCTCAAGGGCATTGCAACGAATTCTTATCCCTGACCTGCATTGATGCCTATTTTGCGCAACGAGAGTGTTGCCAACTCCGTGAATGCAACGTAGCTTTTCCATCATCAGAAACAGCGGGCCGACAGAGTGCACGCTGAACCAGAAGGAGAGCACCATGCAGAAGTTCGACACCCCCGCCGGCAGCTCCACCGTCGTCGACATCCCCGCCGGACGCATCCGGTTCATCGCCGCCGACCGGGACAACACCACCGTCGAGATCCTGCCCGCCGACGCCTCCAAGAGCCGTGACGTGAAGGCCGCCCAGGACACCACCGTCACCTACATCGACGGTGTTCTGCGGATCGAGGCCGCTCCGGCCAAGAACCGGGTCCTCGGCTCCTCCGGATCCGTCGAACTGACCGTCCAGCTGCCCGCCGGCTCCCGCGTCGAGGCGAAGACGGCCAGCGCCGAGTTCCAGTGCGTCGGGCGCCTCGGCGACGTCGCGTTCGAGGGCGCGCAGGCCACGGTCACGATCGACGAGGCGGCGAGCGCCCGGCTGACCCTCATGTCGGGTGACGTCTCGGTCGGCCGCCTGAACGGGGACGCGCAGATCAGCACCCAGAAGGGCGACCTCCACATCGCCGAGGCCGTGCGCGGCACCGTCACGCTGCGCACCGAGCAGGGCGAGATCACGGTCGGTGCCGCCCGCGGAGTCTCCGCTTCCCTGGACGCCGGCACCACATACGGCCGCATCCACAACTCGCTGCGGAACAGCGAAGGTGTCGCCGGCCTGAACATCCACGCCAGCACCAACTACGGCGACATCACCGCCCGCAGCCTCTGACCGGCGCCACCATCCCCAGCCTGCCCGGCCGGCCCGAGGAGGCCGTCCGATGAGCTCCCTCCCCCTCGCCCTGCGCGACCCCTCCACGATGCTGCGCCCCGACCCCCTGCACGCGCGCCGCCACCCCTCGCTGACGCTGCCGGTTCTCCAGCGGACTGCGAGCACCCTTCGAGGACGGGGCGTGATGCTCGGTCATGAGCTCCGATACGGACGGGCGCGAGCCCTCACGGGGCATCGAACCGCCCGCCGGCGCCCCATCCCCCGAGGGCACCGGCGGGCTTTCGCTCTGCCCTCTGCCGGTCCGGTCGGTGTGATCAGCGGGGGCAGTGTTGCCGGCACAGACGAAGGGACACACCGACGATGAACAGCACGTGGTTCCGGCGCTTCACCACGACCACGGGAAACGGGCCACGCCTCTTCTGCTTCCCGCACGCGGGAGGCTCCGCGACGGCGTACGTGCAGTTGGCGCGCACGCTGCCCGCGGACTTCGACGTGGTGTCCGTGCAGTATCCGGGGCGCCAGGACCGGTACCACGAGGAGCCGTACACGGCCGTGGCGCCGCTCGTCGAGGCAGTGGCCGAGGAACTGGCCCGCGAACTGGCCTCGGAGCCCGGACGGCCGTACGCCCTGTTCGGACACAGCATGGGCGCGCTCGTCGCGTTCGAGACGGCCCGGCTGCTCGTCGCCCGGGGCGAAGTGCCCGGGCCCCAGCGGCTGTTCCTCTCCGGCCGGGGCGCGCCGCGACCCGGCACCAGCGCCCAGTACGAGTTCTACGACGACGCCGACGTGCTGGCCGAGCTGCGCAAGCTGGGCGGCACCGATCAGTCGATGCTCGAAAACCCCGAGGTCCTGGAGCTCGTACTGCCGGCGCTGCGAGCCGACTACCGCGCCCTCGCCGCGTACGACTGGCGCGGGGGAGAGCCGCTCGCCGCTCCGATCACCACCCTGATCGGGGACAGCGACCCGATGGTGACGGTCGAGGAGGCCGGGACATGGCGGGAGCAGACCACCGGTGACTTCGACCTGAAGGTCTTCCCCGGCGGCCACTTCTACCTCGTCGACCAGAACGACCAGGTCACTGCGGCCGTCACCGAGGGACTGCTCGCCTCCGCCGCTTCCTGACGACCTTCCCGGCCGGCCGTGCGCCGGCTGCGCAGACGTGCCGAGAGTCGAACGCCGTGCCCCGCCATGCGGTGATGAACCGGTCCCCGTCCACGGCCCTGCGCAGCCGGCCCGGCCGGCCATCGGCTTTCCGGTCCCCGCCGCCTGCCGCCTCCGTCTCGCCCCGGCCCCCGCCGAGGCCGTCCCGCCCCGCGGATCGATCGTGGAGGCCAGTGCCTTGCGTTCGTCGTACTGCCGGGGCACCGGCTTGATGTCGCTGGTTGACCTTGACCCTGGGTCAGGGTGGACGCTGATGGGCATGACCGATTCCACTTCCTCGTCCTGGACCGGCATGGTCCCTGTCGACGACACGGCCCTGGCCGTCACCGACACGCGCGGACCCGGCCGTCCCCTCGTCTATCTCAACGGCTCGTATGCCGACTCCCGGCCCTGGCGGCCCGTGATCGCCGAACTCGACTCCGGCTGGCGGCACATCACCTACGACGAACGGGCCCGCGGCCGGTCGAAGCAGTCGGCGGACTACTCCTTCGAGGCGTGCGTCCGGGATCTCGATGCCGTTCTCGGTGCGACCGGGGTGGAGCGGCCGCTGCTCGTCGGCTGGTCGTACGGTGCGGCCCTCGCGGCGCACTGGGCCGACCGGAATCCGGACCGCGTCCTGGGGGTCGTGGCCGTGGACGGCGGCATTCCGTACGGGCTGACCGGCGAGGAGGGCCGTGAGCGGATCCGGCGCCTGTTCCGCCGGATGCGGTGGCTGCTGCCGCTGGTGCGCCCGCTGGGCATGGCCGCGCGGATGACCGCCGACCAGCATGCCGACATCAACATCGAGGCCAACGAGGTCAACGCCGCCATCGGGCCGGTCCTCGACCGTCTGACCTGCCCGGTGCGGTACGTCCTCGCCACGGGTGGCAGCCTCGGCGGTGGGCAGGACGAGATGGAGAAGATGCGGGCGGCACTCGATCCCGTGCTCGCCCGGAACCCGAACGTCAAGGTGAGCGCGAAGGTCGCGAGCAACCACTCCAAGGTTCTGGCCAAGGACTTCCGGGCCATAGCCGCTGCCGTACGCGAGACCGCGGCCGCCCACGACCAGAGGGCCCGCTGAGCCGATGGTGTACGGACTCACGATCGGTCAGGCGGCCGCGTTCGCCGGCGTCACGGTCAAGACCGTGCGCCACTACCACCGGCTCGGCCTGGTGGACGAACCGGAGCGCGACAGCTCCGGATATCGCCGGTACGGATCGTCCGACATGCTGCGGCTCGTCCAGGCCCGGACGCTCGCCGAAGCGGGTGTGCCACTGGCCGAGGTCGGGGATCTGCTCGACGCCGATCCCGAGCAGTTCGCCTCCGCCCTGGACGACGTCGAGCGGCGGCTCACCGATCGGATCGAGGAGCTGATCGCGCGGCGCGCGGTGCTGCACCGGCTGGCGGCCGGCGACCGGCTCCTGCTGCCCGAGCGCGCGTGCGCGGCCCTGGACCGGTTCGCGGAGCTCGGCTTCGGTGCGGAGTACGTGGCCATCCAGCAGGAGGCCCTGATCCTGGCCCGTGCGCTGGTGCCGGAGGTCTTCGACAGCTTCCTGAGCCAGCTCGAGCGTCAGCTCGGCGACCCCCAGTACGTCGAGCTGATGAAGCTCTGCCAGGACGCCGAGTCGTGGGATCCGGACGACCCGCGGCTGGACGAGATCGCGTCCGCCCTGGCCGCCAAGGTGCTGGCCAACCGTGAACTGCTGTCGATGCCGGCCGAGTTCCGGGCCAGGCCCGACGCCGCCACCCGCTACGGCCTCATCAACCACCACCGGGCGGACCAGGCGCCGGCTGCTGCCCGGCTGACCGAGCTGCTCGAGGCGAACCTCCGGGCGGCCGGCGTCGACATCCCGCATCAGTAGCGGCCTGCAGGACGGCTGCCGGCGGCTCGGCCCGGAGACGACGGCCGGCCCGGTGGCTGGTGCCACCGGGCCGGCGGGGGTGCGGCTCCCTGACGGTCGGACGGGGGTCCGGTCCGCAGCGGGAGTCCGCTGCGCGTGTCCCCTTACGGGGATCCGCTAGGAGACGCGGTCCACGAGCTCGCGCTCGCGGGTCGGGACCGAGCGGGCGACGATGCGGTTGAGCTTCTCGCCCTCCACGTCGACGTTCGGCAGGAGTGCGTCGAGCCAGCGGGGCAGCCACCAGGCGGACTTGCCGAGCAGGGCGAACAGGGCCGGCACGATCGCCATGCGGACGACGAAGGCGTCGAAGAGGATGGCCGTCGCCAGCCCGAAGCCGATCATCTGGATCATGTCGTTGGCGTCCAGGATGAAGCCGGAGAACACGCTGATCATGATGGCCGCCGCGGCGGTGACGACGCGGCCGCTGTAGCGGAAGCCGGTGGCCACGGCCTCGTCCGGGCCTGCGCCGTGGACGTAGGCCTCGCGCATGCGGGAGACCAGGAAGACCTCGTAGTCCATGGCCAGGCCGAAGACGATGCCGATCATGAAGATCGGCATGGTGCTCATGATCGGACCGGTCTGGTCGATGCCGAAGACGTCCGCCAGCCAGCCCCACTGGAAGACCGCGACGACGGCGCCGAGGGCCGCGCTGACCGACAGGAGGAAGCCGAGGGCCGCCTTCAGCGGGACGAGCAGCGAGCGGAAGACCAGGACCAGCAGGACGAAGGCCAGGCCGACGACCAGGCCGAGGTAGGGCACGAACGCGTCGTCCAGCGTCTTCGAGAAGTCGATGAGCATCGCGGTCTGACCGGTGATCAGCACCTCGGCGGAGGTCTGCTCCTCCAGGCCGCCCGCGAGGGCGCGGAGGTGGTGGACGAGGTCCTCGGTCTTCTTGTCGGCCGGACCGGTGGTGGGGACGACGTTGAGGATGGCGGTGTCGCCGGCCTCGTTGGCGACGGCCGGGGAGACCGAGGCCACCCCGTCCACCTTGGCGAGGGCCTTGCCGACGGTGTCGCCGGCGGCCTTGGCGTCCTTGGCGCTGACCGTGACCATCAGCGGGCCGTTGAAGCCGGCGCCGAAGGACTCGGACAGCATGTCGTACGCCTTGCGCTGGGTGGTCTCCGTCGACATGGTGCCCTCGCCCGGCAGGCCGAGCTCCAGGCTGGCGGCGGGCACCGCGAGCGCACCGAGGCCCAGGACGCCGACGAGCAGGACGGCGACCGGGTTGCGGAGCACGTAGCCGGCCCAGCGGGAGCCGAGGTTCGGCTTGTTCGGGTCCTTCTTCGCGGCGCGCGCGGCGGCCTTGGCGGCTCGCTTCGCGGACACGCGCTGCTTGCGGGCCGACAGCGGACCGCTCCAGAACAGGTGGCGCTCGCGGCGGGGCAGCACCTTGAACGGGGCGAAGCCGAGCAGCGCGGGAACCAGCGTCAGCGCGATGAGGACGGCGACGGCGACCGTGCCGGAGGCTGCCAGGCCCATCTTGGTGAGCAGCGGGACGTTCACGACGGACAGGCCGGCCAGCGCGATGATGACCGTGAGGCCGGCGAAGACGACGGCCGAGCCGGCCGTGCCGACGGCGCGTCCGGCGGCCTCCTCGCGGTCGCGGCCCTCCGCCATCTCCGAGCGGTAGCGGGAGACGATGAACAGCGCGTAGTCGATGCCGACGGCGAGGCCGAGCATCATCGCCAGGGTCGAGGTGGTGGCGGAGAGCCCGAACGTGCTGCCGAGCGCGGTGATGCCGGAGATGCCGATGGAGACGCCGATGGTGGCGGTCAGGAGCGGCATGCCGGCCGCGATCATCGAGCCGAAGGTCAGCAACAGGACTATGGCGGAGACCAGGATGCCGATGCCTTCGCCGGAACCGCCCATCTCGGCCTTGATCTTGACGGCGTCACCGCCGGCCTCGACGGTCAGTCCGCCGGCCCGGGCCTTCTCGGTGATCTCGTCGAAGGCGTCGTGCGCCTCGTCGCTCACCTCGGGGCCGGGGACCTTGTAGGTCACCACGGCGTAGGCGGTGGTGCCGTCCTTGCTGATGGTGTTGGCCTGGTAGGGGTCGGTCGCGCCGATCACCTCGGGGGCCTTGGACAGGTTCCCGAGCAGCTCGGTGACGCCGGCCTTGGGGCCGTTGTCGGAGATCTTGGCGCCCTGGGGGGCGCGGATGACGACCCGGGCGCTGGCGCCGGTGGCGCTGGCCGCGGGGAACTTCTCCTTGAGCAGGTCGAACGCCTTCTGCGACTCGGTGCCCGGCATGGAGAAGGTGTCGGCGGGGGGCGGGGGTGCGGAGGACGCCGCGACTCCGACGCCGCCGAAGATCAGCACCCACAGGACGACCAGCAGCCATCGGCGCCGGAACGCCAGGCGGCCGAGTTTGTAAAGGAAGGTGGCCACGGCGAGTGGACTCCCATCGGATCGGCAGAGCAAACAGGCAGGACTCAAGGACAATAACAAACCGCTCGTGCGGTTTTCTTAGTAGCGATGGTTTTGCGCCACCACACCGGCTTCAGCCACGGAAGGCCGTGCGGAACCACTCACACGGCTCGGTCCAGCACGAGCTGAACCCCGTCGGAAGTTCACCGGAGGCCGGTGGTGTCCCGCTCGAGCCCCGCTCGAAGGCGGGCAGCACGAACGCCCGCGGCCCCCTGATGGTCAGGGGGCCGCGGGCGCTTCGGCGTGACGGTGCGGTCAGAGAACGGCGCCTTCCCTCGTCCTCCTGCGCAGAGTCGGCCGGCTGGACTGGGCGAGGTCCTTCCACATGTCCGACAGACCGGTGATGGTGCGCGCCGCGAACAGCCTGCGGATCGACACCTCCTGGTTCAGCTCCGCCCGGATCAGGCCGACCAGCCTGATCGCCCGCAGCGAGTTGCCACCGAGGTCGAAGAAGTCCTCGTCGATGCCCACCCGGTCCAGCTCGAGCACGTCGGCGAACGCCGCGGCCAGAACCCGCTCGGTCTCGTTGCGCGGTGCGCGGTACTTCGCGTCGAACTCGGGCTCCGGCAGCGACGCCCGGTCCACCGTCCCGTTGACCGTCACCGGCAGGCGTTCCAGCACCGTGAACACCGACGGCACCATGGACTCCGGCAGCCACCCCGCGGCGAACCGGCGCAGCTCTTCGCCCGAAACGGCCTGGCCGCGGACCGGGACCACGTAGGCCACCAGCCGCTGCTGCCCGGAACCGTCCTCCTTGACGACCACGACCGACTGTGCAAGGCCGCTGTGCTCGGACAGCACCTCTTCGACCTCGGCCAACTCGACTCGAACGCCACGTACATCGACCTGGGCGTCGGCCCGGGCCACGTACTCGAGCCGGCCGCCGGTACCCCAGCGCACGCGGTCCCCGGTCCGGTACATGAGCCCGCCGGCCGGACCGAACGGGCACGGCACGAAGCGCTCCGCGGTCGGCCCGGGCTGCCCGGCGTACCCACGGGCCACGCCGGGGCCCGCCACGTACAGCTCTCCGGTCACGCCGACGGGCACCGGCGCCAGCCCCGGACCCAGCACGTAGAGGGCGGTGTTGTCCATCGGGCGGCCGACCGCGGAGGCGAGGCGCACCGGTTCGTCCGCAGCCAGGCGCTGGTATGCGGCGAAGACGGTCGTTTCCGTCAGGCCGTGGCCGGTGACGATCGTCAGCTCGGGGCAGGCCTCGCGGACCCGGCGCAGCGCGGCCGTGGACACGCGGTCGCCACCGGTCCACACCTCGCGCAGCCCGGCGAAGCTCTCGGGGCGTTCCGCCGCGATCGCCGAGAACAGGCCCGCGGGCAGCCACACCGTGGAGATCTCGTGCGCCGCCCGGACAGCGGTCAGCGCGTCGATGTCGAGCTCTCCCGCGGGAGCCACGACCACGCGGCCGCCGTTCAGCAGGGGCACCCACAGTTCGAGGGCGAGCGCGTCGGCGGTGTGCGGCGCGTGCCACAGCACGGTGCCGTGGCCGGCCTCCTTGCAGTGGCGGTCCTTGACGAACCGCTCCATGTTCCGGTGCGTCACGGCGACACCGGTGGCCGCACCGGCCGTTGCGGAGCCGTGCATCACGGCCAGCAGGCCGTCCTGGTGCGAGGGGGCCGCAGCCTCCGGCGCAGCGTCGTTCTCGTCGGCGGCGCCGTCCGAGGGGATGTCGTCGAAGACGATCGCCGGAACGTCCAGGCCGGACGAGAGTGCTCCGGCCGTCGCCGCATCGGTGAGCAGGGCGCGCGCCGAAGAGCCGGCGACCTGCGACGTGATCTGCTCCGCCGGGAGCGCCGGGTCGACCGGCAGGTAGGCTCCGCCGGCCTTCACCACGCCCAGCAGGGCGACGGCGAGGTCCACCGATCGGGGCAGGGCCACGGCGACGACCGTCTCGGGTCCGACCTGCCGGCGTCGCAGCGCCGCGGCCAGACGGCTCGAGCGCTCGTCCAGCTCCCGGTACGAGACCTCCGAGTCGCCGGACACCATGGCCACGGCGTAGGGGTCCCGCTCCACCTGCAGGGCGAACAGCTCCGGAACCGTCAGCCCCGGCAGCGGCACGTCCGTGTCGTTCGGTGCCGTCAGCACGCCGTCGCGCTCGACACCGCCGACCACGTCCAGCGCGCCGATCGGCTGCGTGCCGGCGGCCACCACGGCACGGATGTGCGCGATCAGCTCCTCGCCGAGGAAGCGCAGCTCCGCGCGGTGGTACAGGCTCGCGGGGGCGTCGAGGCGGATGTAGAGGTCGCTGTCGGCGCTGCCGTCGGTGTAGACGCCGATCGACAGTTCCTCGAAGGTGCCGGTCGTCGCGCCGGAGTAGCGCGCCGGGCTGTCGGCGAAGTGGAGCTGCTCCACGAACTCGACGACGTTCATGACGGCACCGAAACTGCCGCGGCCGCTCAGGACGGTTCCGCTCGCGCGCTGGATGTCCGAGTAGTGGCAGGCGGTGTGGCCGAAGAGCTCGTACGTCTCGTCGACCATCGCGTCGGCGATCTCGGCGAAGGTCGCGCCGAGCGGAACGGCCACGCGCACCGGCACCACGTTCACGGCCAGGCCGGGCGTCCGGCTCGCCACGCCGACGCGGTTGCCCACGGCCAGCGAGAGGAGGAACTCCGGACGGTCGCAGCGGTGCCGGAAGAACACCGCCGCGGCCGCGGTGAGCATCTGCGACATCCACACGCCCATGGACGTGGCGGTCTCGGTCCACACGTCGGCCTCGGCGCGCGGAACGGTCAGCGTCCGGCTCACCATGCCGATGGTTTCGGCCACCTCCGACCAGCGGTCGGCGCTGCTCATCGGCTGGGAGAGCGCGGCCCGCAGCGAGTCGGACAGGGCGACGCGCGGGACCTGGGCGGGCGCCGGCGCGTCCTTCAGGTAGTCGCGCCAGAAGTCCATGTCCTCGGTGAACTTCGGGGAGGCGAGGTAGTCCGTGGCCTCGGCCGCGAACGACTCGGCGTCCCACGGGTGCGGCATCTCCGGTACGTCCTCGCCCCGCACCAGCGCCGTGTAGACCTCGGCGAGGCGCTTCGAGAGCAGGCCGCCCGCGCCGAACCCGTCGGATATGAGGTGGTGGTAGGCGATCACCAGGAGGGAGCGGGCCTCGGCGAGCTTGACCACGCCCAGTCGGAACAGCAGGTCCTTCGACAGGTCGAACGGCTGCCGCACCATGTCGGCCAGCGCTTCGCGCGCCGCCTGCTCGGGATCGGCCTCGGCACTGAGGTCCAGGAAGAAGGGCCGCCAGTCCCCCAGTTCCCGGGGTACGAGGCGCAGTCCGCTGCCGTCGTCGACGAAGTTGACGCGCAGCACCTCCGCCTCGCCCATCACGTGCAGGAATGCGGATTCGATGACTGCCGTGTCCAGCTCACCGTCCACATCCCACATGGTCAGCGCATGGTTCGGCGTGTCGGGAGCCATTTCCTGCGCCCGCCACATGCCTTTATGCGCAGACGACGCACCGAACGAACGCACACAGATCAACCCCTCAGCAAAAAACAGGCCCGGGAATCGGAGAACTTCACAGATCACCCCCACCTTCGGGGAAGTGGGTCAGCCGTTCAAGACAACTTGGTGCCGGGCGGGACAAACCGCTGTGGAGCTTGCGGTGTCCCGCCGGCGGGACATTCCTACGCGGCCATCGAGGACGTGACGTGCTCGGCGATCCGCCTCGGCGACGGGTACTTCAGGACCAGGTTCGCCCGCAGCTTGAGGCCGGTCGACGCGGTCAGGCGCTTGCTCAGCTCCACCGACAGCAGTGAGTCGAATCCGATCTCCTTGAACTCCTGGTCGGGGTCGAGGGACGCGCTGGAGGGGTGTCCGAGCACGACGGCGACCTTCTCGAGGACGTGCTCGAGCACGAGTGCCTGCGCCTCGTCGCCGGAGAGCACGGAGAGCCTGTCCGGCAGCGGGACCAGGTGGTCGTCGCCCGCCGGCGGCTCCGTCGAGGGAACCTCGGCCGCCACCGCGGTCTGCGAGGAGTTCAGCCAGTACCGCTGCCGCTGGAACGCGTACGTCGGGAGGTCCACGCGCTCGCGCGTCCCGAACAGGGCGTCCCAGTCCACCGATCCGCCCCGGACGTGGAGCTGGGCCAGCGAGCCGACCACTGCCTCGACCTCGTCCCGGTCCCGCCTCGACGAGGACAGGACCAGCGCGTCGTCCACGTCCTCGACGATCTCCTGCACCGGAACGGTCAGAACGGGGTGCGGGCTCATCTCGACGAACACCCGGAAACCGTCCTCGGCCAACCGCCGCACGGAGGTTTCGAAGAGGACCTTCTCGCGCAGGTTGTCGTACCAGTAGTCGCCGTTCAGCTGCGCGGTGTCGATGACCTCGCCGTGGAGGGTCGAGTAGAAGGGCAGCGTCGACGTCTTCGGGCTCAGGTCGGACAGCGGGCCGATGACCTGCTCGCGGACCCGGGTGACGTGGTGGGAGTGCGAGGCGTAGTCGACGGAGATCCTGCGGGCCTGGGCGCCGTCGGCCTTCATCTTCTCGACGAATTCGTCGAGTGCGTCCGGCTCCCCGGACACCACCACCGAGCGGGGCCCGTTGACGACGGCGATGCTCAGCTGGTCACCCCACGGAGCGAGACGTTCCGCTACGACGTCCGCGGACTCCGCGACCGATGCCATCCCGCCGTGACCGATCAGGTCCAGCAGGGCCAGGCTGCGGAGCGCCACGATCTTGGTGGCGTCCCTCAGCGACAGCGCACCGCAGACGTGGGCGGCGGCGATCTCGCCCTGGCTGTGTCCGACCACCGCGGCCGGCTCCACACCCCAGGAGCGCCACAGGGCGGCCATCGACACCATCACCGAGAACAGCGCCGGCTGGACCACGTCCACCCGGTCCAGGGACGGCGCCCCCTCCACGCCGCGCACCACGTCGAGCAGCGACCAGTCGACCCACTCGGACAGTGCGGCCGCGCACGCGTCGAGGCTCTGCGCGAAGACCGGGAAGGTGTCGTACAGCTGCCGGCCCATGCCGACCCACTGCGAGCCCTGTCCGGGGAACATGAAGGCGACACCGCCGAGTTTCCCGGCGGCCGCGCGCACCACCGCGGGGGACTCCGCGCCCTCGCCCAGCGACGTCAGAGCGCTCAGGAGCTCGTCGCGGCCGCGGCCCAGCACGACCGCACGGTGGTCGAACCGCGACCGGCTCGACAGCAGCGACGCGCCGATCCCGGCGATGTCCGCCTGCGGGTCGGCGGCGAGGAAGTCGCGCAGCTTGCCCGCCTGGCCCTGCAGGGCGGCCGCGCTCTTGGCCGACACCACCCACGGCACCAGCCCGCCGACGACGCCCGGGAGCGGAGCCCGCTCGTCCGCCTGCTCCTGCTGCGGGGCCTCCTCGAGGATCACGTGCGCGTTGGTGCCGCTGACGCCGAACGAGGACACCCCGGCCCGGCGCGGACCGTCCGCCCGGGTCCACTCACGGCCCTCCGCCAGCAGTTCGACCCCGCCGGAGGACCAGTCGACGTGCCGCGAGGGCGCGTCCACGTGCAGGGTCTTCGGCAGGTACCCGTGGCGCATGGCCATCACGGTCTTGATGACCCCGCCGACCCCGGCGGCGGCCTGGGCGTGGCCCATGTTCGACTTCAGGGATCCCAGGAAGAGCGGCCTGCCGTCGGCCCGGTCCTTGCCGTAGGTCGCCAGCAGGGCCTCCGCCTCGATGGGATCGCCCAGCTTGGTTCCGGTGCCGTGTGCTTCGACCAGGTCCACCTCGGAGGCCTTGACCCCCGCGTTCGCCAGTGCCCGCCGGATCACCTTCTCCTGGGCGCGGCCGTTGGGAGCGGTCAGCCCGTTGCTGGCCCCGTCCTGGTTCACCGCGGAACCGCGGACGACGGCGAGCACCGGGTGGCCGTTGCGGCGGGCGTCGGAGAGCCGCTCCAGGAGCAGCACGCCCACGCCCTCGGCCCAGCCGGTCCCGTCGGCCCCGTCCGCGAAGGCCTTGCACCGGCCGTCGGCCGACAGGGCGCCCTGGCGGGCGAACTCCACGAAGGCCGCGGGCGTCGACATCACGAGCGCCCCGCCGGCCAGTGCGAGCGAGCACTCCCCGGCACGCAGCGACTGCACCGCCATGTGCAGGGCCACCAGCGACGACGAGCAGGCCGTGTCCAGGGACACCGCCGGCCCGGTCAGCCCCAGCTCGTACGCCACCCGGCCGGACGCGACGCTCAGCGAGCTGCCGTAGAGCAGGTAGCCCTCCAGCTCGCTCTGGCCCGCCTCCAGGAAGCGCCACCCGTACTCGGTGGAGCTCACTCCGGAGAAGACGCCGACCTCCGCCCCGCGGACGTCGGCGGGGACGATGCCGGCGCGCTCGAAGGCCTCCCAGGACGTCTCCAGCAGCAGGCGCTGCTGCGGGTCGGTCGCCAGTGCCTCGCGCGGGCTGATGCCGAAGAAGTCGGCGTCGAAGCCGGCGACGTCGGCCAGGAACCCTCCCTGGCGTACGTATGCGCTGCCGACGGTGTCGGGGTCCGGGTCGTACACGTCCCGCCACCCGCGGTCCGTCGGGAAGGCGTCGACGACGTCCCGGCCGCTGCGGATCACGTCCCACAGCTCCTCGGGCGACGAGACGCCTCCCGGGTAGCGGCAGGCCATGGACACCACGGCGATCGGCTCGCCACGGCCGGCCTTCAGGGCGTCGTTCTCCTGGCGCAGGCGGTCGCGCTCCTCCAGCAGCGTACGGAGCGCCCGCTGGACCCGGTCCCCGCCCTCCGCCGTCTGATCCGCGGAGTTGGTCATGTCACTTACCTCTTCTCATCCAGAGCCAGGTCGAGCAGCGCGTCCAGGTCCATGTCCGACAGTTCGTCCGCACCGGTGTCCGCGTCGGCCGCGGCCGTGTCGCCGTTCGCCCCGGGCGGGTTGGCGCATGCCAGGACCAGCTCCAGGAGGCCTGCGCTGCGCAGGCTGTCGATCGACACGTTCCGCAGTGCTTCGCGGATCGCAGCGTCCTCGTCCGGGCTCGCGTCCGCCTCGGGGCGCAGCAGGCCGAGCAGGTACAGGCCCAGTTCGCGCGGTGTGGGGTAGCTGAAGACGAGGGTGGACGCCAGGCGCAGTCCGGTCGCGGCGGCCAGGCGGTTGCACAGTTCGACCGCGGTCAGCGAGTCGAATCCGAGCTGGGTGAACGCCTGGTCGGCGTCGACGGCCGCGCCGGACGGGTGTCCGAGGACGACGGCGGCCTGGTCGCGGATCCAGTCCAGGGCGGCTGCCTCCGCCTCGTCCGCCGGCAGGGTGACCAGCCTGGCGGCCAGGTCCACGGAGCTGCCGTCCTTGGGCGTGCCCGCCCTGCCCCGGCGCGGACGGCCGCCTTCGGCGAGGCCGCGCAGCAGCGGCGGCAGCTCGTCGGCGGCCTTGCTGCGCAGCCCGGCGAGGTCCACCCGGGCCGGGACGAGGACCGGCTTGCCGCTCGCGCACGCCGCGTCGAACAGGGCCAGTGCCTCGGGCGTCGGCATCGGGGCGATGCCCATCCGCCGGAGCCGGGAGAGGTCGGCCTGGTCCAGGTCCTCGGTCATGCCGCTGCTCTGCTCCCACCAGCCCCAGCACAGCGAGGTGCCGACGAGGCCGGATGCGCTGCGCTGCGCCGCCAGACCGTCCAGGAAGCCGTTCGCCGCGGCGTAGTTGGCCTGGCCTCCGGTGCCGAGCGTGCCGGCGAGGGCGGAGAACTGGACGAACGCCGACAGGTTGTGCTCCCGGGTCAGCTCGTCCAGGTTGACCGCACCGCCGACCTTGGCGCGCAGCACGTGGTCGAGGCTCTCCGCGGTCAGCGACTCGACGGTGCCGTCCGCCAGCACGCCCGCCGCGTGCACGACCGCGGTCAGCGGGTACCGGGGGGGCATGTCCGCGATCAGGTCCGCCAGGGCGTCGCGGTCCGCGATGTCGCAGGCCACGACCCGGACGGCGGCGCCCGCCTCCTCGAGGTCCGCGACCAGCTCGGGAACCCCGGCGGCCGCTGTTCCCCGACGGCTCGCCAGCACCAGGCTCCGTACGCCGTGTTCGGCGACGAGGTGCCGCGCCACCAGCGAACCGACGCCTCCGGTGCCGCCGGTGACGAGCACGCTGCCGCCGCCGAAGCCGCTGCTCAGGTCGAAGACCAGCTTGCCGACGTGGCGTCCCTGGCTCATCTCGCGGAACGTCGCGCGGGCGTCGCGGATGCTGCGGACGGAGATCGGGCTGAGCTGGAGCCGTCCGTCGGCGAACAGCTCCATGACGTCGGCGAACATCTCGTGGATGGTGTCCGGGCCCGCCGTGCCGTAGAGGTCGAAGGCCTGGTAGTCGACTCCGGGGTGGTCGGTAGCGACCTGCCGGGGGTCGCGGATGTCCGTCTTGCCCATCTCGATGAAGTTGCCGCCGCCGGGCAGCAGCTTCAGCGAAGCGTCGACGAAGGTGTGCGCGAGGGAGTTGAGCACGACGTCGACACCGCGGCCGTCCGTGGCGTCGAGGAACTTCTCCACGAACTCCAGGTCGCGCGAGGACGCCAGGTGCGCGTCGTCGAGGCCCATGCCGCGCAGCGCGGGCCACTTGGCCGGGCTGGCGGTGGCGTAGACCTCGGCGCCCACGTGCCGGGCCAGCTGGACGGCGGCCGTTCCGACGCCGCCGGCCGCGGCGTGGATGAGGATGCGCTGCCCCTTCTGCAGCTTCATCACGTGGAAGAGCGCGTAGTAGGCGGTGAGGAAGGTGCTCGGCACGGAGGCCGCCTCGGCGTGGTTCCAGCCGTCGGGGACGGGGGCCAGCAGGCGGTGGTCGGCCACGGCCACGCGGCCGAAGGAGCCGTTGAAGATGCCGGTCACCCGGTCGCCCGGGGCGAGGCCGGCCACGTCGTCCGCGACCTCCAGCACGATGCCCGCGCCCTCGCTGCCGAGCCCGGAGTCGAAGTCCGTCCGGTCGATGAGGCCCAGGGCGATCGTGACGTCGCGGAAGTTGAGGCCGGCGGCCTGGACGGCGATGCGGACCTGACCGGCCTCCAGGGGCGCCGCCACCTCGGGGCACGCGACCCACGTCAGGTCCTCCAGCGTGCCCGCCTTCGCGATGCCCAGCCGGTACGCGCCGTCCGCCGGGGCGTCGAGCCGGTGGTCGGCGGGCTGGGCCTGCACCATCCGCGGCACGAGGAACGCGCCGCCGCGCAGCGCCAGCTGGTCCTCACCGAGGGCGAGGGCGTCCGCGAAGGCCGCCCACGAGGTCTCCTCGTCGTCGATGTCGACGAGCCGGAACCGGCCGGGGTGTTCGGTCTGGGCGGAGCGGATCAGGCCCCACACGGACGCGCCGGGCAGGCTCTCGACGCGGTCCCCCGCGCCGGCGGCCTGCGCCAGGCGGGTGAGCACGACCAGCGTGGACGCGGCGAGCCGGTCCTCGGCGAGGACCTTCTGGACGGTCTCCAGCACGTGCTTGCCGGCGTCACCGACCGTGGTGAGCAGGTCGTCGCCGGGGGCGACGGCGTCGTCGAGGCACAGGACGAGGTGGCGGGGGGCGTCGGCGGTGAGGACCTCGCCGAGGGACGCGTACAGCGAGACGCCGCCGTCGCTCGCGGCGACGAGCCGGGCGGCCCGGCCGGTCTCCGAGCCGATGACGCCCCACTGCGTGCGGCCGGCGTCCGGCGCGGCCTCCGGGGCCGGGCGCCAGTCCAGTGCGTACAGGGACTGCTCGCGGCCGCCGCGCGCCGAGCGGACCTGCTCGGCGCTGGCCGGGCGGAACGTGAGCGCGTCGACGTGGGCGATCTCGCTGCCGTGCTCGTCGGCGATCACGAGGGACACGACGCCTTCGGCGGCCGGGGTGAGCTTGACGCGCACGGTCGGGCCGCACTCCCCGGCGAGGTGCACGCCGGACCAGGCGAAGGGCATCCAGCCCTGGTCGCCCGTCACGGTGATGACGCCACCGGCGACGACGGCGTGCAGCACGGTGTCGATCAGCGCCGGGTGCAGGGCGAACCCGCCGTCGGCGCCTTCCGGCAGGGTGGCGAGGGCGAACAGGTCGTCGCCCTTGCGCCAGACCTCGCGCAGGCCGCGGAACAGCGGGCCGTAGTCGAAGCCGCCGTCCGCGAGGGAGTCGTAGAGGCCGTCGAAGCCGATCCGCTCGGCCCCGGCCGGCGGCCACGCGGCGAGCGCGCGGGCGTCGTCGGCCCGGTCGGCGTCCTGCGGGGCGCCGGGCGCCAGGGTGCCCATGGCGTGCCGGGTCCAGCCGCCGCCACCGGCGGCGTCCTCGGCGGGACGCGAGTACACGTCCAGGGAGCGGCGGCCGCTCTCGTCCGCGGCGCCGGCGACGACGCGCACCTGCACGTCGCCCGTGTCGGGGAGGATCAGCGGGACTTCGAGGGAGAGCTCCTCGACCGCGGCGCACCCGACGTGCCGGCCCACCGACAGCGCCAGGTCCATGTACGCGGTCGCCGGGACGACGACCGAGTCGAACACGGCGTGGTCGGCGATCCACTCGTGGGTCCGCAGGGACCACAGGTCGGTGAACACCACCTCGTCGGTGCCGGGGTGGTCCACCACGGCACCGAGCAGCGGGTGCTCCGCGGCGGACAGGCCGGCGGAGGTCACGTCCGCGGACGCGAGGCCCGACAGGAAGTCCATCCAGTAGCGCTGGTGCTGGAACGCGTACGTCGGGAGGTCGACGCGCTCCTGCGTGCCGAACAGGGCGGCCCAGTCCGCGGCGGCGCCCAGGACGTGCAGCTCGGCAAGCGCGCCGGCCAGGCCCTGCGCGACACCGCGGTCGCGGCGCGAAGAGGCCACGACGACGGCGTCGTGCACGCCCTCCGCGGCGAACGCGTCCTTGGTGAGGCCGGCGAGCGTGGAGCCCGGGCCGACCTCGACGAAGACGTCCGCGCCGGCCGCGCGGGCGCGCTCCACGGCGTCGTGGAAGCGCACGGGCTCGCGGACGTGGTCGACCCAGTGGGCGACGGACGTCAGCTCCTGGAGGGTGGCCTCGCGGCCCAGCAGCGTCGACACGACCGGTACGGACAGCTCGCCGCCCATGGGCAGCGCGCGCAGCGCCAGTTCGAACTCCTCGAGGACCGGTCCCATCAGCGGGGAGTGGAACGCGTGGTCGACGGGGAGCAGCTTCGCCGACCGGCCGTCGGCGACGAGCCGGTCGCGCAGGTCGTGGACCTCGTCGCGCAGGCCCGAGACCACCACCGACTCCGGGCCGTTGACGGCGGCGATGCCGGTACGGGTGTACGGGCCCAGCAGCGCGGCGACTTCGGCTTCCGGGGCGCGGACCGCCAGCATGGCGCCCGGCTCGGTGACGGCCTGCATGGTGCGGCCGCGGGCGGCCACGATGCGGGTCGCGGTGTCCAGGTCGAAGGCTCCGGACACGTGGGCGGCGGCGATCTCGCCGACGGAGTGGCCGATCAGGTGGGTCGGCTGCGGGCCGTACTGGCCGAGGAGCCGGTGGAGGGCGACCTGCAGGGCGAACAGCGCGGGCTGCATGACGTCCGTACGCTCGCGGCCCTCGGGCTCGTCGGCGAGGAGCAGGGGCCCGAGCTCGAACGGGAGGTGCGCGTCGAAGCTCGCACAGACCTCGTCGAGGGCCTCGGCGAAGACGGGGAAGGTGTCGTACAGCTCGCGGGCCACACCGGTCCACTTCGAGCCCTGGCCCGGGAACATGAAGGCGATGCCGCCCGGCTCGCCGGCCGCGCCGCGCACCACGGCGGGGGACTCGGCGCCCTCGGCCAGCTTCGCGAGGGCGTCCAGCAGGTCGTCCCGGCCGCTGCCCAGCACCACGGCGCGGTGCTCGAACTGCGCCCGGCTGGAGACCAGCGAGGCGCCGATGGCGGCGAGGTCCGCCGCCGGGTCGGCGGCGACGAACGCGCGCAGCTTCTCGGCCTGCGCCCGCAGCGCCTGCTCGGACCGCGCCGACAGGGCCCACGGCACGATGCCCGCAGCGCCGGCCGGTACGCGGTCGGCGGCGTCCGGGGCCGGCTGCGCGTCGGGGGCCTCCTCGAGGATGAGGTGGGCGTTGGTGCCGCTGGCGCCGAAGCTGGACACGCCGGCCCGGCGGGGCCGGCCCGGGGCGGTGGCCCAGTCGCGGGCCTCGGTCAGCAGCTCGACCGCGCCGGCCGTCCAGTCGACGTGCGTCGAGGGCTGGTCCACGTGCAGCGTCCTGGGCAGGACGCCGTGCTGCATCGCCATGATCATCTTGATGATGCCGCCGACGCCGCCCGCCGCCTGGGTGTGGCCGATGTTCGACTTCAGGGAGCCCAGCCACAGCGGGTTGCCCGGCTCGCGCTCCTGCCCGTAAGTGGCCAGCAGCGCCTGCGCCTCGATGGGGTCGCCGAGCATGGTGCCGGTGCCGTGCGCCTCGACCACGTCGACGTCGCCCGCCTGTACGCGGGCGTTGGCCAGCGCGGCGCGGATGACGCGCTGCTGGGCCGGGCCGCTCGGTGCGGTCAGGCCGTTGGAGGCGCCGTCCTGGTTGACGGCGGAGCCGCGGATGACCGCCCAGATCTTGCGGCCGTTGCGCTGCGCGTCGGAGAGCCGCTCCAGGACGAGCATGCCGACGCCCTCGGAGAAGCCGGTGCCGTCCGCCGCGTCGGCGAACGCCTTGCACCGGCCGTCGGCCGCCAGGCCGCCCTGGCGCGCGAACTCGCGGAGCACCTGCGGCATCGCCATGACGGTGACGCCGCCGGCCAGCGCCAGGCCGCACTCGCCCTGGCGCAGCGACTGCACCGCCTGGTGCACCGTCACCAGCGAGGACGAGCACGCGGTGTCGGTCGACACCGCCGGGCCCTCCAGGCCCAGCGCGTACGACACGCGGCCGGACGCGACGCTCAGCAGGGAGCCGATCTGCGCGTAGCCCGAGATGTTCTCGGGGGTGAAGTAGTGGTTTCCGTACCCGAAGTAGGCGATGCCGGCGAAGACGCCGGTGCTGGTGCCGCGCAGGGAGTGCGGGTCGATGCCGGCCCGCTCCAGGGACTCCCACGAGGTCTCCAGCAGGAGCCGCTGCTGCGGGTCGGAGGCCAGCGCCTCGCGCGGGTTGATCTCGAAGAACTCGGCGTCGAAGTCGCCCGCGTCGTGGAGGAAGCCGCCTTCCCGCGTGTAGCAGGTGCCCGGCCGCTCGCGCTTCGGGTCGTAGAGGTCCTCCAGGTCCCAGAAGCGGTCCTCGGGGAACTCCGACACCACGTCCGCGCCCGCCTGCACCAGGTCCCACAGTGCCTCCGGGGACGCCGCCCCACCCGGGAAGCGGCAGGCGACGCCCACCACGGCGATGGGCTCGGCGGCGGCCTCGGTCAGCTCCTTCAGGCGCTTGCGGGTTTCGATCAGCTCGATCGACGTCCGCTTGAGGTACTCGAGAACTTCGGCGTTGTTGTCGTTTGTCATCGCTCTCCCCTAGCCGAGCTCTTTGTCCAGTAGCGCGAGAAGGTCTCCCGCCGAGGCCGAACTGATCTGGTCGACGATGCCGACCGGTGCTCCGGCGCTCACCAGCGAACGGACTCGGCCCTGCAGCTCGCCGAGCAGCGTGGAAATGGTGTTCTTGTCCTCGTCCCCGAGCTCGAGGAACGCCTCCTCCAGGCGGGCGCCCAGTCCGTTGATCTCCTTGGCCAGGTGATCGGCCGGAGATTCCGGGGCGGCGCCGGAGTCGGGGGTGATGCGCGCGTTCAGGAACTGCGCGAGGGCGGTGGGGTTCGGGTGGTCGAACACCAGCGTGGAGGGCAGCTTCAGGCCGGTCACCGCCGACAGCTTGTTCCGCAGCTCCAGCCCGGTGAGCGAGTCGATCCCCAGTTTCCTGAACGTCGCAGCGGGGGTGATCCGCCGGGCGTCCGGGTGGCCGAGGACGATCGCGGTCTGCGCCCGGACGGCGTCGAGCAGCACCGCCTCCGCCTCGGCCGGCGCCAGCGACGCCAGCTGATGCGCGAGTGCGCTGTCGGTGGACTCCCGGCTCCCCGGGCCGCCGGATCCGGCAGGCGTCCCGATCAGGGCGCGCAGGAGCGGCGAAGCCGCGCCCGGTGCCGCGAGGTTCAGTCGCGCCGGCACCAGGACCGGCTCGTCCAGCGAGATCGCCCGGTCGAAGAGCGCGAGGCCCTCCTGCGAGGCCATCGGCAGCACGCCCTGCCGCTGGAGGCGTACGACGTCCGTGTCGCCGATGTCGGCGACCATCTCGCTGCGTTCGGCCCAGAAGCCCCAGCACAGCGAGGTGGCCGGCAGGCCCTCGGCCCGACGGGTTTCCGCGAGGCCGTTGAGGAACGCGTTGGCGGCGGCGTAGTTGGCCTGTCCCGCCGTCCCGAGCACGCTCGCGATCGAGGAGAACAGCACGAACGCGGACAGGTCCAGATGGCGGGTCAGCTCGTGCAGGTGCCAGGCGCCGTTCACCTTGGGCGCGAGGACCGTGTCCACGCGGTCCTCGGTCAGCGCCTGGACGACTCCGTCGGCCAGCACGCCCGCGCAGTGGATCACCGCGGTCAGCGGGTGCTCGGACGGCACCGCGGCGAGGAGCTCCGCGACGGAGTCACGGTTCGCGACATCGCAGGCCACGACCTCGACCTGCGCTCCCGCCCCGGTCAGTTCCTCCTGCAGCCCTGCCGCCGCCGGGGCGGACAGGCCCCGCCGGCTGGTCAGCACCAGCCGGCGCACGCCGTGGCGCTCCACGAGGTGCCGGGCCAGCATCGCGCCCAGGCCGCTGGTGCCACCGGTGATCAGCACCGTCCCGGACCCGAGGGCGGGTACGTCTTCCGCCCCGCCGAGGGCTCCGGCACCGGCGGACGCGCCGTGGGCGCGGGCCAGTTCCGGCGTGGTCACCTCGCCGGCCCGGATCTTGAGCTGGAGTTCTCCGGTTCCGGCCGCTGCGGGGACGCCGGCCCACGAGGCGGGCAGGCCGTCCGTGTCCACGAGCGTGAACCGGCCCGGGTTCTCGGTCTGCGCGGTGCGTACGAATCCCCAGACGGCGGTCGCCGCGGGGTCGGGGCGGGGCACCTGCTCGTCGTGGATCGCGTCCTGCGTCACGAAGACCAGGCGGGAGTCGGCGAACCGGTCGTCGGCGAGCCAGTCCTGGGTCCAGCGCAGCACACGGTGGAGGTTGCGCTCGACGGCGGCGGGTGTGTCGTCGCCGTCCGTGCCGGTCCGTTCGACGGCGGCGATGACGACCGGGGGGATGCCGCTGCCGGACGCGGCGAGTTCGCCGAGGCCGGCGTAGACCTCTGCGCCCTCTTCCGGGGCACCGGCGGGTGCGCCCACCACCGCGTGGCGGACCGTGGGGTGACCGGAGGGAACCGCGAGGGGGGCCCAGTCCACCTGGAACAGTGCGTCCTGGTGGTCGAAGCCCAGCTCGGTCAGCTGCTGCACGTCCGCGGGCCCGAGGGTCAGCGATGCGACGCCGCCGACGGGGGCTCCGCTGCGGTCCGCGAGGGTCACGGACAGCGCGTTCTCCCCCGCGGGTGCGAGACGGACGCGCAGGGCGGCGGGCTCGGCGGAGTTCACGCGGATGCCGGTGCAGCGCAGCGGCAGCCAGCCCTCGGGCCGGGAGTTGTCGACGAACTGCCCCAGACCGACCGGGAGCAGTGCGGCGTGGAGCAGCGCCGGGTGGATCCGGTACCGGCTGCGGTCCGCACCCTCGGCGGCGGGCAGCTCCACCTCCGCGAAGAGGGCGTCGCCCTGGCGCCAGACCTTCTGCAGGCCGCGGAACAGGGGCCCGTGGCCGAAGCCGAGGGCGGCCAGCCGGGCGTACTCGTCCTCGACGGGCACGGCGACCGCGCCCGCGGGCGGCCACGCGACGAGGGCCTCCTCCACGGGGGTGCTCGCGGCGGCGGACCCGACGACGCCGACGGCGTTGCGCGTCCACCCGGTGTCGCCTTCGCCCCGGGAGTGCACGCTGATCACGCTCTTGCCGTCGACCACGACGCGGATCTCGCGCTCGGCCGTCCGGGAGAGCACCAGCGGCGTTTCCAGGGTGAGTTCGTCGACGACGTCGCCCCCGGCCTTGTGGGCGGCCCAGACCGCCATCTCCAGCAGCGCCGCCGCCGGCACCAGGACGGCGCCGTGGACCACGTGCTCGGCGAGCCAGGGGTGGCGCTCCAGGGACAGCCGCCCGCTGCCCACCACGCCGCCGTTCTCCCCGTCGTCGGGCAGATCGATCACGGCGTCGAGCAGCGGGTGGTCCGACGTGCTCCCGGCTGCGGTGGTCTCGTCGGGTGCGTTCAGCCAGTAGCGCTGCCGCTGGAAGGCGTACGTGGGCAGCTCGACCCACGGGCCGTCCCAGTCCTGGAACGCGTTCTTCCACGACACCTCGACGCCCGCCACGAAGGCCTCGGCCGCCGACCGGTGGAAGCGCGCGAGGCCGCCCTCGCCGCGGCGCAGCGTGCCCACGACGGCGGCCTCGACGCCCGCGCCGTCCAGGGTCTGTTCCACACCGATCGTCAGTACGGGGTGGGCGGACGCCTCGACGAAGAAGCGGAAGCCCTGCTCGGCCAGAGCCCGGGTCGCCTCCTCGAAGCGGACCGTCCGGCGCAGGTTGGTGTACCAGTACTCGGCGTCCATGCACGTCGTGTCCAGCCAGTCGGCCGTCACGGTCGAGAAGAACGGCACCTCGGACGTACGCGGCCGGAGCCCCGCCAGAACCCTGCGCAGTTCGCCTTCGATGGCCTCCACGTGCCGGGAGTGCGAGGCGTAGTCCACCGGAACCCGGCGGGCCCGCACCTCGTCCGCCTCGCAGCCGGCCAGCAGTGCATCGAGCTCGGCCACGTCGCCCGAGACGACGACGGAGGAAGGCCCGTTGACCGCCGCGACCGACAGCCCGTCCGTCAGACGTGCGCGCACGTCTTCCACCGGGAGCGCGACCGACACCATGCCGCCGCGCCCCGACAGGGCCAGGATCGCCTTCGAGCGGAGCGCCACCACCTTCGCGGCGTCCTCGATCGACAGCGCGCCGGCGACGCACGCGGCGGCGATCTCACCCTGGGAGTGGCCCACGACGGCCGCGGGCTGCACCCCGTACGAGCGCCACACCTCGGCCAGCGACACCATCACGGCCCACAGCACGGGCTGTACGACGTCCACGCGTTCCAGCGCTTCGGCGTCGCCGAGCACGTCGTGGAGGGACCAGTCGACGTGCGGCGACAGCGCGTCCGCGCACTCCTGCATGCGGCGCGCGAACACCGGGGAGGACTCCCACAGCTCGCGCCCCATCTCGACCCACTGCGATCCCTGGCCCGGGAACACGAACACCGTCTTGCCCACCGGCTTCGCGGCTCCGGTCACCACGGCGGCGGCGCCGCTGTCGTCACCCGCGGCAGCGGCGGTCAGGGCGGCGAGCAGCTCGTCCCGGTCGGCGCCGATGACCACCTGGCGGTGTTCGAACAGGGATCGCGTCGTCACCAGCGAGGGTCCGACGCCCGCGAGCGGGAGGTCCGCGTCCGCGGCCAGGCGGTCGCGCAGCCGCAGCGCCTGCTCGCGCAGCGCCTCCGGCGACCGCGCCGACAGCACCCACGGCACCGCGGCGGGCGCCGGACGGGCCGTGGCCTGCCCGGGTGCCTGCCCGGGGGTCTCGGGTGCCTGCTCGAGGATCAGGTGCGCGTTGGTGCCGCTGATGCCGAAGGCGGAGATGCCGGCCCGCCGGGGGCGTCCCGGCCGGGTGGTCCACTCCCGGGCCTCGGTCAGCAGCTCGACCGCGCCGGACGTCCAGTCGACGTGCGTGGAGGGTCGGTCCACGTGGAGGGTCTTGGGGAGCACGCCGTGGCGTATCGCCATGGTCATCTTGATGATGGCACCGACGCCTGCGGCCGCCTGGGTGTGGCCGATGTTGGACTTCAGGGAGCCCAGCCACAGCGGGCTGTCGTGGTCGCGGTCCTGCCCGTAGGTGGCGAGCAGGGCTTCCGCCTCCATGGGGTCGCCCAGCCTCGTGCCGGTGCCGTGCGCCTCCACCGCGTCCACGTCGCTCGCCTGCAGCCCGGCATCGGCCAGCGCTGCCCGGATGACCCGGCGCTGGGCCAGTTCGTTCGGCGCGGTGAGGCCGTTGGAGGCGCCGTCCTGGTTGGTCGCCGAGCCGCGGATCACGGCGAGGATGCGGCGCCCGTTGCGCTGCGCGTCCGAGAGCCGCTCGAGGACGAGCATGCCCGCGCCCTCGGAGAAGCCGGTGCCGTCGGCCGCGTCGGCGAACGCCTTGCAGCGCGCGTCGTCCGACAGGCCGCGCTGGCGGCCCATCTCCACGAGCAGGCCCGGGGTCGGCATGGCCGACACCCCGCCGGCCAGCGCCAGGGTGCACTCCCCGGACCGCAGGGAGCGGACGGCCTGGTGGACGGCGACGAGCGAGGACGAGCACGCGGTGTCGGTGGACACCGCCGGGCCCTCCAGGCCCAGCGCGTACGACACGCGGCCCGAGGCGACGCTGGGGAGCGTGCCGGTGAGCTGGAAGCCCTCGACCTCGCCGGATGCCGCGCCGCCCATCCGCGGGCCGTAGTCGGTGGTGTAGATGCCGGTGAACACGCCGGTCGCCGAGCCGCGCAGCGCGGCCGGGTCGATGCCCGCCCGCTCCAGCGCCTCCCACGACGTCTCCAGCATCAGCCGCTGCTGCGGGTCCATCGCGAGCGCCTCGCGCGGGCTGATGCCGAAGAACGGCGCGTCGAACTCGGCGAGGTCGTGCAGGAACCCGCCGGAGCGCGTGTTCGTCGTGCCGGGCGTCTCGGGGTCCGCGGAGTACAGGGCCTCCAGGTCCCAGCCGCGGTCCTGCGGGAACTCGGTGATCGCGTCCACGCCCTCGGACACGACTCCCCACAGTCCTTCGGGGGACGTCACCCCACCCGGGAAGCGACACCCCACACCCACGACCGCGATGGGCTCGCGCGCGGACTCCTCCAGCTCGCGCACCCGCTCGCGCAGGTCCTGCGCATCGCCGACGGCGCGTCGCAAGTAGGACCGGAGCTTGTCGACATCCTCCACCAGGGCCTCCCCCAACCAATTGCTTCGAAGAACAGGTGTGGCTACACGTATCCGCGTTCGATCATTTCGTACAAATCATCATCACTGCGACTTTCCAGACTCGGGTCCTCCGGACCCGGGCTTTCCGGATGCGCAGCCTCCAGCGATTCCGGGGCCTCGGCCGCCTGCGGCTCGAGGAGGGAGAAGACGTGGTGGGCGAGCTTCTGCGGAGTGGGGTAGGTGAACGCGACGGTGGCCGGGAGCCGTACTCCGGCCACCGCGGCGAGCCGGTTGCGGAGCGCCACGGCCGTCGAGGAGTCGAAGCCCAGCACCTTGAAGGTCTCGGTCGCCCTCGCCTCGAGATAGGCGAACGTGCGATCCGCGTCCTTCGCACTCAGCAGCGCCGCCGTTTCGGCGCACACGAGGGTCAGGACCGACGCTTCCGAGCCCAGGTACGCCGCCCTGGTGCTCGCGTCCGGTCCGCTCGCCTGCGCGGCGGGGCCGTTCGCGGCCCCGGCGCCGTCCGGCGCCGTCAGCCAGTACCGCTGCCGCTGGAACGCGTAGGTCGGAAGGCCGATCCGGCGCGGCCGGGCTGCGGCGAACACCGCCTTCCAGTTCACCGGCACTCCGCGCACGTGCAGTTCGGCCAGCGACGCCAGGACCTGGCCCGCGCTCCCGTCGCGCTTGTGCAGGGTGCTCACCACGACCGGCGGGGCCGCCAGTGCGTCGGCGGCCTCCTCCATCGCCACCTGGAGCACGGGGTGCGGGCTGACCTCGACGAACACGCCGCCGTGGTCCTGCATCAGGCCTTCGACGACCTCGCCGAAGCGCACCTTCGAGCGCAGGTTGTCGTACCAGTACGAGGCGTCGAGCACGCGGGTGTCGAGCAGTCCGCCGGTGACCGTGGAGTGGAACTTCACGGCCGACTCCCGCGGCGAGAGACCCGCCGTGTCCTCGAGCAGACGGTCACGGATGGCTTCGACGTGGTGGGAGTGCGAGGCGTAGTCCACCTTGACCCGGCGCACCCGGACGTCCTCGCCGGCCGCCATCGCCGCGAACTCGTCCAGGGCCGCGCCGTCTCCGGCGATCACCACCGAGGCCGGCCCGTTGACGGCGGCCACGGAGAGCCTCCCCGACCACTGCTCCAGCCGGTCGTGGACCCACGCGGAGGACGCGGCCACCGCGCTCATCCCGCCGCCCAGGCCGGCCAGGTCGATCAGTGCCCGGCTGCGCAGGGCGACGATCCGGGCCGCGTCCTCGAGCGACAGGGCGCCCGACGCGCACGCCGCGGCGATCTCGCCCTGCGAGTGGCCCACGACGGCGTCGGGGACCACGCCGAGGGAGCGCCACACCTGCGCCAGCGACACCATCATCGCGAACAGCGCCGGCTGGACCACGTCCACCCGCTCCAGCGAGGCGGCCGACTCCGCTCCGGTCAGCACGTCCACCAGGGACCAGTCCACGTACGGGGCCAGGGCCTGCGCGCACGCGTCGACCGAGCGGGCGAACACCTCCGACTCCGCGTACAGCTGCCTGCCCATGCCCAGCCACTGCGACCCCTGGCCGGGGAACACGAAGACGACGGGGCCCGGCGACCCCGCGGCCACTGCGCGAACGGCCCGCGCCGAGTCACCGCCCGCCGCGATCAGGTCGAGACCGGCCAGCGACTCCTCGCGGTCACCGCCGAGCACCACCGCCCGGTGGTCGAACAGCTGCCGTGTGGACACCAGCGAGTGGCCGACGTCCGCTGCCGACAGCGAGTCGTCCGCGGCGACGAGGTCGCGCAGGCGGGCCGCCTGCTCGCGCAGGGCCGGCTCCGAGCGGGCCGAGAGCACCCACGGCTGCACGCCGGAGGCGTCCGCCCGGCCCGGGTCGCCGGCTGCGGCGCCGGCTTCCGCCTGCGCCTGCGGGGCCTGTTCCAGGATCACGTGAGCGGTGGTGCCGCCCAGGCCGAACGACGACACGCCGGCGCGGCGCGGCCGCTCGGCAGTGCCCGGCCAGGCCCGCGCGGCCCGGACGACCTCGAAGTCCTCGTGGAAGTTCTGGATGTTGGGGTTCGGGGCGCGGAAGTTCACGCTCGGGACGAGGTGGCCGCGGTCCACGCAGAGCGCCGACTTCACGAAGCCGACGAGTCCGGCGGCCGGCTCCAGGTGCCCGACGTTCGCCTTCACCGATCCGATCGCCAGGGGACGGCTGCGGCCGCTCTCCCGGAACACCTCGCGCAGACCGGAGACTTCGGCGGGATCGCCCATCCGCGTGCCGGTGCCGTGGGCCTCGACGTAGTCGACGTCCTCGAACGCAACACCCGCGCGGGCGAGGGCGGACAGCACGGCCGAGGCCTGCCCGGTGGGGCTGGGGTCCGGCATCCGGCTGGACGCGCCACCGCTGGCGACGCCCCAGCCGCGCACCACCGCGTAGATGTGGTCGCCGTCGGCCACGGCGAGGTCGAGCCGCTTCAGCAGGACGAACGCCCCGCCCTCTCCCCGGACGAAGCCGTTGGCCCGTTCGTCGAAGGGGAAGCAGGTGCCGTCAGGCGACAGGGCGCCCAGGTTCGCCAGGCCGAGTCCGGCTTCCGGATCGACGACCAGCTCCACGCCGCCGGCGATCGCCATGTCGACCGCGCCGCTGCGGATCCGGTCGCAGGTCAGCGCCAGCGACACGAGGGAGGAGGACTGGCCCGAGTCCGCGCAGAAGCTCATGCCGCGGACGTCGAAGAGGCTCGAGATCCGGTTCGCGATCAGCGCGCCGCTCGAGCCGAGCGCGGCGTAGTGGTCGTCCTGGTCGCTGCCGGACCGCTTGCGCAGCAGCTCGTATCCGGAGGGCCCGCTGCCGACCACGACGTCGATCTCGCGGCCCGCGAGCGCGGCCGCCGGGATCCGGGCGTCTTCGACCGCTTCCCAGGCGAGTTCCAGGCCCAGCCGCTGCACGGGGTCCATGGCGGCCGCTTCCGCGGCGCCCGCCCCGAAGAACTCCGCGTCGAACCCGTCGATGGAGTCGAGGAACGAGCCCGCGTTCAGGGTGTCGGCGTCCGGGTGGGACATGTGGTTCGCGTCGGCCGCGCGGTGTTCGGGGAACGTTCCGACGGTCGACTCCCCGTCGAGCAGCAAGCGCCAGAACTCACCCAGGCTGTTCACACCGGGGAAGCGGCACGACATCCCGATGACGGCAATATCGGCGGCTGCGCCACTCATACGTATTCCTTCCGGTTCCCTCGGCATACGGCTCTTACGGGCTGCACTGCTTTCAGCGCCAACCGGTCAACAACTTCTGCAGCTCGTCCGGCGCGTCCATGAAGTCGTAATGGCCGCCGCCGACGACCCGGAATTCGACCGAATCCGAGTACTGACGCCAGCCCCGGAGCTCTTCGAGGCTCACGTCGGGGTCGTCCTGCCAGTGCAGGACGACGATGGGGCAGTCCACCTTGACCGGCTCCGGCCGCCGGTACGCGCCCGCGGCGGCGTGGTCGCGGAGCAGCACGAACATGCCCATGTCGATCATGTCCGGCCGCGGCTCGATCCCGCGGCTGCGGATGAACGACTCCAGCTCGGCGCGCAGCTCGGGCTCGGACATGGTGAGCATCCGGTCGCGCGAGGCGTCGTGCGGGGCCGGCTGGCCCGACACGACGAGGCAGTCCGGGCCGCGCAGGCCGAGTTCGGCGAGCTTGAGGACGGTCTCGTAGGCCGGTATCGCGCCCGCGCAGTGCGCGAAGAACGCGTACGGGCGGTCGAGCAGCGGCTCCAGCGGTTCGACCAGGCTCGCGGCCAGGTTCTCGTAGGTGCCGTAGTGCGGGTGGCCCAGCCGGTTCTCGCGGCCGGGGAACTGCACCGGGCAGATCTCGGCGTCGTCGATCGCGGCCGGCCAGGCGCTGAACGCCGAAGCCCCGGACCCGGAGAAGGGGAAGCAGAAGATCCGGGCGGGGTGGTCGGCGGACGGCGGCCGGACGAACCACGGCGAGGCGACGGTGGTGGAGCCGGTTGTCATGGCGTCTGCCGTTTCTTGCCGACGATGGGGAGGTGGGTCATGCCGGCGATGAAGTACGACCGCAGGTGCTGCGGTTCGCCGGCGAGCTCGATCGATTCGAAGCGCTGGAGCAGCTCCTCGAAGAAGATGCGCAGCGTCATGCGGGCCAGCGGCGCACCGATGCAGAAGTGCGTCCCGAACCCGAACGCGGCCTGGCGCTTCGCGCCTTCGCGCGTGATGTCGAAGGTGTGCGGGTCGGGGAACAGGGACTCGTCCCGGTTGGCCGAGCCGATCCACGCCACGACCGCGCCGCCGGCCGGGATCACTCCCCCGCCGATCTCGACGTCGTCGACCGCGTACCGCATGAAGTTGCACGCGGCCGAGGTCCAGCGCAGCCCTTCCTCGACCAGGTTCGGGACCAGCGACAGGTCGGCCGCCGCCTTGTCGTACTGCACGGGCCGCTCGATGAGCGCCTGCACGGTGCCCGAGACGGTGTGCGGCGTCGTCACGTTGGCGCCCAGCAGGATGCTGTAGCCGTCGAGGGCGATCTCCTCGTCGGAGAGCGGCGTGCCTCCCGGAGCGACGCTCATGAGGTGGTGGAGCAGGCTTTCGCCCTCCTCGCCGGTCGCCCGGCGGGTCTTGACCCACTCCTTGACGTAGGTGACGAGCTCGTGGTGGGAGATGGCCAGGGTCGCGGCCTCGCTGCCCAGCTGGAAGTGCGGGTCCGAGGGCGCCGTCACCATCGCGGTCAGCTGGACGAGCTCGGCCCAGTCCTTCTCCGGGATGCCCAGGAGCGGACCCGTGACCATCGCCGGGAGGAGCAGGGCCTTCTCGGCCAGGTCGAAGGTCTCACCGTCGAGCGCCGGCTCGAGGAAGCCCACGACCGTGCGCCGGATCGAGTCCTCCCAGGACTTCACCGCGCGCGCGGTGAGCTTGGAGCCGAGCGGGCGGCGGACCTCGGTGTGCCGCGGCGGGTCGGTGGACGTCATCAGCACGCCGGCCGCGACGTCGTCCGTCCCGAGGTGCGTGGGCACGGTGCCGCGCTCGGAGGTGAACTCCCGGTGGTCGCTGAGCACGCGGCGGACGTCCTCGTAGCGGGTCACCGACCAGAACTCTCGGCCGTCCGGCAGGACCTGGTGGTGCAGGGGCCGCTCGGCCCGCATCACGTCCCAGATCGGGTGCGGATCGCCCGACGTGTAGAGGTCCAGGTCGAACAGGTCGACGCTGTCGAGGTCGATGTCGCGCCCGGGACCAGGCGTCAACCTCACGCCGCCGCCCTCCCCTGCTCGATCAGCTCGGCCACCCGGGCCGGGGTCTGGGCCAGGTAGAAGTCGCGCACGGACAGCTGGACGCCGTAGTTCTGCGACACCTGATCGATGATCTTGATTCCGGTCAGCGAATTGCCGCCGAGCGTGAAGAAGTCGTCTTCCACCCCGACCTCGGGGCAGTCGAGGAGTCCCTTCCACAGCTCGGCGATTTCCTGTGCCAGCGTCGATTCCATTGCCACTCTTTCCTTCCTCCGCCGACCGGGAGTGCCCGCCCGCGTCATTTTCGGCCCGGTCTCCGGACCGTCACCGCCATCACGACCACTGGGGCCCTTTTGCGCTGTCCCGCCGGCGAGACAAATTGTTCGAATGGCCGAATCGAGTGTCGCGTGAATGCGCGACCGCTCACACCGTGTTGGTGGTCTCCGGTGCTCTTTGGCCGCTGGGGTTGAGCGTGGACCGGCGAGCCTGCACGCGACGCCCCTGTCCCGCCGGCGGGACAGGACAAGTTCGCCGGCGGCCCGTGTCGCCCCGGCACCGGCGTTCCTTGACCGGCTGATCCGCGTTCAGTGAACGTGGACGTGATTTAACGACGTTAGAGGCGCACTGGAACAGAGGGGGCAACGACGTGGGAGACACCGGCTTCGACACGGACGTGGTGATCGCGGGCGCCGGGCCGACGGGCCTGATGCTCGCCTGCGAGCTGCGGCTGGCGGGCGCCGATGTGGTGGTGGTCGAGCGGCTCGCGGAACGGACGGGCGAGTCGCGAGCCGGCGGGATCCACTCGCGCACCCTGGAGGTGCTGGACCAGCGGGGCGTCCTGGACCGCTTTCTCGCGGCCGGCGAACTGCAGCCGGTCGGCCATTTCTCCGGCCTTTATCTGGACTTCGACGAGTCGGAGTCGAGGCACCCCTACCCGCTGATGATCCTTCAGTCCGACATCGAGCGGCTGCTGGAGGAGTGGGCCGGCGAGCTCGGCGTGCAGGTCCGCCGCTCGTCCGAGGTGAGCGGGATCCGCCAGGACCAGGACGGAGTGACGGTCGAGCTGGGCGCGGCGCAGGCGACGCTGCGCGCCCGCTACCTCGTGGGCTGCGACGGCGGGCGCAGCACGGTGCGCAAGCTGGCGGGCATCGACTTCCCCGGCACCGATGCGACGATGACCGCGCTGATCGGCGACGTCGAACTCCCCGACCTGCCCGAGGACTACGTCTGGGTGCGGCGCTGTGCGGGCGGCGACTACTCGGCGATCGCCTTCGAGCCGGGCTGGTACCGGGTGATCACGTCCGAGTACGACCGCGTCGCGGACCGCGACGAAGCGCCGACGTTCGAGCAGCTCCGGGATTCCCTGATCAGGGTCGCGGGCACCGACTTCGGCATGCACAGCCCGCGCTGGGTCTCCCGGTTCAACGACGCCGCGCGGCAGGCCGCCACGTACCGGGAGGGGCGGGTGCTGCTCGCGGGCGACGCGGCGCACATCCACTTCCCGGCCGGCGGGCAGGGGCTGAACATGGGCGTGCAGGACGCGGTCAACCTCGGCTGGAAGCTCGCCTCGGTGGTCCGCGGCCGGGCGCCCGAGAGCCTGCTGGACAGCTACCACGCCGAGCGCCACCCCGTCGGGGAGCGCGTTCTGCACAACACCCGGGCGCAGTCCGCCCTGGCCCGCCCCGGCGCACAGACGGACGCGCTGCGCGAGGTGTTCGGCTCGCTCATGGTGTTCGACGACGTCAACCGGCATCTGCGTCTCATGCTCACCGCACTGGACATCCGCTACCCGGTCGACGTCGACCACCCGCTGGCGGGCCGCCGGGTGCCCGACGCCGACCTCAAGACGCCCGAAGGCACCATCGGCGTCTACGACCTGTTGCACGCCGCCCGCCCGGTACTGCTGGACCTGAGCGGCAGTGCCGAGCTGGCGGCGGTCGCCAAGGGCTGGGCCGATCGCGTCGACCTCGTGGAGGCGCGGAGCGAGGACGGCAGCTGGCCCGTCCCGGCCATCGACGAGGTCCCGGCTCCCGCCGCGCTCCTCATCCGCCCCGACGGCCATGTCGCCTGGGCGTCCGACGGCGGCGCGCCCGACACCTCCGCGCTGCGGGCCGCCCTCACCACCTGGTTCGGTCCGGCCCTGCAGGGCTGAGGGACGACATGGCGGCGGCCGCCAGGACCCGTTCGGGGTCTTGACGGCCGCCGTCGGTCATTCGGCCAGCTTGCGGTTGATGACTTCGAACACCTCCGCCACGGATGCGGGCATGTTCATCTCGTGGTGCGTGGCGTGCACGTCGTGCACCTCGATGGAACCGGTGACGTAGGGCCGCCACAGGTGGGCGTACTGCTCGTCCTGGAGCGTCGCGCTGAAGAAGAGCACGTCACCGTCGTAGACGGGCGACTCGAACGTCATCATGAGGTTCGAGTTGTTGGCCAGCACCTTGGACATGGTGTCGAGGAAGTCCTGCCGGTTGTCGGTGCCGATGTACTGGCCGAAGAAGTCCTCGAGCTCCGACCGGTACTCCGCCAGGGTCTTGTTGGCGTGGATCTCCGTCCATCCGTGTCCGCCGGGCTGGGAGTCCAGGATGGCCACGAGGGCGATCTCGTGCCCGAGCTTGTCCAGCGCGTGCGCGACGGCCTGGACGACGGTGCCGCCGTAGGACCAGCCGACGAGGTGGAAGGGCCCCTCCGGCTGGATCTTCAGCATCTCGGCGACGTAGTCGTCGACCATCTCCGCCACGGATCCCACCAGCGAGTCCACGCCGTCGGAGCCGCGGGACTGCAGGGCGTACGCCTTCCGGTCCTGCACGTGCGTCACGAAGCTGAAGTACGCCCAGCCCAGCCCGCCTCCCCCGTGGAAGAACCACATGGGCTCCTTGCCCGTGCCGGGATCGCCGTTCAGCGGCAGAACGACCGCGAACGGGTCGTCGTTGTCCATGGGAGTGCCGATGAGCACGAGCGAGGCCAGCTCGGCCACCGTGGGGAACTTGATGATCGTCCTGATGGGGATCTCGACGTCGAACTCCTTGCGGATGCGGACGCTGAGCCGGGTGGCGAGGAGCGAGTGCCCGCCGTGCGTGAAGAAGTTGTCGTGGATGCCGACCTTCTCCCGGCGGAGCAGCTCGGCGAAGAGGGCGCACAGTTTCTCTTCGTGGGCGTCGCGCGGCTCGCCGCCGGCCACGGCGGGCGTGTGCTCCGCGGGCAGTGCCCGCCGGTCGAGCTTGCCGTTCGGGGTCAGCGGGATCTCCGCCAGCGGGATCAGCGCGGAAGGCACCATGTACTCCGGCAGGCGCCCGCGCAGGTGCTCGGACAGCTCGGCGAGCAGCTCACCGGCCGACGCGTCGGCCGGGGCTCCGGAATCGGCTGCCGGCACCACGTAGCCGACGATGCGCTTGTCGCCTTCGTGGTCCTCGCGTACGACGACCACCGCCTGCGCCACGCCGGGGTGGCGGGCCAGCGCGTTCTCGATCTCGCCCAGCTCGATGCGGAAGCCCCGGACCTTCACCTGGTGGTCGGTGCGCGCGATGTACTCGAGCTGACCGTCCCTGTCCCACCGCACCAGGTCCCCGGTGCGGTACATCCGGGCGCCGTCGGGTCCGAACGGACACGCCACGAACCGCTCGGCGGTCAGCTCCGGCCGGCCCTGGTACCCGCGGGCCACCCCGTCACCGGCGATGTACAGGTCGCCCCGCACCCCGCGCGGAACCGGTCGCAGCCGCGAGTCGAGCACGTACACCTGGGTGTTGCCAATCGGCTTCCCGATCGCCGGCGCACCCGCACCGGCCTTCAGGGGGGCCATGGTGGACCACGTGGTCGTCTCGGTCGGGCCGTACCAGTTGCCCGCTTCGGCGGCCTGCTCCGCCAGCGTGTCGGCCAGCCGGGCCGGCACGGCCTCCGCGCCGGTGATGATCCGCAGCCCCTGAGCGGCGTTCGGCTCGTGCGTCAGCAGCATCTGCCAGAACGCGGGCGTGGCCTGGACCACGGTGACGCCGTGGCGGCGTATGAACGCCATCATGGCCGACGGGTCGGTGACGGTGTCCTTCTTCGCCATGACCATGGTCGCGCCGGCGACGAAGGGGAGGTACAGCTCGGTGTTCGCCATGTCGAACGAGACCGTCGTGCTGAACAGCATCCGGTCCGCCGGCGACAGCGGGAACCTCCGCTGCGTCGAGGCGATGAAGTTCGCGAGCGCGCCGCGCGGGACGGCGACCCCCTTCGGGGTGCCCGTCGATCCCGACGTGTAGATGACGTACTGGGTGTTCTCGGGACGGACGGCCACCTCGGGCGCCTCGTCCGGGTACTGCGAGACGTCCGCCCCGGCCAGCGTCCCGGCGTCGAGGACGAGTACCGGATCCACCTGCTCGAGGATGAAGTCGATCCGGGAGCGCGGGTGCTCCGGGTCGAGCGGAACGTAGGCTCCGCCGGCCTTCAGCACGGCCAGCAGCGCCACCATCAGGTTCACGGTCCGGGGCAGGCAGACGGCGACCAGCGATTCGGCCCGCACGCCGCGGTCGGCCAGCCAGTGCGCCAGCCTGTTGGACCGCGTCTCCAGCTCCCGGTAGGTGAGGGATTCGTCCTCGCCGATGACGGCGAGCGCCTCGGGTCTCTCCTCGGCTCGTCTTCGCACGGCGTCCAGCAGGCCCTGCTCCAGGGTCGGCTCGGCGGTGTCGTTGACCTCCTCCAGCAGCCGCTCCCGCTCCCCCGCGACCAGCACGTCCACGTCCCCGACGCGCACGCCCGGGTCGGCGACCAGCTGCTCCAGAACGCGCGCGAAGCGGGCGGCCATGGCCTCGACCGTGTCCCGGTCGAACAGCTGGGTCACGTACTGGATGTCGCCCCGCAGCGCCCCCGACTCGTCCAGGGCCATGCTGAAGAACAGGTCGACCATGGCCTTCGAGGTGAGGGCCTGTACGAACTCCACGTCGAGCCCGGGGAACTCGAGGACCGGCTTCTCGAAGTTCTGCCAGCCGCACATCACCTGGAACAGCGGCCGGTACGCGGTGGAGCGGTCGGGGTTGATCGCCTCGACCAGCACGTCGAAGGGCACGTCCTGGTGCTCGTAGGCGGCCAGTGCCTTGTTCCGCACCTGCGCGAGCACGTCGGCGAACGACGGGTTCCCGGAGAGGTCCACGCGCAGGACCAGGTTGTTGACGAAGCACCCGATCAGATCGGCCAGCGCCTCGTCGGTCCGCCCGGCGATCGGGGTGCCGAGCGGTATGTCCTGCCCGCCGCCGAGCTTGCTCAGCAGCACCGCCAGCGCGGAGTGCATGACCATCGCCATGGTCGTTCCGCGGTCGGCCGCCAGCTTCTCCAGCCCGGCCGCCACCTCAGGCTCCAGGCTGAAGCCGACCGTGTCGCCGTGGGTGGTCGCCTCGACGGACCGCGGACGGTCCAGCGGCAGGTCCAGCGGCTGGGGCACCCCGTCGAGTTCGTCGCGCCAGTACTCGATCTGCGCCCAGCCGAGGCCGTCCGGGTCGTCCAGTTCGCCGAGCACCTCGCGCTGCCACATCGTGTAGTGCTGGTACTGCACGGGCAGCGGCTCCCACTGCGGCGCCCCGCCGTCCTTGCGGGCGGCGTAGGCGGCGGCCAGGTCCCGTGCCAGCGGGGCGCCCGAGCTGCCGTCCGTGGCGATGTGGTGGATGACCAGGACCAGGACGTGCTCCTCGGGCGAGCAGCGCAGCAGGTGCGCCCGGAAGGGGATTTCGACCGCCAGGTCGAACCCGTGCGCGACGGCCTCGTCGATCGCGCCGGGCACGCCCTCGGAAGCCACCTCGACCACCGACAGCCGCGTCTGCTCCGAGGCCTCGGCCATCGGCAGGATCCGCTGGTGGGGCTCGCCCTCGCCGTCGGTCACGTACGTGGTGCGCAGGATCTCGTGCCGGTCGACCACATCGCTGATCGCCGCGGCGAGGGCGTCCTGGTCGAGGGGGCCGGTCAGCCGCAGGGCCGAGGGCATGTTCCAGGTCTCCCCGCCCTCCAGTTGGTGCATGTACCAGTAGCGGCGTTGCGCGAATGACAGCGGAACCATTGCTTCACTCCTTGAGGATCGTCTGGCTCAGGCCTCAGGGGACGTGAGCAGCCGATTCCTCCGCCCACGCAGCCACCTGTGGCAGGTCGAAGTACGTACGGGCCTGTCGCTCCCCGGCTCGGCGTAGGCGCAGCCGATCAGCCGGGTGGGGAGCGGAAAATGCCCGCATGGTGCCAAACACGGAGCCGCCCCGGCGACGCGCGGTCAGCCGAGGCGGCTCGGAGGGGGACGCCGACCAGCTGGTACGAGCCGGTCGGGGTCAGGCTCTCTTCTTGAACGTGGAGACCGCCCACACGTAGCCGAGGACGGCGATCCCGACGCACCAGGCGACGGCCGCGATCGCGTCGCCGCTCGAGGGGTTGCCCGCGAGCAGCCCGCGCAGCGTCTCGATGATCGGGGTGAAGGGCTGGTACTCGGCGAACTGCCGGACGCCGACGCCCATCGTTTCCGCCGGTACGAACGCGCTGCTCAGGAAGGGCAGCATGATGAGCGGCACGGCGCCCAGGCCCGCCGACTCCGCGGTCTTCGCGGCCAGCCCCATGGCGACCGTGAGCCAGCCGGCCGCGATGCTGAGCAGCACGATGATGCCGACCACGCCGAGCCAGTCGACGGCGCTCGCCTTGGGGTCGAAGCCCATCAGGAAGGCCACGCCGATGATGGCCGCGCAGCCCACCAGGGCGCGCACGGCGGTGATGACGACGTGCCCGGTCAGCATGGCGCCGCGGGAGACGTCCATGACCTTGAACCGGTTGATGATGCCCTTGGTCATGTCGGAGTTCACGGCCGTCGCGGTGGCCCCCAGGCCGTAGCTGATGGCCATCACGAGCAGACCCGGCGTCGCGTAGTCGATGTAGTCGTCGCCGACGCTGAACGCGCCGCCGAACACCTTGACGAACATCAGCATGATCACGATGGGGAACAGGACCGCGTTGAACATCGTGATGGGGTTGCGCACGTTGTGCTTGATGTTGCGGCGCAACATGATCGAGGAATCGGCCAACGGCGTCGAAGCAGTGCTCACTGTGCGATCGCCTCCTTGCTCAGGTGCTCGGTGCGCGTGGGGTCGGTCAGGGCGAGGAAGACGTCGTCGAGGTCCGGTCGCTGCACCGAGAACTCCAGGGCGTCGAGCGAGTGCGCGTCGAGCTGGTCCAGCAGGATCCGCAGCGACCGCGTCTCACCGTCGCTGGCCACCCGCAGCGTCAGCTCCTCGTCGTCCCGCACGGACCCGGTCAGGATGCGCGCCGCCGAGTCGAGTTCGTAGACGTCGGCGAACCGGAATCGGATGTGGGTGCCGGGGATCTGGCGCTTGAGCTCCTCGGGGGTGCCCTGGGCGACCAGGCGGCCCCCGTTGAGCACCGCGATCTGGTCGGCGAGCTGGTCGGCTTCCTCGAGGTACTGGGTGGTGAGGAAGATGGTGGTGCCCTCGGCCACGAGCTCGCGGACGATCCCCCACATCGTGCGCCGGCTGCGCGGGTCGAGACCCGTCGTCGGCTCGTCGAGGAAGATGATCTCCGGGTTGCCGACCAGCGTCATCGCCAGGTCGAGCTTGCGGCGCATGCCGCCGGAGTAGGTCGACGACAGCTTGTCCGCCGACTCCACCAGGTCGAAGCGCTCCAGCAGCTGCGTGACCACCTTGTCGCCGCCCCGCACCCGCTTCAGGTCCGTCATCAGCTGCAGGTTCTCGCGGCCCGACAGCAGATCGTCGACCGCGGCGAACTGACCGGTCACGCCGATGGCCGCGCGCGCCTGCTTGGTCGCGGTGGCCACGTCGTGCCCGGCGACGCGCACCGTACCGGCGTCGGCCTTCATCAGGGTCGTGAGGACGTTGACCGTCGTCGTCTTGCCGGCCCCGTTCGGGCCGAGCAGGGAGAAGATCGATCCTGCGGCGACATCGAAATCGATGCCGTCGAGGACGATCTTGTCGCCATATGCCTTGCGCAGCCCTGAAACTGCAATCGCTGAACTTCTCATTCCTCCACTTTCCTCTCCGGGCCTGTCACGCACCTGTCACATCCCTGACACGGCGTTCGACAAGATCGCCCGGGCCAGAGGGCCGCTCATTCCCTGCGCAAACCGATCCCGCCCTAACAACCGCGGGCGGACTCCGCCTCGATCACGTCCAGCACCTCACGGCCGAGATCGACCAGATACATGTGATCGCCCGGAAACTCCACATAACTGAATTCCGCCGTGGTCGACGCCTGCCACTGCCGGGCCTCTTCCGCCGTGACCAGTCCGTCGGAGGCGCCGCGCAGCGAGGTGATCGGGACCGTCACGAGTTCGTCGGTGCTCGGGACGTAGTTCTCGTGCATCTCGCAGTCGGCCTGCAGCACGGGGAGGATCAGTTCCCGCATCTCCGGGTGGTCGAGGGCCTCGTGCCGGAACCCCGCGAACTCCTCGACCCTGGCGAGGAACTCCTCGTCCTGGAGCCCGGTGGCCCGCCGCTCGCGCTGGGTCCACGGCCCGGGCGAACCGCTGACGACCAGCCGCTCGACCTGCACGCCGCGCGCGGTCAGCAGGTGCACCAGCTCGTACGCGAGCACCGCGCCCAGGCTGTGCCCGAACAGCACGACCCGGGCCCCTTCGCCGAGGTCCGCGACGACCTCGTCGATCGAGCCCTTGGCCGCCTCGACGACGTTCCGGTACGGCTCCTCCAGGATCTTGCGCTCCCGGCCCGGGAGGTCGACGGAGGTGACGCGCCACCGGCCGGCGGCCGGCTCCCGCCACGGGTGGAAGAACGAAGGACCTGCTCCCGCGAACGGCACGCACAGCAGCGTGGCCTGGTCCCCGTGTTCCGCGGACATGCCGGGCTCTGTCACCCCGACCAACCCCAATCATCCATTCGATCGTTTGTTGAACAGCTCCGGCACATGGATGTCCGGTCGCTACGCCAGCTTGCTGCCGACGACCTCGAAGAATTCGGCCACGGGCGCGGGCATGTGCATTTCGTGGTGCGTTGCATGCATCTCGTGCACCTGGAGGGAACCGCCGACGTACGGGCGCCACAGGTGCGCGTACGACTTCTCCTCGAGCGTGGCGTTGAAATACAGCACGTCGCCGCGGTAGACCGGAGATTCGAAATCCATCATCCGGTTCGTGTTGTTGGCCATGACCTTCGCCATGGTGTCGAGGAAGCCCTGCCGGTTGCCCATGCGGATGTACTGGCTGAAGTCGTCCTCGAGCTCCGCCCGGTAGTCCGAGGACTCCTTGCCGGCGTGCACCTCGGTGAACCCGTGCCCACCCGGCTGGGCGTCCAGGATGGCCACGAAGGCGACCTCGTGGCCGAGCCGGTCGAGCGCGTCCGCGACGGCCTGCACGATGGTGCCGCCGTAGGACCAGCCGATCAGGTTGAACGGCCCCTGCGACTGGATCTTCAGCATCTGGGCGACGTAGTCGTCGATCATCTCCTGCACGGAGCCCGCCAGCGTGTCCACGCCGTCGGAGCCGCGGGACTGCAGGGCGTAGGCCGGCCGGTCCTGCAGGTGCAGCACGAAGCTGTAGTACGCCCAGCCCAGCCCGCCGCCGCCGTGGAAGAACCACACCGGCGCCTTGCCCGTACCGGGGTCGCTGTTCAGGGGCAGCACGACCCCGAACGAGTCGGCGTCGTCCGCGGGAACACCGCCGGCGAGCATCAGCGCGGCCAGCTCGGCCACCGTCGGGTACTTGATGACCGTCCTGATGGGGATGTCGATGTCGAACTCGTTGCGGATGCGGACGCTGAGGCGGGTGGCCAGCAGCGAGTGCCCGCCGAGCGCGAAGAAGCCGTCGTCGATGCCGACCTTCTCCAGGCCGAGCAGCTCGCTGTAGAGGGCGCACAGCTTCTGCTCGAAGGCGTTGCGCGGCTCCCGGCTGACCACGGTGTTGGTGTCCTCCGAGGGCAGTGCCCGCCGGTCGAGCTTGCCGTTCGAGGTCAGCGGGATCTCCGAAAGCGGAATCACCACGGAGGGCACCATGTAGTCCGGGAGGCGCTCGCGCATGTACTCGGACAGCTCGGCGAGCAGCTCACCGGTCGACCCGTCGCCGGACTCGGGCACCACGTAGCCCACGATGCGCTTGTCGTCCTCGTGGTTCTCGCGCACCACGATCACCGCCTGCGCCACACGCGGATGCCCGGCCAGCACGTTCTCGATCTCGCCCAGCTCGATCCGGAAGCCCCGGATCTTCACCTGGGTGTCGGCTCGGCCCACGTACTCCAGCTGGCCGTTGCGGCTCCAGCGGACCAGGTCGCCGGAGCGGTACATCCGCTCGCCCGGCACGCCGAAGGGGCACGCGACGAACCGTCCCGCGGTCAGATCCGGCCGGCCGTGGTAGCCGCGCGCCAGGCCGTAGCCCGCCACGTACAGCTCCCCGGTCACGCCGGTGGGCGCGGGCAGCAGGTTCGAGTCCAGGACGTAGGCGCGCAGGCCCGGGATGGCGGGGCCGATCACGCTGGCGCGGAAGCGGGCGGCGGAGTTCTCGTCGAGGTCGATGCGGGTGACGTGCACCGTGGTCTCGGTGATGCCGTACATGTTCACCAGCACCGGCGCGTCGGAGGCGTGGCGCTGGTACCAGTCCGCAAGGCGGTTCAGGTCGAGGGCCTCGCCGCCGAATACCACGTACCGCAGCGCCAGGTCCTGGCCGGGGGCATCGGCGTCGGCCTGGACGAGCTGGTAGAAGGCCGAGGGCGTCTGGTTGAGGACGGTGACCCGCTCGCGGGAGAGCAGCTGGAGGAAGTCGCCCGGGGAGCGGGAGACGTCGTAGGGGACCACGACCAGGCGGCCGCCGTGCAGCAGCGGCCCCCACAGCTCCCACACCGAGAAGTCGAAGGCGTAGGAGTGGAAGAGGGTCCACACGTCGTCCGCGCCGAAGGCGAAGTCCTCGGCGGCGCCGAAGAGACCGACCACGTTGCTGTGCGGGATCAGCACGCCCTTGGGGCGGCCGGTCGACCCGGAGGTGTAGATCACGTACGCCGGGTGCTCGGGACGCAGTGCCGTGCGGCGCTCGGCGTCGGTGAGGTCGGCGGCCGCCTCCTCGGCGAAGCCCCCGGCCCGGTCGAGGTGCACCAGCGGGAGGTCCTGGTCCAGCCCCTGCGCGGCAGCGTTCGAGCTGGTGGTGACCAGCAGGACCGGCTGGGCGTCCTGGACCATGTACGCGATGCGGTCGGCCGGCGAGTCGGGGTCGATCGGCAGGTAGGCACCGCCCGCCTTGAGCACCGCGAGCAGCGCGACGACCAGCTCGGCCGAGCGCTCCAGGCAGACTCCGACCAGGGACTCGGGGCCGACGCCCTGGGCGACGAGGTGCCGCGCGAGCCGGTTGGCCCGGGCGTTGACCTCGCCGTAGGTGAGCGCGTCACCCTCGTGGGAGACGGCGACCTCGTCCGCCCGCTGCGCCGCCTGGCGTTCGAACAGCTCGACCAGGGTGACCTCGGGGATGTCGCGGCCGGCGGGGTTCACGTCCCGCACCAGCCGCACCCGCTCCGCCGCGCTCAGCACGTCGACGTCGCCGATGCGCACGCCCGGATCGGCGGCCAGCTGCTCCAGCACCCGGACGAGCCGGGCGGCGATCACCTCGGCCGACTCGCGGTCGAACAGCTGGGTCGCGTACTGGAGGTCGCCCTGCAGCGCGCCCGACTCGTCCGCGGTCAGGCTGAAGAACAGGTCGACCATGGCGGTCGACGGGATGGCCTGCTCGAACTTCACGTCGAGCCCGGGGATGCCGAGGTCCGGCTTCTGGTAGCTCTGCCAGGCGAACATCACCTGGAACAGCGGCTGGTAGGACGCGGAGCGCTCGGGGTTGATGGCCTCGACGAGCAGGTCGAACGGGACGTCCTGGTACTCGTAGGCCGTCAGCGCCTTGTCCCGCACCTGGGCGAGCAGCTCGGTGAACGTCGGGTTGCCGGACAGGTCCGCCCGCAGCACCTGGGTGTTGACGAAGAAACCGATCAGATCGGCCAGCGCCTCGTCGGTCCGCCCGGCGATCGGCGAGCCGATCGTCAGGTCGTCGCCGCCGCCGAGCTTGCGCAGCAGCACCGCCAGCGCGCCCTGGAGGACCATCGACATGGACGCACCGCGCTCGTCGGCCAGCTTCTGCAGCCCGGCCGCCACCTCCGCCGGCACGGAGAGGCCGATCGTCTCGCCGTGCGAGTTCGCCTCCGCGGGGCGCGGGCGGTCCGTCGGCAGGCTCAGCGGCTGCGGCACGCCGTCCAGCTGCTTGCGCCAGTACTCGACCTGCTGCGCGGCGAGGCTTCCCGGGTCGGACACCTCGCCGAGCACCTCGCGCTGCCACTGCGCGTACTCCTTGTACTGCACGGGCAGCGGCTCCCACTGCGGCGCCTGGCCGTCCTGGCGGGCGGCGTAGGCGGCGATCAGGTCCCGCATCATCGGCGCGCTCGAGCTGCCGTCCGAGGCGATGTGGTGGACGACCATGACGAGGACGTGCTCCTGGGGCGAGCAGCGCAGCAGGTGCGCCCGGAAGGGCAGTTCGCCCTCCAGGTCGAAGCCGTGCGAGACGGCCTCGCCGATCGCGCGGGACGTGTCCTCGGGCGCCACGTCGGCGACCTGCACCTGGGGCGAGGCCTCCGCCACCGTCAGGATCCGCGAGTAGGGCTCTCCGTCGTCATTCGTCGCGTACGTGGTTCTCAGGATCTCGTGCCGGTCGACCAGGTCGCGGATCGCCGCGACGAGGGCGTCCTGGTCCAGGGATCCGGTCAGCCGGAAGGCGGCGGAGATGTTGTAGGTCGCCGCCCCTCCTTCCAGCTGGTGGAGAAGCCACATACGGCGTTGTGCGAATGACAGCGGAATCATCACTTCACATCCTTAACGATCATCTGGCGCAAGCTGGGCCGTCGCGGAGCGGCCGATTGCTCCGACCAGGCGGCGAGCGCGGCCACCGACGGCAGGTCGAAGATCTTCCGGATCGGTATCTCGATCCCCATCTCGGCGCGGGCGCGGCTGATCAGCCGAGTCGCGAGCAGCGAGTGACCGCCCAGCTCGAAGAAGCCGTCGTCGATGCCGACCCGGTCCACACCGAGCACCTCCGCGAACAGCTTGGCCAGGGTCTCCTCGCGGGGAGTTCGAGGCGCTCTGTAGGCGGCGCCGTTGTACTCCGGTTCGGGCAGCGCGGCGCGGTCCAGCTTGCCGTTCGGGGCGAGCGGCAGCCGGTCGAGGACCATGAAGGCGGCCGGCACCATGAAGTCCGGGAGCCGCTCCGACACGAAGGCGTGCAGCTCCTTCCTCGACGGGCCAGAGTCGTCGGTCTTCGTGTCCTCGCCGGTGACGACGGGCACGACATACGCGACCAGCTGCTTGCTGGTGCTGCCGGCGCGCCCCTCGCAGGCGATGACGACGGCCTGCGCGACCCCGGGGTGCGCGGTGACCGCGGCCTCGACCTCGCCGGGCTCGACGCGGAAGCCGCGCACCTTGACCTGCGCGTCTCCACGGCCCGCGTACTCCAGCCGGCCGTCGGCGTTCCAGCGGGCCAGGTCACCGGTGCGGTACATGCGCGAGCCGGACGGGCCGAACGGGTCGGCGACGAAACGCTCGGCGGTCAGTTCGGCGCGGCCGTGGTAACCGCGGCCCACGCTTCCGCCGACGTACAGCTCGCCGACGGCGCCGGGCGGCAGCGGAGTCAGGCCGGGGCCGAGGACGTAGGCCCGCATGTTGCCGAGCGGGGTGCCGACGGGCGTGCTGCCCGCCCCGGCCGGCATGTCGCCGTGCACGGCGAACGTGGTGGCGTAGAACGACTCGCTCTGCCCGTAGGCATTGACGACGCGCACGCCCGGGAAGGCCTTGCGCGTCTTCTCGACGAGCGACGAGGGCAGGGCCTCGCCGGCGAAGACGACCGTCTCCACGCTGGTGCGGCCGGCGATCTCGTCGACGAGTTCGGCGAAGGCGGACGGCACGGTGGAGATGACGCTGCCGCTCCAGCCCTCCCGCTCGCCCAGGACCAGGACGTCCCGGACCACTTCGACGACGCCGCCGCAGGCGAGGGTCGTGAAGATCTCGAACGCCGAGACGTCGAAGTTGACCGACGTGCCCGCGAGGAGCCGCTTGCCCGCCTCCATGCCCACGCGGGAGGCGAGCCGCAGCACGCCGTTGACCACGTTCGCGTGGGTGATGGCGACGCCCTTGGGCTTGCCCGTGGAGCCGGAGGTGTACATGACGTACGCCAGCTGGTCCGCGTGGAGCAGCAGTCCGAGGCCGGTGTCGTCCCCGGACAGGTCGAGCGTGTCGAGGAAGACGTCCGGGGCGTCGTGCCCGGGCAGCACCGCGACCGTCGTGGAGTCCGTCAGGACCAGGACCGGCCGCGCCTCCTCGAGGATGGCCTCGAGGCGGTGGCTGGGGTACTTGGGGTCGACCGGCAGGTACGCGCCGCCCGCCTTCAGGACCGCGAGCAGTGCGACCACCAGGTCCGCCGACCGCGGCAGCGACACCGCGACCACCGACTCCGGTCCCACCCCGCGCCCGGCCAGTTCGCGCGCCAGGCGGTTGGCCCGGGCATCCACCTCGCGGTACGTGAGCGACGCGCCCTCGGCGACCACGGCGACCTCGTCCGGGGTCCGCGCCGCCTGTGCCTCGACGAGCCCGTTGACCGTGACGTCCGGAGTCGGGGCGGCCGTGTCGTTGAACTCGACGAGCAGCCGCTCGCGTTCGGCCGGGTCCAGGATGTCGACCTCGGCGACCTTCAGGTCGGGGCCGGCCGCCAGCTGCCGCAGGATCCGCACGAGGCGGGCCGCGAGCACCTCCACGGCGTCCTGCTCGAAGACGCCCTGCGTGTACTGGAGGATGAAGTGGAGGTGCGGGTCGAGCGCCGCCATCAGGGTCAGCGGGTAGTTGGTGCCCGTGGCCGCGCGCAGGCCCGTGAAGGCGATCCCGTCCGCGGCGTCGGAGGCGGCGCCGATGCCTTCCTCGTCGACCGGGTACGACTCGAAGACGACCAGCGTGTCGAAGAGGGACTTCAGGCCGACGGACTGCTGGATCTCCGTGAGCCCGTGGTAGTGGTGGTCCAGGAGACGGGCCTGCCGGCTCTGCAGCCGGGTGAGGACCTCGGCGAGGGTGTCGCCGGGTCCGTACTCGACGCGCACGGGCAGCGTGTTGATGAACATCCCGACGATCGAGTCGACGTCCGTCACCTCGGGCGGGCGCCCGGAGACGGTGGCGCCGAGCACCACGTCCTGGCGGCCGGTGAGCTGGCCGAGCAGCAGCCCCCAGGCACCCTGGACCAGGGTGTTGACGGTGACGCCCAGCTCGGTGGCGCGCCGGCTCAGGGCGCGGGCCTCGTCCTCGGGGAGCGTGATCTCGACCTGTCCGACGCCCTCGCCCTCGCCTTCGGCGCCGGGAACGAGCAGGGTCGGCTCCTCGACGCCCTCCAGCTCGGCCGCCCACACCCGGGCGGTCTCCTCCTGGTCCTGGCGGGCGCGCCAGGAGAGGAACTCGCCGAAGTCGCGGGTCGCGGGCAGACCGGCCGGGTCGCCGTGCGACGCGTACAGCAGCAGCAGGTCCCGCATGAGCAGGGGCATGGACCAGCCGTCGATGAGCACGTGGTGGGCGGTCATCACGAGCTCGGCGCGGCCGTGCTCGAGGACGACGAGCGCCACGCGGATCAGCGGCGGGGTGGCCACGTCGAAGTGGGCGCCCCGGTCCTCGGCGAGGAACGCCTCGAACTGCTCGGTCCGCTCCGCCTCGCCGAGGGCGGTCAGGTCGAGGTGCCGCCACGGCAGCGACACCGTCTCGGGCACCACCTGCACCACGTCGCCGTCCGCCCGGTTGACGAACGCGGCGCGGAGGCTGGGGTGGCGCGCCAGCAGGGCCTGCGCGGCCAGGTGCATCCGCTCCGGGTCGACCTCGCCGGACAGGTGGAAGACCAGCTGCATGTGGTAGGCGTCGAACTCGGCGCCGGACAGCATCGTGTGGAACAGCATCCCGGACTGCACCGGGGTCGTCGGCCAGATCCGGCACAGCTTGCCGAACTGCCCCTCCCAGGTGTCGATCTCCTGCTGGCCCACCTCGACCAGCGGCGCGTCGCTCGGGGTCAGGCCGCCGGCCCCGGGGGTCGCGGCGTGCCGCGCGAGGGCGGTCAGCGCCTCGACCCACAGGCCGGCCAGCTCGGTGACCTCGTCGCGGGTGAGCACGCCGGTCGGGAAGCCGAAGTAGGCGGTCAGCTCGTCACCGGCGGCCACGGCGTTGATCTCCAGTGCCGACAGCACCGGCATGTCCGCGTCGGGCGCGGCGATCAGGTCCTGGTGCGTGGTGTCCGGCGCCCAGCCGAGGCCCCGCAGCTCCTCGGGGATGTCCGCGCTGGAGGCCCGGCCCAGGTAGTTGAAGCCGATCCGCGGCTCCCGCTGTCCGGCGAGCGCGGCGGCGGTCTCCGTGTTGAGGTGGCGCAGCAGCCCGTAGCCCATGCCGTTGTCCGGCACGGCGCGCAGCTGTTCCTTGACGGCCTTGACCGCCCGGCCGGCGGCGGGGCCGCCGGCGAAGGCGTCCGCGACGTCGATGCCCGCCAGGTCCAGCTTCACCGGGTACATCGCGGTGAACCAGCCGATCGTGCCGGACAGGTCGGCACCGGGTACGAGGTGGTCCTCGCGGCCGTGGCCTTCGAGCCGGACCAGCGTCGAGTCCCCGACGACGCCGCGCGTCCGGCGCCACTGCGCCAGCGCCAGCGCCAGGCCGGTCAGCAGCCCGTCGTCGACGCCGCCGCGGAACACCGCGGGCACCGTGTCGAGCAGGGTCGCGGTGACGTCGGCCGGCACCTGGATGCGTACGGTGTCCACGGTGGCCGTGACGTCGCGCGCCGGGTCCACGTCCCGGGCGCCGAGCACGGGCTCCTCGCCGCGGAGCATCTCCTGCCACACGGGCAGTTCCGCCACCCGCTCCGGGGTGGCCGCCTCGTCGGCCAGGGCGTGCATCCACCGGCGCAGCGAGGTGCTCTCCGGGGCCGCTTCCGGGGCGAGGCCCTCGCGGATCCGCTTCCACGCGGCGGCCAGGTCCGGCACCAGGATGCGCCAGGACACGCCGTCGACGACCAGGTGGTGCAGCACGATCAGCAGGCGGTCCGCCTCCGTGTCGGAGGTGAGCCACACGAACCGGGCCATGACGCCCGCGTCCGGGTCGAGCCGGTCGGCGGCGGCGTCCAGCTCGGCCTGCAGGTCGGCGTCGGCGTAGCGGACCTCGTGCACCAGAGCGCCGGCGTCCACGCTGCCGACGGGCTCCATGCGCAGGCCCGGCTCCGCGCGGTCGAGGCGGGAGCGCAGCGCGTCGTGCCGGTCCAGTACGGCCTGGAGCGTGGCGAGAAGACCCTTGCGGTCGATGTCCTCGGGCAGGGTGAGCAGCGCGGACATGCAGAACCGGCCGGTTCCGCCGCCCAGGCCGAGCACGTGCGCGCCCGTCGGGGGCAGCGGAGCCCAGCCCACGCCGCCGCCCGGCAGCTCGGCCAGGACGACCCGCTCCTCTTCCTCACGGCCGTCGACCAGTTCCGCGAGCCGGGCGACCGTGCGCTGTTCGAAGATCTCCCGCGTGCTGACGACGACGCCGCGCGTCTTGGCGCGGGCCACGACCTGGATCGAGCGGATGCTGTCGCCGCCGCTGGTGAAGAAGTCGTCGTCGACGCCCACCTGCTCGGTGCCGAGCACGTCCGCGTACACCTCGGCCAGGATCCGCTCGGCCTCGCTGCGCGGCGCCCGGTACTCGGTGCGGGCGAACTCCGGCTCGGGCAGCGCGGCCCGGTCCAGCTTTCCGTTCGCGTTCAGCGGCAGCCGGTCCAGCACCACGATCAGCGCGGGCACCATGTAGTCCGGCAGCCTCTTGGCCACGAACCGCTGCAGGTCGGCCGCGGAGACGGCGGAGGCCGGGGCGGCTTCGCCGTCGGCGCCGGCCGGCGGCGCCACGTAGCCGACGAGCCGCGCGGTGCCGGTGTGGTCGGCGCGGACCGTGACCACGGCCTGCCCGACCGCGGGGTGCTGGGCGAGGGCCGTCTCGATCTCGGTCGGCTCGACGCGGATGCCGTTGACCTTCACCTGGTTGTCGGCGCGGCCCGCGTACTTCAGGCGGCCGTTCTCGTCCCACTGGGCCAGGTCACCGGTGCGGTACATGCGCGCGCCGGCGGGACCGAAGGGGCATGCGACGAACCGCTCCGCGGTGACGGCGCCGTTGTTGTGGTAGCCGCGGGCGATCGGGCCGCCGACGTACAGTTCGCCGATCACGCCGGGCGCGACCGGGGTGAGCTCGGGACCCAGCACGTAGGTGCGCATGTTGGCCAGGGGCGCTCCGACCGGTACCGCGCCGGTCTCGGCCGACTGCTGCGGGAGCGTGTGCGTGGCGGCGTAGAAGCTTTCCGTCTGTCCGTAGGCGTTGACGACACGGACGTCGGGCAGGGCGCGGCGCACCTTGCGGACCAGGTCGGCCGAGAGGGCCTCGCCGGCGAAGACGACGGTGTCCACCTCGAGTTCGAGGCCGCCCGGGGCATCGGTGATCTGGTCGAGCAGCGCGGAGAACACCGCGGGCACGGCGCTGATGGTGGTGCCGGACCAGCTGCCGCGCTCGGCGAGTTCGAGCACGTCGCGGACGACCTCGACGCTCGCACCGGCGGTCAGCGCGGTGAAGATCTCGAACACGGAGACGTCGAAGTTCACCGAGGTCGCGGCGAGCATCCGGGAGCCCGCCTCGACCTGCACGGTCCTGCGCAGGTCCTGCACGCCGTTGACCACGCTGCCGTGGGTGATGGCGACGCCCTTGGGCGTCCCGGTGGACCCCGACGTGAACATCACGTAGGCCAGGTTGTCCGGCCCGATACGCACGTCCGGGGCGGCCACGGCCCGGCCTTCGAGGCTCAGGTCGTTGAGGTGGAGCACCGGCTGCCGGCACTTGGACACGGTCGGCGCCGTCTGATAATCGGTCAGCACCAGTGCGGGGTCGGCCGTGTCGAGCAGCAGGTCGACCCGCGCGGACGGGTAGTTGGGGTCGATCGGCAGGTAGGCGCCGCCGGCCTTGAGCACGGCGAGGAGCGCGACCACCAGGTCCGCGGACCGCGGCAGTGCCACCGCGACCAGGACGTCCGGCCCGACACCGCGGTCCCGCAGGACCGCGGCCAGCCGGTTGGCGCGGGTGTCCAGGTCCCGGTACGACAGCGTCGTCTGCCCGGACACCACGGCGGTCGCGTCCGGCGTCTGCGCCGCCCGGGCGGCGACGAGCTCCGGAACCGTCGTGCCGCGCACCGGTTCGGTCGTCTCGTTCAGCTTGGTCAGCCAGGTGCGTTCGGCGTCGGTGAGCACGTCCACCCCGCCGAGCCGCGTCCCGGAGTCGGCGACCACCTGGCGCAGCACGCGCACGTAGCGGTCGACGAGGCTCTCGGCCGTGGCGTGGTCGAACAGCTCGGTCGCGTACTCCAGCCGCCCGTACGCGCCGCCGCCGGGAGCCGGGACGATGTTGAAGAACAGGTCGAACTTCGCGGTGCCGGTGCCCGCCGGAACAGGGGTGATGCGCAGACCCGGGATCTCGATCTGCGACCACTCGAACTGCCAGGCCAGCATGACCTGGAACAGCGGCTGGTAGGCGGTGGTGCGGTCCGGGCTCAGCAGCTCCACCAGGCGCTCGAACGGAACGTCCTGGTTGTCGTACGCGGCCAGGGCCCGGTCGCGGACCTGGTCCAGCAGGTCGCCGAACGAGGGGTTCTGCGACAGGTCGACGCGCAGCACCCAGGTGTTGGCGAAGAAGCCGATCAGGTCGTCGAGCTGCTCGTCGGCCCGCCCCTCGATCGGGCTGCCGATGGTCAGGTCGTTGCCGGCGCCGAGGTGGTGCAGGAGCACCGCGAGCACGGCCTGGGCGACCATGGGCGCGGTGGCGCCGTGCGCCCCGGCGAGCTTGCCGACTCCGGCGAGGAGTTCCGGTTCCAGCTCGAAGTCGACGTGGCCGCCGCGGTGGTCTGCCGCCGTCGGCCGCGGCCGGTCCAGCGGGAGCTGGACCGGCTGCGGGACCCCGGCCAGTTCGGTGCGCCAGTAGTCCAGCTGCGCCGCGGCGACGCTGTCCGGGTCCTCCTCGTCGCCGAGGACCTCGCGCTGCCACAGCGTGTAGTCCTTGTACTGGATCGGAAGAGGAGCCCACTGCGGCGCACCGCCCTGCAGGCGGGCGTCGTAGGCCGCCAGCAGGTCCCGCATGAAGGGCGCCATCGACGCCCCGTCCGCGGCGATGTGGTGGATCACGAACACCACCACGTGCTCCTGCGGGGAGATCCGCAGCACGGTGGTCCGCAGGGGGAGTTCCGTGTCGAGATCGAAGCCTTCGCACGCGGCCTCGGCGGCCGCGGCCTCCGCCGCGTCCGCGGCCACGTCGACCACCCGGAACTGGAGGGCGGCCTCCTGCGCGGGCACGATCCGCTGCTCCGGGGTGCCGTCCGCGTTCTCGGCGATCAGGGTGCGCAGGCTCTCGTGCCGGGTGACGACGTCCGTCACCGCCGCGGCCAGGGCCGCCGTGTCCAGCGGCCCGTCCAGGCGCAGCACGAACGGGATGTTGTAGGTCGCGGACGGGCCTTCCAGACGGTGGAGGAACCACAGCCGACGCTGTGCGAAGGACAACGGGATCATCGACGTACTCCTACACGTTCATCGGGCGAAGCTGGGGGCGGTTCGACGTGCCCGTCTTCTCGAGCCGGGTCGCCAGTTCGGCGACGGTCGGACTGCGGAACACGGTGGTGACCTTCACGTCGACCTTGAGCTCGTTGCGGATGCGGCCGGTCAGCCGGGTGGCGAGCAGGGAGTGCCCGCCGTGGTCGAAGAAGTCGGCGTCGATGCCGACCTCCTGCAGACCCAGCAGTTCGGCGAACAGCCGGCAGAGGACTTCCTCGTTGTGGTTGCGGGGCCCTCGTCCGGTCACGGCGGCTTCCGTGTGGTCCGGTGCGGGGAGCGCCTTGCGGTCGAGCTTCCCGCTCGGCGTGGTGGGGAAGGCCGCGAGCGGGACGACGGCCGAGGGGACCATGTACTCCGGCAGGTTCTCCCGGGCCAGGTCCGTCAGGGCCGTGAGGTCCAGCTGGGCCTCCGCCTTGCCCGTCACCACGTACGCGACGAGCCTCTGGTCACCGGGGCGGTCCTCGCGGACCAGGGCCACCGCGCCGTCGACGTCCGGGTGCTTGGCCAGCGCCGTCTCGATCTCGCCGAGCTCGATGCGGAAGCCGCGCAGCTTGACCTGGAAGTCGGACCGGCCGATGTACTCGACCTGGCCGTCCTGGTTCCACCGCACGACGTCGCCGGTGCGGTACATCCGGGTTCCCGGCTCCCCGAAGGGGCAGGCGACGAACCGGTTCGCGGTCAGCTCCGTCTGTCCCAGGTAGCCCCGGGCGAGCCCGGTGCCGGCCAGGTAGAGCTCGCCGGTGACCCCCGGCGCGACCGGGCGCAGCGCCTCGTCCAGCACGTACACCTGGGTGTTCCACACGGGGGCGCCGATCGGCACCCGGTCGGCGCCCGGCACGTGCTGGTACGCCGTGACCTCGACGGACGCCTCGGTGGGGCCGTAGAGGTTGTGCACACCGCAGTTCGGCAGCACGTCGACGACGCGGTTGGCCAGCGCGGGCGGGAACGCCTCGCCGGCGACCTCGATCCAGCGCAGGCTGGTGCACTCCTTGGCCGAGGGCTCGTTGACGAACGCCTCCAGCAGGGAGGGCACGAAGTCCGCTCCGGTGACCCGCTCCCGCTGGATCAGGTCGGCGAGGTAGGCCGGGTCCCGGCGCCCGTCGGGACGCGCGATGACGACCGCGGCGCCGACCTGGAGCGGCGCGAACAGCTCCGGCACCGAGACGTCGAAGCTGGCCGTCGTGCTCAGCAGCACCCGGTCCTCGGCGTCGACGCCGAAGTGCGCCAGACCCCACTTGAGCCGGTTCAGGATCGCCCGGTGCGCCACCTGGACGCCCTTGGGGCGGCCGGTGGAGCCGGAGGTGAAGATGACGTACGCCGCGTTGTCCGGCGACAGTGCGCGCTCCGGGTTGGTCTCCGGGTACGCGGAGACGTCCGGCAGGTCTGCGTCGAGCACCAGCAGCGGCTTCGCGCTGTCCAGCACGCGCGCCACCCGGTCCTCGGGCAGCTCGGTGTCGATCGGCAGGTAGGCCGCGCCGGCCTTCACCACCGCGTAGATCGCCACCATCAGGTCCACCGAGCGCGGGATCTTCACGGCGACGAGCTGCTCGGCGCCGGCACCCTGCTCGACCAGCCAGTGCGCCAGCCGGTTCGCGCGCCGGTTGAACTCGCCGTAGGTCAGGGTCTCCTGCTCGCCGATCAGCGCCACACCGTCAGGGGTGCGCTCCACCTGAGCCTCGAACGCGCCCGGCAGAGTGTCCGCCGCCACCGGATGTGCCGTGTCATTGATCCCCTTGACCAGCCAGTCGCGTTCCTGTTCCGACAGCACCTCCATGGCGCCGACCGGCTTCTTCGGGTCCTCGAGGACCTGCTCCAGCACCCGGACGAGCCGGGCGGCGATCTCCTCGGCCGCGTCGCGCTCGAAGAGGTTGGTCTGGTAGTCGAGGGAGAGCCGCAGGTACGGGTCGGAGGAGTTGAGGGTGAGCGGGTAGTGCGAGCCGGCGAACGGCCGGATCGCGTCGATCGTGAAGCCTGCCGAGTCGTTCGCCTCGACGATGCCCTCGCGGTCGATCGGGTAGTTCTCGAACACGACGATCGTGTCGAACAGGGCGGGCAGTCCGACGCCGCGCTGGATGTCGGCCAGGCCGTAGTAGTGGTGGTCGAGCAGCGAGATCTGCCGGTCCTGCAGATCGGCGATGACCTCGCCGACGGTCTGGTCCGGCCGGCAGCGCACCCTGGTCGGCAGGGTGTTGATGAACAGGCCGACCATCTCGTCCGAGCCGACCAGGTCCGCCGGGCGGCCGTTGACGGCCGCGCCGAACACGACGTCGTTCTGGCCCGTCAGCTTCGAGAGGAGGACCGCCCAGGCGCCCTGGAGCAGCGTGTTCAGGGTGACGCCGAGTTCCGCGGCGCGCCGGGCGAGTTCCCGGCCCTTGTCGATCGACAGCGGGACCTCGACGCGGCCGAGGCGGGAGGCCTCGCCCTTCTCGGGAAGGTCCGCGGCCAGGAGGGTCGGCTGGTCGAATTCGGCGAGCTCGTCCTTCCACCGGGCGGCCGATGCGTCCCGGTCCTGCTTGGACAGCCAGCCCAGGTAGTCGCCGTAGCTCCGGACCGGGGCGAGCTCCTCGGTGCCGCCGTACAGCCGGACCAGGTCCTTGATCACCAGCGGCGAGGACCACCCGTCGAACAGGGTGTGGTGCGCCGTGATGATGAGCTTCGCCTTCTGCGGCCCGCAGGTGAGCAGGGCCAGGCGGATCAGCGGCGGCCGGGTGGGGTCGAGCTGGTCGGCCCGGTCGTCGGCGAGGGCCTTGTCGACCGCCGCTTCCTGCCCGGCCTCGTCGAGACCGGTCAGGTCGATGTGCCGCCACGGGACGGCGACGTTCTCCGCGACGACCTGGACCGGGTCGCCGTCGGCGCCGGCCACGAACGCGGAGCGCAGGTTCGGGTACCGCTCGAGGAGCGCCTGCCCGGCCGCCCGCATGCGCGCCGGGTCCACGTGCCCGGTCAGGTGCAGCAGGAACTGCATGTGGTAGACGTCGAAGGTGCCGTCGGCGAGCGCGGCCTGGAACTGGATGCCGGACTGGCCCGGGGCCTGCGGCCACACCTGGACCAGCTTGCCGTAGCGCTCCTCCCACTCGTCGATCTCGTCCTGCTTCACCGAGACCAGCGGGGCGTCCGAGGGCGTGAGCCCGCCGACCTGCGGGCGTGCGGCGTGCGCGGCCATGCCGTGCAGCACCTCGACCCACAGCTCGGCCAGTTCGGCGGTCCGCTCGCGGGACAGCACACCGGTGGGGAACATGAAGACGGCCTGGAGCCGGGCGCCTTCGGCGGTGTCCGTGACGACCGAGTTGACCTCCAGCGCGGACAGCGCGGGCAGGTCCGGGTCGGGCATCGGGATCAGCTGGGCGGACCAGTCGGCCGGCACCCAGCCTTCGGCGCGCAGGTGCTCGGGCACGTCGGCGTCGGAGATCCGGCCGAGGTAGTTGAAGCCGATCTGCGGCGCCGCGTAGTCCTCGAGCTGCGGGGCGGTCTCCGGGTTCAGCCAGCGCAGGAGGCCGTAGCCCAGTCCCTTGTCCGGGACACCGCGCAGCTGCTCCTTGACCAGCTTGATCGCCTTGCCGGCGGCGGAGCCGCCCGCGAGCACGTCGGCCAGGTCCACGCCCTGCACGTCGACCCGGGCCGGGTACATGCTCGTGAACCATCCGACGGTCCGGGAGAGGTCCGCGCCGGGGACGACGTCCTCCTCGCGGCCGTGTCCTTCCAGGCGGACCAGGGTCGAACGCTCGTCACCGCGCCAGCGGTTCACCGCGAGGGCGAGGGCGGCGAGCAGCACGTCGGTGCCGGTGCCCTTGAACGCGGCGGGGAGCTTGGTCAGCACCGCCTCGGTGACCTCGGCGGGCAGCTGCACGCGCACGGTGTCGAGGGTGGACATGATGTCCACGGCCGGGTCGAACGCCCGCTCGCCCAGCGGGAGGTTGGGCGACTCGAGCATGTCGCGCCAGTAGTCCAGTTCCTCTTCCCGCTCCGGGGAGAGGGCCTCGGACTCCAGCGCCGCCGCCCAGCGGCGGGCGGACGTGCCGACCTCGGGCAGCTCGGGTGCCCTGCCGGAGCGGACCTGCTGCCACGCCTCGGCGAAGTCCGACATGAGGATGCGCCAGGAGACGCCGTCCACCACCAGGTGGTGCAGCACCACGAGCAGCCTGCCCGCACCCGAGTCCGCGGTGAACCAGACGAAGCGGGCCATGGTCCCGGCTTCCGGGTCGAGCCGGCCGGCCGCGGCGTCCACCTCCGCCTTCGCCGTCTCCAGCGCGGCGGCGTCGTCCCACCCGCCGGCGACGGGCACGCGGCGGATCAGCTCCGCCGCCCGTACGGCGCCCTGCGGACGTACGACGAGGGAGGGCTCGTCACCGCGCACCAGCCGTGCGCGCAGGAGGTCGTGCCGGTCGAGCACGGCGTCCAGCGTCGCGGCCAGTCCGCTCTCGTCGATGCCCGTGGGCAGCTCGAGCACGATCGACATGGCGAAACGGTTGATCCCGCCGCCGTGCTCGAACACGTGCTGAGCCACCGGCTGCAGCGCCAGCTCGCCGACGCCGCCGCCCTCGAGCTCCGCGAGCACCGGCACCTGGTCCTTGCGGTCGGAGGCCACCTCGGCCAGCCGCTCCGCGGTGCGGCACTCGAAGATCTCCCGCGTGGTCAGGTTCAGGCCCCGGGCCCGGGCGCGGGCCACGACCTGGATGGAGCGCAGGCTGTCGCCGCCCACGGCGAAGAAGTCGTCGTCGATGCCGACCCGGTCCACGCCGAGCACGTCCGCGTACGCGGCGGTGATGATCTTCTCGGCCTCGGTGCGCGGCTCGCGGTAGGCCTCGCCGAGGAACTCCGGCTCGGGCAGCGCCGAGCGGTCCAGCTTTCCGGTCGGGCCGAGCGGCAGCTGGCTGACGGCCACGAAGGCCGACGGAACCATGTAGTCGGGCAGCCGTGCCGCGACGAACTTGCGCAGCTCGGCGGACGAGGCTCCGGCCTGAACGTCCACGTCGCCGATACCGCCGGCGCCGTCGTCGCCGACGGCCCCCTCGCCGGTGTGCACCACGTAGGCGACGAGCCGGCGCCCGTCCGAGCCCACCTCGCGGCTGATGACCACGGCCTCGCTGATACCGGGGTGCTGCGTGATCGCCGCTTCCACCTCGGCGGTCTCGATGCGGAAGCCGCGCACCTTCACCTGACCGTCACCGCGGCCGACGCACTCCAGCTCACCGCGTGCGTTCCAGCGGGCCAGGTCGCCCGTGCGGTACATCCGCTCGCCGGCGGCGAACGGGTTCGCCACGAAGCGCTCGGCGGTCAGGCCCGGGCGGTCGTGGTAGCCGCGGCCGAGGCAGGTGCCGACGACGTACAGCTCGCCGATGATGCCCTGCGGCACCGGGGCGAGGCCCGGGCCCAGCACGTAGGCGCGCATGTTCCCCAGCGGGGTGCCGATGGGCGCGACGTCGCTGTCCGCCCACTCCTCGGCCGCCGTGAGGGAGAAGGTGGTGGCGTAGAAGCTCTCGCTCTGCCCGTAGGAGTTCACGATCTGTACGTCGGGCAGGGCCTCGCGGACCTGGCGCACCAGGCGGGCCGGGAGCACGTCGCCCGCGAAGACGACCGTGCGCACGTCGGTCGCCTTGTCCAGGTGACTCACGAGTTCGCCGAGCACCGAGGGGACACCGCTGATGACGTGGCCGTCCCAGCTCTCCCGCTCGGCGAGCGCCAGCGCGTTCGGCACGACCTCGGCGGTGCCGCCGGTCGACAGGGTGGTCAGCAGCTCGAAGACCGAGACGTCGAAGTTCACCGAGGTGCCGGCGAGCATCTTCCAGCCGGTCGGCGCGTCGATGACGCGCACCAGCTCCTGCACGCCGTTGACGACGCTGCGGTGGGTGATCGCCGCGCCCTTCGGCTTGCCCGTGGAGCCGGAGGTGTACATCACGTACGCCAGGTTGTCCGGGCCCAGCGGCGAGACGCGGCCGGTGTTGTCCGGCGCCCCCTGGGGCGCGTCCCATTCGGCGCGGAGGTCGAGGTTGATGCTCGACATGTCGTTCTGCGGCAGGTCCTGCGCCGTCGCGGTGTCGGTGACCACGAAACGCGGGCGCGCCTCGGACAGCACGGTCTCCGCGCGTCCGGCGAGGTACTGCGGGTCCATCGGCACGTAGCCGGCACCGGACTTGAGGATGCCGAGGAGGCCGGCGACGAGGTCTTCGGTGCGCGGCAGCGCCAGGACCACCAGGTCCTCCGGCCCGGCACCGCGCCGGACCAGCTCCCAGGCGACGGCGTTCGCCCGGTCGTCGAGCTCCCGGTAGGTCAGCGTCCGGCCGTCGCACAGGATCGCCGGGGCGTCCGGCGTCCTGGCCGCCTGGTTCTCGAACAGCTCGGGGACCGTCAGCTCGGACGCCGCCGTGGCGTTGTCGTTGAACTGGACGAGCAGAAGGTCGCGCTCGGCCGCGTCGAGCACGTCGATGCCGCCGATGGCCCGCTCCGAGTCGGCCACGAGCTCGCCCAGCACGCGCACGAAGCGGTCCGCGAGACGCTCGACCGTCGACCTGTCGAACAGGTCGGTGGCGTACTCCAGACGGACTCCGGCCCCGCCGGCGCCGTCCGGGATCATGTTGAAGAACAGGTCGAACTTGGCCGTCTTGGTCTCGAGCGTCTCGGACTCGACACCGAGCCCGGCGAACTCCAGGTCCCCCAGGGGCTCCTGCCAGGCGAGCATCACCTGGAAGAACGGGTGGTAGGCGGTGGACCGGTCCGGGTTGAGCAGCTCCACCAGGCGCTCGAACGGCATGTCCTGGTTGTCGTAGGCGGCAAGGGCCCGGTCCCGCACCCGCCGGAGCAGCTGGAGGAAGGTCGGGTTCCCGGAGAGGTCGACGCGCAGCACCCAGGTGTTGACGAAGAACCCGACGAGGTCGCGCAGCTCCTCGTCGGTGCGGCCGGCGATCGGCGCGCCGAGGGGTACGTCGTCACCGCAGCCGAGGTGGTGCAGGAGCACCGCCAGCGCCGACTGCATGACCATCGACACCGTGGTGTCCTGTTCCGCGGCCACCTTCTCCACGGCGCGGAGCAGGTCGGGCTCGATCGGGAACTTGACCAGGTCGCCGCGGGGGCTCGTCATCTTGGGGCGCGGGCGGTCCGTCGGCAGGGCCAGCGGCTGCGCCATGTCGGCCAGTGCCCCGCGCCAGTACTCCAGCTGCCTGGCCGCCAGGCTGTCCGGGTCGGACTCGTCGCCGAGCATGTCCTGCTGCCACAGCGTGTAGTCCGCGTACTGCACCGGCAGCGGCTCCCACACGGGGGCGTCGCCCTCGTTGCGGGCCGAGTACGCCGTGGTGAGATCGCGGAGCAGCGGCCCGAGGGACTCCCCGTCCAGGGCGATGTGGTGCACCACGAGGACCAGGGTGTGGTCGAGCGCGCCGGTCCGCACCAGCGTGGCGCGGATCGGCACGTCGGCGGCCAGGTCGAAGGTCTCGACGGCAGCCGCGTCGACCGCCGCCGCCCGCTCCTGCGGCGCGACCTCGACGACCGGCAGTCCGAAGGGCTTGTGGCCGGACGCCAGCACCTCCTGGTGCGGGATGCCGTCGTCGCCCTCGACGATCACCGTGCGCAGGACTTCGTGCCGGTCGATGACATCGCGGAGCGCCGTCTCCAGCGCACCCACGTTCAGCTCACCGGTCAGCCGCAGGGCGAAAGCGCCGTTGTAGGTCGGCGAAGGGCCTTCGAACCGGTCCACGAACCACAGCCGACGCTGCGCGAACGACAACGGGATCATTGTTTCTCCAAATCGGCGGAACCAGGGAGCAAGTCGTCACTCAGCTCTGGTCGAGCAGGGTCAAAAGTTCGTCGTTGTAGAAGTCGTCGATGGAGCACGCCCCCGACAGCGTCGAGAAGTACCGGTCGATGTGCTCCTGGTGGCCGACCAGCTTGCGCAGCATGTCGACCCGGCCCTCGGGCTTGAGCTCGGCGACGTTGAGCGCGCCCTGGTAGTGGTTGAGGGCTTCGTTGCTCAGCTCGTTCTCGTAGCGCCGCAGCGCCGACTTGAGCTTGTCGTCGTCGTGCAGGCCGTCCCCGATGAAATCGGTGAGGTTCTGGGCCTGGACGAAGGCCTCGGTGATGCCGCGGGCGGTGATGGAGTCCTTGTGGTTCACCGCGTCGCCGACCAGCGCCCACCCGGGCCCGTAGGCCTTGCGGAAGTAGTTGTCCTGGTGGCCGGTGCCGTAGAGCTGCTCCACGCGCTCGCCCGACTGCATGCGCTCCCACAGCTCGGGCGCCGTCGTACGGAACGCATCGAGGTAGGCGGGTTCCACAACCTTGCGGACCGCGCCGAAGTCCGCCTGCGGGAAGTAGGCCATGAGCAGCGTGAGGTCGTTGTTGGTCGGCAGGACGCCGATCCAGCGGCCCGGCTGCTCGTACAGCTCGAAGTCCGAGGGGACCCCGGCCCAGTAGCTGTAGTAGGTGCAGGTCAGCCGCGGGTGCTCGATGACGTTCTCCGCGCCGACCTTGCGGGCCACGAGCGAGCGCATGCCGTCCGCACCGACGACCAGGCGGGCCCGTTCCGTCGCCTCGGCGCCGCCGGGCGTGGTGTACCGCACGCCGACGACCCGGCCGTCCTCGAACAGGAGGTCGTTGACGGCGCAGCCCTCCTGGAAGTCGACGCCGGCCTCGACGGCGCCCTCCGCGAGGATCGGGTCGAGCACGAAGCGCCGCGGCGCGTACGTGGCGGTCAGGCCGTCCATCGGCAGGGAGAAGCCCTCGATGCGGACACCGGGGCCCTCGTAGACCTGCTTGGTGATCGGCCGGCAGCCCGCCTCGCGGAGCTTGTCGAGCAGTCCCCACCGGTTGAGCAGCGCCACGCCCTGCATGTGCAGGTAGTGCGAGGACAGCGTGTCCTGAGGGAATCGCGCTTTCTCCAGGAGCAGCACTCGATAACCCTGCTGCGCAAATAGCATGGCCGTCGGCGAGCCCGCACAACGGGCACCGATGACAATCACGTCGTACATGGCGCCTCCGCCTCTCTTACCAGGTAGTTTTTGACCCAACGCGGCAGCAACCGGAAATCCGTTGTGATTGAGCGCGCTATCGACGCAGCGGACCGAATAACCGCCGCAGAGCATAAATTCGATGCTAGCCGATACGGACTAGCGGGATAAATAGAAACAGTGCCGGGAACACACGCCGATGCCGCGCCGTGTCTCGCCGGCGAGACACGGCAGGGCATCGACCACGCCTGCAGCTACCGGGTCGGTGCACCCAGGGATTCGATGTACTTGGAAATCGACGCCACCGTCGAGTTGAGGAACATCTGGTCCATCGGGACCTCGACGCCCAGCTCGTCCATAAAGGCACCCTGAATCCTGACCATGATCAGGGACTGGCCACCCAGGGCGAAGAAATCGTCGTCGACCGATATGTCGTCGTGCTGGAGTTCCCGGCACCAAATGGCGCGCACGCTGTCGGCAATCATCACAGCCCTCTCGGTTGTCATCAAAGTCCGTCGACTATGCGGCAATGCCGCTGTCGGCGAACTGCTTCCGGTATGCATCGACCAGCGCGACGCGGTCGACTTTCCCGTGCGGGCTGAGCGGAAGCAGCGGGACGTTCACGAATTTGGCCGGCACCATGTTGCGCGGCAGCGTCTCCAGCAGGCCGGCGCGCAGGGCGTCCTCGGCGGGCTCGTCCCCCGCCGGGACGATGAACGCGATCAGCTCGGCCTCGCCGGCGTCGGTGTACGTGATGGCCACGGCGGCCTCGCGGACTCCGGCCAGCCGGGCGAGCGCGCGCTCGATGTCGGTGGGGTCGATGCGCATGCCGCGCACCTTCACCTGGGCGTCGATCCGGCCGAGCACGATGAGCTCGCCCGCCTCGTTCACGTGGCCGCGGTCGCCCGTGCGGTAGACCCGCAGCGGCTCCCCGTCGACCTCGATGGTCGTGAACTTGGCGTTCTCGGGACCGTTGTTGAGGTAGCCCGCGCCGACACTGGCACCGGAGATGCAGATCTCGCCCTGCTCCCCCGGCGCGACACCGCGCAGGTCCTCGTCGACGAGGTGGATGTCGGTGTTGTAGGCCGGCCTGCCGACCGGCGGGACGTCGTGCTCGCCGGGCCGGTAGGCGGCCAGGTCGTACGAGGTCGCGACGTCCGTGCACTCGGCGACGCCGTACTGGTGCAGGAGGGTGCAGGTGTTGCCCTCGCGCCGCGCCCAGTCCGTGAGCCGCTGGACCTTCAGGGCCTCGCCGCCGAAGAGCACGTAGTCGAGCTTGGCGAGGACGTCGCCGCCGCGTGCGGTCTCCCAGTCCACCAGCAGGTACAGGGTGCTGGAGGCGCAGTGCACCACGCGGATGTCGCGCTCGCGGAGCAGGCGGTAGGCCATCATGGCGTCGAAGTTCCGGGTCGCCATCAGGTTCTGGGTGGCGCCGACGAACAGCGGGGTCATCAGGCTGCGCTGGGACAGGTCGAACCCGAAGGCGCTGACGACCAGGTGGTTCGACCCGCTGTGCAGGCCGTACTCGAGCTTCAGCCAGTTCATCAGGTTGAACCAGCCCTCGTGCCGCACCGCGGTCAGCTTGGGCGTACCGGTCGAGCCGGAGGTGAAGACCGCGTAGCAGATGTCGTCGCCGGTGACGGCGACGTCGGGAGCGGTCGCCGGGAGGGCCGCCAGGCCGTCGGCGAGCTGCTCGAGGTCGATGACGTCGACGTCCGCCGACTCGACCATGTCGGCCGTGGCCGGGGAGGCGACGATCAGGGCGAGGTCGGGCACCTGGCCCAGCAGCAGCTGGAGCCTGGCCGCAGGGTAGGCCGGGTCGAACGGCACGTAGGCCGCGCCTGCCTTCAGGGTGCCGAGGATGGCGACGAGCATGTCGATCGAGTAGTCGAGACAGACGCCGACCTTCGCGCCCCGGCCGTGTCCGCGCTCGCCGAGGAAGTGGGCGAATCGATTCGCCTTCACGTCCAGCTCTGCGTACGTCAGCTCCTGGCCGGCCCAGAAGACGGCGACGGCGTCGGGCGCCGCGGCCACGTTCGCCTCGAACTGCTTGTGGACGACGGGCGCCGCGGGCAGGGCGACCCGCTTTCCCTGAAGGATCATCAACTGACTCCGATGTGAGAGGTGTCCGGTCGGACGAGCCGCCGGCACACCGCCGGGAACGGGCGGTGGCCGGCACGTGGGGGCGATGCGCCTCTAGGCGGTCCGGCGCTCGGCGGTCTCGAGCAGCTGGGCCACCCACTTGTCAACGGTCAGACCGTGCGCGGCAGCCGTCTTCGCGTAGTACTCCAGCTGGCCGGCGGACAGCTCGATGGTGAGCGTGGTGCGCTTCTGCCGGCGCTTCTCGGCGGCCGCCGAGTCGGCCAGCCGGGGTACCTCTTGCTTCTCGTCGCCGCTGCCCGCGGGGACCTCGGTCGTGTCGCTCTGCACGGCCAGGCTGGCGCGGACCGACCTGCGGAGTTCGTTGCGCGACCACTTCTGCTGCTCGGCCTTGCGCAGCCAGTAGTCCTGCTCCGGCGGCGACAGGCGGGCCACCTCTGCGTGGTGGGCGAAGCTGAGGCCGTCCCGCCTGCGGTGGTGCTCGAACCGCCGGCCCACCCAGGCGTAGTTGCGCAAGGTCTGGTAGTCGAGGCCCGTGCGCTCGATCGCCTCCTTGTACCGCCGCCACCCGTAGCTGGACTCCCCGTAGTTCATCCAGTCGGCGAGCCACCAGGCGGAGGAGTTCACGAGCTCGCGCAGGTTGGTCCCGATCTGCTCCCAGGACCGCTCCGACAGGTTGTCCGGGAAGACCATCCCCGACTTCTGCACCGTGGCCTGCGACCCCACGAACGACAGGACCCCATCGCGTTGCGCGGGCTCACCGCTGTTGCCCACCGGCCCCGCCTTGTATCTGCTGGCGGTCCTCACAGCGCCGCTCACAACCTTCATCTCCCCACTCAGAGTGTTTGCCTGGGCGTACACGGGTCGCTCGAGCGAGCACCCGGGCGGCGGTCGCTGTCGTTCCCCCGCGGCCGGCCTACGAGCATCCGAGCGGCGCTCAGCCCGCCGCCATGGCCTCGCGCAGGCTCTTGGGGCGCAGGTCGGTCCAGTTCTGCTCGACGTACTGCAGGCACTCGGACCTGGCCGCCTCACCGAAGACCACCCGCCAGCCGGCGGGCACCTCGGCGAACGCGGGCCACAGGGAGTGCTGCTCCTCGTCGTTGACGACGACGTGGAAGCGGCCGTTCTCGTCGTCGAAGGGGTTCGTGCTCAAGTGGCACCGTCCTTAACTGTCATGGGGTGACTCGGAGTCGGAGATGACCCGGGCGCGGGTTCACCGATCGGCTCTGTCCGGTCGGCAGGACAGCCGGCATCGTGGCGACCCCGGCGTTGCCGCGTGACCGTAAGGACTCGGCCGTGAGCGGTACCAGGGCGGCAGGCCGGCCGACCTCCCGGTCGTCCTCTGCACGCCACTGGATTCCTGGGAGACCGGCTGCCTCACGTTCCTGGGATGAGAACGTACGGCAGCCGATCGGCCCGTCCGCTGTCCGCTCCGGTTCGAGCGGTGGCGCGGGACCCCGGCCGTCTCGGTTGGGCCGTGGTCGTCGTACGGGCTTGGCTGCCCGCGTTGCCGGTAGCCGACTTGCCGCCACTGTAGCCACGGCCCTTTTGAGACCCGGTCAAGGTCCGCTCGAGCGGCCGGGCGGCGGAGCTCTGCGCGCACCTTCGGGCCGGTCTTCGCCGCTCACGATGGCGAACCGCTCGAGATCCGCACGGACCCCGCCGCAGTCGGGCGCTGGATTTCAGGCCACTCCCGACGTACGCCCGCGCCTTCCCCGATGCGCCCCGTCCCCCATCCGCGCCGCGCCGCCGGAGGATCGCTCGAGAGCCGCCACACCGGCGGCAGAGCCGGAGTGGCGCCCGCGCCCTGCCGGTCTCGCAGCGCTCTATGGTCCGAGGACTCGCGGCCGATCGGAGGGAGAGAGATGGACGGCACACGACCTGCCTTGCGCCTGTTCGTCCTGCACCACGCGGGGGGCTCGCACCTGCTGTACCGCCACTGGCCCGCCGAACTGCCGGACACGTGGGACGTGACGCTGCTCGACGCCCCCGGCCACGGGCTCCTCCTCGACCAGCCGCAGATCGCGGACGCCGGCCGCCTCGCCGACCACCTGCTGAGCATCATCGAGCCCGGGCTGACGGGCAGCCCCTACGCCCTATTCGGGCACAGCATGGGCGCCCTCCTCACGTACGAGATCACCCGGCGGGCCGTCGACCGGGGCCTGCCGCTGCCGGTGTGGATCGGTGTCTCCGCACGGACCGCACCGCAGCTGTCAGGGCCGAAGAACCGGTACCACCAGCTGCCCGACGCCGAGCTGCGGACCCGCCTGAAGCTGCTCGGCGGCACACCCGACGCGGTCTTCGACGACCCCGACCTGTGGGCCCTGTTCGAGCCGGTCATCCGGGCCGACCTGCGCCTGGTGGAGACCTGGCGCCCCGATCCCGGCACCGGTCCGCTGCCCGTGGCGCTGTCCGCCTACGCGGGCGGCGAGGACCACTCCGCCTCACCGGCGCGGATGACCGGCTGGGAAGAGCACACCGAGCACTTTCTGGGCCTGCGCGTCTTCGACGGCGGTCACTTCTACTTCCAGGACGATCCCGGGCCGCTGCTGCGGCAGATCGAACGGGACGCGACCACCGCGCTCGCCGCGGCGGGCGCGATCCGCTCCTCCTGAATCCTTCGGCGCACCGCCGACGCGTGGCCGCCCGACTCCTGCAACTGACTGAGATGCCAGCGTGTGTGAGGGGATGAGATGGAGTTCCGCCTGCTCGGTCTCGTGGAAGTCCAGGACGAACGGACCGGTCTGCGGATCGTTCCCACAGGTGCCAAACAGCGTGCACTGCTGGGTGCGCTGGTGGTGAAGGCCGGGCACAACGTCTCCGTGCAGCGGCTCATCGACGAGCTGTGGGGCGAGCACCCGCCCGCCAACGCGGCGAACGCGCTGCAGCTCCACGTGGCCCGGCTGCGCCGGCTGCTGTCCGGCCTGGAGGGCCGGAGCGTCACACCGCACGAACAGCACGCACAGCACCCGTGGATCGTGACCACCTCACGCGGCTACACCCTGCAGCTCGCGCCCGTCGAGACGGACGCCGCACGCTTCCAGCACCTGACCGACGAGGCCCGGCGGATCCTGCCCGCCGACCCGGACCATGCCGGTGAGCTGCTGCGCCGGGCGCTGTCCCTGTGGCGCGGCCCGGCTCTGGAGGGCAGCGTGCTGGGCGACATCTGCGCGGGCAAGGCGGCCCAGCTCGAGGAGCACCGGCTGACCGCGCTGGAGATGATGTACGACGCGTACCTGCGTACCGGGCGCCACGGCGAGATCACGGGCGAGCTGGTGGAGCTCACCACCGATCACCCCGTGCGGGAGAGGTTCTACGACCTGCTGATGGTCGCCCTGTACCGCTGCGGCCGGCAGGCGGAGGCGCTCCGCGTGTACGAACGGGCGCGCAACCGCCTGGTCCACGAACTCGGTGTCGAGCCGGGCCCCGCTCTGCGCGGCCTGATGGAGGCGATCCTCCACCACGACCCGGCCCTCGCCGCGGCGGCGCCCGCGCAGACGGACGCGACGGCCGACGACGCGGTGCTCCCCCTGTGCGAGGAGATCGCCCGCCTGCACCGCCGCATCGAGCGGCTGCAACAGGAGCAGAACCGACTGCTGTGCCGCTTCAACGAGCTGACGGCGAGCACCGCGCCGCGGTTGACCGCCGGCGCGGTGCTCGCCTAGGTGGTGGACCGCGGGCGGTCAGGCCGCCGTCAGCACCTCGCCGAGGGCTTCGGACAGGGCCGCCCGGAAACCGTCGAGGAACGTGTCCACCTCACGGTCCGACACGTTCAGCGGCGGGGCGAGCCGGATGACGTCCGGCATCACCGCGTTCACCAGGAGGCCCTTGTCCTGGGCCGCCTGCTGCACCTGCGCCGCGAACTCCCCGTTGAGCACGACGCCCAGCAGCAGGCCGGCGCCGCGGACCTCGCGCATCAGCGGGTGGTCCAGGGTCTCCAGGCCGCGCCGCAGCCGTTCCCCCGTCCAGGTCACGTGGTCGAGGATGCCCGTCCGCTCGATGGTGTCCAGTACGGCGAGGGCGCCCGCGCACACCACGGGGTTCCCGCTGAAGGTCGAGCCGTGTGCGCCTGGCGTGAGCAGCTGCGCGGCCGCGCCGAAGGCGAGCGTCGCGCCGATGGGCAGTCCGCCGCCCAGGCCCTTGGCGAGGGTGACGACGTCCGCCTCGACGCCTTCGGCCTCGGCCGCGAACCAGCGGCCCGTGCGCCCGATGCCGGTCTGGATCTCGTCCAGGACGAGGAGGGTGCCGGTCGCTGCGGTGATCTCGCGGGCGGCCCGCAGGTAGCCGGGCGGAGGTACGACCACGCCGTTCTCGCCCTGCAGGGGTTCCAGCATCAGCAGCGCGGTGTGCGGGGTGACGGCGGCGCGCAAGGCCTCCACGTCCCCGAACGGCACGTGGCTGACGTCGCCCGGCAGCGGGTGGAAGGGGCGCTGCTTGGCCGGCTGGCCGGTGAGGGCAAGGGCCCCCATGGTGCGGCCGTGGAAGCCTCCGACGGCCGACACCATGTGCGTGCGGCCGGTGAGCCGGCCGATCTTGAAGGCCGCCTCGTTGGCCTCGGCGCCGGAGTTGGAGAAGTAGACCCGGCCCTGGCGCCCGGCGAGCTGCAGCAGGCGCTCGGCGAGGCGCACGGTCGGTTCTGCCATGAAGAGGTTCGAGACGTGTCCGAGTGAGGCGATCTGCTCGGACACGGCCCGTACGACCGCGGGGTGCGCGTGGCCGAGCGAGTTGACCGCGATGCCGCCGACGAAGTCGAGGTACTCGTTGCCCTCCGCGTCCCAGACCCGGGTGCCCGCGCCCCGGACCAGGGGCAGCAGGGGGGTGCCGAAGTTGTCCATCATGGCGCCCTGCCAGCGGCGGGTCAGCGCCGCGTTGCCCGCCCCGGTCAGGTCCGCCATGTCCGCGCCGTTGCTCATGCCGTCGCTCCCTCGAAGCTCACGTCGTTGTTCACTGCGTACGGGCAGATCTCATGAGACGCGGAAGCGCTCATGAGGCGTACTCGCTGTTCTCGTGGACGTACTCGGCGGTGAGGTCGTTGGCCCAGATGACGGCGGATTCCGCGCCCGCGGCCAGGTCCACGGTGATCCCGACTTCGCGGCCGGTCATGTCCACGAGCGTGCGGTCCTCGCCCACCGATCCGTTCTTGCAGACCCAGACGCCGTTGATGGCGACGCCCAGCCGGTCGGGCTCGAAGGCGGCGGAGGTGGTGCCGATGGCGGACAGGACGCGGCCCCAGTTGGGGTCCTCGCCGTGGATGGCGCACTTGAGGAGGTTGTTGCGGGCGACCGAGCGGCCCACCTCCACGGCGTCGTCCTCGCTCGCGGCGCCCACGACCTCGATGCGGATCTCCTTGCTGGCGCCCTCGGCGTCCCCGATGAGCTGCCGCGCCAGATCGGCGCAGACCGCGTGCACGGCCTGCGCGAACTCGGCGTAATCCGGGGTGACTTCGGATGCCCCGGAGGAGAGCAGCAGCACGGTGTCGTTGGTGGACATGCAACCGTCGGAGTCGACCCGGTCGAAGGTGGAGCGGGTGGCGTCCCGCAGCGCCCGGTCCAGGACCGCGCTGTCCAGGGCGGCGTCCGTGGTGAGCACGACGAGCATGGTGGCCAGGCCGGGGGCGAGCATCCCGGCGCCCTTGGCCATGCCGCCGACGGTCCACTCGCCCCGGGTGACGGCGGCCGTCTTGTGCACCGTGTCGGTGGTCATGACGGCGACCGCCGCGTCCTCGCCGCCGGACTCGGACAGCCGGGTGACGGCGCTCTCGACGCCGGCCAGGATGCGGTCCATGGGCAGCGGCACGCCGATGAGCCCGGTGGAGCAGACCGCCACGTCCGCCGCCTCCAGGCCGAGCTGCCCGGCGGCCTTCTCGGCGGTGGCGTACGTATCCTGGAAGCCCTGCGGCCCGGTGCAGGCGTTGGCGCCGCCGGAGTTGAGCACGACGGCGCGGATCTTGCCGTCGGCGAGTATCTGCCGGGACCACTGGACGGGGGCGGCCTGCACCCGGTTGGAGGTGAAGACGCCGGCCGCGGCGCAGCGCGGCCCGTTGTTGACGACGAGAGCCAGGTCTCGGTTGCCGTTCTGCTTGATTCCTGCGGCGATGCCCGCCGCCGTGAAGCCTCGTGCTGCGGTGACGCTCACTACATCTCCTTGTTCGCCCCGCCGCGGTTGCGGCTGAAGTCACTGCCGCCCGTGCAGCGCAGAGGTGCGACTGTCGTCGTCTGCGGCCCGGCAGCTGCGGGTGTTGCCCCAGCTGCCGCTGGGAGGTGCCCCCAGCTCACGGTGCGACTCCGATGGTGGAAAGCCCCAGGCCCTCGGGCAGGCCGAAGGCGGCGTTCATGCTCTGGACGGCACCGCCCGCGGTGCCCTTGGTGAGGTTGTCGATGGCGCTGATCGCGATGATCCGGCCGACCGCCGGGTCGAGGGCGACCTGGATCTGCGCGGCGTTCGATCCGTACACGGCGGCGGTGCTGGGCCACTGCCCCTCGGGCAGCAGCCGTACGAAGGGCTCGTCGGCCAGCGCCTTCTCGTACGCGGCCCGTACGTCGTCCGCGCCGACCCCGGGCCGCGCCGCGGCGGAGCAGGTGGCGAGGATGCCGCGCGGCATGGGGGCCAGGGTCGGGGTGAAGGAGACGGCGACCCGGTGACCCGCCGCGGCGCTGAGGTACTGCACCATCTCGGGCGTGTGCCGGTGGCCGCCGCCCACGCCGTACGGCCGCATGGAGCCCATGACCTCGCTGCCGAGCAGGTCCGCCTTGGGCGCCTTGCCGGCGCCGGACGTGCCGGACGCCGCGACGACCACCGCCTCGGGTTCGGCCAGTCCCGCCGCGTACGCGGGGAACAGGGCCAGCAGGACGGAGGTCGGGTAGCAGCCCGGGACCGCGATGCGCTTGGTCCCTGCCAGTGCGGCGCGGGCTCCGGGCAGCTCGGGCAGGCCGTAGGGCCAGGTGCCCGCGTGCGGCGTGCCGTAGAACCTCTCCCAGTCGGCCGCGTCCGCGAGGCGGAAGTCCGCGCCGCAGTCGATGACGAGCGTCTCGTCGCCCAACTGCTCTGCGACGGCGGCGGACTGGCCGTGCGGCAGGGCGAGGAAGACGACGTCGTGCCCCTTGAGGACGTCCGCAGTGGTGGGCTGTAGCTCCCGACCGGCCAGCGGAGCCAGGTGCGGCTGCAGCGCGCCGAGGCGCTGTCCCGCGCTGGAATGCCCGGTCAGAGCGCCGATCTCCACTTCGGGGTGGGCCAGGAGCAGGCGTAGGAGCTCGCCCCCCGCATATCCACTCGCCCCCGCCACGGCTGCTCGCACTGTCATGAACCCTCCCGGTGTGACACACATGTCCTTCTCACGCGATCCGGGCCTGTCACCCATCGCGTTTGCCGTACATACGACAGCCTCGGAATTGATTGCGGCTCGAAGGCACGGCTCACCGGTGCCGGGCCCGCACGCGCCGACGGCTCGTCGTGCGGGCCGGCGTCCTGGTGTCACCGGGTGTCGCGGTCGGGGAGGGCGCTCTTGCGACCCGCCTCGGCGTCAGCGTCAGGACGCGCCGCAGTACTCGGCGTTGAGGATGGTGAGGATGTCGTCCGGTCGCCAGTCGCTGTTGTAGTTGAACGTGAGCTGGTGGCCGGCGTCCTCGGTGGTGGCGACCAGGGAGAGCCAGCCCACGGTGCCTCCGTCGCGGTACCAGATGGTGGTGCCGCAGCCCAGCGTCAGCCGTTCGAGGCCGAGGCCGTAGGACGAGAGCGGGAAGTCGGGGTTGACGACGGTCGTCTTCATCTCCGCCAGCTGCTTCGGCGGCAGCAGCCTCCCGCGCATCAGGGCGCTGTAGAACCGGTTCAGATCGGCTGCGCTGGAGATGATGTCGAGGTTGCCCCAGGCCTGCGACCCGTTGACCTCGGTGACGTCGTCGATCTTGTCCGGCTGCGTCTGGAAGAAGAGCTTGGAGTAGGCGCGGCTGCTCGGCTGGGGCAGGTTGATGCCGTTGCCGGGGGTGGACGTCGCCGTGAGCCCGAGGGGTTCGATGATGCGCTTGCGCACCTCGTCCTCGTACCGCTTGCCGCCGACCTTCTCGACGATCATCGCGGACAGGATGTCGTTGGTGTTGGAGAACCCGTGCCTGGCGCCGGGCTGGAACGCCGGCGCGTGCGAGAGCGCCACCTCCACGCGCTTCTTGTGGGGCATGGTCTCGTACCGGTGCTGGAGGTAGCCGTCGCCCAGGACGTACGTCGAGACGTAGTCGCCGTCGGCGAAGTAGTCGTACAGGCCGCTGGTGTGGTTGAGCAGCTGTCGTACGGTGATCGCGCGGCCGTCGTTGCCGTTGCCCGTCACCAGGCCCGGCAGATGGCGCTCCACGGTGTCGTCGAGGCTGAGCTTCTTCTCCGCCTCCATCTGGAGGAGGACCGTCGCCACGAAGGTGGCGGTGACGTGCCCGACACGGAACCGGTCGTTCTTGCCGCGCGGCGCACCCGTGTTCAGGTTGCCCACGCCCGACGCCGACTTCCAGACCCCGTTGGCATCCCGCGCTTCGACCGTGATGCCGGGGATGCCGGCCGCAACGGCCGCGTCGATCGCGCGCTGCGTCGCCTGGTGCTCGGCCGCCTTGGGGGCCGTGTCCTCCGCCGCCTGGGCGGGACCCGTGAAGGCGGTGGCCATGATCGCGAGTGCCGCCAGACCGACCACACCGGCCTTTGGTCTCTTCCGTATCGTCATCGTCATTCCCCGTCCTGAAGGTCGTCTGAATTTCGCTGATGCGGTACTTGTGCGGTCCTCCGGCGAAGTCGAACCACGGCATGAAAATACCTGCCCACTGGTTCTTTTTCGACATTCGGGCGGCCGAATTACGCGCAAAATCAGGCTCATTGGCGTCCCGCAGCAGCAACTCGGGCGGGAATGAAACCATGGCCGGCATTGAATTCCGGTCGGGGCGGGAAACGCGGTCGCGCGTCGTCCTGTCGACGGGACAGCCGTGCGGTCGTTCGAACGCCGCTCCGGTACCGCTCCAGCCCCCGCCGCGAAACTTCTCGCCGGTTATGTACACCCTTCTGATGGAGGCATGATGGCACGTCAGGCCGGTCTAACCGCAGGGCCGCATGGCGGCCCGGCAGCCGCTCCCCCGCAGCCCCCGGCACGACAGCCGCGCAGTGCGGGGGCCGCGCCGCGCCGGGGCCAGGTGCTGACGACCAAGGTGGGGCTGCAGATGCCGACGGGGATGGCCTACGACGAGTGGGAGCGGGCCGGGCGCCAGCTCGCCGGCGTCCTCGACTCGTCCTCGTGGTGGCTGGGCGACTGGCTGAGGTACGGCAAGGACCACTACACCGACCGGTACCAGCGCGGGATACAGGCCGTCGGCCTCTCGTACCAGACCCTGCGCAACTACGCATGGGTCGCGAGACGCTTCGACTTCACCCGGCGGCGGCCCACCCTGAGCTTCCAGCACCACGCCGAGCTGGCCTCCATGCCGGTCGAGGACCAGGACCGCTGGCTCGACCGCGCCGAGCAGGGGCAGTGGACCACCAAGCAGCTGCGCAACGCCATCCGCGCCACGCGCCAGGGCGAGCAGCTGCCCCGCACTCCCACCGAGCCGAGCCGCCGTCTGGAGGTCCCCGGCAGCCGTGTCCAGTGGTGGCACAAGGCCGCGGAGCAGCTGGGCGTCGACTTCGAGCAGTGGGTGATGACCACGCTGGACAGCGCCGCCGCGAGCGCCCTGGACGACCTCGCCGAGCAGACCCGGCCCGTGGCCGTCAGCGCCTGAGTCCCCGCCGCCGAAGCCTTCGGCGCGTCAGGACAGCCGGCTCATCAGCCCGGCGGTCTCGCGCTTGTACGTGCACGCGCTCTGCCCGAACGACTCCCGCACCCGCTCGCGGACCTCGTCCGGCTGCTCCTGGCTGAGCTTGAACATGCCCTCGGCCCCGGTCACCGTGAACCGGAAGGCCCCCACGGCCGGCGCGATCTTGCGGAAGTAGTCGAGCGACTCGGTCATGTCCCAGCCGTTGCCGAACGCCCCCTCGAAGGCGCGCACGGTGGACTCGACCACGTTCAGCGTCTCGTCCATCGACTCGATCTTCTCCACCACGCCCCGGACGTGCACCGCGGTGAAGTTCCAGGTCGGAGCGGCCGGCGTCTTCTCGTACACCGTGGGCGACACGTAGGTGTGCGGGCCGGTGAACGTCAGCAGCAGGACGCCGCCCGTCTCCAGCGCCGACCAGTGCGGGTTGGCCCGGTTCATGTGTCCGAGCAGGGTGGCGCCCGGCAGCTCGCCGGACCAGTCGCCGGACGTCTCGGGGTCGAAGATGACCGGGAGGTGCGTGGCGAACGGACCGTCCTCGGGGCTGCCATTGGCCACCGCGAGCGCCAATGGATTACCACGGATCAGGTCCACCATCCACGAACTGTCCGGTTCGCGGTAAGAGCTGGGCACGAACATTCGGATACACCCTTTCAACAATTGGCTCAGGGCATGACCCTGGCTCAGGGCATGACTGATCGCATTACTCCGGACACAGGACACGTGGGCAAACTGCCACCGGCCGCGTCACGCGGAGATCTTGATAATCCGCGCCGACCATATCGCCGTCCCGTCGACAGGACAAAGCCTTCGGATAATCGAGCAACTCGAGAAGCCCTCAAAACAGTCTTCAGGCCGTCTTCAAGTTGCCTTGAGATACTCTCGGGAGCAACACTGCAGAACGGTCTCTCGGGCCACCGGCCGAGTTTTCCAGACGCAAGCGGGAGAAATTTCTATGGGCATAACTGGCAGGCGCAACCAAGAGATCTACGACGTGGTCGGTATCGGGTTCGGCCCGTCCAACATGTCGCTCGCGATCGCCTTGGAGGAGCACGGGGCGAGCGCTCCGCAGCATCCGGTCAAGTCCCATTTCTTCGAGCGACAGCCCTCGTTCGGCTGGCACCGGAACATGCTGCTGCCGTCGACGACCATGCAGATTTCATTCCTCAAGGACCTCGCGACCTTCAGGAATCCGATGTCCCGGTTCAGCTTCATCTCGTATCTGCACGCCTCCAACCGGCTGGTGCAGTTCGTGAACAACCAGGACTTCTTCCCGACCCGGCACGAATTCCACCAGTACCTGGAGTGGGCGGCCGCCGGCCTCCGCGACAAGGTCACCTACGGCGCCGAGGTCACCTCGATCCGGCCCGTCGCCGAGGCCGGATCGCAGACGCCCAACCTCCTCGAGATCGAGGTGCGCGGCGGTGACGGCACCACCAGCGTGGTCACCGCGCGCAACGTGACCATCTCGACGGGCCTGGTGCCGCGCCTGCCGGAGGGCGTGACGTCCGACGAGCGCGTGTGGCACAGCTCGGAGTTCCTGAGCAAGTTCAACTCCCAGGCCTCCGGCGAGCTCAAGAGCGTGGCGGTGGTCGGCGCAGGCCAGAGCGCGGCCGAGATCACCCGGTTCCTCTACGACTCGCTGCCGCACGCCCAGGTCTCCGCGGTCATCCCGTCGTACGGCTACTCCGTCGCCGACGACACCCCGTTCGCCAACCAGGTGTTCGACCCGGACGCGGTCGACGAGTACTACTTCGGCACCGAGCGGGCACGGGACGCGTTCTGGCGCTACCACCGCAACACCAACTACTCGGTGGTCGACGCCGACGTCATCCGGGCCCTGTACCAGCGTTCGTACGAGGAGCAGGTGCGCGGCGGCAGCCAGCGGCTGCACTTCCGCAACCTCACCCGGGTCTCCGAGGTCGAACGCGTCGGCAACGGGGCGCGGGTGGTCCTGCACTCGGTGCTCGACGACCGGACGGAGGAGCTGGCCGTCGACGCGCTGGTGTTCGCCACCGGCTACGACGGCCTGGACCCGGCCCGTCTGCTCGGCGACTTCGACCAGCACTTCCAGCGCGACGCGGCGGGCAGGCACCGGGTGGAACGCGACTACCGCCTGGTCACCGCATCGGGACTGACCTGCGGCGTCTATCTGCAGGGCGGCACCGAGCACACGCACGGCATGTCGTCGTCCCTGCTGTCGAACATCGCGGTGCGCAGCGGCGAGATCGCCGATTCGATCGTGCTGCGGCGCACCGAGCGGGAGCTGGACCTCAACCACTCCGTGGCGGAAGCGTCCTCGGCCGCCTGAGGCAGCACACCGTGGGGTGTGCCCCGGTGCTGCGGCTGCAGCACCGGGGCACACCCCACGGCGGTTCCGGGCCGTGCCCGGTCAGCTCACGCGGCGTCGGCGACCATCGCGTCCCGCAGGCTCTGCGGCCGCAGGTCGGTCCACTTGTCCTCGACGTACGTGAGGCACTTGTCGCGGCTCTCCTCGCCGAACACGATGCGCCAGCCGGCGGGAACCTCGGTGAACGAGGGCCACAGCGAGTGCTGCTGCTCGTCGTTCACCAGCACGTAGAACCGGCCGTCTGCGTCGTCGAACGGGTTGCTGCTCATCAATCCACTCCAATTCAAGCCGTCCACGATTCACTTTCGAACAGAAAATGAATCATCATCCATCGGTGGGATGGTGTTGGCGAGACCGCCAAGCCAGATCATGCACCGATAGGGAACCCCGTGGAGGCTTGCGGGACCCATTCCCTCGATATCTGTCGCCCACTGTCCTGTCGACAGGACGTGTCCCGAAAACTGGACACACTCATGTGGCAGAATCGGTCGCCTTTTCGCGCGAGTCGACTGGATCGACTTCCATTGGCCCGCGTCCGCGCGCGATGATTGCGGAACACGCACAGCCCGGGCCGAAATGTATTCACCATCCCAAAAGCCCGCTGCGCAGCCAAGTGTTTTCGTGCCGTTCTCGAGCGCACGTCCACCGGCCATCGGGGCCCGGCCCGTCGCCGGGGTCTTCCACAGAAGGAGTCGTGCCTATGACCGCCAGCATGCACCCGGCCATGGCCAAGGCCCAGTCCATCGGCGACGCCCTGCCGTGGCTGGCCCGCCACCAGGGCCGGACGGTCGTCATCAAGCTGGGCGGCCACGCCATGGTCAACGAGGACCTCACGGCGGCCTTCGCCCGCGACATCGTCTTCCTGCGCTACGCAGGGCTGCGGCCCGTGGTCGTGCACGGAGGAGGCCCCCAGATCGATGCCGAGCTCGCGCGGCGGGGCCTGGAGCGCGAGTTCAGAGCCGGGCTCCGCGTCACCTCGCCGGCCGCGATGGACGTGGTGCGGATGGTCCTCGCCGGCCAGGTGCAGCGCGAACTGGTCGGGCTGATCAACCGCTTCGGCCCTCTCGCCGTCGGTATGACGGGCGAGGACGCGGACACGATCACCGCGGTGCGGCACGTGCCGTGGATCGACGGGGAGCCGGTGGACGTCGGCAGGGTCGGCGACATCACCCGCGTGGACACCGGCGCGCTGGAGAGCCTGCTGGCGGACGGCCGGATCCCGGTGGTCTCGCCGCTCGCCCGCAGCGCCGAGGACGGCCTGGTCTACAACGTCAACGCCGACACCGCGGCGGCGGCGCTCGCGACCGCGCTGCGCGCCGAGGCGCTCGTCATGCTGACGGACGTCGCGGGTCTGTACGCGGGCTGGCCGCACAGTGACGAGGTCATCCAGCGGCTCACGGCCTGCGAGCTGGAGAAGCTCCTGCCGGAGCTGAGCGACGGCATGGTGCCCAAGATGACCGGGTGCCTGCAGGCCGTGCGGGGCGGCGTGGGTGCGGCCCGGGTGATCGACGGACGGGTCCCGCACTCGGTTCTCCTGCAGATGTTCGCCGACGACGGGGTCGGCACGGTGATCGTGCCGGACCCGGACGAGGCGGAGATCCTGCGGTGAGCGATCAGCGGCAGCAGCGTGCGACGGCACGCGGGCGAAGGGGAGGGCAGCGCCAGTGACACGCACACCTCGGGAGCTCACGGTGGTTCCGCCCCCGTCCGGCGCGCCCCGGAACGGTCCGCCCGACGGTCTCGTCCGCCTGCGGTTCGCCGATGCGATCGCGCTCGAACGGGCCGGCGCCGCCTTCGGCGCCGGATCGCTCCCGGGCCTCGGCGACGCGTGGAGCGACCCCGCGACGCTCACCCTCCAGATCCCCGCCGACGCCGGCATCGAGACCCTGCGGGCCGTGCTCGCGGTCCTCGACGCGGCGGCGATCACCTCGGAGTCGCTCACCGTGCACACGCACGAACTCGACGACGTCTTCGCCGCGTTCACCAGCCTGTCCTGAGCTCCGGGCGGGACCGCCGCCGGTCCCGCCGGCCGCGCACGAGCGCAGCAGGCCACCGCCGGCCGATGCCCGGGAGCACCGGTCGGCGGTGGCCCCTCGGCGTCGTGTCACGACAGTGGCTCAGGCCAGGTCGTCGCGGATCACCCGGCGGTGCGCGATGCGCCACTCGCCGCGGCTGCGGACGAGGACGTCCTCCATGACGCACACGTACAGGACCTTGGAGCTGCCTCCGGTCGGCGTGGCGCACACCAGGGCCGAGCAGCGGGTGTGCAGCGACCCGTCCGCCCGGGGCCGGACGTCGAGCATCCCGACCCAGTGGCTGAGGGGGCTGCCGGCCCGCCGCTGCGCGGCCGCGCCGGCGCGCTCGTAGCGGGCGAGCCCGGCGCGGGCCGGCACCGGCCGGTGCAGGGAAGGCAGTTCGACGACGGCGTCCTCGGTGAAGGTGCCCGCCCAGCGCTCGGTGTCGTGCACGTCCAGGATCTGCATCTGGAGGGCGTAGAACTGCTGCACCTCCGCGTACAGGGCCGCGAACTCCCGGCCCTGGAGCGTACGTTCGGCAGTGGACACCATCTCGACGGTCATGATCCAAGCCTCCAGGGAGTCCGTACTCGGTACGGACAGTCTTCGGGGCTCGGATCGAGCATCCTTCAAATACTCCTCAAGCACTCCCGCCGGCGGCGGACGTGCGACGAGTGGCCGGTCCGGCGGCGGCCGTCACCGGGCCCAGGGCAGCACGCGGGTGCCTTCGGTGCCGGGCACGCAGACCACTCCGTCCGCGCGCATGGCGACGTGGGCCTCGGCCGCCTGCGCGGCGTGGACCTGCCGGAGCGCCTGCGGCGGCAGGACGAGCGTCTGGCCGGCTTCGATCCTCTCGGTGCGACCTTTGCAGGTGACCTCGAGGGCGCCCGAGGTCACCGTCCAGACCTGTTCACGGCTGACGGAGTGCTCGGGGCCGCTCTGGCCGGCCTCCATCGCGACGGTCCAGGTACTGAGTTCCGCACTGCCCCGGCTGGGAGCCGCCAGGCCGGTCATACGGGCGTTCGGCGACACGGTGACGTTCTCGGCGGTGGGGGTGATCACGAGCATGGCGGGTTCCTCGGTTCAGTCGGTGCTGCTGTCGTCGGAGGTCTTCGTGTAGCTGAGGATGAGGTTGCCGCCTTCGAACACGCGGCTGTCCGTGAGGCGGAAGGTGTGCGGCGAGAAGTCGGCGCGGAAGAGCGGGATGCCGCTGCCGGCCACGACCGGGTACTGCTTGACGATCAGCTCGTCGATCTCGGGCAGCAGCCGGCCGGCCAGGTCGGCGCCGCCGCAGAGCCAGATCCCGAGCCCGTCCTCCTGCTTGAGCTTGCGGACCAGGGCGACCGGGTCGTCGGCGGTCACCTCGACGGCAGGGTCCGGGCTGGTGGTGAGCGAGCGGGAGAGCACGATCTGCCGCAGGTGGGCGTACGGGCTGGTGAGGCCTGCGGACAGGCCTTGGGCGTAGGTGGCGCGGCCCATGAGAACGGTGTCGAAGCGGGTGTTGGGCCCGTCCGCGACACCGAGGGCGGCGCGGCCCGCGGTCGGGAGGGTGTCCGCGTACTCGGCGGCCAGGTGCGGGAGGTAGTCCTCGGTGACGTGCGCCATGAGGAAGTCGAAGCCGCCGTCAGGGGCGGCGATGAAGCCGTCGATGCTGCTGCCGACGAAATAGGTGAGCTTGCGCATCCAGTTCCGTTCACTCGGAGTAATTTTGCGACGGACGTAACTTTAGGCAGTGCCGCTTCGCTCGGTCAAGCGTAATTTTGCTATGGATGTAAGATTTCCCCATGGCTACCGAGATGGGGCTCCGTGAGTCCAAGAAGCAGGAGACCAGGCAGCTGATCTCCGACTGCGCGACCAGGCTCTTCATCGAGCAGGGCTTCGAGCAGACCACCATCGCCGAGATCGCCGCCGCGGCACGCGTGGCCAAGAAGACGGTGACCAACTACTTCGCCCGCAAGGAGGACCTGGCCCTCGACCACCACGAGGTGTTCACCGAGGGCCTGGCCCGGACCGTCGCCGAACGCGAGCCCGGCGAAGAGCCGCTCACCGCCCTGGGCCGGACGTTCCGCACCGCCCTGCTGGAGCACGACCCCGTCGTCGGCTTCACCGGCCCCGCGTTCGCCCGCATGGTCGCCGACAGCCCCACCCTCACCGCCCGGCTGCGCGAATTGCACGACCAGCGGGAGGCGGCACTCGCCGCAGCCCTGACGGCCGCGGCCCCGGACCAGGCCCCGGCCATCGCACCCCGGGCCGCCGCAGCCCTGATCGCCGCGGCGGACCGCCTGCTCTTCCGGCGGATCCAGGAGCTCACCCTGGCCGGCTGCACCGACGACCGGATCGAGGCCACGCTGCTCCCGGAGACCGACCTCCTCGGCGCCATGCTGGGCGCTGCACTGCAGACGGGCCCTGTCACACGCCCGTGACAGTCGACGGACACCGTCGTGAAGGTGCGAGCGCAGGATTTTTAGCAGGACAAACCGGACATTCGACCACATGTCCACCTGCTTCCGAGGGCGCGAGCAGAGATGACCGATCCGATCCGTCGGAGGGAAATCCCATGAGCCTCACCCTCACCACCCCGCAGACCGAGACCGAGACCGCCGCCCTGTCCCTCGCCCCGCGCGAGCAGGAGGCACTGGGCCACATCGCCGCCGGCCGCACCTACGTGCAGACGGCCCGCCACATGGGACTCTCCAAGCACACCGTCGACGCCTACCTCCGCCGCATCCGCGCCAAGCTGGGCATCAACAGCACCGCCGAACTGACCCGACTGGCCATCTCCCTCGGACTGTGACCCCCTGAACGTAGACGGGCGCGGCTGAACCGAGGAGGGAGCGGCATGACGGATGGCGAGCGGACCGTCTCCTTGGTCACCGGCGGCAACAGGGGCATCGGACGGGAAGTGTGCCGGCAGCTCGGCGCGCTCGGGCACACCGTCCTGCTGACCGCCCGTTCCCTGCCCGCTGCCGAGGAGGCCGCGGCGGAGCTGCGTGCCGCGGGAGGGGACGTCCACCCGATGGCCCTCGATGTGCGGGACCGGGCGAGCGCCGAGCAGGCCGCGCGCGAGACGGGCGAACGCTTCGGGCGGCTCGACGTCCTGGTCAACAATGCGGCCATCGCGTACGACACCTGGCAGCGTGCCGCAACGGCCGACCTCGATGTGGTCGCCGAGGCCGCCGACACCAACCTGTACGGTCCCTGGCGCACCGCGCAGGCCTTCCTCCCGCTGCTGCGGGCCGGCCGGCACGGGCGGATCGTCAATGTCAGCAGCGAAGCCGCGTCCTTGACGAGCATGGGCGGCGGGACCCCCGCCTACACCGCCTCCAAGGCGGCGCTGAACGCCCTCACCCGCATGCTCTCGGCCGAGCTGCGCGGCGACGGCATCCTGGTCAACTCCGTCTGCCCCGGCTGGGTCGCGACCGACATGGGCGGCCCGGGCGGCCGTCCCGTACGGGAGGGAGCGGCGGGGATCGTCTGGGCCGCGACCCTCCCGGACTCCGGGCCCACCGGCGGCTTCTTCCGCGACGGCCGTCCGCTGCCCTGGTAGCGCACGCGGTCCTAGGTGTGCGCGGCCCCGGCCAGCACCGGACGGACCCGGGTCAGCATCAGGTGCAGGAACCGGTCCGGGTGGCGGAACGAGGCGAAGTGGCTCGCGTCCTCGATCAGCGCGAACTCCTTGACCGGAGCCTCGACCTCGTCGAAGAACGCCCGGGCGCGTCCGGCCGGGGTGATGACGTCCCGGTCGCCCTGGAAGACGAAGAACGGCAGCTCGAAGCGGGTGCCGTCGGCCCGGTCGTCGAACGCGGCCAGGGCGGGGGTGAGCTGCGCGGAGAACTTCATGCCCGCGAAGTACTGCCCCAGCTCGCGCAGCGAGTGGAGCGGCGAGAACCACAGCGACCCCAGCACGACCTTCTTGAGGGTGTCGAGCGTCAGCGGATCGGAGGCCACGGACAGCTTGTCGTACGTGGCCCGCTGGTCGGCGGTCAGCGGGTGCGGGCCGCCGCCCATCGCCGCCACCGAGGCGGCGTCCTTGTGCCTGCCGGCCGCGCGCAGCCGGGCCAGGAGCGCCTCGTGGACGGAGGTGTCGCGGCCGGCGTCCAGGATGTTCTGGTCGGTGCCGACGTAGGCGGAGTACAGCTCGGGGTGGCTGCGGGCCAGGCGCAGGCCGAAGACGCTGCCGAGCGAGCTCGCGACCAGGACGACCTGCTCGGCGCCGAGCCGCTCGCGGGCGTAGCGGGTGACCTCGAGGGCGTCCTCGTACAGCCGGGCGAAGCTCATCTCTCCCTGGCCTCCGGGGCCGGAGCGGCCGAAGGTCTTGCCCGCGCCGCGCATGTCCCAGCGCACGACAGTGAAGTGCTCCTCCCAGGACCGGGTGCGCGTGGCGAAGATCGAGTGGGAGGCGCCGGGGCCGCCGTGGAGCTCGACCACCACCGGGTTGGCCGTGTCCTCGCCGCGGATCGAGATCCACTGCTCGATGCCGCCGATCCGGACGAAGCGCTGTTCGTCGATCCCGCGCGGCCCCTCGATGCGCAGGAGCCGGGCGTTGCCGGCGCGGCGCACGGCGCGGTGACCCAGCAGGCCGGCGGCGGGCGTCGCGAGCAGGGCGATGGAGGCTGCGAGGACGGTGGCGAGCATGGCGACTCCTCAGGACTGCGAGAGAACTGCGTATGCAATAAGCGATTTCGTTTATGTTATATACAGTTCCAGGGCGTGCCGTCAACGGGTCCGGTGCGCAGCGATGCGAGGAGCGGGGCCTCATGGCCAGGAGCAGGGACGAGAAGCGCGATCCGGCGGTCAGCCTGGCGCTCCTGTGGGGCGAGCAGGGGCAGCCCAAGCGCGGCCCGAAGCCTTCGCTGAGCGTCGAGCGGATCGTGGACGGCGCCCTCGCCATCGCCGATGCGGAGGGACTGGACGCGCTGTCCATGCAGTCCGTCGCCGCGCGCCTGGGCGTGACCACCATGGCGCTGTACCGCTACGTGCCCGGCAAGGCCGAGCTGCTCGACCTGATGGTCGACGCCGCCTTCGGACCGGCTCCCGGCGTCGCCGACGCGCCGGGGGGCTGGCGTCCGCAGCTGGACGCGTGGGCGCGTGCGTGCTGGGAGCAGTACCGGCGCCGGCCGTGGATGGTGGCCGCCACCGGAATGCGCCGCCAGCTCATGGGGCCCCGTCAGCTGGCCTGGCTCGACTCCGCCCTGGCCGCGCTGTCCGGGACGGGGCTGCCCTACGCGCAGCAGCACGCGGCCTTCCTGCTCGTCGTCGGCCACGTCCGCAGCCTGGCGCAGCAGCTCGTCGACGACGACGAGGAAGGCCGTCAGGAGTGGAACCGGCTCACGGCGGACGTGTGGGAACGGCACGGCGACCGGTTCCCGGCGCTGACCGCGGCCATCGCGGGCGGGGCCTTCGCCCCGCACGGCGAGGATCCGCTCGAGTTCGGGCTCGAGCGGATCCTGGACGGCATCGCCGCGCTGATCGAGGACGGTGGGGAAGGGCCTACGAGGCCCAGGCGCCCGGTGCGATGAAGGACGGCCGGGGGCGCAGGGGCAGCTTCTCCACCTTGGCCTCCGCCTGCGGGGCCTGCGCCTGCGTCTCGTGCCGGAGCCGGATCCGGGAGGCCAGGAGCACGGCCAGGGCCGCGACGTCCTCCGCCGACGGGTTGCCCTTGGTGATGCGCATCGCCGCCAGTGCCAGGGCGGTCCTGTCGTCGGCGGTCACAGCGGAACGTTCCCGTGCTTGCGGCTCGGCAGCTGGGCGTGCTTGGTGCGCAGCATGTCGAGGGTGGAGATGAGGCGCGTACGCGTCTCGGCCGGGTCGATGACGTCGTCGACGAGGCCGCGTTCGGCGGCGTAGTACGGGTGCATCAGCTCGGCCTGGTACTCCTTGATCTTCTGCGCGCGGGTGGCCTCGGGGTCGTCGGAGGCGTTGATCTCGCGGCGGAAGATGACGCTGGCCGCGCCTTCCGCGCCCATGACGGCGATCTCGTTCGAGGGCCAGGCCAGGGCGACGTCCGCGCCGATGGAGCGGGAGTCCATGACGATGTACGCACCGCCGTACGCCTTGCGCAGGATGAGGCTGATGCGCGGCACGGTGGCGTTGCAGTAGGCGTACAGGAGCTTCGCGCCGTGCCGGATGATGCCGTTGTGCTCCTGGTCGACGCCGGGCAGGAAGCCGGGTACGTCGATCAGGGTGACCAGCGGAATGCTGAACGAGTCGCAGAACTGGACGAAGCGGGCCGCCTTCTCGGACGCGTGGATGTCGAGGACGCCCGCGAGGTGGGCCGGCTGGTTGGCGACGATGCCGACGACCTGGCCGCCGAGGCGGGTCAGGGCGCAGACGACGTTGCGGGCCCACCGGGCGTGGACCTCGAAGTAGTCCCCGTGGTCGGCGATCTCCTCGATGACGTCGCGGATGTCGTACGACTGCGTGGGCTTGCCCGGGACCACGTCGAACAGGCGCTCGCAGCGCCGGTCCACCGGGTCCTCGAGGTCGCCGGCCGGAGCGGATTCGCGGTTGTTGGAGGGCAGCAGCGACAGCAGGTGCCGTACGTCCTCGAGGCAGCTCTGCTCGTCGTCGTACGCGAACGCGGCCACGCCCGAGGCCCCGACGTGGCTGTCGGCGCCGCCGAGGTCCTCCATCGTGACGGTTTCACCGGTGACGGCCTGGACGACGTCGGAGCCGGTGATGAACATCTGCGAGGTGCCGCGGACCATGAAGACGAAGTCCGTGAGGGCGGGCGAGTACGCGGCGCCGCCCGCGCAGGGGCCGAGGATGACCGAGATCTGCGGGATGACCCCGGAGTTGCGGACGTTGCGCTGGAAGATGCCGCCGTACCCGGCGAGTGCGGTGACGCCTTCCTGGATGCGGGCGCCGGCGCCGTCGCACAGGCCCACGACAGGGGCCCCGACGCCCTCGGCCAGGTCCATCAGCTTGTGGATCTTCTCGGCGTGGGCCTCGCCCAGCGCGCCGCCGAAGATGCGGAAGTCGTGGGCGTACGCGAAGACCGTACGGCCGTGGACCTTGCCCCAGCCGGTGACCACTCCGTCCGTGTAGGGCTTCTTGTCCTCCAGGCCGAAGCCGGTGGCGCGGTGCCGGCGGAGCTGCTCGACCTCGTTGAACGTACCTTCGTCGAACAGGAGCTCGATGCGCTCGCGCGCGGTCAGCTTGCCCTTGGCGTGCTGGGCGGCGGTGGCCCGTTCGCCGGGGCCGGCCTCGGCCAGCGCGCGAACTGCGTGCAGTTCCGCCGTGCGCTCGCGCAGGGACGCGAAGCGGACGCCGTCCTCGTGGTGGCGGGCGGAGGGCGGGGGAGTGAGCCCGTCGTCCGGTGCGAGCACGCTCTCCAGTGGTCTTTCCTCGACGATGCTCATACGGGCCCTTTCGACACAGAGGCACCGGGTCCGGCCGGTGTCTCGTCGTCCAGCATCGACCGCGGTGCTACAGCCCGGCTCGAATTCCGTACGGGGCCGCTCGCGCAGCGGGCGGGGCGGGGCCGGACATGCCTGTGCCCCGCTGCCCGGGCGTGGGTGTTCGGGCAGCGGGGCAAGAGGAGCGGCACGCTCCCGGCCGGGGGGTTGACCGGTGCCGGCCGCAGGACCGACTCTCCTCCGGAGAACTCGGACGCGCCTACAGCGATGGTGTGGCAGCGGTGGTGCCGCCCGCGGTGTCAGGCCCGTTCGAGGAGGCCTGCCACCGTCGTCAGGAACCCCTCGTCGAGCATCGTCGAGACGGCGGTGTCGCGCGAGGTGCCCAGGCCGGTGTCGTGGCAGGCGATGCTGACCAGGTAGCGGTCGAGCACCGGGTACGTGCCGAACGCCCACTCGCCACGGGCCGCGGGGGTGCCGTCCGGGGCGAGCAGGCCCGCGTCGCCCCCGCTGCCGGTCGCGAAGCCGAACTCGGAGAAGCCCAGCCGCAGTCCCTGGCCGAGCGCCTTGGTGTAGGCCTCCTTCAGGGTCCACAGCCGCAGCATCGCCGCGGACTGCTCCGCCTCGGGCAGCGCCGCGAGTTCGGCCTGCTCCCCGGCCGTCAGCACCTGGTCCTGCAGGAGGCGCAAGGAGAGCCTGCGGTCGACGGGTTCGGTGTCGATGCCGATCCGGCCGGTGCGGCTGATGCCCACGGCGATCAGGTCGTCGGTGTGGGTCAGGCTGACGTCGATCTGGTCGAAGCCGCGCAGGTACGGTCGGCCGCCGATCTTGTACGCGAGGTCCAGGTCGGCGGGGTCGACGCCGAGCGCGGCCGCCGCCGTGTACTTGACCGCCAGCCGGGAGGCGACGAAGCGGTACCGGATCGTCGGGTCGACGGTCTGCCGGTAGCGCAGCCAGTCCCGGCCGAGCAGCGGGCGCAGCGCGGGTTCCGCGAGCGCCGCGGTGAGCCACTCGCCCCAGGTGGTGAACACCGAGGCGTTCCCGCGCAGGGCCATGCCGTCCTCCACCTCCTGCCAGGGACCGGCCGGTCCGGTGACGTGGACCGGAGTGGTGATGCGCTGCGCGTCGTCCGTCATCGGGCTGTCCTCCCCTGGTGCTGGGTGTGCTGGGTGTACCGGGTGTGCCGGTCGTACGGGATGTACCGGACGGGGAACACGGGATGCCGGGCTGCCGTGCCGAGGCGGGGCGGCTGGGTCACTGCGCGAGTTCCGTCGCGTCGAGGTCGCAGCTGCGGCCCGAGCGGTAGCGGCGCATCAGCTCCTCCAGTACCTGCTCGAGGCAGCCGTCCGGCAGATCCGGCACGGGGATGCCGAGCCGGCCGCCGAGCCGGGAGAGCGCGAGCACCGCCCAGGCGGGGGCAGCCAGGAAGGGATCGCTGCCGTCCTGGCCCTCCCAGGTGCCGAGGACCGAGGCGGCCGCGAGGACGAGGGCGTAGCGGTCGCTGAGCACGCACAGGGCGGGGTCGGACAGGGTCGCGGGGGTGCCGTGGGCGGGAATCGCCCGGCAGCGTTCGCGCAGGGCGCGCAGTTCGGTGACGAACCCCTCGGCGAGGTCGGCGAGGACGGCGAGCTGGCCCCCGACCCCGCGTACCCCGGCCAGCCGCGCGGCGGACTCGACGAGCGAGGCGGCGAGGAAGTCGCCGCCGTCGGCGATGCCGAGCAGCCGGTAGTCGAGGGCGGGCAGCGCGGCCCCGGTGCGGAACAGCTCGGGCGGCGGCTCCTCCTCGCGGAACCACGCGCGTTCGGCGAGGGTGCGCAGCTGGGGGACGATCACGGCCTGGCAGGCGGCGGTGCCCGCGTGCCCGAGGCCGGCCACGGGCAGATCGCGTCCCAGCTTGTCGAGGGCGCCGTAGGCCGGGGTGCCGCGCTGGTAGCCGCGGGAGCCGAGGACGGTGGCGAGTTCCTCGAGGTCCTCCCGCAGCAGGTCGGGGACCACGTACTTGACGGCGGCGGCGAGCACATGGGTGCGTTCGGGCAGCAGGCTCAGGGCGCGCAGGGCGACGGTGGCCATGCTGTCGCAGGCGAGCATGTCGGCGAAGACCCCGGCGAGCGGCTTGTGCCAGCGGCGGGCCAGGGGACGGCTGCGGCCGGTGGTCGCGGCCCGTACGGCGGAGTGCAGGACGGTGTCGACGGCCGCGACGGCCGTCGAGGCGATGACGCAGCGGTTGACCTGGTACGTGCGCAGGGCGAGGGCCACTCCTTCGCCGGGGCGGCCGACGAGCGCATCGCCGGGGACGGCGCAGTCGGTGAACTCCAGCCCGGAGAACAGGTTGCCGCGCATGCCGGTGGTGGGGACCCGGGGCAGGTGGTTGATGCCGCGGAGCTCGGCCGGGTCCACGAGCAGCACGGAGTGGCTGTACGGGGTGCGGGCCGGGTCGGTGCGCGCGTAGACCACGTACGCCTGGGCGCGGGCGGCGTTGATGATGACGTCCTTGCGGCCGTTGAGCTCGTAGCCGCCGCCCGGTGCGGCGCCGGCGGTGAACTCGTCGCGCAGGATGTCGTTCGCGTGCGCCATCTCGTGGTGGACGATCGAGGCGCGGCCGCCGCCCAGCAGCATGTCGGCGGTGAACCTGCGCTGGGCCTCGGTGCCCGCCGCCCAGACGGCGGAGGTGGCGAAGAGCGAGGTGATGCCGAAGCCGAAGCCGAGGGCGAGGTCCCGGCGGAAGACCGGGCGCAGCACCTTGGCCAGGTGGTCGGCGCGGGTGAGCCGGCCGCCGTACTCGGCGGGCACGAACTCGGCTCCGAGGCCGGCCTCGGTGAGCAGCTGCTCGGTGGCCTCGGGCGGCTCGCGCCGCTCGTCGGCGGCGAAGAGGGCGCCCAGACCGTGCGGGTTGGCAGGGTCGTACGGGTCGCCGAGCTGCGCCTCGAGCCGCGCCGCGCGGCGCAGCGGGGCGATGGGCTCGGCATGTCTGGTGGCAGGGTCCGCGTGGATCTCGGTGGTGGCCATGGTCGCGGGATCAGCTCCTTCGTCGCGGGACTCGCCGTTGCTGGTGGTCCGGGGCTGGTCCGTCCGTGTGCACGGGTGTCGAGGCTGCTTAGCCTCACGGGACTCGCTCGACAGCCGCTCGAGCCTTCGTACAGCCGGACACGGGAGTTGCCGGAAGCCGCCGGGAGCGGCGGCTTCCGGTGGTCGGCCGGCCTCAGGCCGGCGGCGTGGCCTCGGCGAAGACCATGGGCCAGGAAATCGGGTGGCCGTGGTCGTGGAGGCGGCCGAGAGAGGCCAGCACGGAGTCCACTTCGCTGCCGAGGGCGGTGCTTCGCGCGTCGGGTCCGCAGGGGTGGGTGCGGTGGAATCCGGCGGCTTCGAGGGCGCTCTGCGCGGCCGCGGGCGAGGGTGTCGCAAGGGCCTGGCGCAGGAAGTATTCGGCGGTGAGGGTCCGCTCACCGGTGCGGGGACCGAGCAGGTCGCCGGTCGTTGCGCAGATCAGGGTGAGGTCGGGTGCGTTGATGCGGCAGCCCTTGGCCACCCGGAGGAACCGCTTCTCGGACGCGGCCCGGGCCTTGTGCGGTGCCTCGCAGGTGGAGAGCCGTCCGCGGGCGACCACGAGGCGCGCCGCGTCGTCCAGGTCGAGCACGCCGGCCAGGTACGCCGCGGAGATCTCGCCCACCGCGTGTCCGGCCACGGCCCGCGCCTCCACACCCCAGGACTCCCACACCCGGAACAGGGCGACCTGGTAGGCGAACAGGGCGGGCTGGGCGAAGGCGGCGTCCCGGATCAGGGCGGCGTCCACCCCCTCCCGGGGGGCGAACACGACGGCGGCCAGCGGCAGGGGCAGCCAGAGGTCCAGTGCCTCGGCGACCTCGTTCCACGCCGTGGCGAAGGCCCGGAAGGTGCCGTAGAGGTCCCGGCCGAGGCCGGGCAGCAGCGGGCCGTCAGCCGTGAACAGCACGGCCTGGTCCGCCGGTGCACCGGGTGCAGGGCCGGCCCGGTCGGCCGGGCACGGAGCGGCACAGGAGCGTCCTGCGGCCCTCGGCGGCGCGGCACCCGGTCCTGCGAGCAGGCTGCCCGAGGAGCGCTCATCGGACACCGGGCACCGCCTCCGTGGTCGCGCGGCGGCCCTTCGGGGCAGGGCGCTCGTCGGTGTCACCGTGCACGGTCGGCTCGTTGAGGAAGGTCACCATGGTCGCTCTCCTCGGCTCTGCTCGGGGTGTGGGGCAGCGGGGTGCCGCTGCCCGGGGGTGACGGCTGCTGTGCACACGGTCCGCGGTGGGGCTCAAGGAATCTTCGAACGCCGCTCGAGAAGTCCCGCAGGAACGGCACGGGGCCGACGGACCGGAGGGTGTCACGGCCGCGCGCCCAGACCGGGGGCGCCGCTCCGGTCCGAGCGCCGAGTGGGCCAGCGGATTCAGCCCGGCCGGCCGGCCGCGGCCTGCAGGGTGCGTGCGAGGTCGCGCACCGAGGCGGAACTCCCGTCCGCCGTGCCCGCGATGGCCACGAGCGGAGGCAGCCAGCCGTGCGCGGCAATGCGCTGGGCCACCTCGTACGCGACGCTCCCGCCTCCGGAGAAGCAGCCGAGGAGCAGCGGTTCGCCGGCCGCGAGCGCGGGCCGTACGGCGGCCAGGCAGGCCGCCGTGTCGGTCGGGGCGGTGACCGTGGTGAGCGCCTCCGGGCCCCGATAGGCCTGTACGAGGGCGTCGTAGCAGGCCTCGGGTGCGGCCGGCGGCGGTACGAGCAGGATGGTGCCGGCGTCGGGCCGCGCGGCCGCGCGCAGCGTGCGCAGACCGCCGCCGGGCGGGACCGGGGCGGGCGCCACGGGCCCGGGCACCGGCAGGCCGGCCAGGATCTGCAGGACCTCCCCGACCTTGGTCGTGCCGTCGACGAGCACCGGGAACTCGCGCAGCAGCCGCGCGGTGCGTGCGAGCGCCGCGGCCGCTTCGGGATCCGCGATCCGGGTCCGGTCGTTGACCGCCGTCAGCAGCAGGGCGCCCTCGGCGTCGTGGTGGGCGCTGACGGCGATGGGCTGGGGCGTGTGCGGGCCCACGGCCTGCGGGAGGTCCACCCGGACGCCCTCGGCGTCGAGTTCGGTCCAGAGCGGGTCCCGGCCGTCCGGGGCGGGCGGCGGGCCCTGCGGGGCCTCGAAGGCGACGATCGAGTCCGTGAGTTCGTCGGGGACGGCCCGCCCGCTCCACTGGTGGACCTGGCCCGCCGAGACCCATTCGTACGCGGCCGCGCCCAGGGCCCGGTCGCGCAGGTCGGCCAGCAGTCGCTCCATCGGGGACTCGGGGTCCACGTCGACGTGGACGGGCAGCGCGCCCCGCAGCGGGGCCGGGATGCTCGCGGCGCCCTCCAGGGCGATGCCGCGGCCCGAGACGGCCATGCCGAAGGCGACGGGCGCGGGCGCCGGGCCCGATCCGCCGTCCCGGTACAGCAGCAGTGCCCAGGCCGCGTGCAGCGCCGTGCTCTCCGTGGCGCCGAGCCCGGCGGCCCAGTCCCGCAGCCGGGCGGCCTCGTACGGGGTCAGCCGCTGGCGCGCGAGCCCGTGGCCCCAGCGGGCGCCGTCGCCGGCGGGCAGCCCGGCCGCGGTCGGGCCGGGCAGGGTGCGGGAGCCGGCCGGGGGTGTGGCGGCGGACCAGAAGTCGCGGGGCGGGGTGAGGTCCTGGTCGCCCAGCCAGCGCAGGTGGTCGCGCACATCGGGGCGGCGCTCGCCGCCGATCGTGCGCCCCTCGGCCAGGTAGGCGCGGTAGAAGGCGCGCAGCAGCAGGCGCACGCTCCAGCCGTCGAGCATGGCGTGGTGGTAGGTGAGCAGGATGCGGGTCGGCCCGGCGGGTCCGGCCTGTTCGTCAAGGAGCGCGATGCGCAGCAGCCCGGGCCGGTGCAGGTCGAAGGCGCGCAGCCGTTCGCTCACGAGCAGGGAGTGCCAGTCGGCGGATCCGTGGTGGTGGCGGACGAGCTGCGGTGAGGCCTGGCGGTGCACGGCGACGCGGGGGGCGGTCCCGGGGCCGTCCGTGCGGGCGCGGTCGGTGAACGCGGCCCGCAGCACGGGCTCCTGCAGGAAGACGGCCTTCCAGGCGGCGTGGAACCGCCCGGTGTCCAGCGGCCCGTACCAGCGCCAGTGCAGCTGCTCGATGTGCAGGCCGGCGCCGGGCCTGCCGACGAGGACGTCGAGGAGCACGTCGCGCTGGCGGGCGCTCGCGGGGAGTCCGCCCACGGGATGCACGGCCGGGCTGTCGAAGGGGCCGGGTGCGTCCTGGCCGCCGGTTTCCTCCGGGGCCAGGCTCTCCCACGCGGTCCGCGGCGCCTTCGCCTGCGCGGGCGTCTTCCGCGACCGGGCTCCGGGGGCGGTCAGCAGATCGGCCACCGTGCCGGCCGGGGAGTGCTGCGGGGGCAGGTGCAGGGTGTGGTGCGTCGCCGTGTGGCGGCGCAGGGTGGGGGTGCCCGAGGGCAGCGCGGAGAGGGCCGCCGCGAGGGCGTCCTGATCGAGGGGACCGCGCAGGTCCAGCGCCGGGGCGAAGCCGGGCGCGATGACCACGGTCATGGCGACGCTCATCCACTCCCCCTCGTCTGGCGCTCGCCGGGCGGCGTCACAGTTCAAAGGGGTCGAGTATGCGTGGCACACCCACGTTTCGCTGACGCGCCGCTGACACGCCGCCGGAGCCCCGCCGGAGCCCCGCAAGGCTCCACGCCCAGGTCGTCTCTTTCGGATCTTGCCGGTCAAGCCCGCGTCGTCCGGTGCCGTGCATCGCAAGGCGGAGGGGCGCCCGAGTACTGGACGTACTCGGG